>NZ_JBHMFS010000001.1:0-588127 GCF_051433165.1 Falsiroseomonas sp. E2-1-a4 | reverse complement strand
CCCCCCCCCCCCCCCCCCCCCCCCCCCCCCCCCCCCCCGGGCCACAAACGCAGCACTCCCATAGCCACTACAGCGTCCGCCGGGCTTCGGTCAGGGCGCGTTCCTTGGCGGGGTCGATCCACCAGGTTTCGAGGCCGAGGCCGTAGCGCGGGTTGCGTTCGGGGCGGCCGAATTTGTCCCAGAAGGCGATGCGGAAGCTGCGGGTGTGCCAGTTGGGGATCATGAAGTTGTTCCACAGCAGCACGCGGTCCAGTGCGCGGGTGCGGGCGATGAGTTGGTCGCGGTCCGGTGCGCTGATGACGAGTTCCACCAGCTCGTCGATCGCCGGATCGCTGATGCCGGCGACGTTGCGGCTGCCATTCTCCCGCGCCTTGGCGGAGGAGAAGAAGTCCCGCTGTTCGTTGCCGGGGGAGAGCGACTGGCCGATGACGTCCACGGTCATGTCGAAGTCAAAGGCGTCGGTGCGGGTCTGGTACTGCGCCGGGTCCACGGTGCGGACGCGGACGGACATGCCGATGCGTTCCAGTGCCTGAACATAGGGCAGGGCGATGCGTTCGAAGGTGGCGCCTTGCAGCAGGATCTCGAATTCGAAGGGCTGGCCCTGCGGCCCGACCAGGCGGCGGTTCTGCACGCGCCAGCCGGCGGCCTGCAGCAGGCGGAGCGCGTTGCGGATGCCCTCGCGGTTGTTGCCGGAGCCGTCGGTGACGGGAAGCTTGTATTCGGTGGTGAAGACTTCCTCCGGCACGCGGCCGCGAAAGGGTTCAAGGATCGCGAGTTCGGCGCCTGTCGGCAGGCCAGATGAAGCCAATTCGGAATTGGAGAAGTAGCTCTGTGTGCGGGTGTAGCTGCCGAAGAACAGGTTGGCGTTCATCCATTCATAGTCGAACAGCTCGATCAGCGCGCGGCGCACGCGGGCATCCTGGAACAGCGGCCGGCGCAGGTTCATGGCGAAGGCCTGCATGCCGGTCGGCAGTTCGTGGCGCACCTCGTCCTGCTTCGCCAGGCCGCGGCGCATGGCGGGGAAGTCGTAGCCGGTCGCCCAGTCGCGGGCGCTGTTTTCCGTGCGGAAGTCGATCTGCCCGGCCTTGAAGGCTTCCAGCGCCACGGTGGTGTCGCGGAAATATTCGTAGCGCTGCACGTCCCAGTTCTGCGTGCCCTTCTGGGTCGGGATGTCCTTCGCCCACCAATCCGGCACGCGGCGATAGACCAGGCTGCGCCCGGCGTCGAAGCGCTCCAGCCGGTAGGCGCCGGAGCCGAGCGGCGGGTCCAGCAGCGGGCGGGCGAAGTCGCGACCCTCCCACCAATGGGCGGGCATCACGGGCATCTGGCCGAGGATCAGGCCGAGTTCGCGGTTCTCATTGCTGCGGAAGCGGAAGGTCACGCGGCGCTCGGAGTCAGCCACCACCTCCGTGACGTCGCCCCAATAGGACCGGAAGAAGGGGCGGCCATGGGTGCGCAGCGCGTTGAAGGTGAAGACGACGTCGGCGGCGGTGACGGGGCGGCCATCATGCCAGCGGGCGGCCGGGTTCAGCTCGAAGCTGATCGCCATGCGGTCGGCCGGCAGGTCGATCCATTGCGCGAGATAGGGGTATTCGCTGCTCGCCTCATCGGTGCTGTTGGACAGCAGCGTGTCGTAGAGCAGGCTCAGACCGACGGCGGGGGTGCCGCGCAGGATGTATTGGTTGAAGCTGTCGAACGACCCGATCGCGGTCAACGCAATCTCCCCGCCCTTCGGCGCATCGGGGTTCACCCAGGGGAAGTGGGTGAAATCCGCGGGCAGCGCGGGTTCGCCCAGCAGGGACAGCGCATGGGTGCGTATCGCCTCACCGGGCGCGGCGGAACCGCCGGCGGGCGTTGCGGCATGCAGGGCGCTCGGCGCGAGGCCGAGGGCGGCGGAAAGGGTCAGCAAATCGCGTCGGCGCATAGCCGCTATGTTGGGGGTTCCGCCCCGCCACCGCAACCGCGGCTCAGCCGGTTAGCAGGCGGGTCGCTTCCGGCAGCAGGGCGGCATCGCCGAGGGCCAGCACGGTGCCGTCGCCATCCAGGCGCAGCGGGCGGCCGGCCCAGTCGGTGCAGGTGCCGCCGGCGCCCTGGATCACCGGCACCAGCGCGGCCCAGTCCCAGGGCTTCATGGTGGCATCCACCACCGCATCCACCAGGCCGAGCGCCAGCAGGCCATAGGCGTAGCAATCGCCGCCCCAGGTGGTGCGGCGCGCGGCCGCCTTCACGGCGGCGAATCGGGGGGCGGAGTCGGCATCGAACATGTCGGGGGAGGTGCAGGAGAGTTCGGCCTCCACCAGCCGTGCGCAGGGCCGGCAGCGCGGGGTGCCGCCGAAGCCGGAGCGGAAGGTGGTGGGCTGGCCCGCCACGCCGATCCAGCGTTCCCCGGTTGTCGGCTGGTCGATCAGCCCGAGCACGGGGGTGCCCCGGTGCAGCAGGCCGATCAACGTGCCGAATAGCGGGCGGCCGGTGACGAAGGCGCGGGTCCCGTCGATTGGGTCCAGCACCCAGACCCATTCGGCGTCCGGGTTGGTGTCCCCGTATTCCTCGCCGATCACGCCGTGGTCGGGGTGGCGTTCGGCGAGCAGCGCCCGGATGGCGCGTTCCGCAGCCCGGTCGGCTTCGGTGACCGGGCTGGCATCGCCCTTCGCTTCCACCAGCAGGGCGGAGCGGAACAGCGGGCGGATGACGGCGCCCGCTGCCTCCGCGGCGGCTTCCGCCGTCGCGAGGAAGTCAGCCGCGCCGCTCAGGGCAGCGGTGCCGGCTCTGCGGACAGGGAGCGCAGGTAGGCGATGACGTCCGCGCGCTGGCCGATGTTGGACATGCCGGCATAGGCCATGCGCGTGCCCGGGATGGCGGCGGAGGGGCGCAGCAGGAAGGCGTTCAGCGACTCGTAATCCCAAGGTTCGGCGGCCTTCGCCCGCAGCGCGGCGGAGTAGTTGAAGCCCTCGACATGGGCGTGCGGCCCATTCACCACGTTCCACAGATTCGGGCCGATACCGTTGTTCCCGCCCTGGTTGAAGCTGTGGCAGGAAGCGCAGGCGCGCTGGGCGACCTGGCGGCCGGTATCGACATTGGCAGCGGCCAGCAGCGGGCCGATCGGCTGCGGCGCGGCGGCTGCGGCGGGCGCAGCGGCGGGCGGCGGCGCGGCGACGGCCAGCGCGCTGGTCTCCAGCCGCTTCGGATGCACGATGGCGCCGCCGATCACGCCCGAGACCATGAAGACCACGCCTGCGGTCAGGACCGCGGCGAACACCTTGTTGACTTCCAGACTCATCCTGGAGTGCACCCTTCCGAAGCGCCGCTGCGGGCTGCCACAACCGGGCCACCGCAAGGCCAACATGAAAAACAGGCCGTCGCGGCGGGCTCGCGCCGCTTGCGGCGGGCTTGCGCCGGTTTCGGCCTGCCGTAAAACCTGCCAGACAATATAGGCGCCGGCGGTTAACGACAACCCGCACGGATGCCGCCCGCAGGACCTTCGCACCCCATGCCCCAAGCCACTTCCGGGATGCCCTCTGGCATCATCGCCTTCCAGGGCCTGCCGGGCGCCTATTCGGACCTCGCCTGCCGCCAGGCCTATCCCGGCTGGACCACCCTGCCCTGCGCCTCCTTCGAGGCGGCGATCGCGGCGGTACGCGAAGGGCGCGCGGGCCTGGCCATGCTACCTTGCGAGAATTCGCTGGCCGGCCGCGTGCCGGACATCCACCGCCTGCTGCCCGATAGCGGCCTGCATGTGGTGGGGGAACACTTCGAGCGGGTGGAGCATTGCCTTCTCGCGCCGAAGGGCGCCTCGATCGCCACGCTCAGGCGCGCCCACAGCCACCCGGTGGCGCTGGGCCAGGTGCTGAACCTGCTCAAGGACCTGAACCTGCAGCCGGTGATCGAGGCCGATACCGCCGGCGCCGCCAGCCTGATCGCGGAACGCGGCGGGGTGGAGGATGCGGCGATTGCCAGCGAACTGGCGGCCGAAATCTATGGCCTTGAGATCCTGCGAAGGAATGTTGAGGACGCGGCGCACAACACCACGCGCTTCTATGTCTGTTCCCTGACGCAGCTCGCGCCGCCCTTCGAGGCCGGGGATTGGGTGACCAGCTTCGTCTTCCGCGTCCGCAACATCCCGGCGGCGCTGTACAAGGCGCTGGGCGGCTTCGCGACCAATGGCGTGAACATGACCAAGCTTGAAAGCTACATGGTCGGCGGCGCCTTCACCGCGACGCAGTTCCTGGCCGATGTCGATGGCCGCCCGGATGAGCCGGGCCTGGCGCGGGCGCTGGAGGAATTGTCCTTCTTCTCCGCCGATCTCCGCATCCTCGGCACCTACCGCGCGCACAAGCTGCGGCTGGCGCAGCGCGAGGGGAATTAGCCCCGCGCGGCTCCGCCGCAGGACTCAGCGCGGCTCCGCAGCAAGGGTCAGCACAAGATCCGGCTCAGGCCCGAGCGCAGCCTCGGGCCGGGCGATGTGCAGCGCCTCGCTGATCACGCATTCCGCGACCATCCGGCGCAGCCACCAGCCGATCCGGGTGGGTTCCGCGCTGCCGCCGAGGCCCGGCTCGGTCAGCACCACAACCCGCCACGGAAGCGGCGCGGCTGTGGTGGACCAGGCTTCCAGCCCCGGCAGGTCCGGCCCCATCGCGCGCGGTGCCGGCAGGTCGGCGAACAGCCCCTCAGGCAGCGCCGGTTCCGTCTCCGCCACCGAGACGCCAAGGAAGGCCTGCCGCCCCGGTGCCGCGGAGGCCGGCAGATCCCGCCGCGGCAGCGCGGCGAGATCAGCGCGGGCGAGCAGGTTGGCGGCGCGGACGAGATCCGTCGTCGCCCGCGGATACCGCAATTGCAGCACCGCCAGCAGGGTGGCCAGCAGCGCCACGCAACCCTCCACCGACAGGCTGCACCCATCCAGGCGCCACAGCGTGGCCAGTTGCGGCTGGCGGGCGAAGGCGTGGCGCAGCGGCACCCAATCCCGCGCCAGCAGCGGCCGCGAGGCCGCCAGATCCTCCAGCGCCGCAAGACCCGGCGCGGGCACGCCACCGAGCAAGGAACCGCGCGCCGGCACCAGCAGGTGCAGCACCGGCCGCCCCGCCGCCTCGGCCAGCCGCGCCAGGGCCTGCATGGGTGCCAGCGGCGGCGGCAGTGGGGGGTCCGGGTCCGGACCGAGCATGGGCAGGACAGGGGCGACCGGCGCCGGCGGCTGGGCCATGGTTGACGGTGGCGGCGACGGGACGGAGGACGCCGGTGCTGCCCGCACCGGCTCCGGCCGTTCCCCCGGCGCCGGCGGCCGCGGCACCCAGCCCGGCGCGGACCAGGCGGCTTGGGGAGCGGGCGGGGAACGTGGTGGTTGGGCAGGCGGTGGTTGGGAAGGCTCGGGCGGCGGGGGGTGAGGCGGTGCCTCTGGCATTGCCTCCGCCGTCGGCTGGGTCGTCGGCTCCCAGCCCGCGGCGCCTTCCAGTTGTTCGCGCATCCGCCGGGTCATCACCAGCGTGGTGGCCGCCTGGTGGCCGGCCAGAAGGGCCCGCACCCGCACCCGGCCTTCCAGGAAATCCTCCGGCGCCAGCGGCATCGGGGCGCGCAGGCGGAAACCGGGGTTGCCATCGTCGCGGGTCACATCCGCGGTGCATTCGGCCAGCACCTCCAGCCCGCGCATCAGCCGGATCACCGGCCGCGCCGCGCGGTCCTTCGGGTCCGCCGCCCAACCCACCACCACCTGGCCATCACGCAGCGCATCGAGGAAGCCGACCAGGCCACGGGATGGCGGCGCGGCGCCACTCACAGCCCGTAATCCTGTGCGAACCGCGGCTCCGCCGGGCAGAGAACGCCGCACGCCACGGTCAGAAGCCCGGCTGGCGCAACGGTTCGACTCCACCACCACGGGCCAGGCCGCGGCGTCGCAGACAGTCGGTGAAGGCGCGGCTTTCGGCGGCGCGGCGCGCCTGGTCGAAGCGTTCCTCGCTGCTTGGCAGGCCGATCACCACACGGCGGGACTGCGCCGCCACCCCCGGCGCCTGCCGCGCCTCCGCCCGGCATTCGGCATGGGTGGGGCTTTCGGCCGCCACCGGTCCAGGCGCCGCGCGGCCACCGCAGCCGGCCAGCAGCAGGATCGCGGCGAGGGACGAAACGAAGATTCTCATGCGTCCTGCTCCAGCCAATCCTCGATCAGCCGGCGCGCGATGGAATCGACGCGCGGCAGGGAAAATCCATGCGCCGCAGGGTCGCGGAGCTGTTCGCGCGTGAACCAGCGGGCGTCCTTCAACTCCTCCGGGTCGATGTGGATCTCGTCCGACAGGCCCTCGGCATGGAAGCCCAGCATGATGCTGGCGGGGAAGGGCCAGGGCTGGGAGGAATGGTACAGCACATCCCCCACCTCGATGGCGGCTTCCTCCATCACCTCCCGCCGCACCGCTTCCTCCAGGCTCTCGCCCGGCTCCACGAAGCCCGCGAGGGTGGAATACATCGCCACATTGGGGAAACGGTGCGAATGGCCCAGCAGGCAGCGGCCGTTCCGCACCACCAGCATGATGACAGCCGGGTCGGTGCGCGGAAAATGCTGGGCGTTGCAGTTGGTGCATTGCATGGCGTTGCCGGCACTGCGCGGCGCGCAAGTGTGGCCGCAGACGCCGCAGAAGCGGTGCCGGGTGCGCCAATGCATCAGCCCGCGCGCATGGGCCAGCACCGAGGCCTCCCCCGGCGGCAGCAGGCCGGCCACCTGGCGGAGGTCGGTGAAGCCGCCCATGCCTTCGGGCAGCAGCGGCAGCGGGTCCTCGGCGGCGGAGCAATCCACCGCGAAAACCGGGCGCTGCTCCCACATCCCAAGAAAAGCCCAGGGGCCGCCGGCCATCCGGACGGCCTCCGCCGCGCCGCCGGTCAGCAGCACGGCCTCCGGATGGCCATCCTCGACCCCCTTCATCAGGCTGCGACTGCGCCAGACCGGGGCGAACAGGGTCTCGGGATCGGCAAGCGCCTGGGCGATCCAGTCGGCATCGTCCCGGCGGGTGCCCGCACGGTCGAGCGGGCTGCCGGTATAGGCATTGGGGCGGCTGGCGGGGACGGAGAGCATCAGGGCGGACCCTGCCACGCGGCTGTGATGGGGGCAACTGAGGGGGCGGCGGGGGAGGAAGGCCGGGGAGAAGGTATTCTCCCCGGACCCCTCATCTATTTTTGGGATTTGGTCCGACGCCGGGGGGGCATTGCCCCGGAGCGACCGAGGCCCGATATTAGGGGTGGAAGGTCGGCGACGGACGTGCTCCTCGCCAACCCGGTCAGGTCCGGAAGGAAGCAGCCGTAACGAGTTCTCGCGCGGGTCGCCCGCCGATCTTCCACCTTTCCCGCGGCCCTGGCATCCGGGCCCCACGTTCCCCGGACAGCGCCCCGATGACCAGCGACATCTTTGGCGACCCCGTTGAACAGGACCTGCCCGAGCCGCCGCAGGACGGGCCGGGGCTGTTCGGCGACCCGGCACCGGCCGCGCCCGCACCTGCCTCGCCGCCTGCCCCCGTCCAGGCCCCCGCCGGCACGCCTTATCGGGTCCTCGCCCGCAAATACCGCCCGGCCACCTTCGCCGATTTGATCGGGCAGGAGGCGCTGGTCCGCACGCTGCGGAACGCCTTCGCACAGGGGCGGGTGCACCACGCCTTCATGCTCACCGGCGTCCGCGGCGTCGGCAAGACCACCACCGCCCGCATCATCGCCCGCGCGCTGAACTGCATCGGGGTGGACGGCACCGGCAAGCCGACGCCGGAACCCTGCGGCGTGTGTTCCGAATGCCGCGCCATCCTGGCCGACCGCCACCCGGACGTGCAGGAACTGGATGCCGCCAGCAACAACGGCATCGACGATGTGCGCGAACTGCGCGAACGCCTGCGCTTCCGCCCCGCCCAGGGCCGCTTCAAGGTCATCATCCTGGACGAGGTCCACATGATGTCCAACGCCGCCTTCAACGCGCTGCTGAAGACGCTGGAGGAACCGCCGCCGGATGTGAAGTTCATGCTGGCGACGACGGAACTGCGGAAGGTGCCCACCACCATCCTGTCCCGCTGCCAGACGTTCCGCCTGGCCCGCGTGCCCCAGGAGACGCTGCGGACGCATTTTTCCCGGATCTGCGACCTCGAATCCGTGCCGGCGGAGGCGGAAGCGCTCGCCATGGTCGCCCGCGCGGCGGATGGCTCCGTCCGCGATGGCCTGTCCATCCTCGACCAGGCGATGGCGCTGGCGGGTGGCGAGAAGGTCACCACCGGGCTGGTCACGGAAATGCTGGGCCTGGCGGATCGGGGCCTCGCGATCGACCTGATGGAAGCGCTGATGGCAGGCGACACCGCGGCGGCGCTGGCGCTGTCCGAGGGCGCGCATGCCCGCGGAACGGACCCGGCCGTGGTGCTCTCCGATCTGCTGGAACTCGTCCATCTGCTGTCCCGCATGAAGACCGTGCCGACGCTGAAGGACGACCCGGCCCTGCCCGAGGCCGAGCGCACCCGCGGCGCCGCGCTGGCGGAGAAGCTGGCGATCCCGGTCCTCGCACGCGCCTGGCAGATGCTGCTGAAGGGGCTGGCGGAGGTGGCGCAGGATGGCGTCAACCGCCGCGCCGCCGCCGAGATGGTGCTGATCCGCCTGGCCCATGTGGCGGACCTGCCGACCCCGGGCGACCTGGTGCGCCGCCTGACCGAAGCCGGCCCCGCCACCGCCGCGCCCAGCCCCGCACCCACGGGCGGCGGCGGCGGGCTGCGTGCCATTGCGGGTGGCGGCGCGGCGCTCGCCATGGCCGCGCCTGCCCCGGTTGCGGCACCCGCTGCCGCACCGGCTCCGATGCCGTCCAGCTTCCGGGAGATCGTGGCGCTCGCCTCCGGCCGGAAGCCCAGCCTGCACGCGCATCTGCGGCTCAATGTGCATCCGGTGCGGATCAGCCCCGGCCGCATCGAGATCCGCCCCCGCCCGGAAGCCCCGCGCGACCTGGCGCAGCAGATCACGGCCCTGATGCAGGAGGCGACTGGCACGCGCTGGACCGTCTCCCTGGTGAATGAGGGCGGCGAGCCGACCCTGGCCGAACAGGGCAAGACGGCGGAAGCCGACCGCCTGGCCCTGGCACAGACCCACCCGCTGGTGCAGGCCGTGTTAGCCGCCTTTCCGGGGGCGCGGATCGAGGCGGTGCGCGATGCCTCGCTGGATGCCTACGGCCTGGCCCCCGCCATGGCGGCCGACCTGGCCGCCGCCGAAGATGGCCGCGACTTTGCCCCGCCCGATGCCGAATCGGCCGGGCTGGACGATTTCCACGCCGGGCCCGGCGATGATGACCTTTCGCAGGAGGATTGAGACCCCATGAAGAACCTCGGCAACATGCTGAAGCAGGCGCAGCAGATGCAGACCCGCATGCAGGAAATGCAGGCGCGGCTGGAACAGACGGAAGTCGAAGGCGGCGCGGGCGGCGGCATGGTGAAGGTGTTGCTCTCCGGCAAGGGCGATTTGCGCCGCGTCTCCATCGACCCGTCCCTGATGGTGGCCGATGACCGGGAGGTGCTGGAGGATCTGCTGGTCGCCGCCCATGCCGACGCCAAGCAGAAGGTGGAGGCGACGATGGCGGAGGAAATGCAGAAGGCCACCGCCGGGCTGGACATTCCGGGCGGGCTGGGCGGCCTCGGTGGCCTCAAGCTGCCATTCTGACAATCCCCACCACGTTGCTGCGCCACGCGGCGGGGGCCCCGGAATGGTGTTGATCCTCCGGGGTTGGTCGCCCTGCCCTGGCAAACCCACGGCAGGTTTCCGGCGGCAGCGATGAACACGGCAGCCCTGGCGCGTGCACGCGGATGATGGGTCTGAGGCATGTCTGACCGCGACCCGATCGAGCATCTGATCGCCCTGCTCTCGCGCATCCCCGGCCTCGGCCGGCGGAGCGCCAGGCGGGCGGCGCTGCGGATGCTGATGCGGCCGCAGGAGACCATGCTGCCGCTGGCCGAGGCGCTGTCGGCCGCCGCGCGCGCCGTCAGGCCCTGCGAAAGCTGCGGCAATTTGGACGCAAGCTCCCCCTGCAGCATCTGCCGCGACCCGCGGCGCGACCGGCATCTGATCTGCGTGGTGGAGGGGGTGGCTGATCTCTGGGCGCTGGAACGCGCCCATGCGCATCAAGGGCTGTACCATGTGCTCGGC
Source organism: Falsiroseomonas sp. E2-1-a4 (assembly GCF_051433165.1). Lineage (NCBI taxonomy): Bacteria > Pseudomonadati > Pseudomonadota > Alphaproteobacteria > Acetobacterales > Roseomonadaceae > Falsiroseomonas > Falsiroseomonas sp. E2-1-a4. The sequence continues at coordinate 578,002 of NZ_JBHMFS010000001.1, read as the reverse complement.
GGCGTGCTGTCGCCGCTCGGCGGGGTGGGGCCGGAGGATCTGTCGATCAGCCCCCTGCTGGCCCGTATCGCGGCGGACGGGGTGGAGGAGGTGATCCTCGCCTTGCCCGCCACGGTGGATGGCACGGCAACGGCGCATTACGTGACGGACCGGTTGCGGCCCGCCGGCGTGGCGGTGACACGGCTGGCGCAGGGCGTGCCGATGGGCGGCGCGCTGGATGTGCTGGATGAAGGCACGCTGGCCGCGGCGCTACGGTCCCGCCGGCCAGCTTGATATGTTCTGACGCATTTTCCGAGTCGTCAGGCGAATCCGCCTGACTTGAAAATGCTTGGGCCTACCGGTCCCCGATGCGCGCATAGTCGAGACCCCGCGCGAGCCAGCACCCCGCCGTGACCCCCGCCACGCGACCGGCGGCGTCGCGGCGGAAGGCGAGGGTCCAGTCGCCGGGCGGGGTGTGGTCCAAGGCGCGCCAGCAGGGCAGCGCCCAGAGGTCCGGGCTGATCGGGTCCAGCAATTCCATCCGCCCCTGGCCGAGGAAACCCGAAAAGCCGCCATAGGGCGGGCCGCCGGAATCGCTCACCAGCAGATCGGCGTCGAGTTCCGCGCAGCGGTAGCGGCCGGCGATGTCGGCTGGCGCCTCGCCTTGGCTGGGGATGAGCAGGCTGGCCTGGTTCTCCTGCGGCCGGTCCATCCACAACCCTTGCGGCGTCGGGCGCAGGCGGGTGCGGCCATTACCGGCGCTGCCATCGGCGTGAAGGTCCAGCCGTTCCGCGCCATGGCCGAAGCGCAGCCGCACCACGCCGGGGGCGGCGTGATCGATCCGCGCCGTCAGGCCGGTCTGCGGTTCCTGATAGGCGCCGAGCCAATCCGGCGCGGGCAGGGTTGCATCGGCCAGCGGCGGCTGCGCGCCGAGCAGCGCGGCCAGCGCCTCCATCGCCGCGGCATTGGCGTCCGACAGGTGGTTGAACATCACCACCACGGAGATGCGGTGCGCCGGCGCGTAAAGCCGGTGGCTGCGCCAGCCGCGCAATGCGCCGCCATGGCCGAGGATAGGCGTGCCGAAGGCCTCGCCCCGGCCGAGGCCGAAGCCATAGGGCGCGGCGGCACCATCGGCGAAGGCGACCGGCACGGAAAGGCGGGCGTGCAGGCTGGCTGGGTCGTCGCGCGTCGCGTCGATATGGCGTTCCCAGGCGATCATGTCGTCCAGGCTGGCGCCGAGGCCAGCATCGCCGGTCCAGATCACGCGGTTCTCGGCGGCGCGGAAGCCGGTGGCGTGGGTGCCCTCATAGCCCTCGGTGCCGTCGGGCATGGCGCGCGTATCCGCGGACAACATCGCGGTTTCCATGCCGACACGGTCGAAGATGCGGGTGCGCAGCAGGTCGGCGAAGGATTCGCCGGTGACGTCCTGCAAGGCGTCCGAGATCAGCCGGAAGTTCTGGTTGCAATAGGCATAGCGGGTCCCGCGGGCGAAGTGCAGGCTGGTGGTGCCGGCGATGACGCGCGCGGACTCCACATCCCCGAAGGCGGATTCCGCCGGCGCACCGTGCAGCATGGCGACTGCCCAGTAGTCGCGCAGGCCGGATTGATTGTGCGCGAGGTGCCGCGTGGCCGGCGCTGCCTCGCCCAGCAAAGGCAGGCGCGCGCGGATGGCGGCGTCCAGCGCTTCCGGCGCGCCGACTGCCTCCAGCATCGCGCCGCAGGTGAATTGCTTGGTGATGGAGCACAGGCGGAACAGCGTGCGCGGGGTGAAGGGAATGCGCCGCTCGGCATTCGCATAGCCCCAGGCATGGCGCGCCAGCACCTCGCCCTGCCGCAGCACGGCGATGGCGCCGCCGGGGCCGGGGTAGCGGCGCGGCAGGTCGCGCAAAACCTGGTCGAGGCGATCGGACATCAACGGCTTCCCCACAGGACCAGCACCACGCCGGCCACCACGATCAAGGCGCCGATCACATCGGCACGCGTCGCCTTCTCCCGCAGATAGAAGCGGCTGAAGGCGAGGGTGAACAGGATCTCCACCTGCCCCACCGCGCGCACCAGCGCCACCGGCGCCAGCGCGAAGGCGGAGAACCAGCAGGCGGAGCCCATGGCGGACAGCGCCCCCACCTGCGCGCTGTCCCGCCAGGTGGCGAAGACGGCGCGGAACTGCGTCGGCTCCTTCCAAGCCAGGTAGCTGCCCTGCATCAGCGTCTGCAGCGTATTGGTGATGACCAGGATCAGTAGCGCCTTGAAGATCACGTCGGAGCCCGGCATTTCCTGGTTTGCCATCTTGATCAGCACGCCGGTGACGCCGAAGCAGAAGCCGGCGCCGATGCCGCACAAGGCCGCCGGCTGCGTCACCCCGCGCAGCAGCTCCGCCGGGCTGGTGCCGCGCCCGGCGAGCGACAAATACAGCACGCCGCCGACGCCGACCGCGATGCCGACCCAGGAGAACAGCGACAGATGCTCGTTCAGCAGGAGCGTCGCGACGATGGCGGCCTGCATCGCCTCGGTCTTGGAATAGGCGGTGCCGACCGCGAAGTTGCGATGGCCGAAGGCCATGATGAGCAGGTTGGTGCCGAGGATCTGCCCGAAGCCACCAATGGCGCACAGCGCCAGCACCGCCCAGCTCAGCGACGGCAGCGTGCCGCCGAAGATCGCGAAGTAGAGGCCGAAGATCAGCAGCCCCACCGGCAGGCCATACAGATACCGCACCACCCCGGCCGCATTGACGGAAAGCTGCCCGCGCAGCTTCTGCTGCTGCGCAGTGCGCCAGCACTGGAACAGCGCCGCGGAGACGGTGAAGCCGATCCAGCCGGGGATCATTCCTTGCCCTCAGGTGCCGGGCGGCCCCTCCGGGGCCTTGGCTCGCCGGACTGCCGGCGGGCCGCCTTCGCGGCCTCGCCCGCCCTCGGCAGGCGCAGGTCGTGCCCTTGGGCCGGGCGGCCCCTCCGGGGCCTTGGCTCGCCGGACTGCGGGCGGGCCGCCTTCGCGGCCTTGCCCGCCCTCGGCGGGCGCAGGTCGTGCCCTTGGGCCGCTGATATCATAAGGCGGTTATCAGCCCAGCCGCGGGTCCAGCCAAGGGCGGTCCATGCGTTTCCAGGGCGGAATCTCGCCCGGGTTCAGGGTGATGCCGAGCCCCGCCGCCTGCGGAAGCGGCGCCGTGCCCTGGATGAAGCGCAGGCTCTCGCCCTGGACGATGTCGAAGAAGGCCTCCGTCTCCCCATACTGCACTTCCAGCACCAGGAAGTTCGGGATGGTGGCGCAGAGATGCACGGAATGGGCGTGGCAGACCGGGCCGGTGGGGTTGTGTGGCGCGATCTCCACCCCCGCCGTCTGGGCCAGCGCGGCAATTCGCAAAATTTCCTCCAAGCCCCCGGCGTGCTTCGCATCGGGCATCAGCACGTCGTAGCAGCCCGCCTCCACCAGCGGGCGATAGGCGGCGAGGCCGGCCAGGCTCTCGGCCCCCGCCAGCCGCATGCCGCGCGCATTGGCCATGCCGCGCAGGCGGATGATCTCGCGGTGGTTCGCCTCCGCCACCGGGCATTCGAGCCAGAACAGGTCGGCGTCCGCCACATCGCAAATGAGCTGCGCGGCGCCGCCTGGCGAGAAGCGCCAATGCGCGTCCACCATCAGATCCACATCCAGGCCGATGGCGGCGCGGACCGCGGCGATGCGGGCAAGGCCCTCGGCATAGGCGGCGCGGTTGGCCGGCGTGCGGCCATCCTCCCACACCATCGGCTCGAAGGGCGCCAGCTTCACGCCGCCGAATCCCTCCGCCACCGCACGGCGTGCGGCGGCGGCGAAGCCGTCCGGCGTGCGCGGATTGGCGCCGCGGTTGATGTTGGCATAGAGCCGCACCGTGTCATGGAAGGCACCGCCGAGCAGACGGAACAGCGGCTCCCCATTCCGCTGCGCCGCCAGATCGCACAGCGCCTGGTCCAACGCGGAGATCGCGGTCGCCGTCACCAGCCCGCCCGGCGCATGCGGCAGCAGGCGGGCGATGCGGTTGCGGTCGCGTGCATCGGCGCCGCGCCAATTCGCCTCCAGCCGCGAGATCTCGGCCGCCATCAGCGGTTCATGGTTGCCCAGCGTGCATTCGCCGAGGCCCACCAGCCCATCCTCGGTCCGTACCTCGACGAAGCACCAATTGGTTTTCGGCGTGACGTTGAAGCCCCGGAAGGCGATGCCCTCGATCTTCATGTGACGCGGATATTCGCGCGGGCGGCCAGGTCCTTCCACTTGGCGATGTCGCTGCGCACGCGCGCCGCCAGCACATCCGGCCCGCTGGCGATCACCTGCCCGCCGATCAGCTTCACGCGGTCCACCACTTCCGGCATGCGGCCGATGCGCTGCAATTCCGGCACCAGCCGATCCGCGATCGGCCGTGGCAGGCCGGGCGGGCCGAACAGGGCGTTCCAAGCAATGGTCTCGAAGCCCGGCAGGCCGGATTCATGCAGCGTCGGCACCTCCGGCGTATCGGGCCAGCGTTCCAGGCTGGTGACGGCGAGCATCTTCACATCGCCGCGGCGGACGAAGGGCAGGATGTTGACCATGTTGGCGATCAGGAACGGCGTGTCGCCGCTGATCACGCCCTGGCCCATCTGCGACGCGCCGCGATAGGGAATATGCTCCATCCGCACGCCGGCCATCATGCAGAACAGCTCCGCCGACAGATGCGCGGAGGATCCGACGCCGCCGCTGCCATAGTTGAAATGCCCGGCCGGCTGCGCCTTGATCGCCGCGATCAGGCCCGCGACGTCCGCCACCGGAAAGACGCGCGGGTTCACCACCAGCGCGTTCGGCCCGGTCACCAGCAGGGAGATCGGCACGAAGTCGGTTTCGAGGTTGTAGGGCAGGTCCGGGTAGATCGCGGCGTTGATGCCGTTGGACCCGGCATTACCGAGCAGCAGCGTGCTGCCATCCGGCGCCGTGCGAAACGCATGTTCCACACCGACGCGGCCGCCAGCGCCGGGGCGGTTGTCGATGACGAAGGGCTGGCCGAGCGCCTGTTCCAGATAGGGCGCGAACAGGCGGATGGTGGTGTCGTTGCCGCCGCCGGGCGCACCGGGCTCGACGATGCGGACAGGGCGCGTTGGCCAGGATTGCGCATGGGCGGCGCGGGCGGCGAAGGGCGCAGCGAGGGCGGCGCCGAGCAGGGTGCGACGTTGCGGCATGGGTTGTTCTTTCTTCCGGCGTTGCTCCAGCGTCATCATGGCGCCAGATGCGGGCCTGGAACAACCCGTCCGGTCAGCCGGGATCCACGGGGCTGGCCGGCACGCCGGCGGCCTCGATCACCTCGGCCGCGGCGAACAGCACATCCTCCCGGTACCGCCCGGCCAGAAGCTGCGCGCCCACCGGGACGCGGCCGACGAGACCGGTGGTCACCACCAGGCCGGGCAGACCCATCAGCGGCAGGCCGACCTGGGTGAGCTGGGCGTCCATGATCTGCCGGAATCGCGCCGGGCTGGCCACGTCATCCTGGTCCGGGAAGGGCAGCTCGGCGGAGACGGGGGTGATGGCCAGGGGGTAGCGCTCGAAGAAGGTCATCCAGGCGCGGAGGAAGAAGGCGCGCTTCTGCAGCCCGTCCATGAAGGCGTTGAGGTCCGGCTCCGGGCACAGCGCCTCCATCTGGGCGAAGACGAAGCTGGCATCCGGGTCGGCTTCCTGGTGCAGGCTGGCATTCAGGCCGCGGCGGCTTTCGGCCAGCCACAGCATGGCCTGGATCGAGGCGGGTTCGCGCAGGGGTGGGCATTCCACCTCCTCCACCACCCAGCCATCGGCCTCCAGGCGCTTCGCGGCGTCACGCAGCGCGGCCTCCACCTCCGGCACCGTGGCCATGCCCTCGGGGCGGATGCAGAGCGCGGCGCGCTTCTCGACCGGCGGGCCGGCATGGGCGGCATCGACCCACCAGGGGTCGCGGATGTCCCGCGCGCTCATCGCCGCGAAGGACAGGCGCAGATCGCCGATGGTGCGCGCGATGGGGCCGGAGACGGCCATCAACTGCCCGCCCGCGTGCCGCTCCGCCCCCGAGGCATTCCAGGCCGGAATCCGCCCAAGCGTCGGCCGCAGCCCATGCACGCCGCAGGCATAGGCCGGATAGCGGATGGAGCCGCCGATATCCGTGCCATGCCCCACGGCGCCGATGCCGGCCGCGACGCCCGCCGCCGCCCCACCGGAGGAACCGCCGGGCGTGATGCTCGCATCGCGTGGGTTCTTCGTGTGGCCATGGAGGCCATTCCGGCAGAACCAGCGCAGCGAGAAGGCCGGCGTATTCGTGCGTCCCAGCAGCACCGCGCCGGCGCGGCGGAGATTCGCCACCACCGGGCTGTCCTGCTGCGCCACCAGGTCCTTCTGCACGCGCAGGCCGTTGGTGGTGGCGTAGCCCATCTGGTCCGCATTGACCTTGATGGTCACCGGTACGCCCGCCATCGGGCCGGGGTCCTCGCCACGGCCGATCGCGGCATCGATCACCGCAGCCTGCGCCAGCACATCTTCCGGCCGATGGTCCACCACGGCGTTGATAGCGGGGTTCGCCGCATCCAGCCGGGCCAGGGCGTCGCGCGCCACCTCCGTCGCGCTGACCTGACCGCTGCGTACGCGTGCGGCGATTTCGGTGGCTGGCAGGCGCCAATACTCGGTCATGTTGCGGCTTCCCCTTGCGTCGCAGTCAGGCTGCGTCGCAAGGGGAGAACGGTCAACCGCCGCCGAACACCGGCTCCCGCTTCGCCATGAAGGCCGCGCGACCCTCGGCATGGTCGGCCGAGAGGAAGCACATGGTCTGCCAGTCCCGCTCCCGTTCCAGCGCCGCATCCAGACCCTCGGCCAGCATGCGTTTTGTCAGCGCGATCGGCAGGGCGGCCTGGGCGGCGAGACCTGCCGCGACGCGCTGCGCTTCGGCCAGCGCCCCGCCCTTCGGCACCACGCGATCGACCAGGCCGATCCGCTCCGCCTCGGCGGCGTTGATCGGCTCGGCGTAGAACAGAACCTGGCGCGCCCGCGCCACGCCGATCCGCGCCGGCAGGGTGAAGGGCAGGCCGAGATCGGCCATCAGCCCGACCTTGTTGAAGCCCGCCATGAAGCGCGCCTCGGCGGAGGCCACGATGGTGTCACTGGCACAAGCGACCGACAGGCCGGCGCCGACGCACCAGCCCTCCACGGCTGCCACGATCGGCAGGCGCCCGCCGACCATCAGGCGGATGATGCGATGGGTGCGCCGCATCCTCTCCCGCCCCTGCTCCGCATCCCGCACATCCATGCCCGAGATGTCGCCGCCCGAGCAGAAGGTGCCACCAGCGCCGGTGATGACCAGGGCGCGCACGGCGGCATCGCCCTGCGCGGCTTCCAGCGCCTCGAACAACTGTTCGCGCAGCGGCACGGACAGGGCGTTGCGCCGCGCCGGGTAGTCCAGCGTCAGCGTCAGCACGCCACCGTCGCGCGCCTGCGCCACGCGCATCACCGGAGTCTCGCTCATGAATCGGTGTGCAGCACGGCGCCGGTCTGCGCCTGGAGATCGGCGAGCGACAGGCCTTCCGCCAGAATCTCCCGCAGCACGAAGCCGCGGCCCTGCACCACATCCACCACCGCCAGGTTGGTGTAGATGCGCTGCACCGCGCCCGGCGCCGTCAGCGGGTAGCCGCAATTCTCCACCAGCTTCGGCCGACCATCCTTGGTGGTGTGGTCCATCACCACCCACAGCCGCTTCGCACCCGCGGCCAGGTCCATCGCGCCGCCGACGGCGGGTGCCGTGTCGTTCTCGCTGGTGGCCCAATTGGCGATGTCGCCATTCTCCGCGACCTCGAAGGCGCCGAGCACGCACAGGTCGATATGCCCGCCGCGAATCATCCCGAAGCTGTCGGCGTGATGGAAGAAGCTGCCGCCCGGGCGGAGCGTGACCTGCTGCTTGCCGGCATTGACCAGCCAGGCATTGCCCTTCCCGGCCTCCGGCGCCGGACCCATGCCCAGGATGCCGTTCTCGGAGTGCAGGATCACCTCGCGTTCCACCGGCACGTGATCCGCCACCATGGTGGGAATGCCGATCCCGAGATTGACGAACCACCCTTCCGGGATGTCCTGCGCCACCCGCGCCGCCATGCCCTGCCGCGTCACACCCGCCATTGCGTCGTTCTCCTGCCGATCCTCTTGCCGGTCAGCTTATCGCCCCGGCCGGGGTGGTGCCAGGGAGCCAACCGGCTGCCCCGGCGTTGGTGCTGCAGGGCGTCCCCCTTTTCCACCGGCATCTGGCCGGTGGAACTTCGGGGGCGCGATCCGGCCCCAGGAGTTCCCCATGCAGCTTCCGAACAATGCCTATGTCGCCGTCGTCGATGGCGAGAAGCTTCAGCTTTACCGCAACGATGGCGATGCCGGCGCGATGGAGTTGGCCGAGATGCAGCCGCCCGCGGTGGATGCCGACAACAAGGGCAGCGGCGGCCGCCATGCCAGCAGCTCTGCCAATCCCAGCGACAGCCAGCAGGATGAGGATGGCTTTGCGGCCGGCGTCGCCGCGATGCTGAACCAGCAGGTGCTGGCCGGCCATATCGAGAATCTGGTGATCATCGCCGCGCCGCGCACGCTCGGTGAGCTGCGCAAGCACTACCACAAGACCCTGTCGGCGAAGCTGCTCGGCGAGATCGCCAAGGACCTGACCGGGCATTCGATGAAGGACGTCGAGGCGACCGTCACCGCCAACTGAAGCCCTACACCCAGGGCGCCCCGCGCCGGACCTCGATGACGCGCTGGACGAAGATTCCCGGCGTGTGGACATGGTCCGGCGCGATATCGCCGAGCTCCAGCACATGGTGGGTCTGCGCCACCGTCAGGGTGGCGGCCATGGCCATCACCGGGTTGAAGTTCCGGCCCGATTCCCGATAGGTCAGGTTGCCCCAGCGATCGGCCTGCCAGGCCTCGACCAGCGCGACGTCGCCCGGCAGCGCCATTTCCAGGATGTGCTCGCGGCCGTTGAAGACGCGGCTTTCCTTGCCCTGGGCGAGCTTGGTGCCGGCGCCCGTGGGCGTGAAGAAGGCCGGGATGCCGGCGCCGGCGGCGCGCATGCGCTCGGCCAAGGTGCCCTGCGGCACGATCTCCAGCTCCAGCTTGCCGGCGCGGTACAGCTCCTCGAACACCGTCGAGCCGGCAGAGCGAGGGAAGGAGCAGATGATCTTCCGCACGCGGCCTTCCATCATCAGCCGCGCCAGCCCGACCTTGCCGGCGCCGGCATTGTTGGCGACCACGACCAGGTCGCGCGCGCCCTGTTCCAACAGGCCCTCGATCAGCTCGTCCGGCTGCCCGACGGCGCCGAAGCCACCCATCATCACGGTGGCGCCGTCCTTCACGCCTTCCAGCGATTCGGCGATCGACTGGACGATCTTGTTGATCATATCCGCCCTCAATTCCTGTGTTCAGCTAGCGGGTTGGTTCAGCGGGTGCGGAAGGCGCCGTGGCTGATGACGGTCAGGTCGCGCTCCACGACCTTGGCGCGGAAGGCGGCACCTTCCGGCGTCCGCCAGATTTCGGTGCGGATGGTCTCGCCCGGGAAGACGGGGGCGGAGAAGCGGCATTCCATGCGGCCGAAGCGATCCGGGTCGTGGTCGCAAATCGTGGCCAGCAGCGCGCGGCCGACCACGCCGAAGGTGCCGAGGCCATGCAGGATCGGCCGCGGGAAGCCCGCCTTGGCGGCCAGCGCCGGGTCGGAGTGCAGCGGGTTGTGGTCGCCGTTCAGGCGGTAGATCAGCGCCATTTCGGGCCGCGTCGGCAGGTCCAGGGTGATTTCCGGCGCGGAGTCGGGCTCCGCCGCCAGCCGCTTCACCGGCCCGTCCGGCCCGCCAAAGCCGCCATCGCCGCGCAGGAAGGTGGTGTTCTCCACGGTGGCGAGTTTCGCGCCGGTGGCGTCGTCCAGGATATCGCGCGCGGTGTAGAGCAAGGCGCCCTTGCCGGCGCCCCGGTCCACCAGTCCGGTCACGCGGGATTTCCCCACCACCGTGCCGCTGGTGGGCAGCGGGGCGAACAGTTCCACGGCCTGCTCGCCGGCCACCAGCTTTACGGCGTCCACGCCGGTCGCCGGGTCCGCCAGCCAGAATCCGGGATAGCCGAGCACCACCGCCATGGTCGGCAGCGCGCGCATCGCCGCGCCCTCGGTGACGTAGCGCAGCGCCGCACTGTCCATCGGGTCCTGCCCGACACCCAGGGACAGGGCGTACAGTGCACTATCCTGCCAACGAAGCGCCTGGCGGATTTCGGGGATCCGAAAATTCAGCAGAGATTGATAATCGATCGGCATGGTCAGTCCGTCAGTTCGAGGACGGCATCGGCGGCGAAGGCGCCCTGCCCCGCGGGCAGCACCAGCAGCGGGTTGATCTCCGCCGAGGCCAGGCGCGGCCCTGCCGCCGCGCCGAAGCGGGACAGCGCCACCAGCGCCTGGGCCAGCGCCGCCACATCCGCCTTGGGCTTTCCGCGCGCCCCGTCCAGCAGAGGGAAGCCGCGCAGGGATCGGATCATCGCCTCGGCCTGGCTCACATCCACCGGGCAGCGGCGGAAGGCGACGTCCGCAAAAATCTCGATGAAGACGCCGCCGAGACCCACCATCGCCATCGGCCCGAAGACCGGGTCCCGCACCACGCCGAGCGCGATCTCGGTCCCGCCCACCACCTGCTTCGCGACCAGCACGCCATCGATGCGCGCTTCCGGCGCATGGGCACGGGCGCGTTGCATCAGCAGGGCGAAGCCCTCGCGCACGGCGGCATCACTGGCCAGGTTCAGCAGCACGCCGCCGATCTCGGATTTGTGCAGGATGTCGGGCGACAGGATCTTGGCCACTACCGGGTAGCCGATGGCCTCCGCCGCATTCACCGCATCCTCGGCGCTCTGGCAGGCGGCTTCCGGCACCATGGGGATGCCGGCGGCGTCCAGGATGCGCTTGGCATCTGCTTCGTTCGGCGCGCGGGCGGGCAGCCGGATCGGCGGCAGGGTTTCGGGCGGAATTGCAGGCTGGGCGAAGGCTTCGCCGAAGCGGCCCATTACGGCCAGCGCCACCACGGCCCGAGAAGGATCCTCCATGCACAGGAAGCCATCCGCCTCCCACTCCCGCACCCGCTCCAGCGGCGCCAGGATGGACAGCAGGAAGATGCGGTCCGGGTGTGCATCCAGCACCTTCTTCAGTTCCGCCCGCAGCCTTGGCGCCATGGAGGGGCTGGCACCCCACTGGGTGAAGAAGGCGATGACGCTGGCATAGCCGCCATCGGTGACCATGGATTCGGCGAAGGCGCCGATCACGCTCATGTCGTTGAAGGCCTGCGCGGTGCAGTCCACCGGATTGAGCGGCGAGGAGAAGGGCACGAGCGCCTTCAGTTTCGCCTGCGCCTCCTCCGGCATCGGCGGCATCGGCAGGCCCACGGCCTCCGCCGCATCCGACATCAGCACCCCGGCGCCGCCGGAAATCGTCACCACGCCAAGCGAGTTGCGCTTTGGAAAAATGCCGCGCTGGGCGACGTAGCAGACATCCAGAAGCTCTTCCGTGGTGCGCGCGCGGTGCACGCCGAATTCGGCCAGCACCGCATCCATCACCCGGTCATCGCCGGCGATGGAGGCGGTGTGGGATTGCGCCGCCGCCTGGCCGAGCGCGCTGCGGCCGACCTTCATCATCACCACCGGCTTTTTCGCAGCGCGGGCAGCTTCCAGCGCCGCGATGAAGCGCGGGCCGTTCTGGATACCCTCGGCATAGGCGGCGATGACCTGCACCTCATCGCTCTCCGCCATCCAGCCGATGATGTCGGACAGGCCCAGATCGGCCTCATTGCCCGTGGTCACCAGGACGGGGGTGGCGATGCCGCGGTCCCGCGCGGCGGCGAACAGATGGCTGCCATAGGCGCCGGACTGGCTGGCGATGCCGACACCGCCCATCCCGGGCAGCGCCTGGCGCGGCCAGCCATTCTCGAAGCTGGCGGAGAAGATCGGGAAGTAGCCGAGCGTCGCGTTGAACAGGCCGAGGCAGTTGGGGCCCAGCAGCCGCATCCCCGAAGGCCGCGCCGCCTCCAGCAGCCGCGCCTGCATCGCGGCACCCGCCTCACCCGTCTCCGCGAACCCGGCGGTGAAGACGATGGCCGCGCCGCAGCCCCGCGCACCGAGATCGGCCACGGCCTGGATCGCGGCTTCCCCGGGGATGGCCACGATCGCCGCATCCGGCGCCTGTGGCAGGTCGCCCACGCTGGCGAAGGCCGGGACCCCCTGCACCGTCGCCCGGTTCGGGTTCACCGGCATCAGCGCGCCCTCAATCCCCTGGGCAAAACCCTGGGAGAGCATGTAGGCCAATGGCCGCCCGCCGATGCGGGTGGCGTCGTCGGACGCACCGACCACGGCGACGGAGCGCGGCCGCAACAGCCGATCGAGATCCCGGAATGCCAGCGACGCCTCCCCCATCAAGTCGCCGGCAAATTGCGGGAGTGGCGGGGGCGGGGCAAGCCCGGCCCGCCGATATCGAGGCGGTCGCAGCCCGCACGGGTCGCGTGATAGTGCCCTGAGGGGCCTCAGCGGATCAGCAGGCCGAGCCCGACCATCAGCACCAGCAACACCAACCCGGCCCGCACCGCGGTCATCAGGTCGCTGGTCTTGCTGGCTGGGCCAGTATCCTCATCCTCCCATCCGGAGGAGATGACGGGGTATTCGGGACGTGCGGGCGTTTCCTCGGCCCCTGCCGTGCGGTCCGGCCGGGTGGCGGGCGCGTGACCGGTTTCCGCGAGTTGCGCGGGCGGCCGCAATCCAAGCAGATCGCGCTGACCCCTGGGGATTCTGGAACCTGTTTCCATGGCCCGGGAGTATTTCCATTTCGCAAGGAAATTTCCAGCACCCGGTGGTTACAGACTCACTTTTTTGCGACGCACGAAACGCGCCGCCGGGCACCGACTGCAATCCAGACGTGTCTCGCGATGCCCGTGCTCAAGTCTTTCGCGTGGCGCCTGGGCCAGAAAGCCGCCGCGCCGGCACGCCGCCCAGCCGTGCACCATCCGGCACCGGCCCCGCCACCGCGGCACCCGGCGCCACCAGGGCATCGGCGCCGATCGCCACCGCCGGTCGCACCACGGCGCCAGCCGCCACCAGCGCCCGCCGGCCCAGCGAAACGCCGCCGCACAGCACCGCGCCGGGGCCGAGATGGGCGGCATCCTCCAGCCGGCATTCATGCTCCACGATGGCGCCGGTATTCACCAGCACCAGCCGCCCCAGCCGCACCAGCGGGCCGAGCAGGGCGCGGGCCATCACCTGGCTGCCCGCACCGAGGACGGCGGAGGGCGAGACCAGCGCTGCGGGATGGATCAGCGGCGGCAGGGTGAAGCCGGCGGCCTCGCAGCGCGCCCCGAGGGCCTCGCGGGCGGCATTGTCACCGATGGCGATGACCGCCTCGGCCAGGCCCTGCGCCCGCAATGCGGGAAGCAGGCTGGTGCTGCCGAGGATCGCGCAGCCGAGCAACGGCCCGGCGTCCGGGCCGCGACCCAGGCCATCATCCAGCAGCCCGGTGATGGGCTGGCCGCAGGCGCGCAGTGCCTCGATCACTACCAGCGCATGGCCGCCCGCGCCGATGATCAGCACGGGCGTCGTTCAGACGCCGGGCGCCACCACCATGCAGGCGCCCTGGCCGCGCAAGCGCTCACAGGCCTGTTCGGCGGCGGCGCGGTCCGCCAGCCCGGTCACCCGCGCCCGGTACAGGGTGGAACGCCCCTGCGGCACCGGCTGGACCTGGGCCTGGGTGCCGGCGGCGCCGACCCGGCTGCGCGCCTGGCCGGCCGCGTCCCGCGCCAGATTGGTGGAGGCGAAGGCACCGACCTGGATGCCCCAATTGCCGCCGCCCGCCGGTGTGGTGGCAACAGCCCGGCGCGCCGGCAGCGTGCTGGCCTGCGCCTGCGGGATCAGCCCGAAGCCGCGGGAGGGCGGAGCCGAGGCAACCAGGCCCGGCGGATCGACCCGCACGAAGGGCAACGTCTGCGGCTGCAGCGACGCGACGGAGGGCGCGAGCTGGCGCGGTTCGGGCCGCGGTGGCGGCGCCATCGCCAGACGCGACGCGGCCGGCGGCGGTGCCATCGGTGAGAGCTGCTCCGTGGCGACACCCCCATAGCTGCTGAAGCTGCCCGGATCGCCAGGGCTGTCCACGGGCTGCATCCGCGTCACCTGCGATGACACCTGCTGGAAGCTGGCGAAGCTGGTGGCTGGCGGCGGGGTGGCGGCGTGGTCGCCGGGGCTGGCGATCGGCTCCATGCGGGTCTGGAAATCGCCCAGGCTCGCCACCGGCGCCATGGCCACCACCGTGCCCGGAATCGCGCTCGGACTCGTGCCATGGGCGGCGGCCTGGGACACCATGAAGCCCCCGGCGGAGGCGATCTGCGTCGGCGCCGAGTAGCTCTGCGTCGAGCCATCCGGAATCGGGTCCATCCGCACCACCGGGCCCGGCGGCAGGCTGGCCACCTGGATGCCCGGATCCACCGCGCGGCGCTGGTCGCGCAGCGCCAGCATGGTGGCGGTGTCGCCGCGGCGCGGGCCGACGGGGATGCTCAGCGGGATTTCAGCGGCGGCATAGACCTCCGGCGCCGCGCGGCGGCCCGGATGCGTGCCCTGGATGCGCGGCCCGATGCGGGCGACGTAGTTGCGGGTTTCGGCCGGCAGGCCGCGACCACCCCACAGATAGTCCTCGAGCCGTCGCGGTCCGGCATTGTAGGCCGCCAGGAAGCCCGGCGCGCCGTACAGTTCATACATCTCCCGCAGATAGGCGGTGCCGGCCATCAGGCTGTCCCACGGATGGTAGGGGTCGGAACCGAGGCCGTATTTCGCCCGCAATTCGCGATAGGTGCCGGGCATCACCTGCATCAGGCCCATGGCGCCGACGCGGGAGGTGGCGGAGACGCGACCACCGGATTCCTGGCGCATCACCTCCCGGATCCAGCGCTCCGGAATGTCGAAGCGCTGCGAGGCCTGGGTGATGTAGGGCCCCCAGGGGTCGTGCGACGGGCCGGGCGGGTCGTAGCTGTGCGGCCGCGCCCACTGCGAGGATGCTGTGGACGGCGATTGTGTCACCGCCCGTTGCGTGGTCTGGCCGCAGGCGGCCAGCATCCCAAGAATCAGGCAGGCCGCCAGAGGGCGCCCCATAAGCCCCCTCGGGCCCGCAGCGCTGAACCGGTTCATGCCCAGGATCTCCGTCGGTTGCGGGTGCCGATCCCGAGGCCTGCCCCCCCGGCCCGCGCATCGCCCCCTAGCGATGCACCGGCCCAGGCCAACCCCGACTTCCGTCCCGTCGTTCAAGTCCGCTCGCAAGTATCTAAGGAATTGCCTAACCCATTGCGACCGGCTGAGGCAAGGACGAGATCATGGCAGAACCTGCCCGGATCGCGCCTTGATGGTGGAACAACCTTCGCGCAAACACTATTTCTGAGGCTTGTACGCGACCATTCCGGCACCTGACCCTGCCGCACATCTTGCTGAGAGGTAACGTGACCATGCGCCTGACACCCCTGCGTCTGACCACCGGGCGCCTGACCCAAAGGCTGATCCCAGCCATCGCCGCGCTGGCCCTGGTGGTCACCCTGCCGGCCTGCGCGCCGCAGCAAACCGGCAGCACGGTGCGAGCCGGCACGCTGGGCAGCGCCGCCTCCGTCTCCTACGGCACCATTGTCGGCAGCCGGCCGGTGCAGGTTGGGGGCGGCGGGTCCGGTATCGGCACCGTGGGCGGCGCGGTGGCGGGCGGCATCGCCGGCAGCTTCATCGGCGGCGACACGCGCTCCAACCTCCTGGCCGGGCTGGGCGGCGCGCTGCTCGGCGGCCTCGCCGGCACCGCGGTGGAAGGCGGCATGACCCGCGGCACCGCCATCGAATTCGTGGTGCGGGAGGATCGCGGCGGCGATATCGCCGTGGTGCAGACGAACGAGGAAGGGCTTCAGGCCGGCGATCGCGTGGTGATCACGCGCGGTGACCGGGTGCGCCTGTCCCGCGCCGCGGGCGGCCCGCCGCCGGCGTCCTACCTGCCCCCGCAGGGCTACCTGCCGGGTGCCGGAAGCGGGGCGCAGGTCTCCAGCCCCTATGGCTCGCCGCAGGGCAATCGCGGCGCGGTGAAGTAGCCGGGCGCCGGCCAAAGCTCTGGCCCGGCCTAGCCCGCCGGGCTATGAGCCGCCGCATGCTGGACCAGACCGCTGCGACGATGCCGGCCTATCATGTCGACGCGGCAGACCCGCAGCGGCTGCGGAAGGCGATCGAGGATGTGCGGTTGGGCACCAGCCGCTGGCGCCTGGCCTTCACCCTGGCCTGGCTCGATATCAGCAACCGCTACCGTGGCTCGGTCCTCGGCCCGTTCTGGCTGACGCTGTCCACCGGCGTGATGCTGGCCGGCCTCGGCCTGCTGTATGCAAGGCTGTTCGACCTGCCGCTGCGGGAGTACCTGCCGCATCTGGCGGTCAGCCTGGTGATCTGGAACGCCATCAGCCAGATGGTGAACGACAGTACCACCAGCCTGATATCGTCCGAGGCCATCATCCGGCAGTTGCCGCTGCCCTACACCGTGCATGCGCTGCGCTGTGTCATGCGGAACGGTATCATCGCCGCGCACAACCTGCCGCTGATCCTTCTGAGGGCGCAGCAACCAGGCAGCATGCTGAGGCTGTTCAGCCCACCGCGAACCGCTCCTCCACCGCCGCGCAAAACCAGTGATATAGCGCCAGATGCACCTGCTGAATGGCCGGGGTGAAGCGGGAGGGGACGGCCAGCAGGTGGTCCGACACCGCGGCCAGCTTGCCGCCGCCCTGCCCGGTCATGCCGATGGTGGTCATCCCGATCCTTCGCGCGGTCTCGAACGCCTGCACCATATTCTCCGAGTTGCCGGAGGTCGATAGCCCCAGCAGCACGCCACCCGCCTCGCCATAGGCCTCGACCTGGCGGGCGAAGACGCTGGCGAAGCTGTAGTCATTGGCCCAGGCGGTCAGGATGGTGGCGTCGGCGGACAGGCAGATGGCCTTCAGCGCCCGGCGCTCCTTCAGGAAACGGCCGACCAGTTCCCCCACGATATGCTGGGCATCGGCCGCCGAGCCGCCATTGCCGCAAACCAGCAACGGCCGCCCCGCCACCAGGGCGGCGACGGTAGCCTCCACCGCCGCCTCCATCACCGGATCCAGGCCCTGCGCGCGGGTGGCGGACAGCAGGGCCTCGGCCTCCGAGAGCCAGGCATCGAGCGTGATCATGGGGTTGGTCCCTTCAGCCAGCCGTTGCCGCGGGCGCATAGAGCAATTCCACGTCAGGCGGAACCGCCAAGGCGCGGGGGACGGCCGGGACCCGGGCGCCGGCGCCCCGCTTAACCAGGCTTTCAGTGCCGCGCTGGTAGCCTTCCGCCGGTTCAACCCCGGCCAAGGAGTGCCGCATTACGCTTTCGGCGCTTCCCAACGCCGCCGCCGCCGTCACCGACAGCATCTTCACCTGAACCTTCCGCGCCACCGGCGGGGACAGTTGGGGCGGGCTCCTGGTCGAGGATTTCACCCGCTACGTCGTCGGCAGCACCCTCGGCACGGCGCATGGCAGCTACACCATCGTCGCCGCCGCGCCGCAGGGCACGGATCTCGGCACCTTCGGCATGGAGGAGGGCTGGATCTCCGTCGGCTGGTACCGGGACAGCACCGGCGTCTGGATGCTGACCCGGCTGGGCGAGGCCACCGCCGCCGGCTTCGCTGGGCTGGGCAGCGAGGTGGATGCCGCCTGGACCGGCAGCGCCTGGGAGAGCTTCCGGGCTGGGCGGCGCCGACCAGGCCGATGTCGACAACCTGGCCGACAGCCTGTTCACCTGGTCCTTCACCGCCCATGGCGGCGACATGATGTTCGGCACGCTGCTGGGAAAGGGTGCGGCCTGGGCAGTCGGCGACACCTTGGCCACCGCGCATGGCGTGTATCAGATCCTGACCAGGGCCGCCCTGGGACAGGACCAAGCGCAGGCCGCCGCGGCCGGCACTGTCCATACCACCCGCTACTACGATGCCGCGGCGCGCACCGACTTCGCGCTGGAAAGCGGCGGGGCGGGGCCCACCGGCTATGCCGGGCTGGGCAGCGAGCTGGACCGCGCCTGGACCGGCAGCGCCTGGGTCCTGGTGGGCCAGGGTGGAGCGCTGCAGGCGGACCGCATCCCGGATGTGGTGCTGGGTTGGACCTTCCTGGCGCGGAACGGCGACACCTACACCGGCCATCTCATCGGGCACAGCACGGCCTGGGACGTTGGCGACCAGTTGGTGATGCCGCGCGGCAGCTACACCATCACCTCCGAGACCTCGCTAGGCGGCCAGATCTTTGCGGATGCCACGGTCTGGACCACGGGGGATATTTCGACCACAGCGCATCGCGGCTGCTGCCCAGCTATTCCAGCGCGGTGCTGAACGGCGCACCGAGCGGCTATGCCGGCCTGGGCTCCGAATACGACTATGCCTGGCATGGGCGTGTCTGGGATGATTACGGTCGGGCCGGCGCCGTGCTCGCCTCCGTCGAGCCCAGCGCCATCTTCCGCTGGCGGTTCGACGCCAATAATGGCGACTATTACACGGGTTGGGTGATCCAGAACCTGGATGTCTACGACCCGGGCGACGTCATCGCCACGGCGCATGGCCGCTACACCATTGAGGCGGAGGATCCGTGGACCGGCAGCCAGGCCTTCGGCACCGTCTGGACCTACACCTACTTCGACGCCTCGGCCAACCAGCTCATGCCGACCTATCGTTGGAGCACGCTCGGCGGCGTGCCGAGCGGTAGCCGTGGCCTGGGCAGCGAAGCCGACTTTGCCTGGAACGGTCGATCCTTCTCGGATTTCGGCCAGGGCGGCGCCAGACAGGCCTTTGCTTCAGCCTCTACTTCTGGCGGTGCGGATGAGCTGTTCGGTTGAGGCTCGGCTAAGTGACCGTTTGAGAATGCCGGCGGCTGAGGACCCGCAGGTGAATTTTCGTCCCTGCAAGGCGCCGGATGCAGCCGATGCTGGTTGCATCGGCAAATCCGGCAACACAGCAGGGGCGGAAAAGCACCGTGGGACCGACCCGCCGGTGTTTTCAAACGGTCACTAAGCATACCAGCCGACATCCAGTGTCGCGACCTCTCCGAACGGCACGCGCTTCTGCGCCGCCATGCGGATGATGGGCCAGGTGGTCCAGGGCATGGCCAGCAGCGGCATCGGGTCCCGCGCCTGCCAGCAGACATCGCGCGTGGTCAGCAACTGGCGCAGGTTGCGCCGGAAGGGACCGCCACGGAACAGCGAAAGCTGTGTCTCCGTCAGGCAGGACCAGAATTGCTGCAGGCGGGTTTCCGGCCTGTGGCACGGCGGCGGGGCGTCGGGGTCCACCACGGCGCGGGCCAAATCGGCAGATTCGAAGAAGTGCAGGCCGCTGGTGGTGCGCGGGTTGCACTCCAGCCCCCAGGGGCGCCCGGCTTCGTCCACGATCAGGTCGAAGGCGATGAAGCCGGACCAGTTGGCGGCGGCGGCGAAACGGCGCACCCAATCCTCGATGGCGGGATGCGCCACACGTTCAAACGCCACGGCGACGGAGCCGGACATCTGGATGCCCCGATAGACCGTGGTTGCCAGCACGCGGCCCTGATGCGCCAGGGAGCAGGTGCTGAACTCCGCCCCGGCGACGAAGCTCTGCACGAGGCACGGCACCTCCGCCGAAGGCAGCGCCGCGCCCTGCGGCAGCAGCATCACGCCACGGCCGGAGCAGCCATGCACCGGCTTCACCACCACGCGTCCTGCCGCTACGATCGCCTGCGCGCCGGGATCACCGAGCGGCGCCGAATCCGGTACGTCCAACCCGTGCGCCCGGGCGAAGGCGACGAAGCCCCCCTTGTGGTGCAGCGGCAGCAGCACATCCGGCGGCATGGTCAGCACGCGGACGCCGGCGGGCAGCAGCGGCGGCAGGTGCGCGACATGCATCGTCTCCTCCGACACCGGCAGCACCAGCTCCACCGCCTCATCGCGCACCACCTGGGCGAGCGCGGACAGGTAGGCCTGCTTGCCGTCAACGGGTGCCGGCACGCGGATGGATTTTGCCACGGCGCGGGAGGAGCCGCAGAGGTGTCGTGCAAAAGGCTCCGCGACAACGACGCGCCAGCCGATCTGCGAAAAGCCGCGCGCGAGGTCGAGCGCCTTAGGCAGGCGGCCCAGCGTCAGCAGCACGGTGGGCATCAGGCCGCCGTCACCCGCATCTGGATCTGCCGCGCCGGCCGCGTGGTCAGCCGCGCGGCCGGGCGTACATCCTGCGGTTCCACCAGCGAAAAATCGAAGCGGCGGAACAGGCGGGCGATCAGCAACACCGCCTCCACCGTCGCGAAGGCGGCGCCGGCGCAGATGCGCGGGCCGATGCCGAAGGGAATGTAGGCGCCGGCCGTCAATTCCGCCTCGCGTTCTGGCAGGAAGCGGTCGGGGTCGAAGGTGTTGGGGTTGGTCCAGTAGCTTCGGTGCCGGTGCAGCAGCCAGGGTGCCACCATGATCAGCGCGCCGCGCTTCACGCGATAGTCGCCAATCCGCGTCGCTTCATTGGCGATGCGCGGCAGGAAGGTGATGGGCGGGTAGAGACGCAGCGTTTCGCGGAACACGTTGCGGGTGAAGACCAGGCGCTTGGTGTGCTCGAAGCCTATCGGCCCGTCACCGCATACCGCCGTGATCTCCGCGCGCAGCCGCGCGACGTAATCCGGCCGCGAGGCCAACAGATAGAAGACCCAGGTCAGCGCGCTGGCGCTGGTCTCATGGCCTGCCAGGAACAGCACGCCGAGCTGGTCGATCAGCTCCTCCCGCGTGAAGGCGCGGCCTTCCCCATCCCGCGCGGCGACGACGGCGCTGGCGATGTCATCGAAGCTCTGGCCGGCGTCGAGGTGGCTGCCCAGCAATTCGCCCAAGCTGCGGCGGATCAGCGCGCAGCTGTCCAGCACGGCCTGGGTCTGGGGGATGCGCGTCCAGGCGCGGTCCATGATCAGGCGGCGGATTTCCACCTGCGCCACGCTGCGTTCGAAGAAGGTGAAGGCGTCGAACACCTCATGCGCCACGCGGGATTGCAGGCTGGTGGAGAAGACGGAGCGGCAGATGATGTCCGCCGTCAGATGGCTCATCGCCAGGTCGAGCGAGAAGACCTCCTGCGAGGCCGCGGTCTGCCCGAGTGTCGCTTCCGCCGCCTCGATCCCGGCTTCCATGCAGGGGAAGGCGCGGTTCACGCGCATCAGGGTCAGCGCCGGGTCCATCATCTGGCGCTGGCGCTTCCAGGTGGCGCCGGAACTCACAAAAATGCTGTCGCCGATCAGCGGCTCCAGCGCATTCACCATCAGGTCCGATTTCGGGAAGATGCCGTCCGGATCGACCAGCACGTGGCGCACCAGCTTCGGCTCGTTCACCACCACGATGGACCGGCGCGAATAGCCCAGCGGGCCGATCGGCATGGTGTAGGCCTCGGTCGGCAGCAGGCCGAGCAGGTCTCCCTCCCCTTCCAGCAGCGCGCGGAACAGCGCCACCACGGGGGAGCGCGGCGTGGGGTGCGGCGGCACGAAATTGCGCGCCACGCTGGCGCCAAAGCCTTCCATCACCGTCATTTCCTCGCCTTGCAGCGGCAACTGTCAAGTGGCATTGTCACTTTCTGTCAAGGGAGGAGAACAGCAGATGGTGTTGATGCTGTTCCACAGCCTGGTCATCGCGCACATCCTGACCGGCGTGACCGGCGCCATCGCCTTCTGGGTGCCGGTGATCGGCCGCAAGGGTGGCGCCAACCATCGCCGCTGGGGGCGCATCTTCACCTTCGCCATGCTCGCCACCGGCAACTTCGCAGTGGCGATGAGCCTGCTGACGCTGGCCGACCCCTTCGGCACGCATCCGCACCTGGCCGCCGACTACGATGCGCCCTTCCTGCGCGGCATGTTCGGCTGGATGATGCTGCATACCGGCATCCTGACCATCAACCTCGCCTGGTATGGCTGGCTCTGCATCACCAGCAAGCAACGCCACGCGGCAAACCGCACGCCGTTGAACCTGGCGCTGCAATACGCCGTGATCGCCGCAGCGCTGGTCTGCGCGGTGCAGGGCTGGATCATCGGGCAGAATTTGATGATCGGCATCGCGGTGGTCGGCATCGCCACCGGACTGACCAATCTGTGGTTCCTGCACAAGCCGAGCGCGACGCGGACCGATTGGCTGAAGGAGCACATCAAGGCCTTCGTTGGCGCCGGCATCTCCGTCTACACCGCCTTCATGGCCTTCGGCTCCGTCCGCATCTTCCCGGAGCTCGCGCTGCATCCCGGCATGTGGAGCATCCCGCTGATCGTCGGCCTCGCGCTGATCATCTGGCACCGGCTGGAGGTGGAGCGGCAGGCGCGCAACCGGCAGCGTCTGCGCGCGGCGGCCTGACGCGATGCATGTCGTGGTGATCGGCGCCGGCATCGGCGGCCTGTCGGCTGCGGCGGATCTGGCCCGCCAGGGTGTGCGCGTCACGGTGCTGGAACGCGCGGCGACGCCGGGCGGCAAGATGCGGCATGTGCAGGCCGGCGGTGCGGCCATCGATGGCGGCCCCACGGTCTTCACCATGCGCTGGATTTTTTCGGGTTTGTTCGAGGATGCGGGGCGGCGGCTGGAGGATGCGCTGGTGCTGCGCCGTGCGGATATCCTGGCACGCCACGCCTGGCGCGAGGGCGGGCGGCTGGACCTGTTCGCGGATATAGACGAATCCGCGGAGGCCATCGGCGCATTCGCCGGGGCGCAGGACGCGCAGGGGTTTCGCGATTTCGCCGCCCGCAGCGCGGACATTTTCCGCACGCTGCAACACAGCTTCATCGCGGCGCAGCGGCCCTCCCCGCTCGATCTTGTGCGGCGCGTCGGGCGGCTGGATGCGCTGTGGCGCACGGCGCCCTGGGCGACGATGTGGCAGGCGCTCGGCAGCCACTTTCGCGATCCGCGGCTGCGCCAGTTGTTCGGCCGCTATGCCACCTATTGCGGCTGCTCCCCCTTCCTCGCACCCGCCACGCTGATGCTGGTCGCGCATGTGGAACAGGACGGCGTCTGGCTGGTGGAGGGCGGCATGCGAGGCGTGGCCGACGCCATCCGCGACCTTGCCGAAAGCCAGGGCGCCAGCTTCCGCTTCAACGCGGAGGTGGAGGAAATCCTGGTGCAGAACGGCCGTGCCGCCGGCGTGCGGTTGGCGGGTGGGGAGACGCTGGCGGCCGATGCCGTGGTATTCAATGGCGATGTGGCCGCGCTCGGCCAGGGGCTGCTCGGCGGCGCCGCGCGACATGCGGCGCGCGATACGCCGCGTGCCGCGCGGTCCCTCTCCGCCGTCACCTGGTGCATGAATGCGGTGACGCACGGCTTCCCGCTGACCCACCACAACGTCTTCTTCGCCGAGGACTACGCCGCCGAATTCGCCGCCATCTTCCGCGCCCGCCAGATCACCGAAGCACCCACCGTCTATATCTGCGCCCAGGATCGCGGCCACGCCGAGGTGCCACCCGGCACGCCCGAACGCCTGCTGCTGCTGGTCAACGCCCCCGCCGATGGCGACCTGGCCGACCTGTCGCCCGATGCGCTGGAGCAGTTGCAGCAGCGCAGCCTGGATCTGCTGCGCCGTTGCGGCCTGATGATTGAGGCGACCCCCGGCAACACCACCACGACCACGCCGGCCGGCTTCCACAGCCTGTTCCCCGGCACCGGCGGCGCGCTGTATGGCCGCGCCAGCCACGGCGCCACCGGCACCTTCGCGCGCCCGGGCGCCGCATCGCGCCTGCCGGGTCTGTTCCTCGCCGGCGGCTCCGTCCATCCGGGGCCGGGCATTCCCATGGCGGCCATGTCCGGCCGGCTGGCAGCGGCACGGGTGCTGGAGGTTCGGCCGCGCCGCTGATTCGCGCGGATGCCGAAGTCCGCCGCTAGTTCAGGCCGCGCCATCCGCGCGGCGCGAGGCACAGGTGCGGGCAAGCCGGCGCCGCCTGGCAGCGGTGCAGACCAGC
Organism: Falsiroseomonas sp. E2-1-a4; assembly: GCF_051433165.1. Taxonomy (NCBI): domain Bacteria; kingdom Pseudomonadati; phylum Pseudomonadota; class Alphaproteobacteria; order Acetobacterales; family Roseomonadaceae; genus Falsiroseomonas; species Falsiroseomonas sp. E2-1-a4. The sequence goes on along the minus strand of NZ_JBHMFS010000001.1, from coordinate 554,068 downwards.
AGGGCGGCCATCAGGGCCAGCGGAACACCGAACAGTCCGATCGAGGCCGGCTCGGGCACCGGGGCAGGTTCCGGCTGGGCCAACGGGCGCCCGCCTTCGACATGCTGTGCTCCCTCCCGGTACGCGATGCCTGGAGCAAATATGCTGGGGCCGGTCAGAAGGAGGTCCATTCCCTCGCCGATCAGCGTCGTGGCGGCCACTTCCCCGTCACCGCCGGCCTCGGCCACACCATCACCAGCAAGCAGCCGACGCCCGGTCTCCATCAGCGCATTGGGCAGGCCGAGCGTCTGGCAGACCAGGAGCGTGCCGCCCGTGGCCGCGGCACCCGTGGCCATGGGCGCCGAGACCTGTGCAATCCGCCGGCTAGCGCCGATGACCCGCCAACTGCCATCGACGAACTCGGTCGGCGAGGCGGCCTGCGGCGCGCTGCCGGAAGCCGGCCCCGCACCGCTTCGCCCTGACGGCCGCTTCCGTGCGAGGAGCCGGCAGATGAGCGGCGCAAGATCCAGCGCGCTCATGTCACGAACTCAGGAAGGGCATCGGGCGCATCATCATGCGGCCTGGTTCAGGCGGTAGCCGTCGCGATTCGTCAGCAGCAAACGTGCGTTGGCCGGATTGTCCTCGATCTTCTGGCGTAGGCGCCAGATATGGGTCTCCAGCGTATGGCTGCTGACTGCGCTGTTGTAGCCCCACACCTCCATGAGCAGCGTGTGCTTCGCCACCGGCCGTCCATCCGCGGCATGAAGATACTTCAGAACGGCAACCTCCTTGCTCGTCAGCCGGATGGTCCGGTTGCGGGCGCGCTCGAACAACTGCTTGGCGGAGGGGCGGAACGCATAGGGCCCGATGGTGCGCACGGCCGATTCCGTCGTGGCGGAAATCCGCAGATGGGCCCGGAGGCGTGCCAGCAGTTCCGGCATGCTGAATGGCTTGAGGATGTAATCATTGGCGCCGCTGTCGAGGCCCGCGACGACATCCGCCTCGTCACTTGCCTCGCTGAGCAGAAGGATCGGCATGTCGAAGCCTTCAGACCGCAGGCCGCGGCAGGGCTCGGGGCCATCTGCCGCGTTGAGACCCGTATCGATCAGAACCGCGCTGCAGCCGCCCGCCGAGGCGCGAAGGAAGACCCTGGCTTCCGCGCCGTCATCGGCCTGGTGGACGGAGAAGGAAGGCGCCAGGCCCTCGGCGAGGCTGGCACGCAGGCGGCGATCGCTGCAAATGAGCAAGACCGTATTCATCTGGAGACCTTTCCCGCAAAAAAACTTCTTCTCCATCAGCATACGGCCGCAGAAGATCTGCACACCTCACATCCGTGGGAGAATTCGTCTTAAATTGCGGTATTTGTCTTTTTTAGGGACGTCGCCGGTAGCCGTGCCCTGCCGGCGGTGCGTTGCCGCCGGCCAACACCGTTCAGCTCAGGCCGTCTGTTGAGACCGCAGCCGCGATCCTGCCAGCGTGTCGCCATGCGGCACCACCTGGTCCAGGATGCGCGCCGAGGACACCACGCCCGGGACGCCGGCGCCGGGGTGCGTGCCGGCGCCGACGAGGAACAATCCGGGCAGATCCTCGCTGACATTGTGCGGACGGAACCAGGCAGATTGGAAAAGCTGCGGTTCCAGCGAGAAGGCCGCGCCCTGCACGGATAGCAGCCGGTCGCGGAAATCCTGCGGTGTCAGGATTCGGGAGGTGACGAGGCTCGCACCCAGGCCGGGCAGCACCGTGTCCTCCAGTCGCTTTTCGATGGCGGCGCGGTAGGGTTCGGCATGCTGCGCCCAATCCGTGTTGCCACCGAGATGCGGCACCGGGGACAGCACATAGAAGCTGTCGCAGCCAGGCGGGGCGAGGGACGGGTCGGTGGCGGTGGGCCGGTGCAGGTACAGCGAGAAATCCTCCGACAGCACCTTCCGCTTGAAGATGTCCGTCAGCAGTTCCTGGTAGCGCGGGCCGAGCACCATGGTGTGGTGGTAGACATCCTCGAAGCGCCGATTGGTGCCGAAATACCAGACGAACAGGCTCATCGAATAATTGGCGCGCGCCACCTTCGCATCGGTCCAGCGCCGGCGCTTATGCTCCGAGAGCAGTTTCGTGTAGGTCCAGCCGACATCGGCGTTGGAAATGACGATGTCGGCCGCAAGGGTCTCGCCGCTGGCCAGGCGCACGCCGCTGGCGCGGCCGTCCTTCACCGTGATCTGTGCGACCTCCGTGCTGGTGCGCAGCGTGCCACCGAAATGCCGGATCAGCCCCAGCAGTCCGTCGACCACCGCACCCATGCCACCCATGGCGTAGTGCACGCCATGCAGCCGTTCCAGATGCGCGATCAGGCAGTAATAGGCGGTGGTGTTCAGCGGGTTGCCGCCGATCAGCAGCGGGTGGAAGCTGAAGGCGATCCGCAGCTTGTCGTTGGTGAAGTAGTCGCTGACCTTGCTGTAGACGGTGCGGTAGCCTTGCAGCCGCAGCATGTCCGGCACAGCGCGCAGAAGCGTGGACAATTGATGGAAGGGCTGGTCGGCGAGCTTCGCGAAGGCGACCTCGAAAATCTTCTCGCTGTCGGCGATGAAACGGTCGAAGCCGGGCAGATCCTCCGGCGCTATCCGGGCAATCTCGGCGCGCGTTGCCACCAGATCGGCGCTGCAATTCATCACCGTGCCGTCGTCGAACCGGATCTGGTAGAAGGGGTTCATCGCGCGCAGGTCGAGGTCATCCGCCATGCGGCGCCCCGCGAGCGTCCACAATTCTTCCAGCAGGTACGGCGCGGTGATGATGGTGGGGCCGGCGTCGAAGGTGAAGCCATCCTGCCGATAGACATAGGCGCGGCCGCCAGCCGCATCCAGCTTTTCCACCACCGTCACGCGCCAGCCACGCGCACCGAGGCGAATGGCAGCGGCTAGGCCGCCAAACCCGGCGCCGATGACCACGGCATGCGGGCGCGTGTCCCGGTGCAGATCCGTGCCGTCCATCATGCTGCGTCCTCCCTTCCGTTCAGGTGAGGCCGAGCGTCACCAGCGCAAGCACCACATAGCGTCCGGTCTTGGCGATGGCGACCAGCAGCAGGAAGCGCCAGAACGGTTCGCGCATCACGCCGGCTGCCAATGTCAGCGGATCGCCGATCACCGGCGCCCAGCTCAGCAGCAGCGACCAATGGCCCCAGCGACGGTACCAGCCGCTCGCGCGTTCCAGCGCCGAGGGTTTCACGGGAAACCAGCGCCGGTCCTGCCAGCGCAGCAATTGCAGGCCCAGCGCCCAGTTGATGACGGAGCCCAGCGTATTGCCCAGGCTCGCCACCGCCACCAACAGCCAAACGGGCTGCCCGCCCAAAAGCAGCAGCCCGACCACCAGCGGCTCCGATGCCATGGGAAGCAGGCTGGCGGCGCCCACCGCCACCGCAAACAACCCGAGAAGTTCCAGCGCGCCTGACACGGGCCTTGCTATGCCCGATTGCGCGCCGGATGCAAACACGGCAGCCAGGCCGCGCGGGCCTGGCGCCGTGCCAGTTCACTGCGGTGTCGCCACCGAGGCGGCCCGCAGCGGACCCTGGGAGACCATGTTGAGCTCCGGATAGTCCTGCAGCATCGGGGCACCGTAGAAGGGCCGGTTGGCACCCTGGTGGCAGGTGGCGCAGTTCACCTTCAACGCATCACCGGCCGGACCCACGCGCGGCATGTGCGGGCCTTCCGCCGGCCCGCGCGGATTGGCGGCCCAGAGCGGCGTCAGCGGCACGATGTAGTCATTGTTGATGTCCCGCACCATGCGGATTCCGTGCCAGGCGTTGAGCCGTGCCGGCGGGCTGGTAGACCAGTTCGCGAAGGATCGGCTGTTGTGGCAGAAGGTGCAATTCACGCCGAGACCCTGGCTCATGTGGATCATCAGCGAGTAGACCCAATCGGTTTCATTGGTGCTGACGGTGTTGCCGTTCGGGTGGGCCGCCGTGCTGATCACGCGGATCTCGCGGTCCTGCAGCAGGAAGGGCGTGAAGGGCTCGCCGGGCAGGGAGCTGAGATTGGCCACCGGTGCCGGGGTATTCTGCCCGCGCGGTGCCTGAAGCCCGTTCTGCGGCAGGATGGTGGAGGCCCAGACCTCCGCCGGCACCGGGCGGCCCCGGTGGCAGGTGTAGCAGGTGACGCCGGCATCACCGACATGCGCAGTCCAATCCACATTGATGGTGCGCGTCATCTGCAGCATCCGGCGCGACACCACCTTGGTGTAGATCTCGTCGGACGCCATGTTCTCGACATTGTGGCAATAGGCGCAGCCCTGTTCGGGTGCGATCCACTCCGTCATCGACGCCATGATGCGGTTGAACTGCCCGACACTCAGCTCACCCAGCACCTGGACGTTCTCGTAGATCTCACGCGCCCTTTCGCCATCCGTCTCGGCGGCCTCGGGCGCCTCGGGAACGCGGTTGGCGGCAAGGCGCACCGCCTGGGTGCGCGGGTTGACCACCTGTTCCATCGCGGTGCCGCGGAAGCCCACTTGGGTCGCGTTGACCGGTGGCCGTTCGAAGGTCATCAGCACGATCACGACGCAAAGGGCTGCGGCGAAGACCAGGCCGACGCGTGCGGTGAGGCTCATCGAGGCGCTCCTTGCATCGGGGCAGCGAGGGCCGGATCGATGACCGGTTCCCAGATCTGCGGATAGGCCGGGGCGAAGTGGCGATCGACCGCCCAGAGATACCAGTTATCCACCACCGTGCCGGTCAGCAGGATGCCGATGCCGCCTGTCAGCGGGCAGAGCACGGCGAACCACCAGGCCCAGCGATGGATGCTCTCGAAGCTGGCATTGAAGCCCATGCACCAGCGCCAGAACAGCGCACCACGTTCGGCCGCCGTGCCACGATCCAGCACCAGTTCGATCTCACGCTCACCGCCATAACGGCCAAGTGCGAGAATGGTCGCGCCATGCATGGCGAATAGCAGGGTGGAGCCATACAGGAAGACGATCGAGAGTGCGTGGAACGGGTTGTAGAACAGGTTGCCGTAGCGGATGGAAAACGCTGCGGTCCAGTCAAGATGTGGGAAGATGCCGAAGGGCACCGCCTCCGCCCAGGACCCCATCAGCACGGGGCGGATGAAGCCCAGCACCAGGTAAAGCCAGATCGCGGCGGCGAAGGCCCAGGCCACATGCGTGCCCATGCCGAGCGCCCGTGCGCGGCGATAGGTGCGCGCCCACCACAGCAAAATCGAGACCGTCAGACAGAAGCCGGCGACAATCCACCAGCCGCCTTCACGCAGCGGCGGAATGCTGAGCCCGTATTCAGCCGAAGGCGGCTCCAGCGCCAGCCAGAAAAGCTGGCGGATGAACTGGACGACGTCCCAGTTCACGGAGGCGAGCATGTTGAGGCCGATGATCTCGAAGGCGATGAAGCCGAAGATGATCGACAGGACACCGAGTGTACCGAGATAGACCGGCCCGACCTGCGCATCGCCGATCTTGCCAAACAGGCTGACGAATGTGCCCTGCGTTTCGCGTTCTGAATTGCCCGCGAGCAGCTGGGCGGTGCCCATCGGCGTGCCCGGATAGGGCACCGGCCCCCGGACCTGCACCCGGGTAAAGAGGTTCTGATATTCAGGCATCTGCGTAATCCCCCCTTCCCGTCACTTGTTCCAGATCGGCAGGTTGAGCCACCAGCCCCACCATTCCGGCCAGCCCTGGGTCCAGAACGGCCCGCTGATGACGATGCAAACCGCGCTCCAGAAACCCGCCGACAGCGCCAGGAACAGCCCGAGGCGATGGATGCCGAGCGTGCCGATCGAATAGCCGATCAGGTCGCGGAAATAGGTGTTCTCGTGTTCCGCCGTCTTCACCACTTCGCCCTTGGCCGGGTTCAGCGCGGACAGCACCAGGCCACCATGCATCGACAGCGCCAGTGTGGTGGTGAAGAAGAACGTCACCGCCAGCATGTGCGCCGGGTTGTAGTGGAAATGCAGGTGCTGATAGCCGACGTTGGAGACCCAATCGAGGTGGCTGAAGATGCCGTAGGGGAAGCCGTGCCCCCAGGCGCCCATCAGCACGGGGCGGATCACCACCAGCGTGATGTAGGCAAAGACCGCAACGCTGTAGGCAATGGGGATGTGATAGCCCATGCCGAGCTTGCGGGAGATTTCGGCCTGGCGAAGTGTCCACGACACGAAGGCGCCGATCGCGCACACCGTGATGGCCTGCCAGAGACCGCCCTCGGCCATCGGTGCCAGGCGCAGACCGTAGCTGAGGTCCGGCGGCGCGATGTTGATGAGCCAGGGGTTGAAGGTGCCGCCCATCGCCGCGCCCATCAGGATCAGGCCAACACCCAAAAAGGTGAAGAAGGCCGTGGTGATCCCAAAGAACCCGATCCAGAACGGGCCTATCCAGAAATCGAACAGGTCGCCGCCCACCAGGGTGCCCCCGCGGACGCGATATTTCCGCTCGAAAGTCATTATCGCCATCGCATGACGCTCCCTTATGGGCGGGGCCTAGTGCCCGCCTGCCTGTGTCGTCGTCCCGGGCAGCGGACGAGGGCCGCTGTATTGGCCTCGCCCGCTGCCGCGGAGCGACACCGGCGCCTTCGCTCTGCTTAGCGCAGAGCTCCGACCGGTTGCCCCGGCGTGAAGGTCGCAGGCGTCGCGCACCAGCCCCAATGGTCGCAGTATCGGGGGGATGCGAGCACGACGACGTGCAGCAACCCCGACACGGCGACCACGCCGACCATCGCCAGGAACAGCGAGCGGCGCGGGTCAACTACCATCCAGATCTTATGCATAGCTTCTATCTCCTATCTCTCGACGAACCACGCGCCTCAGAAGAAGCGCCAGTCCGGCGGGACGATCTGGTTGCCGTAAACCAGCGGGCGCCACAGCCACACCAGGATATGCGCGCCCATCGAAGCGAACACGGAGAACGCCCAACCCTGGATCAGCAGAGAGTGGATCTCGCGTGCCTCGCCCTCGGTCAGGCCGGTCTTTGAGCTTTCGGCCATGATGATGACCTCCATTTTGCCTTTCGGCCGCCACCGCGCTGATCCCGCGCGGCTGGGATGGAAACGGCGGGAAACCGCCAAGGCCGAACCGCGAACCGCACTTGGCGGCAGGCAGGAACGGAAGGATGCAGGGGCCGCATCATGCGACGCCCTCTGCAACGGGGTGCGCGACCACGTCGCCCAGCGTGTGCCGGACGCGTTCGCGGACAATTCGTGGCTCACCGGCCTCGCGCGCTGCGCGCTCCACCGCTTCACGCAGCCGCTTGGCGGCCGAGATGCGGAGCAGGAAAGGCTCGGTCTCCACATGCGCGTCGAGCAGCGCGACCGCATCATCGTCCCAGGGCTCCGCAGCCCGCGCCGGCGTGGGATCCACGCGGTCGAGGTCGGTGCCAAGCGGCAGGATGTGGAACAGCGCGTCGAACAGCGCGTTGCAGTATTCCTGCACGATGTAGGTCGCGCCGGCATAGCCCATGAAGGGCGTGCCGGTGGCGCGTCGGATGATCGCACCCGGGAAGCTGGCAGGGATGTACATGGCGCGGGACTTCAGCTCCGCCGCATACATGCGTTCATTGTAGCTGCCGAACAGCACCAACGGCGGCGTCTTCTTCATCGCCTCCCGCACCGCCGCGTTGTCCGGTTTCTCGCCGGCCATGCGGCTGAAGGCGAAGGCGCAGGGCACGCCCATTTCCTCGCCGAGGAAGCGTTGCAGGCCGCGCGTGTAGGTACCCGTCGCGACAACCGCGAAGCTGGCGCTCGCAAAAAAGTCCTGCGTGACGCTGCGCCACAGATCCCAGATCGGCTTGATCGTGGTGTGCTTTTCCCGCTCGATGAACGGCTCGGGGTCGAGCCCCGTCATCTCGCCTAGCTTGCGGAGGAAGTTGGTTGTGGCGAACAGGCCCATCGGCGCGCGCAGCCAGGGGCGTTCCAGTTCCTCGCACAGCTTCTGGCCGAATTCGCGATACATGCAGATGTTCACATCCGCATCCGGCAGCTTAGCGATGTCCTCGACATGGCTGCCCAGCGGGAACACCAGGTTCACTTCGCAGCCGATGCCCTCCACCAGGCGGCGGATCTCGGCCAGGTCGGACGGCATGTTGAAGGTACCGTAGATCGGGCCGATGATGTTGACGCGCGGCGTAGTGCCGAGCTTCGGGTTACGCGCGCGCATCTTGCGGCCGCGGGCGCCGAATTCCGTCCACAGCCACATGATGGCGCGATCGGCGGCCTGCCACTGGTCTTCATCGATGGTGCGGCAGATGAAGCGCTGCAGGTTGCTGCCCTGCGGCGTTACGCCACCACCGATCATCTCGGCGATGGAACCGGTGACGACCACAGCCGGCAATTCGCGATCCTGCGTGCCGGCAGCACGGCGCATGGAATCCTCAGTGCCGTTCTTCGACAGGCTGTCCTCGTCGAGGCCGGTGACGACCACCGGCAGCTCATGCGGCGGCAGCGCATCTGTGTAGTGCAGCACGGCGGTGACGGGCAGGTTTTCGCAGCCCACCGGGCCGTCGATCACCACGCGCAATCCGCGCACGGCGGAGAAGGCGTAGATCGCACCCCAATAGCCACCGGCCCTGTCGTGATCGAGGACGAGCATATCAGGTGCCCACCGATTCTTCGGCTTTCGCCTTGGCGGCCTGGATCTTGCGCTGACGCTCCCGGAAGCCCGGCGGATCGACCGGCTTGTCTCGAAAACCGTAGCCCGCGCCATCTGGCGTGCCGACGCCCTCGAAGAAGCTGACCATGCGGCTGAAGCGCTCGCGCCCCTTGGTCTGCGCGGCCACGATGCTCGCCATGGAGCCTGCGCCGGCGGCGCCGAACAGCGGCCGGGCGGAAATCATGTTGGTGAAGTACAGCGCGGGGATGCCGAGCTCCTTCGCCTTCTGCACCAGCGGCGTGGTGCCGAGCGCAAGGTCGGGCTTCACCTCCCGCATCGCCGCCATGTCCTGCTCCAGGCTGGCGCGGAACTGCACATGCGTGCCGCGTGCTTCCAGCCATTCACGGTCGGCGTCGGACCATTCGGTGCGCGGGCAGGCGGTGCCGACATAGGGCACTTCCGCACCGGCTTCCGCCAACAACCGCGCCACCAGCAATTCGGAGCCTTCGTAGCCGGAGACGGTGATGCGCGCGTTGATCGGCGCCGCCTCCAGCGCGGCCTTGATGGCCGGCAGCGCCCGCGCCTTCGCGGCATCGAGCTGCGCGGCGCTGGCGCCGGTGGCACGCGCGATCGCTTCCAGCCAGGCGGCCGTGCCGTCGTGCCCGACGGGGCCGGAGCCCACCACGGGCCGCCCGGCGGCGCGGAATTCGCGGATGCTTGCGGTGTAGAAGGGATGCACCGCGGCGGCCACTTCGCAATCCAGCGCGGCGTACAGGTCGCGCCATTCTCGCGCCGGCGTCTGCGGGGCGACGGCCAGGCCCATCGGGGCGAGCATGGCCCCGACGCCCATCGGGTCCGCCGGGAACAGCTCGCCGATCAGCGCCACGGTCCGCGCGCCATCCACCATCTGCCGCGGCCTTGCCACGGGGCCGGACTCGGCCTCGCCGCGGGCATAGCGCAGCATGGCGCCGGCCAGCACATCCTTGGCTTCCGCATGCGTCGGTACGCCGAAGCCGGGCACGTCGATACCGATGATCCGCACGCCGTTGATCTGCTTCGGCAGCAGGTCGAGCGGTACGCCGGAGGCGGTGGGTACGCAGAGATTGATGATGACGACCGTGTCGTAGTCTTCCGGCTTTGCGGTCTCCGTCACCGCGTCGCGGATATCCTCGAACAGTTTTCCCGTAACAAGCGTCTCGGAGTTGAAGGGCACGTAGCCAACCGTCCGCCGTGCGCCATAGAAGTGGCTTGTAAATGTCAGGCCATAAACGCAGCAGGCGCTGCCCGACAAAATCGTCGCCGTGCGCCGCATCCGCAGCCCAACCCGCAGCGACCCGAAGGCGGGGCACATGCTCTGCGGCTGGTCATGCGGACCGCGCGGGTAGTTCTTGGTCAGCTCGTCCATCACAAGAGACTTGCCGGCGGCGCGCGCGGCGGCCTCCAACGTCTCACGGCCTCCGTGGCAGCCTGCTGTCTCGGTCATGGTATCAGGCGCCCTCATAGACGACTTCGAGGGACGGCTTGTTCAGCACCTCGGCGCCGCACATGTCTTCCATCGTCGCCGGGTCCAGCACCACGCCACGGCCGACCGCATCGCCCTTGAACAGGTTCAGCAGGTTTTCATGCGTCAGCGGATAGGGCCGAACGGGCGGGGCGCCGGCGACCTGCAAGGCGAGTTCCTCGAACACGCTGGCCCACTGGCCACCGGGGATGCCGACGATCTCGTAGTTCGCGGACTTGCGGCGGATGTCGTCATCGGCCGGGATCGCAGCCAGCACCGGAATGCCGACTTCCTTGGCGAAGGCAGCCGCCTCGCCCGTGCCATCATCCTTGTTAATGACCATGCCGGCCACGCCGACATTGCCGCCGAGCTTCTTGAAGTATTCGACCGCGCTGCAGACGTTGTTCGCGACATACAGCGATTGCAGGTCGTTGGACCCGACCACGATCACCTTCTGACACATGTCCCGCGCGATCGGCAGGCCGAAGCCGCCGCAGACCACGTCGCCCAGGAAGTCGAGCAGCACGTAGTCGAAGTCCCACTGATGGAAGCCCAGCTTCTCCAGCAGCTCGAAGCCGTGGATGATGCCGCGCCCGCCGCAGCCGCGGCCAACTTCCGGGCCGCCGAGTTCCATGGCGAAGACGCCGTCGCGCTTGAAGCAGACATCGCCGATCTTCACCGCCTCACCGGCCGCCTTCTTCTTCGAAGACGTCTCGATAATCGTCGGCACGGAACGGCCGCCGAACAGCAGGCTGGTCGTGTCGGATTTCGGATCACAGCCGATCAGCAGCACGCGCTTGCCCTGCTGCGCCATCATGTAGCTCAGGTTGGCCAGCGTGAAGGACTTGCCGATGCCGCCCTTGCCGTAGATGGCAATGATCTGCGTTTCCTTCTTCACGGGGCCCGTCGCCACCGCATCCGGCTCCTGCTCCGCTTCCGCCCGCAGCGCATCCGCCATGCTCTGCTGTGCGGACGACGTGGGCTGCGAACCAGTCTGTGCGGTCATGAGCATGCTCTCCAATCGAGGATCATCTTGAGGCACGCGGGATCGTTGAAGGCGGTGCGGTAGGCATCCGGCGCGGCCGCGGCGTCACGCCGATGCGTGATCAGGCCTGCGAAGGACAGACGCCCGGCATCGAGCAAGGCACGCACCGCAACCAGATCAGGCTCGCGCCATTCCGCGGCGACGCGGAACCGCGCCTCCCGCATGAAGGCCGGGGGAAAGGAAAAGCTGAGCGGCGCGCTGTAGAAGCCGGCCAGCACGATCTCGCCGCCGGGTGCCAGGCGCTGCACCAAGGTGTCCAGCAGCGCACTGTCGCCACTGACATCGCAGATGCTGCGGTAGTCACGCCGCGTATCATTCTCGGGCGCCACCACCTGGTAGCCGAGCGCACCATCGGCACGCGCCGGGTTGGTCTCCCACACCGTGGGCGTCCGGCCCGCGGCCACCACCAGCCGCGCCACCAGCCGACCGAGCACGCCATGGCCGATAATCAGCTCCGGTAACTCCGCCGCGATCGCATGCTGTGCGGTGGCGGCCAGCGCCATCAGCACACCATCCTCGCCCAGCGCCTCATCGATCGGCACGGCGCGGGCGCCGGGGACCACGAGACGCGAGGCTGCGCCACCGAACAGGCCGCGTACCGGGCCGAAGCACTTGGCGCCGGGAACGAAAACCCGCTCACCGACACGGCGGTTGGCTGTGGCACCGGCAGAGACCACGCGGCCCACCGATTCGTAGCCAGGCACCAGCGGATAGCCCATGCCCGGGAAGGGCGGCATCCGGCCGGACCACAGCAGGCGCTCGGTGCCGGTGCTGATCCCGCTCCATTCCACATCCACCACGATATCCGCATCGCCCGGGGGCGTGAGGTCGAGGCGGCTCAGAACGAGCTGCTCAGGCGCTTCCAGCAAGACTGCCACCGTGTCCACCTGGACGGTTGCTCCCTTTTCCTTGTGTGTCAGCCTACCCTGACAGTCGCACATGTCAAGACAAACTGACATGCGAGCGTCAGGTAATGCCGACATCAGCAACAAGCACCTGAGTCAGCAGTGGCGTCGGCGTCGGCAGGGCGCGGCTGCGGGCGAAACCGGCGGCGGTGAGCATGGCCTGCAGCTCCTCCGCCCGGCGCGGACGGCCGCGGCCCATGGCCAGCAGGTAGAAGCCGAAATACGCCTCTCCCATCGGTTCCGCGCCGCTGGTGCCGGCCATCGGCTCGGCGATCAGCAGGCGACCCTGGGGCGGCAGTGCGGTGCGGGCGGCGCGCAGCAGGTTCAGCACCACGGCATCGTCATGGTCGTGCAGCACACGGACGAAGCTGATGATATCGGCGCCCTGCGGCAGCGGATCGGCGCTGAAATCGCCGCCGAAAACCTGCGAACGATCCGCCAGGCCACGCGCGGCAAACCGCGCCGTGGCCCGGGCCGCCACCTGGGGCAGGTCGAACAGCATCAGCCGCAGATCGGGCGCGGCCGGCGCGACCTCCGTCAGGAAGGCTCCCTCCCCGCCGCCGACATCGAGCAGCGCGCTGTGGCGCCGGAAATCGTAGCTTGCCAGCACTTCCGCCGCGACCATGGGCTGGGAGGCCGCCATCAGCGCGGAGTAATCCGCAACGCGATCCGCCCCCAGCGCCTCGGGCGCCGCAGCGCCGGCATAGGCCCAGTAGTCGGAAAGCGCATTGCCGCCGCGGTCCCGCCGCAGCAGAGCCACCGGATCGGCCAAATCGGCGTAGAGCAGTGCGTGGTGCTCGACCATGGCGGCGATGCCGGGGTTGCCGATCATGGCCGCACCGAGCGGCCCCAGCACCCACATCCCGTCCTTGCGCCGGCGGGTCAGGTCCAGCGCGGCGGCGGCGGCCAGCAGGCGGCCCATGGCCTCCGGCGGCACGGCCAGGCGCAGCGCCAGCGCGGTTTCGCTGGCGGGCGCCTCGTGCAGAATTTCGAACAGCCGCAGCCGCACGCAGGCGGCCAGCACTTGCGAATAGACGAAGCCCGCGCAGAGATCGAATAATTGGCGCGCCCGCCGCCGCGCCACTGGCCGGGTCACCGGGAAGCGCGCGGCCCAGGCACGGAATTGCGGATTGGCCGTCACGCCTTCCCGCCAGGCGCGGAAGCGGTCCATCAGCCCAGGTGCCGGCATGGCAGGGGCCTGCATGGCGGGTTTCACGCCGCCTGGGCGGCCAGTTTCGCGGGCATCAGGCGCTTCGACTCGGCCAGGATCAGTCCGCGCAGCAGGGCCTGCCCCCGGCATTCCGGAATTGCCGCCACAGCCTGCTCGGACAGCGCCAGCAGCCGCGCCACCGCGCCGGAAAGGCCGAACTCCGCCACCGCGCTCGGCCGCCCCAGCGCCTTGTCGACGCCCACGGGCTTGCCGATCGTTGCCTCATCCTCCACCGCGTCGCGCAGATCGTCCGCCACCTGATAGGCCTCGCCCAACCGGTCGCCGAGCAGGCGCCAGGCTTCCGGCTCCGCATGGCCCGCGGCGGTGGCGCCGGCGACGGTGGCGGCGGCGAACAGGCTGCCGGTTTTCTGGCGCTGGTATTCGGAAAGATCGGCGCGCAGCTCGCATTCCCAAGCCTGGCCCGCGACGATGCCAAAGGGCACGCCGACGCCGTCGCCGACGATCAGCAGCAACGGACCCAGCCGTTCGGGCCCCGCCGGCGCGGCCCGCGCCAGGGTCTGGAAGGCCAGCACGATCAACGCATCCCCGGCCAGCACGGCCAGCGGCTCGCCGAAGGCACGGTGCACGCTGGGCTTGCCACGGCGGGTGGCGGCGTCGTCGAAGCAGGGCAGGTCGTCATGCACCAGGCTGGCGCAATGCAGCAGCTCGATCGCGGCGGCCGCGGCGGAGGACAGCGCCGGGCGGTCATCGCCGCAGGCCGCAGCCACCGCGAGCGTCAGCCGCGGGCGGATCCGCCCGCCCTTCGGAAACACCGCATGCCGCATGGCCGCCGCAAGCCGCGGTGGCGCGCCGGCCGCTTCGGCGCAGAGCACCGCATCCGCCAGGCTGGCTTCGATCCGCGACACGGTGTCCATTGGCAACCTCCCGAACGCGCCGGCTCGATGTAAGTCCAGCTTGTCAGTCGTGAGTGTCAGACTTTCTTGACACTCAAGTCAACCGTCATTCGGTCACGCGGGCTTGAGGCGCAGCCAGTCCTGTACGCCCCACTTGACAGTCGCGGGGTCCTTGTCGGCCGTCGCCGGCACCGGGCCGTCCGTGGAACCTGAATGGGGGAAGCGAACGATGGCTGAGGCTATGACCACCACACGAGATCTCGATCTTGCCCCACCGGCGCTGCGGCGCATCGGGCTGGGGGATCTGCGCACCGCGCTACGCCGGGGCTGGGCCGATTTCCTGGCGACCCCGACGCAGCTGATGTTCCTCTGTGTCCTCTATCCCCTCATCGGGCTGGTGGCGGCCTCCCTGGCGGCGGGGGGTGAGGTGATGCACCTGTTCTACCCGATGGCCGCCGGCTTCGCCCTGATCGGTCCGCTGGCCGCGCTCGGCCTGTACGAGATCAGCCGGCGGCGGGAGGCCGGGCAGCCGACCCACTGGACCGATGTGTTCGATGTGCTGCGTGCACCCGCCCTGCCCGCCATCAGCGGCCTCGGGCTGCTGCTGCTCGGGGTGTTCCTGGCCTGGCTGTGGGCGGCGGATACCATCCATGCAGCCACCCTCGGCACCCTGGCGCAGGACCCGCGATACAATGGCGGCGCGGTGGCGCTGCTGGAACAGGTGTTCGGCACGGCGGAGGGCCAGCGCATGCTGCTGCTCGGCCATGCCGTGGGCCTCGGCTTTGCGGCGCTGGTGCTGGCGCTGACCGTGGTGTCCTTTCCCATGCTGCTGGACCGGCCGCAGGCAGGTCTGGGCCAGGCCATCGGCACTTCGCTGCGCGCCGTCGCCATGAACCCGCTGGCCATGGCGGCCTGGGGGTTCATCGTGGCGGTGCTGCT
The DNA here is from genome assembly GCF_051433165.1 of Falsiroseomonas sp. E2-1-a4. Taxonomy (NCBI): domain Bacteria; kingdom Pseudomonadati; phylum Pseudomonadota; class Alphaproteobacteria; order Acetobacterales; family Roseomonadaceae; genus Falsiroseomonas; species Falsiroseomonas sp. E2-1-a4. The sequence continues at coordinate 539,065 of NZ_JBHMFS010000001.1, read as the reverse complement.
GCTGCTGGGGTCACTGCCGCTGTTCATCGGGCTGGCGGTAGTGCTGCCGGTGCTCGGGCATGCGACTTGGCATCTGTACCGGATGGTGGTGGTGCGCTGAGCTTCAGCGCGCCATCGGGCCGAGCGTCGTAGCCTCCGCCAGCCGGTCGAACAAGGCGACGGCGCGGGCGATCCGCTCCGCCAGCCGGTCCGTGGCAAGCGGTGCCTGGGCGGCCACCGCCTCCACCAGGAAGCGCGTGGCCGGCAGCGGCGGCGCGGGACTGGCAGCGCGGCGGGCGGCGAAAGCCGTGGCACCGCGTGCCATCAGCAGTGCCTTGCGGCGGTTCGGCACCATGGCGCGCCGGCTGACCGAATCGCCGCCCTGGCGTTCCACGGCTCGACCAATCCCGGCATAGACATGCCGCGCGGCGCCAATGCCCGCGCGACAATCCCAGGGCAGCCGGCCGAAGCCATCCTCGGCCCGCGCATATAGCACATCCGCCGCATCCAGCAGCCGCTGCACCACGCGGCCGAGCGCCGGGGTGAAGACCGGGCGGGCGAGGAACCCCTCCGCCGAAATTCCCTCCTGCATCATCCAGTCGAGCGGCAGATAGAGCCGCCCATTGCGCGCATCCTCCCCCACATCGCGAGCGATGTTGGTGAATTGCATGGCCACGCCCAGGTCGCAGGCGCGTGCGAGCGCCGCGGCATCGCGCACGCCCATCAGCAGCGTCATCATCGCGCCCACTGTTGCGGCGACGCGCGCGGCGTAGGCTTCGAGCGCCGCGAGGTCGGCATAGCGGCGACCCTCGGCGTCCCAGGCAAAACCCTCCAGCAAGGCTGCGGGCAGCACCTGGGGAATGGCGAAATCCCGTGCCACTACGGCGAAAGCGCGATCCGCGGCATGCGGCTGCGGCCGCCCGGCATAGATCGCATCCAGCCGGCGCTGCAACGCCGGCAATGCGGCGGCGGGGTCCGGCGCCTCGTCGATCGCGTCATCGGCGACACGGCAGAAGGCATAGAGCGCCGCCGCCGGCTCCGCGATTCGCGCGGGCAGCAGCAGCGACGCAGCACGGAAGGATTTCGACCCGCTGGCGAGCATGGCGCGACAGGCGGCGCGATCCTCGGCGGCGAGACCCTGCAATCTGTTCATGCCGCCAGCGCCCCCGCGCATTCCTGCTGAATAAGAATGGCAACCTGCGCCGGCTGTTCTTCATGCGCCAGATGGCCAAGCCCCGGCAGCGTGACGATTCGCGCGGAGGGCAGACGTTTTCGCACCGCCTCCGCCTGCGCCGGCGGCACGGCGCGATCCTGCGCGCCCACCACCAGCACCAGGCGTGGCGCCAGCTTCGGCAGATCGCGCAGCAGCGGCACCAGGTCCCAATGCGCCATCATGCCGAGCGCTGCCGCCAGATGGCCCGAATGGCGGAACAGGCGGGCGTAGAGATCAACGCCGCGCGCCTCGATGCGGCTACCCGTGTCGCGCAGCAGGCGTTCCGCCACCGCACGATCCGCCGCGCGCCAGGCGAACAGGCTCGGCACGAAGGGCAAGCCCACCAGCATCCGTGCCGTGCGGGTGAAGAAGGCCGCGTGGCGGTCCCCCAGCGGCTGCAGCGCGCCGTTCAGACTGAGAATGCAATCCGGCGCGATGCGGCCATCCAGCGCCATGCGCAGTAATATCGCCGCCCCCGCCGAATGCCCCGCCGCCAGCACCGGCCGCAGCCCGAGCACGCCGAGCAGCGCAGCGACGGAGGCCGCCATGTGTGGCAGCGAGAGCCGCGCCGCGGGCACGCCATCCGAGAAGCCATGACCCGGCAGGTCCGGCGCCACCACGGTGAAGTCGCGCGCCAGCAGCGGCATCAGGTCGCGCCAGGAATGCGTGGCCGCGGCGGTGCCATGCAGCAGCAGCAGCACTGGCCGGTCGGGCGCCCTTTGGCCCATCACCTGCACATGCCAGCGCAGGCCGGCGGCGGTGACGAAGCGGCTGGCCTCGCGGTTCGGCCAGTCCCGGCCCTCGATGCTCCAGTTGGGGCGTTCGGCCATCACGCCACCTCCCGCGTCGTGGCCACCGCGGCGGACAGCTTTTGCGAGTCCACGCTGGGCAGCGCGAGGTAGCGCGCGCCCATTGCCTCCGCGAGTTGCTTGGCGAAGGGCTGCGGGCGCGATGCGGTGTCGACCAGCAGCGTTGCGATGCCCGCGGCGCGGCAGGGTATGGCAGCGGCCAGCGCATCGGCCTCCGCCCGTGGCCGGCCCGCCGTGCCGTCACGCGCGATGTTGGCGCGACCATCGGTCAGCAGCACCAGCAGCGGCGTACGGCCACGGCGACGGGCTTCCTCGGCCAGCGCCATCGCTGCATCGATGCCGGCGGCGAGCGGCGTGGCGCCGCCGCCCGGCAGCCCGGCAAGGCTGCGCTTGGCGCGCAGCAGCGAATTGGTCGGCGGCAGCAGCAGTTCCGCCGCACGCCCGCGGAAGGCGACCACGGCAACCCGGTCGCGCCGCACATAGCAATCGGCCAGCAGCAATTCCACCGCGCCCTTGGCTTCCGCCAGACGCGCGAGGGCGGCGGAGCCGGAGGCATCGACGGCGAAGATGGCGGTGGTTTCCGTGTGCTGCTGGAAACGCAGAAGACGGACATCATCCTGCTTCACCAGCACCAGCGGGCCGGGCCTGTCGCCACGTTCCCGCCGACGGATGCCCTGCCAGGGTGCGGCGGCGCGCAGCGTCTCCACCAGCGAAAGCCTGGCGCCAGCGCGCAGCGCGCCGGCTCGCGTGCCGATCGGGCGGCCACGCATCGCCGAGAGGCGGCGCTGGCCTTCCCGCCCCTGCGCGCCCGCCTGCCGCGCCGCATCCCGCGCACCGGCGCCGAGTGCCGCGAGAAGCCCGGCCGGCAGCGCCGCGCGCGTCGCCTCCAGCAGCATGTCCTGCAATTCCTGCGGGCCGGGCTGCGGTTCCGGCTGGTCGCTGTCCTGCGGGGCGTTCTCGGGCTCGGGCGACGGCTCCGCCTGCTCCGGCTCCGATTCGGGCAGGCGTGTCGCGCGCGGCCCGTAGACCAGCCGCACGGCCAGCGCGGCATCCGCCTCCGTCACCTCATCGTGCCCGGCCAGCGCCGCGGCCGCCCGTGCCGCCCGCAGCGCGAAAAGCGGCGCGCGGAGGGTGGCGATGCCGAATTGCATGGCGGCACCGCACAGCGCGGCCAGCAGCGCATCGGGCACCGCAACCTGATCCAGCCGCGCGCGGGCCGCGGCGATTTGGGGGGCGGCCCCCAGCGGCACCGACTGCGGCTCCAGCCGAAAGGCAAGGCGTTCCGCCAGTGCAGGCGGCAGCGTTTCCTCCGCCGTCAGACCTTCATCCAGTGCGATCAGCGCCAGGCGCGCAGGCAGGTTCAGGTCCAGCCCATCCCGTTGCACGGCGACCTGGCCGGCATCCAGCACCGCGGCCAGCTTCGCCGCGGTATTCGCCTCCAGCCGTTCCGCCATGGGGGCGACGACGATGCCGCCATCGGCCTCGGCCAGCACGCCGCGTTCCAGCACCGGTCGTCCGGCGGAAAGCGTGCCCGCGAGATCCAGCCCGCCGAGCAGTCGTGAATCGGGAATGCCGAGCGGCAGCCGCCGCCAGGGCGTGCCGGCGGGCAGCGCCGCGCGCAACCCGGCGAGCCATCCCTCCCGCGCCGGCCCCGGGCCGGCCCGCAGCACGGCGCCGCCGAGACCAACAGGATCGACGGCCAGCAGCAGCGCGGCCTGCGCGGCATCCGAAGCCGGTGCCGCCGCGTCACTCACGCGCCGAACAATTCAGTGACCGCACGATCCACGCGCGTGGTCGCCACCGCTTCATCCAGCGGGTTGCGGCGCAGGCGGTGGCGCAGGGCGGGGGCGGCGATGCGGCGCAGATGCGGCACGCCCACCACCTCATCACCCTCCAGCGCCGCCAGGGCGCGCGCCGTGCGGATCAGGGTGAGTTCGCCGCGCAGCCCATCCGTGCCCAACGCCATGCACAGCCGCGCCGCATTTTCGAGCGTCACGTCCGGCACGGCCACGGCCGGCAACAGGGCCCGCGCCGCCAGGATCTTTTCCCGCGTCGTCGCGGCCGCCTCCGCCCAGTTGGCAAGGAAGGTCACGCCATCGCGTTCGAAGGCGTCGCGCCGCTTGATGACCTCGACGCGCGTTGCGAGGTCGGTGGGCGTGCGGACATCGACGGACAGGCCGAACCGGTCCAGCAATTGCGGCCGCAGCTCCCCTTCCTCCGGATTGCCGCTGCCGACCAGCACGAAACGTGCCGGGTGGCGGATGCTGATGCCCTCCCGCTCCACGACATTCTCGCCGGAGGCCGCGACATCCAGCAGCAGATCGACCAGATGGTCTTCCAGCAGATTCACTTCGTCGATGTAGAGGAAGCCACGATGCGCGCGGGCCAGCAGCCCAGGCTCGAAGGCCTTCTCGCCCTGTGCCAGGGCGCGCTCGATATCCAGCGCGCCGGCCACGCGGTCTTCGGTCGCACCCAGCGGCAGATCGACCACCGGCACCGGCACAGTCGCCACGACCAGGTCGGTCGAGTCGCGGCACGCATCGCACAGCCCCTCCGGACGCGCCGGGTCGCAGGAAAAGCGGCAGCCGGCCACCGCCTGCATCGGCGGCAACAGCGCCGCCAAGGCGCGCACCGCGGTGGATTTGCCGGTACCCCGATCGCCAAACACCAGCACGCCGCCAATGGACGCGTCCACCGCTGCGATCAGCAGCGCCAGCTTCATCTCATCCTGGCCAACAATCGCATCAAACGGAAAGACCGGCCGTGGCGTCGTTGTCTTGCGGCTGGCCAAGGTGCTTGTTCCAATATCCATTAGGCAGCCCGCTGCAGGCTGAATTGCGACCATACGGCGGAAAGCGCTTCCACCAGATGGTCCATGTCGGCATCGCTGTGCACCGGGCTCGGCGTGATGCGAAGCCGTTCCGTGCCGCGCGGCACGGTGGGATAGTTGATCGGCTGCACATAGACGCCGTGATCATCCAGCAGGATGTCGCTGATCGCCTTGCAGACCACGGGGTCCCCCACCATCACCGGCACGATGTGGCTGGGGTTGTCCAGATGCGGCACGCCGATGGCGTCGAGGCGGCGGCGCAGGGTCGCCGCCCGTTCATGCAGCTGTTCCCGCTCCACGCCGCTGGCCATCAGATGTTCGATGGAAGCGCGCGCGCCCGCGGCAATCGCCGGCGGCAATGCGGTGGAGAAGATAAAGCCGCTGGCATAGCTGCGGACGAAATCGCACATGGCGGCGGAGCCGGCGATGTAGCCGCCGATCACGCCGAAGGCCTTTGCCAAAGTTCCCTCGATGACGGTCAGCCGGTGCGACACGCCATCGCGGTCCGTGATGCCGCCGCCATTCGGGCCGTACAGGCCAACGCCATGCACCTCGTCGCAATAGGTCATCGCGCCGTATTTGTCGGCCAGGTCGCAGATGGCGGCGATGGGGGCGATGTCGCCATCCATGGAGTAGACGCTCTCGAACGCCACCAGCTTCGGCGCGGAAGGATCGATCTCCGACAGCACGCGCTCCAGATCCACCAGGTCGTTGTGGCGGAACATGCGGCGCTGGGCGCGGGAATGGCGCATGCCCTCGATCATCGAGGCATGGTTCATCTCATCCGAGACAATCACGCAGCCCGGCATCCGCGCGGCCAGGGTGGACAGCGAGGCCCAATTGGACATGTAGCCCGAATTGAACAGCAGCGCGTCTTCCGTGCCATGCAGCCGCGCCAGGGCGCGTTCCAGCAGCACATGCTCATGGTTGGTGCCGGAGATGTTGCGCGTGCCGCCGGCGCCTGCACCATGCTGGTCCAGCGCCCGGTGCATCGCCGCCAGCACCTTCGGGTGCTGTCCCATGCCGAGATAATCGTTGGAGCACCAGACGGTGACCTCGGAGGTCTTGCCGTTGCGGTGCCGCGTCGCCTTGGGGAATTGCCCGGCATGGCGTTCGATATCGGCGAAAACGCGATAGCGGCCTTCGCGGCGGAGGCCGTCGAGCTGGGCACGGAAGAAGGATTCGTAGTTCATCTCGGACCCCCTGTGGCCGGAACTGGTCTGCAGTGCGTTGGCTCGCACCCCATGCTGTCGCGAACTGGCTTTTGTTTGCGCGAGGCAAGACCCCACCGCCACAGCGCATCGGCCGGAACCGGCATCACCATGAAGATGTGCTCGACCAGGCCCAGCGCGACAAGCGTGGCGAGCAGGGTGAAGCCCGTCACCTCATGCGGCGTTGCTTCCGGAGCAATCGCCTGCTGCACCAGCAGCACGCAGGCGAGGATCCCGGCAGCAACCGAAAACGGCAAGAGCGCATTCATCCGGCGCCGGCGGAAGAAGCTTTCCAGGTAGCGCAGGTGATCCGGCAGGAAGGATTCCGCCAGGTTCCGCACGCCAAGATACACGTTCAGCTTGGCCGATTGCCGCATGATCCAGAAGGCCAGGAAGGTCCACAGCCCGATGCGGTTCGGCGCATCCCAGGTGGCCAGCGCGATGGCGGCCGCACCCGCGATGATCGCCAGCTCATGCCACAGCACCGCCGCCAGCGCCGCGCGAAACCGGACCCATCCGGTCGCACCCGGCGGGCAGGCCGTGCGGCGCGGGCCGGTGACCAGGCCGGTGAGAAAAGCCATCTCGATCCAGGCCCAGACCAGCAGCGCACCGAGAAAGCCGAGATAGGCGCCCTGGATCGTCATGTCCCAGGCGCTCGCCTGGAGCCCGGCGAGGCCCGCGACGGCCAGGATGGTCGCGCCGAGCATGGTCCACCGAAATGTCTCTCGGCGCAGCCCGTCCAGGTACAGGATGACGCCGGTGCTGAACCACCAGATGAACAGGGTGAACAGCGCGGGCAGACCATATTCGGCCATGGGGCTACCAGGCCGGTGATAGACGGGGGTCGGCCGGCAGCGCCTGGCGCCTTGGCGGCAGGAAATACAGCCGCGCGAAATTCGCGCCCGCTGCCGCCATCAGACTGGCGCGCTTGATGCCACCGACGATGCCGCCCTGCGCCTTCGCCGCGGCAATGCCGTCGCCGATCTTCCGCAGCCGTTCCAACCCGCGCAGGAAGCTCGGGTTGTCCACATCCAGCGTGGCCGGGAAGACCTGGCGGCAGATCTCCTCCGTGATGCGGAACACCTTCATGTCGTATTCCGTCGGCGTCATGCCGAGCGCCTTGTGGAATTCCGGCCGCGCATGGTCACGCACATACATCGTGGCAAAGACCGCGAGCTGGAAGAACCGTACCCAGTAGACATTTCCGCCCGACAGCAGATGAGGATTGGCGCGCATCAGCAGGGCGAAGGCTTCGCCATGCCGGAACTCGTCATTGCACCAATTCTCGAACCATTTGAAAATCGGATGGAAGCGCAGTTCCGGGTGCCGCTCAAACTGGCGGAAGATGGTGATGTAGCGGGCGTAGCCGATCTTCTCGCTCAGATAGGTGGCGTAGAAGATGAACTTCGGCTGGAAGTAGTGGTACTTCTTCGCCTTGGTCAGGAAGCCGAGGTCGACGCCGACGCCGACATCCTTCAGCGCATCATTGATGAAGCCGGCATGCCGGCTTTCATCCCGCGCCATGACGCTGAAGATGTCCTTCATGTCCGGGTTGGTCACGCGCTTCTTGATCTCGGCATACAGCACGCAGCCGGAGAATTCGGCAGTGACGGAGCTGACGAGAAACTCCAGCAGCTCCTTCTGCAACGGCGCCGGCAGCGCCTTGATGTCGAACTCGTCGAATTCGGCGGTGCGGGTGAAATGCCCCTTGTTCGGGTCGGCGTGGAACTCTGCCATCATCGCATCCCATTGCTGGCGCACGGGCTCGATGCTGATGCGGTCCATCGCGTCGAAATCGGTGGTGTAGAAGCGTGGCGAAAGCACCGTCTCGGTCAGCGCCATCTTGGTGGCGGCACCATCCGCATCCGGGCGCCCGCCCGGTGTCATGCCCACGGCCACCGAAGGCTCGACAATGGCGGGCCCATCCAGAATCAGGCGTTCCATGCGACGGCCTCCTTCGGCTCGAAGCCGCAATGGTACAACTCGGTCAGCTCGAAGATCGCGACCCACTGGGTCCACCAACGAGTCAGCGGCCCGGCGCGCAGCACCGTCGCCCGCGTCTCGAAGGTCATGCGCTCGCCGAACGCCACATGGTCCGGCGTGCCATGCACGATGACCTGGTCGCCAGGGCGCAGAAACACGCCTTCCGGCACGGCATAGGCATGAAAGCTGTCCGCCGTTCTCTCGATATCCACCGTGCAGGGCACTTCGAGTGTCTCTCCCCCGAAGATCGCCCGGCCCACTCCCCAGCGGCCGTTCATCCTGGTTACTCCCTGTTGGACAAGAAGCGTGCAAACGCCCTTGCGTTGGTCTCGCCAAAGCCCGTCAGGTCCAGCTTTCGGCCGGTCGCCTGATCCTCCAGCGTGATCTGGCCAGTTTGCCATGCCGTGAGGCGAAACGGTATGGCGGAACCGATATCCTCGCGCTTCCTCTCACGCACCAGACTACGCACGGTGCCGCGGACGAATCCGCCTTCGCCCGGCTCCAGCATGGCCACATCCTGGCCGTTGCGGGAATCTGTGATGACCACGCCGCCATCGCCGCGATCCGAAAAGAACAGGTCCCGCTGCGCCAGCGCCACCGGCACCACGCCGTCCTGCACGCTCGGCAGGAAGGGCGAAGCCAGCACCAACGCCAGTACGCCCGCGATCATGCTGCCGCAGACCAATGCCGGGCGGCGCAGGATCGGGTTGGTTTCGACGGTCTCCGACATCACCTTCCCTCCTTCTCTCAAGCCATCGCTTCGGCGTGGCCCGGCTCGCGCGCCTCACCACTCGCCGCCATTGCCGGCACCGGCACGGAGGCCGCAGCCGCCAAGGCACGGGACAGGACCTGTGCCGCCACATCCGCATCCTTCAATGCCCGCAACATGGGTTGGGGATGTGAAATGCGGAAGGGCCGGATATGCGGCCACAGCGCCAGCCAGGACACCCGGTGCGGCTTCACCAGCGTGACCACCAGATCCCCGGTGCCATCCGCCTGCTTCGCCACATCGGCCTTGTCGATCAGCACGAAGGGAATATTGATGGTCATCGGCAGCGCCACGCCGACACGCATGACGATACGCCGCGTCGTGATGGTGTACAGGCTGGTGCGCGCCGAAAGGCCGGCAAACAGCAGCAGCAGCGCCACCGGCACGGCCCCGATCACCACCAGCAACAACCCCTCCGCCAGCGCCTCCATCGCGCCTGCGCCCTGCGTCGTCAGGTCGCCGCCACGCAGCACGGCGAGCAGGATGAAGTAGATGGCGATGCCGCGCACGAACAGCGCGCGCCGCGCAATGCCGCGCCATTCGGGCGCACCCTGCCACAGGATGGTCTCGCCCTTCGGCAGCGGGCCGGGCAGGCCGGGGACATCTTCCCCGTCATGCTCCAGGACTTCGGGATGCCGGCTCATACCAGTGCCTCGCTACGCGCGGGCGTCGCATAGAAATGCCCGCCGCCGAAATAGGCCGCGACCTTGTCTTCCTCGAGCAGCGTGATCTGTTCCGGCTGCGCGATGCCCGGCGCAACCGCGAGCTGCGCGGCAGTGACCGAAATCACCCGCACCGTGCCGGCGGAGTTGATGGTGGCCAGGAACATCGGCACCAGCACACGGCGCGCGGCACCGGTGGCCTCGACCTCCAAGTAGCGCAAGATCATTTCCGAGCGATCGACCCAGAGGTCCACCACCACACCAGCCACCTTGCCGTCCAACGTGATGACCGGCTTGCCGCGCGGGTCCGGGTCCGTCTCACCAATGGTGAAACCATGCGCGGCCCGCAGCGGAATGATCTTCGGCAGATCGTCGTCGAAGGCGAGGTCCGGCACATCGGCGCGTTCCGCATAGGCGGCCGGGCCGATGCCATCCTGCATCGCATCACCGGTCGGGATCAGCGGCGCGCCGGCATAGTAATCCGCCGGCTCAACGAGACCGGTCAGGTCGCGTTCCCGGCGCGTCGCCGCGTGATGGTCATCATGCTTCAGCTTAAACACCTTGAGCGGCGGCACGCCGGGAAAGCCCTCGATCGGCACGCGCAGCGGATGGCTCGGCCGGTCGGAGATCAGCGGATAGCCCTCGCGCTTGCCTTCGCGATGCAGCCAGAGAACCAGAATGAAGAAGAAGGCGAAGAAGGCGTAGAGCAGCCCTGCCGCCAGATCCATTTGAACGAATTGGTGTGCGCCGGGCATTGGTGGCCTCCGCTTCCTGTTGGTCAGATTTGTGCCGCGCCGGCGAGGCCGGCTGCGGGGCGAGGTTGAGACGCACCACGGCTGCGAACCAGCGGTCCGACAACGGCGAGCGTGATGAACAGCAGCACGATCTCGATCAGGTAGATGCTGACATAGCCGGTGGCCGCCTGCGCCAGGCCCTCGCCCAGCGCACCGGCCTCAGCGATTGCCGAAATTACATCCCGCAGCACGCCGCCCAATGCGATGGCAACGCCTGCAGAAGTTGCCGTCACCGCGCCCCAGACGCCAAGCGCCAAACCGGTCTGCTCCGGCGGCGCAGCGCGCATGCAGGCCGTCAGTGTCGCATGGCCGAACAGACCCGCGCCAAGGCCGATCAGCGCCACGCCGCCTGCGAACAGCGCGCCGCTGCCGATGGCGCCGGAGAAGATGATCACGGTGAAGCCGGCAATGCCGAACAGTCCCCCAGTTGCCGCAACCTGGTGCGGATCCGCCCCCTGCCGCAGGCGCCCTGCGGCGCGCAAGAACCCGATCACCGCACCGCCCGCGAGCAATGCGGACAGCCCCGTGGTCGCGCCCACCGACAGGCCGAGGATCTGCCCGCCATAGGGCTCCAGCAGTACGTCCTGCATGGCAAAGCCCGCCGTGCCCAGGCCGGCACCCAGCAGGCGGCGGTTCCACGGGCCGGATTGGCGCAAGGCGCGAAATGCTTCGAGGAAGGTCGGCTCGCGCTCCGCGGTCCGGGCGGTGCGCGACGGGTCACGCGCTTCCTGCTGCCAGACAGCAACCAGGTTCAGCACCAGCGTCAATGCTGCCGCGCCCTGCACCACCTGGATCAACCGAAGCTGCGAGAAATCCGCCAGCAGAGCGCCGAAGACCAGCCCCGCCAGAACCATGCCGACAAGCTGCATGGCCGACAGCATCGCCACCACATTCGGCTGCTGGTCGTGCGGCGTGAGGTCCGACGCCAAGGCCAGGCCTACCGTCTGCACCATGTGCATGCCGAAGCCGGTCATCAGGAAGGCGATCGCCGCCGCCAGCTGCCCGGTCCAGGGATCGGCCCAGGTGTCCCCGGCCAGCACAAGGAGCGCGAAGGGCATCATCGCCAACCCGCCGAACTGGATGATGGTGCCAAGCCACAGATAGGGCACGCGGCGCCAGCCGAGCACGGATTTGTAGGTATCGGACTTGAAGCCAATCAGCGCCCGCAGCGGCGCGAAGACCAGCGGCAGCGCCACCATGGTGGCGACCAGCCAGGCGGAGACCTTCAGCTCCACGATCATCACGCGGTTCAGCGTACCGACCAGCAGCACCGCCGCCATGCCGCAGGAAATCTGGAACAGCGACAGCCGCAGAAGTCGCGACATCGGCAGGCGTTCGGAGGTGGCGTTGGCGAAGGGCAGCAGATGCGGCCCCACACCCTGCCACATCCGGATGATCCTGCCGGGACGCTTCATCGCCGCACGAGCTCCAGTGCCTGGGAGGTGTAGAAGCCGCTCGCCACCCGATGCGTGCGCACCGAATGCCAGCCAGCCATCGCGGTATCGCCGGCGACCAACCGCCGCAGCGTGCCCTCCGCCACCGGCACGATGGCCGGCGAGCGATCGCCACGCGGCACTAGGCGGCCGACCGTCAGGAAGGCCATCAGGAAGGCGCTACGCGGCGCGAAGGTGAACAGGATGCTGCGCTCCGTGCGGGCGGAGAGACCAGCCAGCGCGCGCAGCACATCTGTAGGCTGGTAGTGGATCAGGCAATCCATCCCCACCACATGGTCGAAGCGCCCGAAGGCCGGGTCGAGCATGTCGCCGACATGGAAGCTGACAGAGCCTGCGCCATGCTGACCCGCCGCCCGTTCCTGGCCGAGCGCGATCAGTGTGGGCGAGATATCGACGGCCACCACCTCCGCACCGCGCCGCGCGGCTTCCACGGCGAGTGCACCGGTGCCGCAGCCGGCATCCAGCACGCGCTTGCCGCGCAGGTCCGGCGGCAGCCAGGACAGCAGCTTGCCACGCATCGCATCCCGCCCGGCGCGGACGGTGGCGCGGATGCCGCTGACCGGCGCATCCGAGGTCAGGCGTTCCCAGGCCTTCGCCGCAGTGCGGTCGAAATAGGTTTCCAGTTCCCCGCGGCGGGTGGCGTAGCTGGAGGTCTGCATTTCAATCATACCCCAGCAGGTCGAATATCTCGCGATCCTTCAGCGGCGTCGCCTCCAGCGGCGTCACCCCAGCGAGCAGCCCGGCGGCGAGGCGGAGGTACTCCGTGCACACCGCCTCCACCTCCGGCGTCTGTTCCATGTCGAACAACGTCGCCTTCTTGAGGCGGGAGCGGCGAATCACGTCGAGGTCCGGCAGATGCGCCAGCATCTTCATGCCCGTCGCGTCGTTGTATTTCTGGATCTGGTCGGTGTCCTTGGAGCGGTTGACGATCACCCCGCCCAGCCGAACGCCGTAATTCTGCGACTTCGCCTTGATGGCAGCCACGATGCGATTCATCGCGAAGATGCTGTCGAAATCATTCGCGGCGACGATCACGCCACGGTCCGCATGTAGCAGCGGGGCCGCGAAGCCGCCGCAGACCACGTCGCCGAGCACATCGAAGATGACGATGTCGGTGTCTTCCAGCAGGTGATGCTCCTTAAGCAGCTTCACCGTCTGACCCACCACATAGCCGCCGCAGCCCGTGCCGGCCGGCGGGCCGCCGGCTTCGACGCACATCACGCCGTGGCGGCCTTCCACCACGAAATCCTCGGCGCGGAGTTCCTCCGAATGGAAGCCGACGCCGTCCAACACATCGATCACCGTCGGGATCATGCGGCCGGTCAGGGTGAAGGTGCTGTCATGCTTCGGATCGCAGCCGATCTGCAGGACGCGCTTGCCCAGCTTCGCGAAAGCCACCGAGAGATTGGAGGACGTTGTGCTCTTGCCGATGCCGCCCTTGCCGTAGATGGCAAAGACCTTCGCGCCTTCGATACGATCGGCCATGTGCACCTGCACACTGCCGTCGCCATCGCCGATCAGGCGCTCATCGGGCCGCGGTCGTACGATCACGGTCATGCCGCCATCTCCTCGGTAATGCCTTCGAGCCGGTCTTCGAGTTCCTCACCCGCGCGCCGCAGCGCCGCCAGGGTTTCGGCATCCGGCTGCCAGTAGCTGCGCTCCTGCGCTTCGATCAGCCGGTTGGCGATCTTCGCGGAAGCGGTGGGGTTCAGGGCTGCCAGCCGCGCGCGCATGGCGGGGTCGAGCATGTAGGTCTCGGCCAGGTTCTGGTAGATCCAGGGCGCCACCTGACCAGTGGTGGCCGACCAACCCATGGTGTTGGTCACCTGCGCCTCGATCTGGCGCACACCCTCATAGCCATGCGCCAGCAGCGGCTCGAACCATTTCGGGTTCAGCGCCCGCGTGCGTGTCTCCAGCGCCACCTGTTCGGCGACACTGCGGATCGTGCCCTCGCCGCGGGTCTGGTCGCCGACATAGACCGACGCCTCCTGCCCGCCACGCGCACGCCGCACCGCGCGGCTCATGCCGCCCAGCGTATCAAAATACTGGTCGATGGTGGTCAGCCCGACCTCGACGCTGTCGAGGTTCTGGTAGGTGACATCGACCGAGCTCAAAAGCTGCGTCAGCACCTTGTCCTGCCGCGCCGCCTTGCCGTCCACGCCATAGGCGAAGCCCTTGCGCTTCACATAGGCCTCGGCCAGTTCATCCTCATCCGTCCACAGCCCGGCATCGAGGATCTGATTCACGTTGGTGCCATAAGCACCGTCCGCATTGCCGAAGACCCGCAGCGCTGCCTGCGCTATCTCGCCGCCATGCTGGGCCAGATGCGCCAGCGCATGCTTGCGGATGAAGTTCTGCTCGATCGGCTCCTCGGCGCTGGCCGCCAGCAGCGCAGCCTCCGCCAGCAGCTTCGTCTGCAGCGGCAGCAGATCCCGGAAGATGCCAGACAGCGTCACCATCACGTCGATGCGCGGCCTGCCAAGCTCCGCGAGCGGCACCAGCTGGGCACCGGTCAGGCGGCCATAGCTGTCATGCCGCGGCTCCGCGCCCATCAGCCACAGCGCCTGGGCAATCGGGCCGCCCTCGGTCTTGAGGTTGTCGGTCCCCCACAGCACGATCGCCACCGTCTCCGGCAGTCCCTTGCCATCGGCCGCATGCCGCGCCAGCAGCCGTTCCGCCTGGCGCGCGCCATCCTGCACCGCAAAGGCGGAGGGTATCTTGAAGGGGTCGAAGCCGTGCAGGTTACGGCCGGTCGGCAGCACATCCGTGGTGCGCAGCAGGTCGCCGCCCGGCGCGGGGCGGGTGTAGCCGCCATCCAGCGCGTGCAGGATGGCCGGAATCTCATGCTCCGTCGCCAGCAGCAGGTCGAGCCGTGCGAATTCCGCAGGCTCGGTCACGCCGGCCGCGTCCAGCATCTCCTTGCGCTGCGCCGCATCCGGCACCTCGCCCACCACATGCAGGCCGTGCGGGATCAGCGTGTACTCAAGTTCCAGCAGTTGATTGCCCAGGCGCAAAACCACGCCCGGTGCGTCAGCCGCATCCCAGGCCGGCTCGGCCGGCGCCAAGTCCACAGCGGCGGCCTGTGCTTGAACCAGCTCGGCCAGCGCGGCACGGACACCGTCGTCGCAATTCGGCTCCAGCGCGCGCCAGCGGTCCAGCGTTGCCTTCAGATCGAGCAAACCGCGATACAGGCCAGCACTGGTTACCGGCGGCGTCAGGTAGCTGATCAGCGAGGCACCGGCGCGCCGCTTGGCCAACATGCCCTCGGACGGATTGTTTGACGCATACAAATACAGGTTCGGCAGGTCGCCGATCAGCCGGTCCGGCCAGCATTCGGCGGACAGCCCCGCCTGTTTGCCCGGCATGAATTCGAGCGCGCCATGCGTGCCGAAATGCAGCACGGCGTGGGCGCCGAAATCCTCGCGGATCCAGCGATAGAAGGCGCTGAAGGCATGCGTCGGCGCGAAGCCGCGCTCGAACAGCAGCCGCATCGGGTCGCCCTCATAGCCGAAGCCGGGCTGCACGCCGATGAACACATTCCCGAACTGCGCGCCGAGCACGAAGATGCTGGCGCCATCGGATTGCGCACGGCCCGGCGCCGGGCCCCAGGTGCGCTCGATCTCGGCCAGGTGGGGCTCGCGCCGCACATGGTCATCGGCCGGGATGCGCGCCGCGACATTGGCGACTGCGCCGTATTGCTGGGCGTTGCCGTTGATGATGGCGTTGCGCAGCGCATCGACGCTGGCCGGCATCTCCACCGTGTAGCCAGCCTTCTGCATCGCGCCCAGCGTGTTGAACAGCGACTGGAAGACAGAGAGATAGGCGGCGGTGCCGGTGTTGCCGGCATTGGGCGGGAAGTTGAATACCACCGCCGCAACACGCCGCTCCGCCCGCGCCGAGCGACGCAGCGCCACGATGCGCGCCACGCGTGCCGCCAGCGTGTCCGCGCGTTCGCGATAGGAGACCATGTCGCGTCCGCACTGCACGCCATCGCAGCCCGGGCAGACCGTGCCGGTGGAGGAGGCGCCGCAGCGGCCGCCGAAGGTCATCGGCAGGATGCCGCCATCCAGCTCCGGGATCGCCACCATCATCGTGGCCTCGACCGGCAGCAGGCCGCGCGGATCGGCCTCCCATTGCCGCATCGTCTGGAATTCCAGCGGATGAGCAGAGATGTAGGGCACATCCAGCGCCGCCAGCGTTTCTTCCGCCGCGCGCGCATCATTGTAGGCCGGGCCACCCACCAGCGAGAAACCGGTAAGCGAGACCACCGCATCCACCGTCGTCACGCCATCCCGCATGAAGTAGGCTTCGATGGCGGGGCGGTTGTCGAGGCCACTGGCGAAGGCCGGCACCACGTTCAGGCCGCGTGCCTCCAGCGCCGCGATCACGCCATCATAATGCGCGGCATTTGCGGCCAGCACATAGGACCGCATGATCAGCACACCGACCGTGCCCTTGGTCCCGCGCGCCGGAAGCTGGGACACGCGATCCGTCACCTGCCCCGGGATGCGCGGATGATACAGCCCGACTTCCGGATATTCGACCGGCGGCGCCACCTTCAGTGTACCGACCAGCACTTGGCGCGGACCGGCCGCATAGCGGTTCACCAGCAGCCGCACGAGGTTGGCAAGGTTCGCCTGGCTACCGGCCAGCCAGTATTGCAGCGCCAGGAAATATACCCGCACATCCTGCGCGGTGCCGGGGATGAAGCGCAGCAGCTTCGGCAATTCCCTCAGCATCTTCATCTGGCCCTTGCCGGAAGATGCCGCGCCCTTCTTGCTGCCGCGCAGGCGCTTCAGCAGGCCCATCACCCCCTTGGCCTCGGCGCCCATGTCGAAGCGCCCGAGCCGGGTCAGCTTCATCACCTCGCCGGCCGAAAGGCAGCACACCATCGCGTCACAGGCATCGCGCCGCGCGCGCAGCGCCGGCAGCACCAGGTTAATGTGGTCTTCGAGGAACAACATGGTGGCAATAACGATGTCGCCGCGGGCGATATCGGTATGGCAGGCGGCCAACGCCTCCGCATCCGTGCCCCATTCATCCGCCGCGTGCACGGACAATTCCAGTCCGGGAATGTCCCGCCGCAGCACATCGCGCGCCTGCATCATCGCGCCTGCGAGGTGGCTGTCCATGGTGACCACGACGACTCGCATCGTGGTGGCAGCACGCCAATTCATACCCTCAGGCATCCGGCCCTCCGGTGCGGCGGCGAGAGAAATATCTCACCGCGAAAAATGCGCTTTCGCGTCGTAGAGAGTCTCGATCGTGATGGTCCCGATCCCACGCTCCTGCGCGAATCGTTCGGTGTTGCGCCGGGCCTTGCCGCGGACGAAGAAGGGAATCTTCTTTAACTCCTTCTCCGCATCTGGCCCCCAGGCAAGCAAAAGGGCGCCCGCGGCGGAGTGGGGAGTCTCCGCCGCGGGCACGGGCATGGGCTGCGCGGCGGGCGCGGCCTCTTTGCCCGACTGTGACGGCGCAGCATGGCCAAGATGGCTGGGCTGCACGCCGTCGTTGAACTCGAAATCCTCGCGGAACATGCCGAGAAGATGTTCCTCCAGCCCCATCATCAGGGGGTGGACCCAGGTGTCGAACAGCACATTCGCGCCTTCGAGACCCATCTGCGGTGAATTGCGCGCCGGGAAATCCTGCACATGCACCGGTGCGGAAATCACTGCGCAGGGCACACCGAGGCGCTTGGCCACATGGCGTTCCATCTGCGTGCCCAGCACCAGTTCCGGCTGCAATGCCGTGATCTGCGCCTCGACCTCAAGATAGTCGTCGGTGATCAGCGGCTCCACGCCATGCAGCGCGGCGGCCGCGCGGATCTCGCGGCCGAATTCACGGGAATAGCTGCCGAGGCCGACAACGGTGAAGCCGAGCTCCTTCTCCGCCACCCGCGCCGCCGCGATCGCATGCGTCGCATCGCCGAAGATGAAGACGCGCTTGCCGGTCAGGTAGGTGCTGTCGACTGACCGCGAATACCACGGCAGCCGCAGCGTGCCTTCCGCCGTCGTCGCCGGCACACCGGCCAGCTTCGCGACTTCCTGCACGAAATCCCGCGTCGCGCCGACGCCGATCGGCACCACCGTGGTGCAGGGCTGGCCGAAGCTGCGGCGCAGCCAGGCGGCCGCCTGGCCGGCGACTTCCGGGTACAGCACCACGTTGAAATCGGCATCCCCAAGCGTGGCGAGATCGGCGGGCGTCGCGCCCATCGGCGCGATCACATGCGTCTCGATGCCGAGTGCCTCCAGCAGCCGCTCCACCTCCGGCACGTCGTCACGGTGACGGAAGCCAAGTGCGGTGGGGCCGAGGATGTTGCAGCGGGGCGTCGCATTCTTCGGTCGCACAGTGCCGGGCTTCGGCACATGCGGGCCGGCGCAGGCGCGGACCAGCTGATAGAAGGTTTCGGACGCGCCCCAGTTCTCCTTGCGCTGATAGGCGGGCAGTTCCAGCGGCACCACCGGGATCGGCAGGCCGAGCGTCTTGGCCAGCCCGCCCGGATCGTCCTGGATCAGCTCCGCCGTGCAGCTAGCGCCCACCAGCATCGCCTGCGGCTTGAACCGCTCATAGGCATCCAGCACCGCCTCGCGGAACAGGTTCGCCGTGTCCCCGCCCAGGTCGCGTGCCTGGAAGGTGGTGTAGGTGACGGGCGGGCGCTTGGCGCGGCGCTCGATCATGGTGAACAGCAGGTCCGCGTAGGTATCGCCCTGCGGCGCGTGCAGCACGTAGTGCACGCCTTCCATCGCGGTGGCGACGCGCATGGCGCCGATATGGGGGGGGCCTTCATAGGTCCAGAGCGCGAGCTGCATGGCGCTATACCGCCAGCTTCGCGTGGCGCAGCAGCGGCCGCGCGAACAGCTCGGCCAGATCAGCCGCCTGGTCGTAGCCCTGGATCGGCGTGAAGACGAGCTCGATGGACCATTTGGTCGTCAGCCCCTCCGCCTCCAGCGGATTGGCGAGGCCAAGACCGCAGACGGTCAGGTCGGGTCGCAGCGCGCGGCAGCGGTCCAATTGGCGATCGACATGCTGGCCTTCGGAGAGCATCGTCTCCGCCGGTAGCAGCGCCAGCTCCTCCGCCAGATGCTGGCGGTGCAGATAGGGCGTGCCGACCTCGGTCAACCGCATGCCCAATTCGCGCGAAAGAAACCGCGCCAGCGGGATTTCGAGCTGGCTGTCCGGGAAGAAGAAGATGCTCTTGCCCTCAAGCCTTTGGCGAATTCTCGCGAGAGCCGCACCGGCCCTTGCCGCTGCGGCGCCGGTGGCTTCCTCGATGCGCGCGGGCGAGGCGCCCCAGACTTCGGCGGCCGCGGTCAGCCAGGCGGTGGTGCCCTCCACGCCCAATGGGAAGGGTGCTGCAATGCGCGTCGCGCCGCGGGCTTCCAGCGCCCGGGCCGTGTCGTTCAGGAAGGGCTGTGCCAGCAGGTAGCGCGTGCCCGGCCCCACCGCCGGCAGTTCCGCGGCGCGGCGGGACGGCAGGAAGCGCACCGGTCCCACGCCGAGCGCCGCAAAAATTCGGAGAAACTGGTCTTCCACCACCTCGGCCAGCGCGCCGACCACCAGCAGGGACCGCGCGGCACCTGGCTCGGCGGGCATTTCCGGCACCAGGGAGGCCAGGCAGGCATCTTCGCCCTGGGTGAAGGTCGTCTCGATGCCGCTGCCCGAATAATTCAGCACCCGCACCTGCGGCAGGAAGCGCTGCGACAGGCGCTGAGCGGCACGGGACAGATCGAGCTTGATCACCTCGCTCGGGCAGGAGCCGACGAGGAACAGCATGCGGATGTCGGGGCGCCGCTCCAGCAGCCGCGTCACCACGCGGTCCAGTTCCGCATTGCAATCGGCCAGCCCTGCCAGATCCCGCTCATCAATGATGGCGGTGGCGAAGCGGGGCTCGGCGAAGATCATCACGCCGGCGGCGGATTGCAGCAGATGCGCGCAGGTCCGGCTGCCGACGACCAGGAAGAAGGCGTCCTGGATCTTGCGATGCAGCCAGACGATGCCGGTCAGCCCGCAGAACACCTCGCGCTGGCCGCGCTCCCGCAGCACGGGCGCATCGGCGCAGCCAGGCTGGGGCAGGGCGGCCGCGGCGCTCATGCCGCCACGCTGCGGGCGGTGGCGCGGGCTTCGTCCAGCCGTGCGGCGCGCAGCTTCATGAGGAACTGCGCGGCGTTGACGACGTAGGCGGCGTAGGCGGCGAGTGCCAGCAGCATCTGCCCCTGCCCGTCACCGAAGCCGGTGAAGACGGCCAGCAGGTAGGCGCTGTGCAGGGCCAGCACCAGCATGCTGAAGACGTCTTCCCAGAAGAAGGCCGGGGCGAACAGGTAGCGGCCGAACACCACCTTCTCCCACACGCAGCCGGTCACCATGATGGTGTAGAGCAGCGCCGTCTTCACGACGACGGAGGCGGTGGCGACCGCCAGCCCATCGCCGGTGGCCAGGAAGTTCAGCACCAGGCCGAGGCTCACCAGGAACACCGCGAACTGGATCGGTGCCAGGACCCCCTGCACCAGGGTCCAGGGCGTGGCATCGCGCCGCTGCCGTTCCTCCGGTGTGTAAAGCGGCCGGCGCGACGCCATGGCGTCCCGATTCTGGCGCGCGGCGCGCCCCGACGTGGCGCCCCAGGGCGACGCGTCGAGAGCGTCAAGCATTCCGGACAACCCGTTCATTGTAAGCATGGCTTGACAACCCTCCGTCAAAGGCGGTCCGCTGTCCGCGAACGGCTGCCGTGGCCCCTGGCCGGCAGCCCGCGATGGGGGAAATATCCGAGAAGACTGCGCTTGTTGGCCGGCTTGGCCGCTTCCCTGCGCATCTTTTTCTCTCCCACACCGTGCTTGTTCAGGGAGGCTAGAGGCCCGGCGCTCATAGTGTCAAGCACGATTGACGTAAATCGCGGTTGACAGGAGAGGGTGCCGGCATTCAAGTATGAAGCACCGGAGGGGGCGATGTCCGCGAAGCCGATGATGGCAGCACAGCATATGGCGGAAAGCGCCAGCCAGACGCAGGAGGCAGGGTCCGCCCCGCATTCCAGCCATGGCCGCGATACCGCCGGCAGCGACAGGTGGTCGCCGCCCGCCAGCCCCCGCGCGCCGCCCGCGCGCATCCGGCCTGCGAACGCCGAGCGCCGGCGCGTCGCCCTGCTGGCCCGCACCCTGGAGACGGAGGTGATCCCCCGCCTGGTGCTTTCGCGGCGCGAAGCCAATACGCCCGCCTATATCGACAACCCCGGCGCCAGCATGCCGCAGCCGGAGGATATTTCCGTCGTTGCCGGCCTGGCCCTGCAGGGCGACCTCAGCGGCGCGCTCGCCTATGTCAGCGGCCTGACGGGGCGCGGCATGCCGCTGGAGCGGATCTATCTTTACCTGTTGGCGCCGGTCGCCCGGCATCTCGGCGAGATGTGGGAACAGGATCGCTGCGACTTCACGGCGGTCACCATCGGCCTTTGCTGCCTGCAGCAGGTGGTGCTGGAGAACAGCCCCGCCTTCCAGCCGCGACTCGGCCGCGGTGATGTCGAACGCCGGATCCTGCTGGCCCCGGTGCCGGGTGAGCAGCACAGCTTCGGCCTGGTCATGGTTGGCGAATTTTTCCGGCGCCAGGGGTGGGAAGTGACCTCCGGCAGCGGCACCAACGCCAAGGAAATCTCAGCCGTGGTGCGGCGGCAGTGGTTCGCCGCCATCGGCTTCTCGATGGCCAGCGAGGATCATCTGGAGGTCCTGGCCACCACCATCCGGGCGGTGCGTCGCGCCTCCCGCAATCCACAGATCGGGGTGCTCGTCGGCGGACGGGTTTTCGTCGATCGGCCGGAGCTGGCCGCGCTGGTGGGCGCGGATGCAACTGCGGCAGATGGTCAACAGGCAGCGCTGAAGGCGGAGACGCTTCTGGCTCTGCTGATGCGTGAAGCCTAACGCCGGGCACCCCCCGGCAGGATGTGAATGACGACGTGTGGACGCTCAGGAGGCTCGGCTGGGGAGGGGACCCTCGGGATGAAGGACGCAATGGTTCGTGAAATCGTTCGCTACCCCCAGGATTTCGCTCGGCCCCCTCGATGCGGATGCGACCGCAGGGCTGATCACGGCTGCCGCGGACGTCTCGCTCGTGCTTGATCAGGCGGGCATCATTCGTGACATCGCCTTCAGCCAGGTGGACCTGGCCCGGGAATTCGACGGCCCGGACACCCTCCTCGGCCGCGCCTGGAGCGAGACGGTGGCCAAGGACAGCCGCGTCAAGGTCGAGTCCATGCTGGCGCGCGATCTGCCGAAGGATGCCGCACGCTGGCGGCACATCAACCAGATGACGACGCGTGGTTCCACCATTCCGCTACTGTGTTCCGTGGCGCCGCTGGGCGATGCCGGCCGGCATGTGGTGTTCGGGCGGGACCTGCGGCCGCTGTCGCAGTTGCAGCAGCGCATGGTCGAGGTGCAGCAATCCATGGAGCGGGACTATTCCCGCCTGCGCCAGGCCGAAACCCGCTACCGCCTGCTGTTCCAGATGGCGATGGACCCGGTGCTGATCCTGGACGCCGACCAGCAGCGCATCATGGAGGCGAACCCCGCCGCGCAGCGCCTGTTCGGCCGCAACGCCCGGCGCAGCTCGGCCCGCACCCTGGCCGAGTTGTTCGAACCGGCGGATCGCCCCGCCGTCCAAGCCCTGCTCGCCAGCGTCCGCAGCGCCGGCCGCGCGGATGACGTGACCGCCCATCTGGTGGAAAGCGGGGAGGCGATGGTGGTTTCCGCCTCCACCTTCCGGCAGGAGGCGGGGCTGCTGTTTCTGGTGCGGCTTTCCGCGCCGGCGCAGATCAGCGCGGCGCTGCCCGATACGCAGGCCCGGATGCTGAAGGTGGTGCAGGTGGCGCCCGATGGCTTCGTCGTCACCGATGACAGCGCCCATGTGCTGACCGCCAACGCCGCCTTCCTCGAAATGGCGCAGCTCGCGCATGAGGAGCAGGCGCGCGGCGAAACACTGGACCGCTGGATCGGCCGCCAGGGCGTAGAGATGGATGTGCTGCTCTCCAACCTCCGCAATCGCGGCGCGGTGCGGCTTTATGTCACCACGCTGCATGGCGCGCTGGGCGGACAGGTGGAGGTGGAGATTTCCGCCGTGTCCGTGATGAATGAGGGGCAGCCCTGCTTCGGCTTCCAGCTCCGCGACATCGGCGCGCGCACCCGCCCGGCCGTGCGCGCCGCGGATGGCGCAACGCGGTCCGTGGAACAGCTCACCGAACTCATCGGCCGCGTGCCGCTGAAGGATCTCGTGCGCGAAGCAACCGATGCCATCGAGCGTCTGTGCATCGAGGCGGCGCTGGAGCTGACCGGCGATAACCGCGCCTCGGCGGCCGAGATGCTCGGCCTGTCACGGCAGAGCCTGTATGTGAAATTGCGGCGCTACGGCCTTGGCGATCTCGATGACCAGCAGGGATAGCGAGATGGCCAGTCCGGCGAGCAGCATCGGCCTGCCCGCACCCCGGCTTCAGCCGGCGGCGGTGCTGGAGCTGTTGAAGCCGGTCACCTGGTTTCCGCCGATGTGGGCCTTCGGCTGCGGCGTCGCGGCCTCCGGCGTCAATGTGCTGGAGAATTTTCCGCTCATCGCGCTCGGCGTGCTGCTCACCGGGCCGATGGTCTGCGGCATGAGCCAGGCGGTGAATGACTGGTACGACCGGCATGTGGACGCGATCAACGAGCCGAACCGGCCGATCCCATCCGGCCGCATTCCGGGCCGCTGGGGGCTGGTCATCGCCATCCTGTGGACGCTGGCCTCGCTCGCCATCGGCCTGGCGCTCGGCCCCTGGGGTTTCGCAGCGACGGTGCTGGCGGTGGTGATGGCCTGGATCTACTCCGCGCCGCCGCTGCGGCTGAAGCAGAATGGCTGGTGGGGCAATCTGGCCTGCGGCCTGTCCTATGAGACGCTGCCCTGGATCACCGCGGTGGCGGTGCTGTCCGCCGGCGCGCCGGATGCGCGGGTGGTGGCGATCGCGGTGCTGTATGGCCTCGGCGCGCATGGCATCATGACGCTGAACGACTTCAAGTCGATAGAGGGCGATACCCGCTTCGGCCTGCGGTCCCTGCCCGTCATCCTCGGCGCACCGCGTGCGGCGCGCGTCGCCTGCCTGTTCATGGCGGCGCCGCAGGCGGTGGTCGTGGCGCTGCTGCTGGCCTGGGGCTTGCCCATCGCGGCCGGGCTGATCGCGGCCTCGCTGCTGGCGCAGATCGCCCTGATGCGGAAGCTGCTGCGCGATCCGCGCGGCCTGGCGCCCTGGTACAATGGCACCGGCATCACCCTTTACGTCGCGGGCATGATGGCCGCGGCGGTGGCGCTCTCCCCATGAACCCAACGCTTCCCCCCCTCGGCTGGCTCGGCATTGTGCGCCTCGGTCTGGTGCAGACGGCGCTGGGTGCGGTGGTGGTGCTGACCACGGCGGCGTTGAACCGCGTGATGGTGGTGGAACACGCCCTGCCCGCCACGCTGCCCGGCATTCTGGTGGCGCTGCATTACGCGGTGCAGATGCTGCGGCCGCGGCTCGGCCATGGCTCGGACCAGGGCGGGCGTCGCACGCCCTGGATCATCGGCGGCATGGCGGTGCTCGGCCTGGGCGGCGTGCTGGGGGCGGTGGCGACGGCCTGGATGGGCACGGCGCTGGTGCCCGGCATCGCGCTGGCCGTCCTGGCCTTCCTGCTGGTTGGCATCGGCGTCGGCGCCGCTGG
Source organism: Falsiroseomonas sp. E2-1-a4 (assembly GCF_051433165.1). NCBI lineage: Bacteria > Pseudomonadati > Pseudomonadota > Alphaproteobacteria > Acetobacterales > Roseomonadaceae > Falsiroseomonas > Falsiroseomonas sp. E2-1-a4. The sequence continues at coordinate 514,669 of NZ_JBHMFS010000001.1, read as the reverse complement.
CACCTCGCTGCTCGTGCTGCTGGCCACGCGCGTCGCGCCGGCGCGGCGGCCGGCGGCGGCCTCCCTCGTCTGGATCATGATGATCGCGGGCTTCGTGGTGACCACGGCGATCGCCGGGCGGCTGCTGGACCCCTACTCCGGCATGCGGCTTGTCGCGGTTTCCGCTGGCGTGTCCGTCATCGCCTTCCTGCTGGCGCTGGTCGCCGTCGCGGGGATCGAGGGTCCGACCCGCGCCGCGCTGCCCGCCAGCGCCCGCACCGCCTTCATGCCGGCGCTGCGCGAGGTGTGGGCGGAGCCGGTGGCACGGCATTTCAGCATCTTCGTCTTCGTCTCCATGCTGGCCTACAGCGCCCAGGACCTGATCCTGGAGCCTTTCGCCGGCACTGTCTTCGGCATGTCCCTGGGTGAGACCACGCGGCTTTCTTCCGTGCAGAATGCCGGTGTGCTGGCGGGCATGATCCTGGCCGCCCTTATCGGCAGCCTTGCCGGCGGCCGGATCGCGGTGCTGCGCGGCTGCATCCTGGCCGGCTGCATCGCGGCCTGCGCGATGCTGGTGGCGCTGGCCGGCGCGGGCACGGCGGGCGCGCAATTCCCGCTGCGCGAAAGCTTCTTCGCCTTGGGCTTGGCCAATGGCGTCTTCGCCGCGGCCGCCATCGCCGCGATGATGCAGCTCGTCTCCCAGGGGGCGGAAGGGCGGCAGGGCGTGCGGATGGGCATGTTCGGCGCGGCGCAGGCGATTGCCTTCGGTGCGGGTGGCCTGGCCGGCACGGTGGTGCTGGATCTCGGCCGGCTGATCACCGGCAGCGCCGGCGGTGGCTACGTCACGGTATTCCTGGCCGATGCGGGGCTGTTCCTCGTCGCGGCACTACTGGCGTTGCGCATCGGGCGCGCGCCAGGGCGACAGACCAGCGCGGGTAATGTCCCGCCGCTGATGGGGAGGCAACGGGCATGACCCTCACGATGCAGGAATTCGACGTCGTCGTCGTCGGCGGCGGCCCCGCCGGCGCCACCGCGGCGCATGACCTGGCCCGGCAGGGCCGCAGCGTGGCACTGCTGGACAAGGCGGGGCGCATCAAGCCCTGCGGAGGCGCCATTCCGCCGCGCCTGATCCGCGATTTCGAGATTCCGGACCACATGCTGGTCGCCAAGGTCAACGCCGCGCGGATGATCTCGCCCTCGGACCGTGAGGTCGACATGCCGATCGATGGCGGCTTCGTCGGCATGGTGGAGCGTGAACCCTTCGACGAATTCCTGCGCGTCCGCGCGGCCGAATCCGGCGCGACGCGCCTGACCGGCAGCTTCGAACGCATCGAGCATGATGCGGATGGCGTCGCCATCGTTGCCTTCACGCCGAAGGGCGCCACCGAGGAAACCCGCATCCGCGCCCGCTGCATCATCGGCGCCGATGGCGCGCGCAGCGCAGTTGCCAAGCAGTCGGTGAAGGGCGCGGAGAAGATCCCCTGCGTCTTCGCCTACCACGAGATCGTCGAGGCTCCGACGACCGAGGCGCCCAAATATGACGCGAAGCGCTGCGACGTGTTCTACCAGGGCAAGCTCTCGCCGGATTTCTACGCCTGGATCTTCCCGCATGGCGACAAGGTCTCCATCGGCACCGGCTCGGCGAATAAGGGCTTCTCGCTGCGCGGTTCGGTGACCGAGCTGCGCGCCTCGACCGGCCTCGACAAGATGCGGACCATCCGGCGCGAGGGCGCGCCGATCCCGCTGAAGCCGCTGAAGCGCTGGGACAATGGCCGCGACGTGGTTTTGGCCGGCGATGCCGCGGGGGTGGTTGCGCCTTCGTCCGGCGAGGGCATCTACTACGCCATGCTGTGCGGACGACTGGCCGCCGATGCCGCAGCCGAATTCTGTGCCACCGGTCGCGCCAGCGCGCTGCGGACGGCGCGGAAACGCTTCATGAAGGCGCATGGCCGCGTCTTCCTGATCCTCGGGATTATGCAGTATTTTTGGTACTCGTCGGACAAGCGCCGCGAGAAGTTCGTTGCGATCTGCCAGGACAAGGACGTTCAGCGCCTGACCTGGGAGGCCTACATGAACAAGGAACTCGTGCGCAAAGATCCTTTGACGCACATCAAGATATTCTTGAAGGACATGGCGCATCTTGTCGGCCTCGCGGGGCCACGCCTGGACCGGACCGCCGCGACCTCGCGTGGAGACGCCTGACCATGCTGCTTTCTTCCCTCGATTCCACCGGTCCCCAGGGCCTTCGCCAACGCGGCGCCATCCATGGCCATTCGCCGCAGCACCGGCATTCCACCCGCACCCTGCCGCTGAAGGTGGGCACCCGAGGGTCGCCGCTGGCGCTGTGGCAGACGCGGCATTTCCTCGGCCTGATCACCAAGGTCTGCCCGCTGCTGCGGGAGGTGAAGGCCTTCGAGGAATGCATCATCGCCACCTCCGGCGACCTGGTGCAGGACCGGCGCCTGGCGGATATCGGCGGCAAGGGCCTGTTCGCCAAGGAAATCCATGAGGCGCTGCTGGATGGCCGGGTCGATTTCGCCGTCCACAGCATGAAGGACCTGGAGACGGAGCTGCCGCCCGGCATCGTCCTGGCCTGCGCACTGAAGCGGGAGGATTCGCGCGATGCCATCGTGCTCGGCCCGACCTGCGCCGGCGGCGCATCGGACGACCCCTATGCCTGTCTGCCACACGGCGCGCTGATCGGCACCGCCTCGATCCGCCGGCAGAGCCAGCTGCTGCATGCCCGCCCGGACCTCCAGGTCGAGATCATCCGCGGCAATGTGCAGATGCGGCTGGCCAAGGTTCGGGCGGAGGGTGGACCGCAGGCCTCGCTGCTCGCCATCGCCGGGCTGAAGCGCATGGAGATGGAGCACGAGGCCGCGGTGGTGCTGGATGCGGAAACCATGGTCCCCGCCGCCTGCCAGGGCATCGTCGGCGTCACCGTCCGCGCCGATGACGTGGAGTTACGCGAGCTGCTGTCGGCCATCGAGGACCGGGACGCCGCCTGCGTCAGCGCCGCCGAACGCGCGCTGCTCGGCTCGCTCGACGGGTCCTGCCGCACGCCGATCGGCGGCCACGCGCAGCTTCTGCCGGACGGGTCGCTGCACCTGACGGGTCTGGTGGCCCGCGCCGACGGATCCTTCCTGCTGAAGCGCAAGCTGTGGGGCGCGCCGGCCGATGCGGCGCGGCTGGGCCGCGAATTGGGCGACAGCCTGCGCATGGACAGCCCGGCCGACATCTTCGGCTGATCGGCGAGGGTGGGGGGCGGCGACCCCCCCTCAGCGGAGGCCGAGCGCCCGGCGCCCGGAGAATTTCTGGCGAGACTGGCAGCCGGCCTGACGCCTTGCGGCTCGGGGCGGATCAGGCCTCGGCCAGCCGGCCTAGCCGGGGACCAGGTCCGGTAAATGCTCCGCCGGGACAGCAGTGCGCGGATCCGCAGATCACCTCGAAGCCAGCGGCGCGGACACGGGGCGCCATGCCGGCCGCGAGGCTGTCGCCGAGCAACAGATCCGCGCAGGCCCAGGCCGCCCGGCCGGCAGCATCCCGAAGACCAGGCTTGCCAGCCATCGCATCCACCACACCCCGCATCGCACGCCACCACAGGCGTGAACCGCGCATGAACCCGCCTTGCATCGGCGGGCGCGGCGCGCCCATATCCTGCGCATGGACCTTGAATTGGACCTCGATTTTTCCGAGGCGGAAATTCGCCGCTACTCCCGCCACATCCTGCTGGAGGAGGTGGGCGCGATCGGCCAGGCGAAGCTGCGCGCCGCGCGTGTCCTGCTGGTTGGCGCCGGCGGCCTTGGCTCGCCGCTGGCGCTGTACCTCGCCGCGGCCGGGGTGGGCACCATCGGGCTGATCGACGATGACCGGCTGGAATTGTCCAACCTGCAGCGCCAGGTGGCGCATGACACGGCCCGCATCGGCCGCAACAAGGCCGAGAGCGCCGCCGAGACCATCACCGCCCTGAACCCGGACACGCGGGTGGAGGTGCATGCGCGGCGGCTCGATGCCGAATGGGCCTGGGCCAATATCGGCAAATACGACCTGGTCTGCGACGGCACGGATAATTTCGCCACGCGCTTCCTGCTCGGCGATGCCTGCCATCTGCTCGGCCGCCCGCTGGTCTCCGCCGCGGTGCTGCGCTTCGAGGGGCAGCTTTCGGTATTCCGGGGGCATGAGGGCGCGCCGCATCCTTGCCACCGCTGCCTGCACCCGGAACCGCCGCCGGAGGGGCTGGTGCCCACCTGTTCCGAGGCCGGCGTGCTCGGCGCCGTCACCGGGGTGATGGGCACGCTGCAGGCGACGGAAGTGCTGAAGCACATCATGGGCATCGGGGAGAGCCTGTCCGGCCGCCTGCTGCTATGGGATGCGCTGGATATGCGGTTCCGCACCGTGAAGCTGCGCCGCGACCCGGCCTGCGCGCTGTGTGGCGAGGCGCCCAGCATCCGCGACCTGTCGGCGCATGCCGCCCCCGCCGTGCCGGCCTGCGCGGTTTGAGCCAGCCGCTCGGCATCCTGCTGCTATCCGGCACACATGACCGCGCGCATTACGCCCTGGTGCTGGCCACCGGCGCCGCCGCGGTGGGGCGGGATGTGGTGGTCTTCGCCAGCAATGAAGGCTGCCGCCTGTTCCTCGACACCTCCCCCCTCCTGGCCGATGCGCGGGAGGGGCTGCTGGCCGAACGCGGCGTCGCCACCCTGGCCGAGCTGCTGGAGGCCGCGGCGGAGCTTGGAATCCGCCGCATCGCCTGCGAGGCCGGGCTGAAGGCGGAGGGGCTGGACGCCGCCGCGCTGGCGCCGGGGGTGGAGGTGGCCGGGGTGGTGACCTTCCTCGTCGCGGTCGGCCAGGGCCAGATCGCCACGCTGTAGCGGTATCCCAAGTCGCCGTGATCGCGACCCGCGGCCGCCGCAGGCGGGCGGGCGCCCCGTCACGGCACTGCCGTGACGCGCCGCGGCTTATGCGCCGTGCCACAGGCGCGGATCAGTCACGATCCGCGGGATTTGCCGTCAGGCCTTTTCCCCCGGCGCCACCTCGTCCCGCCCATCGCCGATCGAGGGCGGCGGCTCCACCACGCCGCCGACCGGCGCCTTGCGCCGACTGCCGACGCGGCCGGTCCAGGCGCGGGTGAATTCAGCGCCCAGCAGGAAGACCTGGGCCGAATAATACACCCACAGCAGCACCACGATCAGCGCACCCGCCGCGCCATACCGCGCCGCCACGCCGCTACCGCCCAGATACCAGCCGATCAGCACCCGCCCGATGGTGAACAGGAAGGCGGTGACCAGCGCGCCCACAGCCACATCCCGCCAGCGCAGGCGCCGGTCCGGCAGCACCTTGTAGATGGCGGCGAACAGCAGCGCGGTCAGCAGGAAGGACACGCCCATGTTCATCGCCCGCATCACCGGCGCGAATTCGGGGAACATCATGTCCGTCCAGGTGCCCAGCGCCGCCAGCAGCGCGCTGGCGATCAGTGAGACCAGCAGCAGGAAGCCCGTGGCCCCCACCAGCCCCATGCTCAGCAGCCGGGCGCGCAGCAGGTAGGACACCGACATCGACGGTTCCTGCGTCTTCCAGATGGCGTTCAAGGCGCCCTGCAATTCGGCGAAGACGCCGCTCGCGGTGATCAGCAGCACCACCAGGCCGACAACCGCCGGCACGCCGGTCCCCTCCAGCCCGCCGGCATCGCGGACCATGGATTGCACCGCGCTGGCGCCCTGCCGGCCAACCAGCGCCACGAGCTGGTCATCCACCGCGCCCTGCACGATGGATTCGCCGAAGAAAACGCTGGCGATGCCGACCGCAACCACCAGCAGCGGCACCAGGGAAAACATGGTGTAGCAGGCAATCGCCGCGCCGCGGGTCATTGCTTCATCGGCGATGTAGCCGCGGATGGTATCGGCCAGCAGGGCACGCGTCCGGGCCAGCAGCATGGGCAACTCCTGTTACTCAGGGGGCAGAACGGTCGGCACCCGCGACGGTTGCGCGCCATTCGGACCGGCTTGGCAAGAGGCGGCCGCTCGCGTAGGCGGTGCGGACAGCACGGAGGCCGAAAAGGTGGCGGATATCGAGATCGAGATCGCGGGTGAGATCTTCCAGGCCCGTTTCGAGGATGTGGACGCGCCGAAGACCTGCGCCCGCTTCCGGGAATTGCTACCCTTCAGTGACCGCATCATCCATGTGCGCTGGTCCGGCGAAGCCTGCTGGATCCCGATGGGCGACCGGGACCTGGGCATCGGGCATGAGAATGCCACCAGCCACCCGGCACCCGGCCATGTCATCGTCTACCCCGGCGGGGTGAGCGAGACCGAGATCCTGATCGCCTACGGCCCCTGCTGCTTCTCCTCCAAGGCCGGGCAGTTGGCGGGCAACCATTTCCTGACCATCACCGGCGGGCTGGACCGGCTGGCGGTGCTTGGGCGCTCCGTGCTGTGGGACGGGGCCAAGAACATCACTTTCCGGAAGGGCTGAGCAATGGGCGTTGCAATGGTTGATCACACCGTCGGCGAGGGGACGCTCGCCGTCTCCGGCAAGCCGGTCGCGGTGCATTACACGGGCTGGCTGTTCGACCCGAAGGCGGCGGACAACAAGGGCCGGAAGTTCGACAGCTCCCGCGACCGCGGCGATGCCTTCCGCTTCCAGCTTGGCGCCGGCCAGGTGATCGCGGGCTGGGACCGCGGCGTGCAGGGGATGAAGGTGGGCGGCCACCGCACCCTGACCATCCCGCCGGAATTCGGCTACGGCGCGCGCGGCGCCGGCGGCGTGATTCCGCCGAACGCGACGCTGGTCTTCGACGTGGAGCTGCTTGAGGTCGGTTGATCTCCATTATGGGCAAGGGGTGAAAGCCCCTTGCCCAATTTGGCTTCCACTTGCTATCTGCGCCTCTGCATCAAGAGTTGGGCCGACGCCCAACGCCAACCTGCCCGCCCGGGCAAGGTGGCGCCTCCTTCACCGGGGGGATGCGGCCGTTCCGGCAATTATTCGGGAAGCGCCGCCGTCGGTCCGTGTGTTGGAGGACGGCATGCTGGATTCGACGGGCGCGGGCCCAGATCTCTCCCTGTTCCTGGGGCCTGACGACACGGCGGAATACGTCGGCGCCGGCCCATGGCGCGACCGTGCCGGGCGCTGCCGGCCCTGCCTGCTCTACGTCATTCTGCACCGTCGCGGCGGCGAGGCCTGGACCCATGCCTGCCGCGTGCCGCCGGATCGCCGCGCCGGGCACCTGACCCTGCATCTGGAACGCGCCTTGCCGGGCGATCGCCGCGCCGAGCTGGCGGCCTGGCTGCGGGGGCGCGCCGGGCTGGGCGACTGACAGCGTCCACCGGTTGACAGTGCCCACCGGCGCGCGATCCTGCCGCGACGGGGCAGGACACACCAGCATGCCAACAGACCCACCCATTCTGGTCGCCGGCGGCGGCATCGGCGGGCTGGCCGCGGCGCTGGGCCTGGCGCGGCAGGGCTTCGCCGTGACCGTGCTGGAAAAGGCGGGCGCGATGGGGGAGGTCGGCGCGGGCATCCAGCTCGGCCCCAACGCCTTCCATGCCTTCGACTGGCTCGGCATCGGCGAGACCGCTCGCGCCATGGCCATCCACATTGACCGGCTGCGCCTGATGGATGCGCTGACCGCCGAGGAAATCTGCCACATCGATCTCGGCGATGCGTTCCGCGCGCGCTTCGGCGCACCCTATGCCGTGATCCATCGCGGCGACCTGCATGGCGTGTTCCTCGCGGCCTGTCGCGCGCAGGACAGCATCACGCTGCGCACCGCGGCGGAGGTGGTGGGTTACGACCAGGACGGCCGCGGCGTCACCGCCATCCTGGCCGACGGCGAAAGGCTGCGCGGCCGGGCGCTGATCGGCGCGGATGGCCTGTGGTCCAGGGTGCGGCGGCAATTGTTGGGGGATGGCGCGCCGCGCGTCTCCGGCCACACCACCTATCGCAGCGTGATCCCGACGGAGCAGATGCCGGAGGCGCTGCGCTGGAATGCCGCGACGCTGTGGGCCGGGCCGAAATGCCACATCGTCCACTACCCCTTGCAGGGCTGGAAGGCGTTCAACCTGGTCGTCACCTGCCACAACGATGCGCCCGAACCGGTGGCCGGCAGGCCGGTGCCGGCCGCGGAGGTGATTGCCGGCTTCGATCATGTGCATGAACTCGGGAAGACCATCATCCGCCAGGGGCGCGACTGGAAGCTGTGGGTGCTGTGCGACCGCGACCCGATCGAGGGCTGGGTGGAGGATCGTGTGGCGCTGCTGGGCGATGCTGCGCATCCCACGCTGCAATACCTCGCGCAGGGCGCCTGCATGGCGATGGAGGATGCGGTCTGCCTGGCACGGATGATGGCGACGCATCAGGGGCAGGTCGCGCCGGCGCTCGTCGCCTATCGCGATGCGCGGGTGCTGCGAACCGCGCGGGTGCAGTTGCAGTCCCGCGCCGTGGGCGATCACATCTATCACCCCGCCGGCGCGCAGGCGGCGCTGCGCAACAGCATCATGGCCGCGAAGTCGCAGGCGGAATGGCGCGATGCGCTGGCCTGGCTCTATGGCGGCGCGTGACGGCTATGCCGCCGCCTCGCCGCTGATGCGGAGCAGCGCGGCCAGATCCTGTTCCGGCACGGCGCGGCCATAGAGGAAGCCCTGCGCCTCCGTGCAGCCTTCCGCCGGCAGCATCGCCGCCTGGGCGCTGCTTTCCACCCCCTCCGCATTGCAGCGCAGGCCGAGCGCCTGGGTGATGGCAATGACGGCGCGGATGATGGCGACCGATTGCGGATCGGCGCCAAGGCTGGTGACGAAGCTGCGGTCGATCTTGATCTTGTCGAAGCGGAATTTGTGGAGATAGCCGAGCGAGGAATAGCCGGTGCCGAAATCATCCATCGCGACGGACACGCCCATCTGCCGCAGCGCGACCAGGGTGGCCAGCGTGCGTTCCGTATCCGTCAGCAGCACGCCTTCCGTGATCTCGATCTCCAGCCGGTGCGGATCGAGCCCGGTGGTCTCCAGCGCATGCCGCACGGCGCGCAGGAAGTCATTGCTCTGGAAGTGGTTGGCGGAAATGTTCACCGCCATGCGCTGTGCGGTGAAGCGGGTGGCGGTGGCGCAGGCCTCCAGCAGCACCCATTCGCCGATGCGGTTCAGCAGGCCGATCTCCTCCGCCACGCCGATGAAGGCATCCGGCATCACCTGGCCGCGGCGCGGATGGTCCCAGCGCAGCAATGCCTCCAGCCCCACCACCTGCTGCGTCGCCAGATCCACCTGCGGCTGGTAGTTCAGTTGCAACTGGCCCTCCGCCAGCGCCACGCGCAGGTCGCGCTCCACCTCCCGCCGTTCCTGAAGGGCGCGGTTCATCTCGGCGGAGAAGAAGCGGAAGCCGTTCCGGCCTTCGGCCTTGGCGCGGTACAGCGCAGTGTCGGCGTCCTGCAGGATCTGCCCCGCATCGATCTCCCGCTCGCCAGGCGTCGCCGGGCCCGACAGCGCGATGCCGATGCTGGTGCCAATCAGTGCCTGGTTGCCGTTCAGGTCGAAGGGCAGGGACAGCCGCTCCACCAGCCGCGCCGCCAGCGCCTCCGCCGAGCGCGGCTGCTGGGCATCGACCTGGATGATGGCGAATTCGTCGCCGCCGAGGCGGGCCAGCGTGTCGCTGTCCCGCAGCGTCGCGGCCAGGGCGTGCGCCACCTGACGCAACAGCTCATCCCCCGCCGCGTGGCCCAGCGTGTCGTTCACATCCTTGAAGCGATCGAGGTCCAGCGCCAGCACGGCGAAGCCCCCGCCATAACGGTTGGTGCGCAGCGCGATCTGCGCCAGCCGGTCGTGGAACAGGTGGCGGTTGGGCAGCCCGGTGAGCTGGTCATGCGTCGCGAGGTAGGTGACGCGCCCCATGGCCCGCCGCAGCAACCGCAGCGGCAGCAGCCGCAACACCAGATAGGCCGCCCCTGCCAGCAACAGCGCCGGCAGCGCGATCAGCGCCGTGCTGCCCAGCATCGGCAGCGCCGAATGCTCGATCCGCACCAGGCCCACCGGCCTGCCGCTGTCGAAGATGGGCTCCGTGACGGCATGGCGCGGCCAGGGCAGGTCCCGCCGCAATTCCGCCAGCACCTGCCCACTTGCGGCCAGCACCTGAAGGCTGGACTGCGCTTCCTCCCCCGCCGTCAGCAGCGCGCGCAGCCGCGCATCCTGGTACATCCACAGATCCGGGTTGCGGGTGGCGAGCTGGCTGACGGCATGGGCCAGGACCCGGGTTTCCGCCTGCATCGCCGCGCGCTCCGCCCGCAGAGTCGACAGGCCATGCATGGCCGGAACGGCAAGGGCGAGCAGCAGCGCGATGGCGGCGGCGAAGCCACTGACCAGCCGTGCCACGGCGGCCTCCCCGGCCAGCAGGCCGGCGGCCTCCTTCGTAGTGTCGGGTGGCGCCCGGTTGATCATTGCGGCCGGGCCGGCGGCGCGAAGCCGAAATCCAGCAGGGCCTGATGCGCGCGCGGCGTCGCCAGGAAGCCGGCAAAGCCCGCCACCAGCGCCGGTGCATCGCGACGCCAGGCGAGGTGCAGGCCGCGGGCAAGGCGGTACTGGCCCGATCGCATTGCCGCGATCTCCGGCACCGCGCCGTCCAGCGCCAGCAGGCGCAGCCGCCGATGTTCGGCGCGGGTCTGGCCGAGCGTGGTCAGGCCGAAGGACCCGGGCAGGCTTTCCAGCAATTCGGCATTGTCCTGGTCCGAAGCCGCCAGGGCCAGGCCCGGCCGGCCATGCGCCCGCGCCAAGGCCGCTTCCACGATGGGCGATGCGGCGCCGGCCAGGATCCAATCGGTTTCGCTGCGGTCGCGCCGGACCAGACGCACCGGGCCGCCCCGCGGCCAGTCCGGGGTCGCGCCGCTCAGCATCGCCGCGGCCTCGGCCAGGGTGAGGCCCTCCACCGGCGTGTCGTGCCGTGTGGCGAAGGCGATGGGGGTGCGCGCGAACGGAGTCTCAGCCAGCCCGGCGGCGCGTTCCGACGCATTCAGCGCACGGGACACCACGGCCAGGTCGATCCGCCCCGCCGCCAGCGCGGCCAGCCCGCCCGCCGTGCCCAGGCTCGGCAGCACCATGACGTCGGGCAGATCCTCCGTCCCGCCATGCAGGTGGAGCAGCAGGCGGGTGATTGCCAGCCCCATGCCGGTGCCGCCGAGGCGCAGTGGCGCGGCATCCGCCGCCCGGGCGTGCCGGGGTGGAAGCGCGGCCAGCAGCGGCAGGGCGACCAGCACCTCGCGACGGGTGATGGCCTTGGCCTGGCCTGGAAGGCCATCGCCCGGAACCAGGGACGTTCTACGGAAGGGGGTCATGCCGGCATTCTGCGCCGGCATCCCTTACCCCGCGGCTAAGGGCGCGCGCCCCGGTCCCGGCGCCGGTTCGGTGAACCAGGCCTCGAAGCGCGCGAAGGTGGCCTCGGCGCCGGCGATCATGGCGGCAAGCCGACCGGCCTCGGCGCCGCAGCTCTCGATGGCGACGCAGCAATCGCGCCACATGGCGCCGTGCCGGGCGCCATAGCCGCGCAGGAAGCTGCGCCCGGCCTCCCCCGGCAGCACGCCGTCCAGGGCGCGCGCCAGATGCTGGCCGCCGAGCGTTGAGCCTTCCGTCACATACAGGCACCCCATGGCCCAGGCGGCGCACTCCGGCGCTGGCAGGCTGGCCACCGGGGCCAGCGGCGCCGCGCCGAGCGCCACAAGATCCGCCATCAGCATCGGCGACCTCCGGCGGGCCTCGACCTCGATGCCATAGAAGGCCAGCGAGGGCGCGGCGCCGAGTGCCGCCTCGACGCCGAGATGGAAACCCAGCAGGCGCCGCAGCAGCCGCACATATTCCTCCGGCGCGATCCGGCCGGCGGCGAGCCGGGCGAAGACCGGGACACCATGCAGCCGTTCATGCACGGCCCCCGTGGCCTGCCGCAGCGCCAACCGCGCGGCGTCCAGGGGCATGGCTTAATCGCCTCGCGGCGGTTGGTGGGCCGGTGGTGGGCTAGGCGGCGGTGGGCTGGCGGGCGGTTGGCTTGAGTGCCTCATCAGCGTCTCCAGCACCGCGGCGGTGCGGGCGACGGAGGCGCGGACCGATTCCAGCAGGTCCGGCATCCGCGCCACATCCACGCCATCGGCAATCTCCAGCGCCGCAAGCTGCGCGTTTTCCACCACCGAGGCCAGGATGGCCTGGAAGGCGACATCCGCCTGGCGATCCAGCCGCCCACCGGGGCGCCGGGCACCTTCCTCGATCCCGGCCTGGAAGCGCCGACGCGCCGCATCCGCCGCCTTGCGTTCCGCCAGATCGTTGAACAGGAAGACGAAGCCGAGCACCCGGTCCGGCGCCGAGAAGACCGGGTCGGCGCGTACCAGCACCGGCCGGCCGCCGCCCAGCCCAGCGCCCTGGCCATCGGCCAGCCGCACCTCGCCACGCCAGGACCGCTTGTTCTCCAGCACGTCGCGCAGCCTGCGGCCAACCTCGGCCGGGTCGGCGAAATAGGGCAGCAGGTGGTCGATCCGGCGCGGCGCCGCGCCGCGCAGGCCGGGCAGCAGCCGGTCGAAGGCCTCGTTCCGCAGATCGATATTACCGGCCTGGTCGCAGATCACCACCGGCTGGGCGGAAAGCCCCACCTGGCGCCGCACCTGGGCCAACTGGTCCTCCGCGATCAGCATCCGGACGGAGCGGAACTGCAGCACCACATCCGTCACGGTGTCGCCGATCAGCCGCGCGGTCGCGAGGTCCTTGGGCGACCACGCCTCCGACCGCCCTTCCACCACCTGGTTCCATTTGGCGAAGGACCGCCGTGGCGACAGATCGCGCGGGTCGTCGCCCACCAGCACCGGCTTGGTCGGATCGCCGCCCCAGGTGACGGTGGAGACCTGCTCGGGCCGGAACCACACCAGATATTCGCCGGGCGCGGTGGAGATCGGTGCCGCCAGCACGCCGCTGGCCACCCGCGTCAGCCCGGCCAGATGCGGCGCCTCCGCCGCCAGGGCGGAGGTGGCGATAACTGTGGCGCCCCCGGCCGAAATCCGCGGCCGGCTGTCCAGCCAGGTGCCGATGTCGCGCAGCCCGGCGGTGCCGGGCACGTCGCCCGCGGTCTGCACCTGGCCCTCGAACAGCAGGGCCGCGCCGCTGGCGCCCAGCGGCAGCAGCAGGGTCTGGGCGTTGTCGAACAGGGCGGTGCGCCAGTCGCCGTCACGGGTGATCGCCTCGATCATCCGCTGTTCCAGGCGGCGCACGGCGAGTTCGGCCTGCGACTGCACGAAGGACTCCAGCGCCGCGATGCGGGTGCCAACGGCTTCCGACAGCAATTCGGTGATGGCACGCAGCGCGAAGGGGGTGCGGCGCGGTGTCTGGTGATGGCAGGAGATCAGCCCCCACAGCCGCCCACCCACCAGGATGGAGGCGACCAGCGTGGCGCCCACGCCCATGTTCTTCAGATACTGCAGATGTATGGGCGAGGTGCTGCGCAGCACGCACAGCGACATGTCCAGATCCTGCCCGGTGCGCGGCGAAAGCCGCGGCTCCAACGGCACCGGCGCATAGTGCACATCCGTCACCACCCGCACCCGGTTGCGGATGTACAGCCGCCGCGCGATCTCCGGGATGTCGGAGGCCGGGTAGCGGTTGCCCAGATAGGGCTCCATCCCCGCCGCGTGTTCTTCCGCGAACACCTCGCCATGGCCGTCATCGTCGAAGCGATAGACCATGACGCGGTCGTAGCCGGTCAGCCCACGGAAGATCCGCGCCACTTCCTCACACAAGGGCTTCAGCGCGTAGCTGCCGAGGATGGCCTGCAAGGCGGGTTCGATTCGCTTGGCGGCATCATCCTCCGGCGCCGCGCGTTCCAGCTCCAGGATCACGCCGCCGCCGATCGGTCGGTGCAGCTGCACATCCAGCGGCACGGCGGCCGCGGTGGGCACGCGCACCGCGGCGGGGACCACATCCAGCGGGTCAGCCAGCAGCGGCGCGATGGCCCGCGCGATATCTGGCGCGAAATCGGCCAGCCGGCGGCCCAGCGCCGGCCCGTCCAGGCCGAGGAAGGCCGCCGCATTGGCGCTGACCTGCAACACCGTCAGCTCCGGCTCCCGCAGCGACAGCAGGGCGCCATGCGGCTGGATCGAGGCGGCGAGGTGAATCTGCTCCCGCTCGCAATTCGAAAGGTCGGCAGTGCCGAAGGCGGGAGAACCGGCGGAGCTGCCGGGCAGGGCAATGGTCACCGCGCGCGATCCTCGTTCGCCTCACGATCTTCGCCGATCTCGTAGCGTTCGAGCTTGGCGTAGAGGCTCTGCCGGCTGAGGCCGAGCGCATCGGCCGCCGCGGTGCGGTTGCCATTCGCCAGGCGCAGCGCCTGTTCGATGCAGGCGCGTTCCACCAGCGCCGCGGTGTTGCGGACCATGGTGGGCAGCGGCACGCGGCCGACATCATTGGCCAGCGCGCTGAGCGCGGTCCGCAGCGCCGCGGCCTCACCGGAGGCCAGCACGCGGCGGCCGACATCGCGGATGATCAGCCCCACCATGCGCTGGCCGTCGCGGTTCACGGCGCTGCCCGAGATCTCGACCTCGATCTCGGAGCCGAGATTGCCGGTGAGCTGGGTCGGGAACAGCCGGACCTCGCCATGCTGGGCGATGGTCGCCATCAGCACGCCGATATCCATGCCGGGCTGGGCCAGCCAACGGTCCAGCTTCTCGCCAATGATGCTGGCTTCTGTCCCGGCTTGGGCGAGGTCGAGGAAGGCGCGGTTGGCGCGGCGGATGGCGCCTTCGGCATCGATCGCGACGAAGCCGTCCGGCATGTCCTCCATCAGCGCGTCGCCGCGCAGCGTGACGGCGCGGGGCTGGGTGGCCGGCGCGGCCGGGCTGAGCTGGACCAGGAAGACCGGGCCGGGCGTGCGCGCCATCAGGGAAGCGCGCAGCAGCCAGGGCGTCCCATCGGCGCCCAGATGCACCATGATGCCCGGCGCGCGGCCCTGTTCGCGGGCACGCATCAGCACATCGCGCAGCGCGGCGCGGTCGCGCGCGGCGACCTCATCCGAGAAGTTCCAGCCCGGCGCCATGCCGAGCTCGCGGATCGCGGCCGGATTGGCCTCGACGATTCGCAGCGTGGAGGCGGCGATGACCAGCACGGCCTCACTCGATGCGTCGAACAGCAGGCGGGACCGGGTCTCGATCTCGCGCAGCTTCCAGTAATCCTGTTCGCGGGCCTGCTGGGCCGCGACCAGGCGAGATTGTAGTTCCGCCACCGCCTGGAGGTTCTTGCCGACGGCGATCAACCCGGCCTGCCCGCCGAGGCGGACGGTGGTGTATTCGATCGGCAGTTCGAGGCCGGAGGGGAAACGCTGGGTGATCTGGAGATAGGCGGAGACGCCGCTGGCGCGGGCATCCTCCACCATGCGGCGGACCTGAAGCCCGGCAATCTCCCCCACCGTCTCCATCCAGGGTCGCCCGAGCCACTCCTTCACCGGTTCGGAGGGAATGGCGTCGGAGAGGGCGGCGTCACGAATCACACCTTCCCAATCGAGGCTCAGGGTGATGTCGGGCTGGATCACGGCGACGCGGGTCATGGCGGTATCCGAATGAGCTGCCAGGGCCGCTCCGTTTATTCGGAGCGTCTGGCCCGAAGCGGCACCAGGGAGGAAGTGCCGCCACGGTAGTCCATGTGTGGTGTTTAGCCGATGGAACGTCAACACGAGATGACGGTTTCGCGCGAATGAGACGGTTTCCGCCAAAATTTTCCTGGGATGTCCAGGTATCTTGACACCCGGATCAGACCTTAGCCCTATTTCTGGCCATGCGGGAAGCGGGGCGCGCCATCATCGTCGTCGGTGCCGGGATCGGCGGGCTGGCCGCCGCGCTGCATCTGGCAGCGGCCGGGCGCCCGGTGCTGCTGCTGGAAAGGGCCGCTGCGCCGGGTGGGCGGGTGCGCAGCCTGCATCCCGGCGTGGTTGCCGTGGATGCCGGGCCGGCGGTGCTGACCCTGCTGCCGGTGTTCCAGCACCTGTTCGCCACCGCCGGCGCCAAGCTGGAGGATCATCTGGCGCTGCGGCCGCTGACCGTGCTCGGGCGGCATGTCTGGCCCGATGGGCGATACCTGGACCTCATGGCAGACCGGCAGGCGGCGACGGCGGCAATCGGTGATTTCGCCGGCGCGGCGGCGGCGCGCGGCTTCCTGGACTTCCAGGCCCGCGCCGCGCGCTGCTGGGACGCGCTGGAAAAGCCCTTCCTGACGGTGCAGCGGCCGGGGATGCTGGCGCTCGGCACCCAGGTGGGCCTCGGCCTGCGCGGCACCTCCCCCTTCGGCACGCTGTGGGATGCGCTGGGCGAGCATTTTGGCGACCCGCGGCTGCGCCAGGTATTCGGGCGGATGGCGGCCTATGTCGGCTCCTCCCCCCTGCTGGCGCCGGCGACCCTGATGCTGGTGGCGCATATCGAGATGGCCGGCCTGTTCGCCATCGAAGGCGGCATGGACCGGCTGGCGCAGGCGCTGGCCGGGCTGGCGCAGGCGCGCGGGGTGGAAATGCGTTACGGCGCCGAGGTGGCGGAGATCCTTGTGCAGGGTGGCCGGGTTGCGGGCCTGCGCCTGGCGGATGGGGCGCGGATACCGGCCGGGCAGGTGGTGCTGGCGGCGGATGCGGCCAGCCTCGCCGCCGGGCATTTCGGCGCCGCGGCGGCGCGCGCGGTGCCGCCGCTGCCGGCCTCCAAACGGTCCTTCTCCGCCTTCGGCTGGGCGATGGAAGGGCGGGCGGAGGGGTTGGACCTGCCGCGCCAGGCGGTGTTTCACCCGGCCGACCCCACGGCTGAATACGCCGCCCTCGCCCGTGGTCGCATGCCGGAGGCGCCGACCGTGACGCTGTGGGCGCAGCAGCGGCTGGCCCCCGCCCCGGCGCCGGAGGGCACGGAGCCACTGATGATGCTGGTCCCGGCCCCGCCGCGTGCCGATACGCGGGATATGCCCGCCGGCCCGGTGGAGGCCGCCAGCCTGGCGGCGATGGAACGGGCCGGGGTGCGGCTGCGGCGGGATGCGGTGCTGGCGGTGACGCCGAAGAACCATGAACGCGATGCTCCCGGCAGCGGCGGGGCGATCTACGGCCAGGCGGTGCATGGCTGGCAATCCATTTTCAGCCGCCCGGCGGCGCGCACCGCGCTGCCCGGGCTGATTCTTGCCGGCGGCACCACCCATCCGGGGGCCGGGCTGGCCATGGCGGCGCTTTCCGGCCAATTGGCCGCGGCGGCGGTGATCGGGGAGAGAACATGACCAAGACTGGCTGGGAATTCGACCGGCCCGCGCCGCCGCGCGGCTATGGGTGGTGGTACCTGGATGCGCTGAGCGCGGATGGCCGGCACGGGCTGAGCATCATCGC
Organism: Falsiroseomonas sp. E2-1-a4; assembly: GCF_051433165.1. Classification (NCBI taxonomy): domain Bacteria; kingdom Pseudomonadati; phylum Pseudomonadota; class Alphaproteobacteria; order Acetobacterales; family Roseomonadaceae; genus Falsiroseomonas; species Falsiroseomonas sp. E2-1-a4. Next base: position 497,350 of record NZ_JBHMFS010000001.1, on the reverse strand, counting down.
CTTCATCGGCACCGTCTTTTCCCCCTGGTACAGCCTGGCCAAGCGCGGCGGCGCGGCGGCGGACCCCGAAAATCATTGCTGCCTGCATGTGGCGCTGTATGGCGCGCCGAAGCGCTGGGCGATGACCGACCGCCGCAAAGCCGCCCTGCGGCGCGGCACGGATTTCCTGCAGATCGGCCCGAGCGCCCTGCATTGGGACGGCAACGCCCTGACGGTGCGGATCGAGGAAGTGACGGCCCCCTTCCCCAGCCGGCTGCGCGGCACCGTGGTGCTGCGGCCGGAGGCGGTGTCCACCCGCGCCTTCCAGCTGGATTCCCACGGTCGCCACCACTGGCACCCGATCGCGGCGCGGTCCTCGGTGGAGGTGGCGCTGGAAAGCCCGGATCTGCGCTGGTCCGGCCCGGCCTATTTCGACACCAATTGGGGCAGCGCGCCGCTGGAGCAGGATTTCGTCGGCTGGGATTGGTGCCGGGCGCCGATGCCCGACGCCACCGCCATCCTGTACAATACGCAGCGGCGGGACGGCACGGACCAGGCCCTGGCGCTGCAAGTGGCGCGCGATGGCAGCGTGACGAATTTCGAGCCGCCGCCGCAGGTCAGCCTGCCCAAGACGCTGTGGCGCATTGCCCGGCCGACCCGGGCGGAAGGCGGCGCGGCGCGGGTGACGCAGACCCTGGTGGATGCGCCCTTCTACTCCCGCTCCGAAATCCAGACGCGGCTGCTGGGGCAGGATGCGACGGCGATCCATGAAAGCCTGTCGCTCGACCGCTTCGCCTCCCCCAGCATGTACGCCATGCTGCCCTTCCGGGTGCCGCGCCCCTTCGGCTGACCTAACGCCGCAGCCGCACCGCCAGGTCGAACAGATGGGCCGCCAGCGCGGCGACCAGGGCGGCCGCCACCAGCCCCCAGCCGGCGCCCACCAGCGCCGCCCGCAGCGCCAGCACCAGCGCCACCCCGGGCAGCACCAGCCCGGCGAGCGCCAGCGGCGCCAGGCCGCGCCCGGTGCGGCGGTGCCAGGCGAACAGCAGCACCGCCTCCACAACCAGGACCGCCAGCACCAGGTCGGCGACATGGCCGGAGGCGAAGAAATCGGCCATCATCGTTGCATCCCCGAAGCCTTGCGTGACCGAGGTTTCATATCGCAAAAGCCTTGCGCTGCCTGAGGCTGCCGCCAAGTCGAGGGCGGCGGGTTGCCGGCAGTCTTGCCGGGACACGCGTTTTCGCCAAGAACCCAGGGCGCGGCTGCCGCGTTTGGGCCGCGAGAAATTACCAAAGGAGGATGCTACGGATGCGACGTCTGACAATGATCCCCGCGATGGCCCTCACGGCGGCCTTTGCCCTCGCCCCGTTCGCGGCGATGGCGCAGGAGGGCGACGCCGCGGCCGGCCAGCGCGTCTTCAACCAGTGCCGCGCCTGCCACACGATCAATGAAGGCGGGCGCAACGGCGTCGGTCCGAACCTGCATGGGGTGGTGGGGCGTGCCGCCGGCTCGATCGAGGGCTTCCGCTATTCCGCCGCGATGCGGGAGTGGAGCCCGGGCAAGAGCTGGACGGAGGAGAACCTACGCGCCTATCTCGCCGATCCGAAGGCGTTGGTGCCGCGTGGCAGCATGTCCTTTGCCGGCCTGCGCAACCCGCAGCAGATCACGGACGTCATCGCCTATCTGAAGGCGAACTGATGCAGCGCCCGGCCGAGGTCGCGTGACCTCGGCCGGCGCCGCTTACGGCACCGCGTCGGGGAGGCCGGCCCAGGCTTCCTCCGGCGTGAAGCGGTGCGGCAGCAGGCCCTGCTCGGCGCAATAGTCGATCGCCAGGGCGATGGCCGGGCGTAATTCATCTTGGCTGCGGACCGCGGCGCCGGACTCGCGGAGCATACGCAGCAGCTCAACCACCAAATCCGGCCGTTCCGCTGCCACGTCGCCGCGCACCACCACCAGGTGGTTCAGCGGCAGGAAGCCGTGACGCGCGCGAAAAGCGGCGCCGGCGGCCTGCGCGTCCGGGAAGACCGGGCGAAGGTCTGGCGCGTCCGGCATGTCATTGCCGAAGATCGCCGCGTCCACCTCCCCGGTTTGCAGCATGGCCAGCAATTCCTGGCCCTTCTGCGCGCGGGTCACCCAGGGCGGGTCGTGGAATTCAGTGACATGGGCATCCTCGAAGGTGGTCCAGCGCTGCCGGTCCGCCTTGACGCCGTAGCTTTCCGCCAGGCTGCCGCGCAGCCACATGCCCGTGGTCTGGCTGTAGGCGCGCACGGCGATGCGCGCACCGGCGAGGTCGGCCGGACCCTGGATCGGCCCATCCCTGCGGCAGAGCATGGCCGCTTCCTGGGCGCGTTCCACCAGCACGACGGGCAGCAGCACCAGCGGCTTGCCGTAGGCGCGGGCCATCAGGAAGGTGGCGATCGCCATCTCGCTGACCTGGAAGCGACCCTCCCGCACCATCGGCGCGAAGGCCTTGCTGATCGGCGCCACCTTCTCGAAGTCCAGGCGCAGCAGGCTGGAGGGGATTTCACCCTCCAGCAGCCGCGCCGTGCCGGGGTAGCGGCCGAGCGCGGCCTTCAGCACGGCGGGTTCAGTCACGATAGGAGGGGTCCATCCGGTCCAGCTTCCGCAGCAGCGCCGGCCATTCCATCACGCCATAGGGGCGGCGCGTGCCGGGCTGGTAGTTGTTCCAGGTGGCATCCACCACCGCCTGCGGCACCTCCACCAGCTTCTGGCCGGTGGCCTGGGCGGCCAACTGGGCGCGGCAGGACAATTCCAGCCGGTGCATGGCGTTGAAGGCCTCGCCCACCGTCTTGCCCACGGTCAGCAGGCCATGGTTGCGCAGGATCAGCGCGTTGCTGTCGCCCAGGTCGCGCACCAGACGTTCCTGCATCGCCATGTCCAGCACTACGCCGTCATAGTCATGGTAGCTGATGCGGGCGAAGCGCATGGCCGTCTGGTTCATCGGCAGCAGGCCGCATTCCAGCGAGGAGACGGCCATGCCCGGCCAGGTATGGGTGTGGATGACGCAGGCGATCTCGTGGCTCGCCTCATGGATCGCGCCATGGATGACGAAGCCGGCGCGGTTCACGCCATAGCCCAGCCCGCCGGGGAATTCCGGCTTCGCCAGGACGTTGCCCTTCACGTCGATCTTGACCAGGGAGGAGGCGGTGATCTCCTCATACAGCATGCCATAGGCATTGATCAGGAAGGCATTGTCCTCACCCGGCACACGGACGGAGATGTGGTTCGCCGCCATGTCGGACATGCCGTAGAGGTCGATCAGCCGGTAGCAGGCGGCGAGGTCGACGCGGGCCTGCCATTCCTCCGGCGTCACCTGGTCGCGCAGCGAGGGAATGCGGAAGCGGTCGGGGCTGTCGGGCATCGGTGTGGTCTCCGTTGTTCAGGCGCGTCTTACTCGGGCAGCGCACCGGCGATGCGGACGATCTCGCGCCAGCGGGTGATTTCCTGTGCCAGGAAGGCACGAAAGGCTTCGGGACCGTTGCCAACCGGGTCCGCGCCCTGGGAGATCATGTTCTCCGCATTGCGCGGCAGCGCCAGGGCTGCGTGCACATCCGTGACGATCCTGTCGATGATCGGCTTCGGCGTGCCCGCCGGCGCCACCATGCCGAACCAGGAGGAGGCGCTGAATTCCGGATAGCCCAGCTCCACCATGGTGGGCACGGTCGGGTTGGAGCGCGAGCGTTCGGTGGAGGACACCGCCAGCGGCCGCAGCCGCCCATCCCGGATATGCCCCATGACGGAGGGGATGGTGGCGAACATGAAATCGACGCGCCCGGCCATCAGGTCATTCAGCGCCACGGCGCCGCGATAGGGCACGTGCAGCGTTTGCACATCCGCCATGTGGTCCAGCATGACGCCGGACAGATGGGCGGAGGTGCCAACACCGGTGGAGCCGTAGCTGAGTTCGCCGGGCCGGCGCTTCGCCTCCGCCACCAGCCCCGCCACGTCCCGGATGGGCGAGGCCGCCGGCACCACCAGGATATTCGGCACGCCCGCCAGCAGCGTGACGGGTGCGAAATCGCGCAGCGTGTCGTAGGGCATGTTCTTGACCAGCGACTGGTTCACCGCCAGGGGCCCGACCGAGCCGACCAGCAGCGTGTAGCCATCCGGCGCGGCGCGGGCGACATGCTCGCTGCCGATATTGCCGCCGGCGCCGGGCCGGTTCTCGATGACGACGGACTGGCCCCAGACCTCCGTCAGCGTGGCGCCGAGCAGGCGGGCAATGATGTCCGTGGTGCCGCCGGGGGTGAAGGAGACGATGAAGCGCACCGGCCGGCTGGGCCAATTGCCCTGCGCCGCGGCGCCCCGCGCACCAAGGGCCAGGAAGGGCAGCGTCAGCGCCGAGCGGCGTCCGATGGTCATGTGTCGTCTTCTCCCGCCGGGCGATCGTCGCGCCGCCCGCATCAGCCGCGCAGGATGCGCCATCCCGGCCCATGCGACAAATGGGAAGAATGACGCCGGCGTTTCCTTTCGTGCATCTATGGTCGGCGCGGGATCAGATTTCCCAGCCCGGCAGCAGGCCAACGCGGCGCGCGGCGACCACGCGGTACATCGGGTCTCCCCATTGTGCTTCGTCGCAGCGGGCCGAGTAGACCAGCGAGACGTCATGTTCCTCGTCCGAGGCGCAGGCCGCGGCGGCAATCGCCCCCCACCCCGGCGCCGGCAATGCGCGCTGGCGGTCGGCTTCCGCTTCCGTCAGCGGCAGGGGAAAGCGCATCTTGGGATAGGCGGAGGCGATCGCCTGCCAGAAGAAGCGGATCGCCCGGTGCTGATCCGCCAGTTCCAGCACCGGCAGGATCAGGCGCAGCCAATGGGTGCCGGAGACGGCATGCAGCGCGCAGAATTCGCCGGTGGCGGCAAACAGCAACAGCGAATCCTGCGCCATCTTCCGGATCGTCTCCGGCCCGATCGCCAGCCAGTCATGCACCGGGGCGAAGGCGGGCATGGCGGCGGTGCGACGCATCGCGTGCCACAGCAGCCCGTCATCGAATTCCAGGGCGCGCAAAGTCGGCTCCTCCGCCAGGCACAGCAGCACGGCGGCGGGCTGGTCCGTCACCGGCGCGGCGCCGATGCCCTCGCCCAGGGGCAGGTAGGTGGCGGCCCAGTAGCCCAACGCCTCCGCCACCTCGGCCTCGTTTTCGGAATCCCGGGCATAGGCCAGGCGCATCAGCGCATGCAGCGCGCTGGCGGCGATGCCGGGCAACAGGCGCGGCAGGTACTGGCGCTGGAGGGTGGCGGCGCTGCCCAGCCGAACCAGTTCCGCGCGGAAAAAGGCGCGATAGGCGGCTTCCGCCCGCCGGTCGCCCAGCCGCGCGGTCCAATCGGCCCGCTGGATCGGCGCATCCTGCGGCAGCATGGGGGCCAGGTGATTGGCGCGGATATAGGCATCGAGGAAGCGCCGCGCATCGCCCTCGGTCCCGCCGAGCTGGCGCTGCGCCCAGAGCACCATGGCGGCGTGGTTGGCCAAGTTTTCCCCGAACTCCGCGCTCAGCCGGCGCGCCTGGCTCAGCGCATCGGTGGTCTCGGCGGCGGCATGGCTCATGCAAGATCTCCGGCGTGTCGCCTGGCGCGGGGGCCACAGCAATCCTCGGGCCAGATGCGTGGCAGGTCCAGCGGTGCGGCCGGGTTGTTGCGAGGCCGTCTCAGCGCGTCAGCACCCCGTCCCGCGCGATGATGCGCCCGGCCTTCACCACAAGCGCCCGCGGCGGCGCCGCGGCCACCGCCTCCGGCACATGGGCGGCGTCCACCAGCACCAAATCCGCGGCGGCGCCTTCCACCAGCGCGGGATCGGGCAGGCCCAGCACCCGTGCGGGCGCGGTGGTGACGAGACCGAGGCCCAGCCGCAGCTCCGCATCGGTCAGCAGCGCCGCGCGGTAGCCGACCAGGCGGGCGCGTTCCAGCATGTCGCCATTGCCATAGGGGGACCAAGCGTCGCGGATGTTGTCCGATCCGACGAAGACGGTCACGCCTTCCGCCACCAGCCGCTTCACCGGCGGCATCGCCTCCGGCCCCGGCCCGTTGGTCATGATGGCGACGCCGGCTTCCGCGAGCGCCGCGGCGGTGCGGGCCAGCGTGGCTTCCTCCACCTGGCCCAGCGCATAGGCATGGCTGACGGCGACGCGGCCCTGCAGGCCGGCCGCCTTGGCGCGGGCGGCGATGCGGCGCAGCTCGAAGGCACCGAGTTCGCCGGGGTCGTGCAGATGGATGTCGATGCGCACGCCGCGGCGTTCGGCGATGCCGAAGACGATGGCGAGCTGGGCCTCGATATCCTCATCGATGCCGGCGGGGTCGAGGCCGCCGACCACATCGGCACCGGCCGCCACCGCATCCTCCAGCACGCGCGCATGGTGCAGCACGCCGGATTGCGGGAAGGCTGCGATCTGCATGGACAGCAGATGCGCGACCTCTGCCCGTAGAAGCAGCAGCGCCTCCAGCCCGGCCAAGCCGGCCTCGGTATCCACATCGACATGGGTGCGGATGGCGGTGGTGCCGCGTGCGGCGATGGCCTCGACCAGGCGCCGGGCGCGGCGGGCCATCGGCTCCGCGATCGCGGCAAGCTGTGCCTTTTCCGCGGCGATGCGGCCGGCCACGCTGCCATCCGGCCGGTGCGACAGCCAGGGCAGGCCGAGGAAGGTCTTGTCCAGGTGGATATGCCCATCCACCAAGCCGGGCAGCGCCAGCAGGCCCCGGCCAGGCTCCACCGGCCCGCCCATGAGCGTTCCAACCGGCGCGATACGGGCAATGCGCCCGTCGCGCAGGCCGAAATCGCAGCGCGGTCCTTCCAGGCGCACATCCGACAGGATCAGGTCGAAGGGGGCATCGGGCATGGCGGCTGTGTGGCATGCGGTGCGGCAGGCGGCCAGATGGAAGCTGGCGCGGATCGGGACTTCCCCAGCCTGCCCGGCCGGGCTATGGAGGCCGAGGCGTGGACCCGTAGCTCAGCTGGATAGAGCGCTGCCCTCCGAAGGCAGAGGTCGAAGGTTCGAATCCTTTCGGGTCCGCCAATCCTCCCAGTATCCGTCATGCGGCCCCGTCCAAGGTCAGGGTACCTTGCGCCCGGCCGGTGGCTGCGCGCCGCGCGCTTGACCCCCCACCCCCCATCGTCATGATGTCGGCAACAAGAAACTGCCGAGGACCCGTCATGATGAACCGCCGCACGCTTCTGGCCGCCGCCGCAGCCCTGCCTGCCCTGCGCGCACTGCCCGCCCACGCCGCATGGCCGGACCGGCCGGTGCGGGTCATCGTGCCCTTCGCTGCCGGCGGCAATGCGGACACCATCGCCCGCCTGCTGCAGCCGCGACTGCAGGAAAAGCTCGGCCAGCCGGTGGTGGTGGAGAACCGGCCAGGCGCCGGCGGCAGTGTCGGCGCGCAGGCGGTGGCCCGCGCCCAGCCTGATGGCTACACGCTGCTGATCGGCTCGAACGGCCCGCTCAGCGTCAACCCGGTGGTGCAGGCGCGCCTGCCCTATGACGCCGCCAAGGATTTCGCGCCGGTCGGCATGGCGATGCAGGTGCCGCATTGCCTGGTGGTGCAGCCTTCCTCGACCTATCGCAGCGTGGCGGATGTGGTCGCCGCCTCCCGCGCGCAGCCGGATGCGCTGGGCGTGGGCACGGCAGGCGTGGCGAGTGCCACGCATCTGTCGCTGGAAGCCTTCATCGCCGCCAGCGGCGCCAAGCTGCTGCATGTGCCCTATCGCGGCGGCGGCGCGGCGGTGCCGGATTTCCTGGCCGGCAACATCCCGCTGCTGTTTACGGAATTCTCCACCGCGCTGCCGCTGCACCGCGCCGGCCAGGCGCGCATCGTGGCCGTCGCCGCCACCGCGCGGCTGGCGGCGCTGCCGGATGTGCCGACCATGTCGGAGCAGGGCGTCGCGAACTTCACCGCCGGGTCCTATGTCGGCCTGCTCGCCACCGGCGGATCGCCGGCGGAGGCGCTTCAGAAGCTCGGCGCCGCCATGGCCGCCATCGTGCAGGAACCGGAATTCCAGGCACGGATGACGGGCATGGGTGGGGAGACGGCGGCCGGTGCGCTCGCCACCCCGGCCGGCTTCGCGCGCTACATCGCGGAGGATCTGGAACGGTCGCGCATCGCCGCACAGACCGCCGGCATCCGCATCGAATGACGCAGCCCCTGCCCCGCGGCGCCACCGACTGCCACTGCCACATCTTCGGCCCCGCAGCGCGCTTCCCCTATGCGGAGCCGCGTTCCTACACGCCGGAGGATGAGACGCTGGAGGATTACCTGGCGCTGCTCGACCGGCTGGGCTTGGATCGCGGCGTCATCGTGCAGCCCTCCGCCTATGACCGCGACAATGCGTGCACGCTGGATGCGCTTAAGCGCGCGCCGGACCGGCTGCGCGGCGTCGCCGTGGTGGGCGCCGAGGCAACGCCCGAGACGCTGCGCGCGATGCATCGCGATGGCATCCGCGCGCTGCGCGCCAATGAATATCGCCGCGACGGCGCCGCCGCCTATCATGGTGGCGTGCGGCTGGCGGAGATCGAGCCGCTGATGCCGGTGATGGCCGAGCTGGGCTGGCACCTGCAATTGTGGATCGATGCGCGGCATTTGCCGGAGCTGGAGCCGCGCCTGGCCAAGCTGCCCGTGCCGATCGTGATCGACCACATGGGCCGCATGCATCACAGCCACGGCGTGGCTGATCCCGGCTTCCAGGAACTGCGGCGTGGCGTGGCGGAGGGGCGCTATCACGCCAAGGTTTCCGGCACCTACCGCCTCGGCGCGCTGGGGCCGGATTATGCCGAGGCGAAGCCCTTCCATGATGCGCTGGTCGCCGCCAATCCGGATGCGCTGGTCTGGGGCACGGATTGGCCGCATCCGCGCCCGGATGGCGGGCGCCCGGATGCGGCGCGGCTGTTGCAGGTGTTCCTGGACTGGACGCCAGACCCGGCCTTGCGGCAGCGCATCCTGACGGACACGCCGGCGCGGCTCTACGACTTTCCCGCCGCCTGATCCGGGGCGCGGCGCGCGGCTTCCCGCTTTAGCGCCGCGCATACACCCCGCAGCGCCGCCACCAAGCTGTCCCGCCGCCGCGCCACCTCGGCCTCCGTCGTGCCGAGGCCGATGGCAAGCCGCGGATGCTCCGACAGGGGCGGCAGCGGCATCGCCAGCACATTCTGGCCGGGCACCACGGCGCCACCACTTTCGACCCAGCCCTGCTCCCGCGCCTGGCGCAGGCTGTCCATCACCGCGGCGATGTCCACGCGGCGGGGGGCCTCCGGCTCCTCGGCATTGGCGCGGCGCAGGATGCGCTGGGCCTCCGCGTCGGACTTCAGCATCAGCAGCGCCTTGCCCACTGCGGCGCGGCCGATGGCGCGCGTCATGCCGGCGCGCATGTGCAGGCCAGCGGTGGGGCGGCGCAGGGTCAGGATGTAGCGAACCCGGGCGCCGGCCTGCATGCCGATCAGCACCGTCACGTCATGCCGGGCGCGCAGCTTCTCCATCCGTCGCAACAGGCTGCTCTCCCCGATCAGCCGGTCCTGCAACCAGCCGCCGAGCAGCATCACCCGCAGCGTCGGGCGGTAGGCGCGGCTGATCCCGTCCTGCTCCAGGTAGCCAAGCCGCGCCAGGTCGGCCAGCAGGATGGAGGTGCTGGATTGCGGATAGCCGAGGTCGCGCGCCACCTCCGCCACCGTGGCTGCGCGGTGGGTGCCGGCGAACAGCTCCAGCACCTCCAGCGTCCGTTGCGCGGATTTCACGAAGCCTTCGCGCGGCACGGCCACCCTCCGCCAACATCACATATGCGATGCACCACGCGGCATTGGCTACGTCTAGACTGTGGCAAAACCGGATGGAGGAAATCGGATGCCGAAGCTGCACCGCCGCGCCCTGCTGGGCGCCACCGCTGGCCTGTTGGCCGCCCCGCGCCTGGCCCGCGCCGCCTGGCCGGACCGGCCGATCCGCCTGATGATCCCCTATGGCGGCGGCGGGCAGACCGATGTGGTGGCGCGCCTCGTCGCGGATGCCATGTCCCGCAACCTTGGCCAGGCGATCACGCCGGACAACCGGCCGGGTGCGGCCGGGGTGGTGGCGGCGGATGCCATGTTGCGCTCGCCCGCCGATGGCTACACGATTCTCGTCGGCACCCGGAACACCCAGGCGATCAACGAGGCCCTGCGCCCGAACCTGCCCTTCACCCATGCGCGGGACCTGGTGACCATCGGCCTCTACGCCACCACGCCGAACATCCTGCTGGTCCATTCCAGCGTGCCGGCGCGCAGCCTGGCGGAATTCATCGCTTATGCCCGCGCCAATCCGGGCCGGCTGAACTACGCCTCATCCGGCATCGGCGCGACCACGCATCTGTCGATGGAACTGCTGAGCGAGAAGGCCGGGTTGGAGATGACCCATGTGCCCTATCGCCAGAGCACCCAGGGCATGACCGATCTGCTCGGCGGCCGCGTCCAGGCCCGGCTGGTGGGGCTGCCGGAGGCGGAGCCGGTGCGGGCGGAAGCCGCCATCCGTGCGCTAGGCGTCACCACCCCGCGGCGATCGCCGAACTGGCCGGATGTCCCGGCGATCGGTGAGGTGGTGGAGGGGTATGAGGCGGTGAACCTGTTCGGCCTGATGGCCCATGCACAGACGCCGCCCGAAATCGTGCTGCGGCTGAACCGTTCGCTGAATGAGGCGCTGGCCTCGCCGGAATTGCGCGCCGCCTTCGCCCGCGTCGGCGCGGACCCGGCCCCGCAGAATACGCCCGAACAGGCGGAGGATCGCGCTTTGGCGCAGGCCAATCTGTGGGTGCCTATGATCCGCCGCCTGAATCTGACCGCCCAATGAGCGACGCCGTCGCCGCCGCCATGCCGGAGCTGCGCGGCTGGATCGGCCGATCCCGCGTGGTGGCGGAGGAGATCACCCTGCCCGCCGTGCGCCGCATCGCCGGCATGCTGGACCTGGACCCGGATAGCTTTGCGCAGGGCAGCCCTCTGCCGCCGCATTGGTTCAGCCTGTTTTTCGCCGATGTCGCGCGGCAGAGCGAGATCGGGCCAGATGGCCACCCGCGCCGCGGCGCCTTCCTGCCGCCGATCCCCCTGCCTCGCCGCATGGGCGCCGGCCGCCGCACCCGCATCCACGGCGCGCTGCAGGTGGGCGACGCCGCGACCAAGACCATCGAGGTGGCGGCGATCGAGCCGAAGCAGGCGCGCACCGGCCAGATCGTCGTGCTGACCATGCGGCAGACCATCGCTGCACGGGGCATCACCTTGGCGGTGGATGAGTTCGACGCGGTGTATCGCGAAGCGGTGCCACCCGGTGCGAAAAGCGCCAGCACGCCGCCAGTGCCGGCACCGGATGGCGCGGCCTGGTCGGAGGCGGTGCTGCTCGATCCCGTCCTGGTTTTTCGGTACTCCGCTGTCACCTGGAACAGCCATCGCATCCATTACGACGCGGATTATGCGCGCGATGCGGAAGGCTATCCCGCCACTGTGCAGAATGGCGGCCTGACCATGCATCTGATCGTCGATGCCGCACTGAAGCGCGCACCAGGGCCGCTGCTCAGCTTCACCGCGCGGCTGCGGCGTCCGCTTTTCGTCGGGCAGACCGTGACGCTGGCCGGCGCCGAACCGAGGGACGGTAAAATAGCCGCCTGGGCGGCGGCGCCGGACGGCACGCTGGCGGCCGAGATGGAACTGGAATTCGGCGCATGAGCGGTGGCCCGTTGGAGGGCGTGCGGGTGGTGGACCTCACCTCCGTCGTGGTCGGCCCGATCTGCTCCCGCACCCTCGCCGACCAGGGGGCGGAGGTCATCAAGGTGGAAGCGCCGGGCGGCGGCGACCTGCTGCGCACCATGGCGCAGGGCAATCGCAACCCGGGCATGTCCGGCAAGTTCATTCAGTTCAACCGCAACAAGCGGTCCTTCTGCGTGGACATCAAGAACCCCGAAGGTCTGGCCGCGCTGCTGGCTCTGATCCGCACGGCGGATGTCTTCGTCAGCAACATCCGCCCCAACGCGCTGGACCGCGCGGGGCTGGGGTGGGAGGCGCTGCGCGCCATCAATCAGCGCCTGGTGCATTGCTCCATCCTCGCCTTCGGTCGCGGCGGCCCCTATTTCAACCGCCCGGCCTATGACCCGATCATCCAGAGCCTGTCCGGCGTCGCCGGCACCTTCCACCGCGCCAATGGCGAGCCGCGCTTCGTGCCGATGGTGATGACGGACCACATCACCGGGCTGATCGCCGCGCAATGCATCGGCTTCGCGCTGTTCCGCCGCGAACGCAGCGGGGTCGGCGAAGCGATCGAGGTGCCGATGTTCGAGAACATGGCCTCCTTCGTCATGAGCGAGCATCTCGGCGCCGGCACCTTCGACCCGCCGGTGGGGCCGCTGGGCGATGGGCGGTTGCTGAGCCCGGATTACCGGCCGGTGCCGACGCAGGACGGCTACATCACCGTCGGGCCGAACACCAACGCCCAGGCCTTCGCCTTCTTCGACGCGATCGGCCGGCCGGAGCTGAAGACCGATCCGCGCTTCCTGAACGCCGCGACCCGCACGGCCAATGCGGCGGAATATCTGAAGGTCCGCGCCGCGGCGATGCGGGAGAAGACCACGGCGGAATGGCTGAAAATTCTCGGCGCGGCGGATGTGCCGGCCGCCGCCTACAACAGCCTGGAGGATCTGCTGGAAGACCCGCACCTCGCCGCCACCGGCTTCTTCGCGCCGGAGGATCACCCGAGCGAAGGCCGCATCCGCCGCACCGCCACGCCCAACCGCTTCAGCGGCGGCATGCGGCAGGATGCGCTGCCGGCGCCGCGCCTCGGCGAAAGCTCCCGCGCCATATTGCGGGAGCTCGGCGTAGCGGAGGAGGCGATCGACCGCATGATCGCCGCCGGCATCGTCACCACGCCAGGGGAGCCCGCATGACCGACCATCCCGCCCGCTGGCGATCCCTGCTGTTCGTGCCCGTGCTGGCCGAACGCTTCGTCGCCAAGGCGCATACGCGGCAGGCGGATGTCATCATCCTCGACCTGGAGGATTCCATCCTGCCCGCGCGCAAGGCGGAAGCCCGCGCGGCGCTGCCGGCGGCGGCGGCGCAGGTGGGCCAGGCGGGCGCCACCATCTGCGTCCGCATCAACCGGCCGCTGGAACTGGCGGTGCCGGATATCGAGGCCGCGATCTCCGCCGGCGCCACCGCGCTGATGCTGCCCAAGGTGATGGGGCCGGAACATGTGCGGCTGCTGGCCGAGGTTGCCGCCACCGCCGAAGCCCGCCACGGCCGCGCGCCCACACGCTTCCTGGCGATTGTTGAGACAGCGGAGGCGCTGCCCCGCCTGCCCGAGATCGCCCGCGCCGATCCGCGCGTGGTGGCGCTGGGCATCGGCGGGGAGGATCTGGCGACGGAGATGGAGGCGGTACCCTCCGCCGACAGCCTGTATCTGCCGGCCATGCTGGCGCTGCTCGCGGCGCGGGCGGCGGGGATCACGGCGCTCGGCTCCCTTGGCGCCTTCGCGTCCTTCGATGACCCGGAAGGCTACCGCACGGCACTGCGCCGGTCCCGCGCGCTCGGCTTCGGCTGCGCCGCCTGCATCCACCCGGCGCAGGTGCCGATCATCAACGAGGTCTATGGGCCGAGCCCCGAAGCCGTGGACCGCGCCCGCCGCCTGATTGCCACCTTCGAGGCGGCGGTTGCGGACGGCCAGGGCGCCGTGGCCTTCGAAGGGGCGATGATCGACCTGCCGGTGGTGGACCGCGCGCGCCGGCTGCTGGCCCGCGCGCGCTGAGCGTCAATCGACCAGGCAGCGGACTCAGACTCAAATTCCGCAGACCGTGACCGGTTGGAGCTATAGCTCCAACGCCCTCAGGCGCCAGCGCTTCGCTTGGCTCGCCGCACTTGCGGCGGCAGCCATTCGGCCGCAGGTTCCGATCAACAGGATTTGGTATCAGCGCGGTGGTGTGGACAGGCCGTCGCCTGGGATCTGCGCCGCGTTGGCGTCGCGAAGCGGCTGGACCAGCATTCGGTCCAGCCGCAGTTCACGTGGATCGCGGAACTCCGCCAGCCCGATGGTCATGCCCGCATGTCCGGCGGCCGGCTGCGCCCGGTAGGTGCCGAACAGCCGATCCCAAACCGCCAGGCTGAAGCCGAAATTGCTGTTCGTCTCCTGCGGCACCACCGAATGGTGGACGCGGTGCATGTCCGGCGTCACCAGCACCCGGCGCAGAACGCGGTCCAGCCGGGCCGGCAGGCGCAGATTGGCGTGGTTGAAAAGGGACGTCGCGTTCAGCAGGATCTCGAACAACAGAACCGCCACCGCCGGCGCGCCCAGCACCACCACGGCGGCCAGCTTGATGAGCATGGAGGTAAGGATCTCCAGCGGGTGGAAGCGCAACCCGGTGGTCACGTCGAAATCCAGATCCGCGTGGTGCATCCTGTGCAACCGCCACAGCAGCGGGACCGCGTGGAACAGCCGGTGCTGCAGGTAGATGACCAGGTCGAGCAGCAGGATGGCCAGCACCACCGCCGCCAGCCCGGACAGGCCGAGCCAGGGCAGCAGCCCGCCGCCCTGCGCCTCCACCGCCAGGGCCACGCCCACCGCCGCCGTGGGGAACACCAGGCGCAGCAGCAGCGTGTCCAGCAGGACGATACCGAGGTTGGACGGCCAGCGGCACCAGCGCGTCTGGCTGCGTGACCGCCGCGGGTGCAGCGCCTCCGCCATTGCCATCAGGGCGAAGACGCCGGCGAAGGGTAGCAGGCGCAGCAGCGGCTCATGCGACAGGATTGCGTTCATCGGTCGCCTCCGGGCGGTAGCATAGCCGGATGTAGGACGCCGCGCGCGCCGCGTCAGGCCGGTCGGCCGAGCCGGCGCAGCACAGCAAAGCCCAGCATCGTGACTACCGCGACATGGCCGAAGGCCAGGCCCCAGGAGGACAGCGCCTCCGGCCCGGCCCAATCCAGCGCAATGCCGACGCCGAGCGGCCCGACAAAGCCGCCGGCATAGCCGCACATGCTGTGCAGACCCATCGTCGCGCCGCGCAGGCCGGGCTCCGCCGCCTGCACCGTGCCCGCCGTCAGCGCCGAGCTGTCCAGGTAGATCGCGGCATTCCACGCCAGCACGCAGGCCACGGCCAGCGGCGCGGAGACCAGGGCGGAGAAGCCCGTAAGCAGCGAAAGCAGCGCCGCCGCACCCATGGCCGCTGCCACCACGCGCCCACGCCCGAAGCGCTGTGAGGTTTCGTTGCCGAGGATCGACACGGCAATGCCAACCAGGCCCGCGATGGTGAACAGCACATTCGGTCCCGGCAGCCAACCGGGCGCGCCCTGCTGCGCGATGACCAGCGCCAGGAAGGTCACCGCCCAGGCGCGCAGCGCGGCCAATTCCCAGGTGTGCACGGTGTAGCCGGCGATCCACGCCATGGCGGCGCGGTTGCGCAACACCGGCCGAAAATCCAGCAATGCACCCCCGCGCGGGGCAGGCCGCGTATCCGGCAGCACCCCCGCACCGATGCCGAAGGCGGCCAGCGCGGCGATGCCACCGAACAGGAAGGCCGCCTCCGGCCCCGCCAGCGCATCCAGCGTGCCGGCGACGAGGAAGGAGGACGCGCCGGCAATGCCAACCCCCGCGGCATGCCAGGACACGGCACGCGATTGCGCCGCCCCCTCCAGCCGGTCCGCCAGCGCCTTCAGCCCCGGCATATAGCAGCCGGCCCAGCCGATGCCGGCCAGCGCCCGCAGCGCCAGGCCGGACCAAAACCCCTCCGCCAGAAAGGCGAAGCCGAAATGCGATACGGCGGTCAGCGCGGTGCCCAGAAGGTAGATGCGCCGCGCCGGCAGCCTGTCCGTCAGCGCCACCAGAACCGGCACGGCGGCAACGTAGGCGGCGAAGAAGGCGCCGATCAGCCAGCCGGCCTCGGTGGCGGAAAGCTGCCAGGCCGCGAGGTAGCCCGGCAGCAGCGCCGGCAGGGTGAAGGCGCCAATCTGCGCCAGCACCTGCGCCACCACGATCGCCGCGACAAAGCGGGACGCCTGCATGCCGCCCAGTGTACCGATCGGCCGCGGCTGGCGCTACACCACCATCGCCATCTGCTGCGGGTCGAACTCCATCCAGACCCGCTCACCCACATCATGGATCTGCAAGGGCGGTGCCGTGGCCCGCAGCCGCAGATCGCTGCCATCGGCGCGCACCACATAGTCCCAGGTCTCGCCGAGGAAGGTGCGCTGTGCCACCACACCCTCCATCACCGGCGCACCGCCCATGGGTTGCGTACGGTGCAGGCCGATGCTCTGCGGACGAACGGAAACCAGGATGTCGCCGCCCGCCGCGGTCTCGGCGCCCGGCACCTGGCCGGCCTGCATGGCAATGCCGCCGAAGCCGATCTGGCCGTTGCGAAGCTGCGCCGGCAGCAGGTTGGTGCGGCCGATGAAGCCGGCGACGAAGCGCGTGCGCGGGCGGGTGTAGAGCATGTGTGGCGCATCCACCTGCTCGATCCGCCCGGCATTCATCACCGCGATGCGGTCGGACGTTGCCATCGCCTCCGACTGATCATGCGTGACATAGACGGTGGTGATGCGGAATTCGTCGTGCAGGCGCCTGATCTCGAAGCGCATTTCCTCGCGGAGATTGGCGTCGAGGTTGGACAGCGGTTCATCCAGCAGCAGCACCGCGGGCTTCACCACGATGGCGCGAGCCAGCGCCACGCGCTGCTGCTGGCCACCCGAAAGCTCCGCCGGGTAGCGCGCCGCCAGATGGCCCATCTGCACCACCTCCAGGATCTCCGCCACGCGCCTGCGGGTTTCCTCCGCCGGCAGCTTCCGCAGCTTCAGGCCGAAGCCGACATTCTCCGCCACCGTCATGTTCGGCCAGATCGCGTAGCTCTGGAAGATCATGGACATGCCGCGCTTTTCCGGCGGCAGCACCGCGCCGGGGGCGGAGATCACCTGCCCATCGAGCGAGATGCTGCCCTCATTCGGATCGATGAAGCCCGCGATCATGCGCAGCGTGGTGGTCTTGCCGCAGCCGGAGGGGCCGAGCAGGGAGACGAACTCCCCCTCCTGCAACGTCAGGTCGATGGAATCTACCACCCGCAGCGCACCGTAGGCCTTGGTCAGCCCCTGGATCTGGAGACGCGACATCCTCAGTTTCTCCGCAGCATGAAGTCACGCCCGACCAGCTTCATGCCGATCCCGACGAAAACCATCGTCACCACCAGCAGAAGTCCGCCGAAGGCCGCAAGCACCTCGAAATTGCCGGCTTCGCTGAGGTCGTACAGCAACACGGACATGGTTCGCGTGCGTGGCCCGACCAGGAAGATCGCCGCCGACAATTCGCGCGAGGCGACGATGAACACGATCAGCCAGCCACCCAGCAACGATTTCCGCACCAGCGGCGCCGTGACCATCCAGATTGCGTGCAACCGCCCGCTGCCCAGGATGCGCGCCGCCTCCTCCATCTCCGGATGCACGGCCCGGATGGCGGAGGAAGAGTTGGCATAGGCAATGGGCAGGAAGCGCGCCGCGAAGGCCAGAATGATGATCGCCGCCGTGCCGTACAGCGCGAAAGGCGGGGAGGCGTACGCGGCATAGAAGCCGATCGCCATGACGATGCCGGGGATGACGAAGGGCGCCATCGCCATGAAGCCCAGCGCTTCCCCGAACGGCACAAGCTTGCGATTGACGATGTAGGCGATCAGCAAGGCCAGCACCACGGCGATGGAGGCAGCCGACGCCGAGAACCAGATGGTGTTCCAGATCGAGGTCATCGCCATGTCGTGTTCGAAGATCAGCAGGCGATAATTGGCCAGCGTCAGATTGTCCCACGCCAGGCCACGACCCCAGGCCTTGGCAAAGCTGGCCTGCAGCAGCACGAACAATGGCGCGATCACCGCCATCAGTCCCACCGCGGCGCACCAGGCGAAGGCGACCCAGCGCCAGGGGCCGAGCTTGATCGGCCGGCGTTCTCCGCCCTTGCCGGTCTGCGAGACGTATCCCTTCCGCGCCAGCATCAGCTTCTGCACCACGATCATGCCGGCAGTGATCAGCAGCAGCGGCATGGCATAGGCGGCCGCCACCTCCACCCGCACGGGGTATTCGAAGAACTGCCAGAGCTGCGTCGTCACCACATTGATGCGCGCCGGAATACCGATGATGGCCGGCGTGCCGAACAGCGCGATGGCTTCCAGGAAGACGATGATGAAGCCCGCCATGATCGCCGGCCAGACCAGCGGAATCGAGACCTTCCGCATTGCCGTCCAGGTGCCGGCGCCAAGGATGTTGGCCGCGTCCTCCATTTCCGACGAGACGAGGTCGAGTGCCGATTTCACGAAGATGAAGACCAACGGGAAGGAATTCAGGGCGATGACCAGCGCCATGCCACTGAATGTGTAGATATTGAAAAGCGGATCCTGAAGCCCGGTGATGGCGCGCCAGGCAATGTTGAGGAAGCCGCTATTCGGCCCCGCCAGCAGGATCCAACCGATCGCGGACAGATAGGGGGGCAGGATGAAGGCCCCCAGCACCACCGCCCAGGTCAGCCCCTTGAATGGCATGTCCGTGCGGGAAACCGCCCAGGCCATCGGCACCGCCATCACCACAGCCATGACCGCCGAAAGCAGGCCGAGCAGCAGCGAATTGACCAGTGCATCCACATAACGCGGCCGGCCATAGGCCGAGACATAGTTCATCAGCGTGAATTCGCCGGTGCCGCGCGTCTCGAAGCTGACCACCAGCAGCTTGCCAAGTGGGAAAGCGACCAGGAACAGCAGGATCGCGATCAATGCGATCCACAGCAGCATCACCGGCTCGAACCGTGCGAACCGGCCGCTGCGCCGGGCCTGTATCGGCCCGGCCTGCGCGTGCGGAAGTGCGGGGGCTTCGCTCATCGGAATTCCCGATCAAACGCCAAAGGTATCACGCCACAGCTCCCGCACCTCGGTCATCTCGGTCTGGACCTGGCGTGGCGTCGGCGTGATGGTCTTGATCTCATCCAGCGGGCGAGAGCCCTCCGGCGGCGGCACTTCCGGCCGCAGCGATTCCGCGCGGAATTCTCGCACCGTGCGGGAATACGCCGGGCCGCAGACGTATTCCATGAACAGCTTCGCGGCATTGGGCTTCGGCGCATTGCCGATGGCGGCACTCGGGGCCGGCACAAGCAAGGTGCCGTCGCTCGGGTAGATCAGTGCCAGCGGATTGCCGCGCGAGATGCTGAACAAGGTGGAGGCGGACGGAATGCCGACGCCGACCACACGTTCCCCGGCATTCAGCGTCGTCACCGGGTCACCGGCCGAACGCCCGATCTGCGGCTTGTTGCGCTCGAACTCACGGAAGAAGCCGACGCCATACATGGCCTTCATCATGA
Organism: Falsiroseomonas sp. E2-1-a4; assembly: GCF_051433165.1. Classification (NCBI taxonomy): domain Bacteria; kingdom Pseudomonadati; phylum Pseudomonadota; class Alphaproteobacteria; order Acetobacterales; family Roseomonadaceae; genus Falsiroseomonas; species Falsiroseomonas sp. E2-1-a4. The sequence goes on along the minus strand of NZ_JBHMFS010000001.1, from coordinate 478,053 downwards.
TGGCCCAGTTGCCGATGGCGCCGCTGAAGCCAGGATGGCCGACCGCCATCTTGTCCTTCCACTTCGGGTCGGTGATCTCCCGCCAGCTCTTCGGCGCATCCGCCTCGCTCAACTGGTCAGTGCGGCGCCCGAGCATGTAGAGCGCGAGATAGGTGATCTGGAAATGCCCATCCGAATCCGCCGCATCGCGCGCGGCCTTCACCATGCCGGCCGCGTTCTCCGGCTTGTAGGCCATCAGCCGGCCTTCGCCCTTCAGGTAGGTGAAGTGGCTGTAGTCGGTCGAGCTGAACACGTCGCATTGCGCGACACGCGCGCGGGCATCCTGCGACAGCCGCTGGAACGCCACCTGCGATGTGGTGCGCACCACATTGCAGCGCACGCCGGGGTAGCGTTCCGTAAAGGCGCGGCCGATCGCCTCGGAGGGTTCCGCCTGGAGCTGGCCGGTGTACCAGGTCAGCTCCCCTTCGCGCTGCGCCGCCTCGTAGAGCTGGCGTTCATGCGCCGGCATATCCTGCGCCGCGGCGCGACGCGCGGGCAGGATGGCGGCGGCCGCAAGGGCCGTTGTGGTGCCGATCAGGCCCCGCTTGGTGATACCGGTCATGTTCTTCGCTCCCTTGGATACTCTTGCGGCGTCAGACGCCGAATGTGTCGCGCCAGGCTTCCCGCACTTCGGGCACGCCCTTTTCCTGCTCCTCCAGGCTCGGTGCCAGCAGCGTGACATCAGCCAGAGGCCTGCCACCTTCGGGTGGCGGCACGTCCGCGCGCAGTGGTTCGTTAAAGGTCTTCCGCACCGTCTCGGAAAGCCCCTTGCCGGCCTGGAATTCCATGAACAGCTTCGCCGCGTTCGGGTGCGGCGCGTTGGCGATGATGGCCGAGGGCGAGATCGCCGCCAGGACACCCTCCGTCGGGTAGATCAGCCGCAGCGGATTGCCGCGGGAGATCGCGAGCTGCGTCGTGCCCACCGGCACGCACAAGCCAACAGACCGTTCACCGGCATTCAGCGTGGTCACCGGGTCCTGGCTCGATCGGCCGATCTGCGGATTGTTGCGCTCAAGCCGCGTGTAGTAGTCCCAACCATACATCTTGCGCATCTGCACGGCCCAGACGCCGATGGCGCCGCTGAAGCCGGGATGGCCGACCGCAAGCTTGTCCTTCCACTTGGGGTCCAACACATCCTGCCAGCTTTTCGGCGCATCCGCCTCGCTGACCAGGCGCGTGTTGTGCGTCATCAGGAACAGGCCGAGGAAGCTGGTGTGGAAGAAATTGTCCGGGTCCGCATTGCGGATCGCGGGCAGCAGGCCGGCCGCATTCTCCGGCCGGAACTGCATCAGCCGGCGCTCACGCTTCAACTGCACGAAGTGGCCGGAATTGGTGGAGCTGAACACGTCGCATTGCGCGACATTGGCGCGCGCATCCTGCGACAGGCGCTGAAACGCAACCTGGGATGTGCTGCGCACCACGTTGCAGCGCACGCCCGGATAGCGCTCACTGAAGGCGCGGCCGACGGCCTCCGAGGTTTCGGCATTGTACTGGCCGGAATACCAGGTGATCTCGCCCTCGCGCCGCGCCGCCTCATAAAGCTGGCGCTCATGCGAGGGCAGGTCCTGCGCCGCGGCGCGAAAGGCGGCACCGCCGCCCAGGGCGATGCCTGTTGTGAGGGAAAGGATCTGGCGCTTGGTGAAGCCGCTCATTGTTGTTTCCTCCCGGAATGTGGCACGCACCGCGTGCCGGTCGTTCAGCCTCCGTTGAAGACAGGCGCGCGCTTGGCCATGAAGGCGGCGCGTCCTTCGGCGTAGTCGGCGCTGTCGAAGCAGGCACGGTACAGCGCTTCGAACCGGGATTGGTCGATCTGCGATGGTTCCCCGGCAATCTGGTCGATCCCCTCCTTTGAGGCGCGGATCGAAAGCGGCGCGTTGCGCGCGATGGTCATCGCCATCTCCCGCACCACGGACTCAAGTTGGTCAACCGGGACCACGCGGTTCACGAGGCCCGCGCGCAGCGCTTCCTGCGCATCGAGGAAGCGCCCGGTGAACATGATTTCCTTGGCCATCGCCGGACCGACCAGCGAGACCAGCCGGCGCAGGCTGTGCCAGGCATAGGCGACGCCGAGCTTGGCAGCGGGAATGCCGAAGCGGCCATCCTCCGCGGTGATGCGGATATCGGCGACCATCGCGGTGGCGCAGCCGCCGCCGATGCAGAAGCCGTTGACCATTGCGATCAGCGGTTTGTCCAGCTCCTCCAGCGCCTTGCGTGCGGCGGCTGAGACGGCGGAGTACTTCGCCTCCGCCTCCGCGCTGTCGCGCAGCTTCTCGAACTGGCTGATATCGGCGCCGGAGGCGAAGGCCTTGCCGCCGGCGCCATGCATGACGACGACGCGCACGGCGGGATCCTCCGCAAAGCGCTGCGCCGCCGCGGCCACGGCCTCCCACATCTCAAGCGAAATGGCGTTGCGCTTCTCCGGCTGGTTGAAGGTGAGCCAGCCGATGCCGTCCTCGATCCGCGCCAGGATCTTGGGCGTACTGAGATTCAGGGTCATGCCGTCCATGGGGCGCTCCTATTGCACCACGCGCGCGGCGCGCAGCCTGGCGATGGCATCGGGGGAATGGCCGAGCTCGGCCAGCACAGCATCCGTATGCGCACCAGCATCCGGTGTTGCGCTGCGGATATCCCAGTCAAGGTCGGACATGTTGATCGGGTTGCGGACCAGATTCTGCGCGCCGAGACGCGGATGCGAAACCGGCTTGGCCATTTGCAAATGCTGCACCTGCGGATCGCCAAAAGTCTGGTCGATGGTGTTGATCGGGCCGCAGGGAATGCCGGCGGGGTCCAGTATCTCGATCCAGTGCAGGCTCGGCCTCGTGCGGGTGATCTCGGCGATGGCTTCGTTGATCGCGGCGCGGTCGGCGGAGCGGCCATCCCGCGTGTCCCAGCCCTGCCGCGTCTTCCATTCGGGCCGTTCCAGCGCGTCGCAGAAGCGTTCCCACATGCGGGGCGAGGATGCAGCGAGCGCGATGGGGCGGTCGGCGGTGGGGTAGACGCCGGTGGGGATGGAAGTGGGGTGGTCGTTGCCCGCCTGCCCCGCCACCTGGTTCGCCAGCAGCCAGCGGCTGGCCTGGAAATCCAGCATGAAGACCATGGATTCCAGCAGGCTGGTATGCACCCAGCGCCCGCGCCCCGTCTTGGTGCGGTCGAACAGCGCCATCATGATGGCCAGAGCCAGCAGATTGCCCGCGGTGAGGTCCGCGATGGGAATGCCGACGCGCACCAGCCCCGCCCCCGGCACGCCGGTGATGGACATCAGCCCGCCCATGCCCTGCGCGATCTGGTCCACGCCGGCGCGATGCCCATAGGGCCCATCCTGGCCGAAGCCGGAGATCGAGCCATAGACAATGCGCGGATTGACCTTGCTGACGCTGGCGTAATCCACGCCGAGACGGAATTTCACCGCCGCGCGCATGTTCTCCACCACCACATCGGCGGTCTTGGCGAGTTCGAAGAAGATCGCCTTGCCCTGTTCCGTCTTCAGGTCGATCTGCATGGCGCGCTTGTTGCGGTGCAGATTCTGGTAGTCGAAGCCGTCCTGGTCGCCGGTGATGTCGCCGGCATCGGCGGAGGGCGGCGCAATGCGGATGACCTCCGCCCCCCAATCGGCCAGATGGCGCACGCAGGTCGGACCCGCACGGGCCACGGTAAGGTCGATGACGCGCAAACCCGAAAGCAGCAGGGCATTGGCGTTGGGCGATGCGCCATTCATGCGCCGCGCAGCCTTCCCCGATGTGTGCAACACCGATATGCGGTGGCAACCATCGATTTCCTCCGGACTTGGTTCTTTTTTTCTCGCTTCATTCAGCTTGTCAGGCTCGGGTGGAACTGTAAACACTTTATCCCATGGCAGATGCACCATCGCGTCCCACACTGCCCGCCGCACCCGTGCAGGCGACGCGTCATGCTGCGCTGCACCGTGACGCGGCACGGCCGAGGAAGCCTGCTGCACGTGCGCGCCGTCCACAGCCACTGGGCCTCGATGTGGCGCGGCGGCTTGAATCGCTGATCCTGGATGGCACGCTGGGCCCGGGCGAAAGGTTGAACGAGGTGACGCTGGCTCGCAGCCTCGGCGTCAGCCGCGGCCCGGTGCGCGAAGCGGCGCGCGCGCTGGAGAAGACGGGCCTCGTCACCGTCATCATGAATCGCGGCGCCTTCGTCCGGACTCTGAAGCTCGATGAGGCGCTGGAAATCTACGAGATCAACGCAGCCCTGTTCGGCCTGGCCGCCGACCGCGCGGCCGGGTTGCTTGTGCCGGCGCAGGCGCTGGTCCTGCGCATGATGGTGGATGCGATGGATGGTGCCATCGCCCGCGGCAGCCGGGATGAGTTCTTCCAGATCAATTCGGAGTTCCACGCCTTCATTCTGGCCTGCAGCCGGAACCGCGAGGCCGCTCTGCTGTACCGGCAGTTGACGCACAAGCTGATGCTATTGCGGCGCCGGTCCTTCGAACGGCCCGGCCACATGAAGACGGCGAATCGCGAGCATCATGCGTTGATGGAGGCCATCCTCCACGGCGATGCGGCGCAGGCGCGCAGCCTGGCCGAAGCCCATGCCAGGCGGGGACGCGGCCGCTTCCTGGATGCCATCGGACATGCCGCGCAAGACGGCAACAACACGGAGGAAAGATCATGACCCTTCTGGAACGCATCGGCGTCGATGTCGGCCGCCGCCTGAAGCTGGAAGATGCAATTGCCTGGGCCGGCGCGCACAAGGTGCGCCATATCGACATCCAGCTCGATACCGGCGCCAACGCCGTAACTACCTTCGATGCGGCACGCGCCAAGGGCATCCGTGCGCTGCTGGACAAACATGAGGTGCATCTCGGCCTGCACACGCTCTCTGCCGTCAATGTCGCGGAGTACTCTCCTTTCCTGTCGGAGGCGGTGGATGCCTACATGCGCGCCTATATCGAGGCGATGCCGCTGCTCGGCGCTGGTTCCATCGTCGTGCACGCGGGCTACCACTTCACCGCGGATGTCGAGATGCGGATGCAGGCGGGGCTGGACCGCCTGAAGCGCATGGTGGAGCACGCGGAGAAGCACAATGCGCTGCTGCTGCTGGAGAACCTGAACAAGGAGCCGGCGGATGCGGAGGTGCACTACCTGGCGCACACCATGGAGGAGTGGGCCTACTACTACGACGCCATCGACAGCCCCGCCTTCGCGCTGAGCTTCACTGCCAACCACGCGCATCTGATGCCCGATGGGGTGGAGGGTTTCCTTGCCCGCATCCCGCTGCACCGGGTGGTGGAGGTGCGGCTGGCGGATTGCTGGCGCAACGGGCACGAGCAGCATCTGGTGCCCGGCGAGGGCGACTTCGATTTCGGCGACATGTTCCGTCGCATCGAGGGCGCCGGCTTCAAGGGCCACTACATGAACGCCTTCAGCACGCTGGAGGATATGGAGCAGGCCCGCCACCGCCAGGTGGAAGCCGCCCGAGCGGCCGGCGTCGCCGCATGAGCCGCATCCGCGCCATCACCGCCAGCGTCGAACGCCTGGCACCCGTCGAGGCCGCGAAGGGCTATGCCGGCCTCGACACGCCCGCTTTCGTGCGCTGCCGCGTGGAGACGGAAGATGGCCTGGTCGGCACCGGCGTCACCGGCCGCTTCCTGGCTGAGGAGGTGGTGGCGCTGCTGGCGCGGATGCAGGAACCGCTGAAAGGCCAGGATGCGCGGCCAATCGAGGCGATCCGCGCGAAGCTGACCAGCCGCTTCAACCCGCGCAGCGCCACCGGCGTCTTCGTCTCGGCGCTGTCAGCGCTCGACATGGCGCTGTGGGATCTGCGCGCGCGGGCGCTGGGGGAGCCGCTGTGGCGGCTGCTCGGCGGCGCGCGGCAGGCGGTGCCCTGCTATGCCACGGTGGGCCTGCCCGGCTACGCGGAGGCGGAGCTGGCGGCGGTATGCAAGCGCAGCATCGATGCCGGCTTCGTCGGCGTGAAGATGCTGGTCGCCGCCGGCGGGCGCGGCGTGGCGGAGGATGCGCAGCGCGTGCGGGCGGTGCGGGATGCCATCGGCCCCAAGGCGCTGCTGATGCTGGATGCCAATTGCGGCATGGATGTCGCCACCGCGCGGCGCCTGGCGCTGATGGTGGAGGAGTGCGACATCGCCTGGTTCGAGGAACCGGTGCTCGGCAACGACCTGGACATGCTGGTGAGCCTGCGCCGCGCCATCCGCATCCCCATCGGCGCGGGGCAGATGGTGCAGTCGCTGTCCTGGTTCCGGGAGGCGCTGACGCGCGGCGCGGTGGATTGGCTGCAGCCCAACGCCGCCTTCTGCGGCGGCATCAGCACCGCGCAGCGCATCCTGGCCCTGGCGGAGGCGCATGGCACGCCGGTGGCGCATGCAGGTGGCTGGGACATCGCCAATGCAGCGCTGATGGCCGGCCACGCCCAGGGCGGGTTGCTGGAGATGCACGGCGCACAACTCGCCCTGCGGCAGCGCCTGTTGGAGGATCTGGTGCAAGAGGGCGGCATCATGCACCTGCCGGACCGACCCGGCATCGGTTTCGCCTTCCGCGAGGCTTAGCTGGCCGAAGCGTCGCCGTCAGGCTAGCTTCGTCTCCAGACTGTCCCGTTCGAGGAACCTTCCCATGCCGCAGATCACGCGCCGCGCCGCACTCGCCACCACCCTCGCCTTCGCTGCCCAGGCGGCGACGGCGCAGGACCGCTACCCGAACCGCCCGGTGACGGTGACGGTCCCCTGGGCCGCGGGCGGCACCACGGATATCCTGGCGCGCGTGCTGGCGGAGCCGCTGCGGCGCGCCACCGGCCAGCCCTTCGTGGTGGAGAACCGTTCCGGCGCCTCCGGCAATATCGGCTCCAACACCGTGGCGCGGGCGCGGCCCGATGGCTATGCGCTGCTGTTCGGGTCGATGAGCACGCACGCCATGAACGATGCGCTGTTCAATAACATGCCGTTCCATGGTGTGAATGACTTCACGCCGATCGCGCTGCTCGCCTTCGTGCTGAACACGATGGTCATCCACCCCTCCGTGCCCGCCAACAACGTTGCGGAGTTCATTGCCTACTGCAAGGCGAACCCGGGCAAGGTGGCCTATGCCTCCGCCGGCCCCGGCTCCACCAACCATCTGTGCGCGGCGATGTTCGCCCGCATGGCGGGGATCGAGATGGTGCATGTGCCCTATCGCGGTGGCGCGCCGGCGGTGCAGGACACGGTGGGCGGCCAGACGCAGTTGCTGTTCAGCGCCGGCACGCAGACACTGAGCCACGTGCGCGACGGCCGCCTGAAGCTGCTGGCGGTCACCGAAGGCCGCCGCTCCACCCTGCTGCCCGAGGTGCCGACGGTGGCGGAGACGGTGCCGGGCTATGAGATGGCGGTGTGGTACGGCGTGCTCGGCCCGAAGGGCATGCCGCAGGACCTCGTCGCGCAGCTCAACGCCGAGATCAACAAGGCGATGATGCTGCCGGAGGTGAAGGACCGCATGGCGGCGATCGGCGTGGAGGTGGTGAACCAGACCCCCGCCGAATTCGGCACCACGCTGCGCGCGGATGCGGAGAAGTGGGGCCGGGCGATCCGTGACCTCGGCATCGGCATGACGGATGCCTGACGCGTCGCTGGACGCGGCAGGCCTCGCAGCTTTCGCGGCGGCAGCGCGGAATGCGCGGCCGCTGGCACTGCTGCATGCCGCGGATGCGGTGGGGCGGCGGGTCATGGGCCACCGCCTGTGCACTGCCATGCGCTTCGACGCGGCGGCGATGACAGTGCGCCGCCTGTACAGCTCGGACAACGCCGCCTACCCCGTGGGCGGCGCCAAGCCGAAGCGGGACACCGAATGGGGCCGGCATGTGCTGCTGCGGCGCGAGGTCTTCGTTGGTGAGGGTGCGGAGGCGATCACCGTTTATTTCGACGACCATGCGGTGATCCTCGGCCTTGGCCTGCGCAGCATCGTCAATGTGCCGATCCTGCATGGCGGCGCCTGCCTCGGCACAATGAACTTCCTTTGGGCGGAGGATTGGGTGGCGCCGGAACGGCGTGCGATGGCGGAACTGCTGGGGCTGCTGGTGGCGCCGGATTGGGTTGCGGTTTAACCTGCGACGCAACTGCAGCAGGAAGCGGGTTTCATGGGCAATCGCATCGCCATCATCGGCGCCGGCGCCGTCGGCTGTTACGCCGGCGCCTACATGGTCCAGGCCGGGGAGGATGTGACCTTCGTCGATTGGTGGCCGGAGAATGTCGAGGCGATCCGCGGCGCCGGTTTGCGCATCAGCCATCTGAAGGACGTGCCGGAATTCACCGTGCAGGGCCGCGCGCTGCATCTGACGGAGCTTCAGTCCATCTCGCGGGAGAAGCCCTTCGACATCGCCTTCATCTGCGTGAAATCCTACGACACCACCTGGGCGACGCAGATGGTGGCGCAGTATCTTTCGCCGAATGGCTACTGCGTCAGCCTGCAGAACTGCATGAACGAGGCGACCATCGCCGGTATCGTCGGCTGGGGCCGCACGCTGGGCGCGGTGGCCAGCTCCATCACGGTGGAACTCTGTGCGCCGGGCCATGTGAAGCGCGCCTCCGGCAAGGGTGGCGCAGCGCATACGGTGTACCGGGTTGGCGAGGTCCACGGCCGCATCACGGAGCGTGCAAAGGAAGTCGCACGCCTCACCGCGTTGTCCGACAGCACGCTGGTCACGCCGAACCTGTGGGGTGAGCGCTGGACCAAGCTGGTCGCAAACGTCATGCAGAACGGCATGTCCGCCGCCACCGGCCTGATCAGCCGCGAGATCCTGCTGGATGACCGCCTGCGCCACTTCACCGCCCGCCTGGGCAGCGAGGCCATCCGCACCGGCCAGGCGCTGGGCTACGCGCTGGAGGAAGTGCTGCACATCGACCCCGAGATCATCGCCCGTGCCGGTGAAGGCGACGCCGCGGCGCTGGCGGATTACGACCAGCACCGCCTGGCGGAGGCCCGCAAGCCCGGCGGCGGCGCGCATCGCCCCTCCATGGGCCAGGACATGATGAAGGGCCGCCGCACGGAGATCGAGGCGATGAACGGCTACATCGTGCGACAGGCGGAACCGCTCGGCCTCGCAACGCCAGCCAATGCGGCGCTGACGGCGCTGGTGCAGCGGGTGGAGCGCGGCGAGATCGCGGCGGACCCGCGCCACATCCACGAATTGCGCTTGAACTGAGGCACCTCGCATGTCTTGTTGATGGCGCTGACGTCTGAATGGAGGAACGCATGTACGTGAATGACCTTCAGCGGCGCATCGCTTCCGTCACCCGCGGGGCCGACACGCGCGCGGCCCTGCGCGACCTGTGGCACCAGCAGCAGCCACAGATGCAAGGCACTGCCGAAGAATGCCGGAAACTGGCGCAGGAGCCCGAGCGAAGGCTGGAACCGCTGCGGCGCCAGCAGGGCACGCCTCGCGCCTGACGCTACCAGGCCACCGCGACGCCACCGCCACCGCGCGGATCAGCGCCGCCGGCGGGCTTACCGTCGCGCAATAGAATGGCGTGCGCGCGGCTCATCCCCGGGTCGTAGGACAGCGGCGAGTGCCGCACCTCATGGCCCAGCTCGCGCAGCGCCTGCACCACATCGCCCTGCACGCGCGCTTCGCAGAATACCGGGCCGCCCTCGCAATGGATGCGCGGGAATGACACGGCCTCCACCGCCCCCATGCCGAAATCCACGGCGTTGACGATGGTGGTCAGCACGGCGGAGATGATGACGCTGCCGCCCGGCGCGCCGACGATCATCCAGGGCGCGCCATCCTTGGTGACGATGGTCGGCACCATGCCGGTGGTGCGCGCCTTGCCCGGCGCCATGCTGTTCGGGCGGCCCGGCCGCATGTCGAACAGCTTCATCGCGTTGTTCCAGTTGAAGCCCAGCCCCGGCGTCACCACCCCCGCCCCGGTGCCCAGCGTATGGGTCAGCGACACGCAATTGCCCGCCGCATCCCAGGCCGAGACATGGGTGGTGCAGGAGGGTGGCGCCGCGATGCGCCCGCCCGGCAGCCAGCCACCCCGGATGCGCGCGGCCCAATCGGCGGCGCGTGTCTTGGAGATCATCTCCTCCACCGGCACATCGACGAAATCCGGGTCGGCCAGCCAATTCTCCCGGTCCTCATGCGCCGCCGCCATGGCGCGGGCGACCAGGTCCAGATGCCGCGCGCTGCCCGGCTGCACACCGGCGAAATCGAACTGCTCCAGGATGTTCAGCATTTCGATCAGCACGGCGCCGGAACCGGGCGGCGGATTGGCGGCGATGCCATAGCCGCGATAGCTGCCGATCACCGGCTGCACCTCCCGCACTTCGTACCCCGCCAGATCCGCCGCGGTTACGAAGGCGCCATTTCGGGCAAAATCCTCGGCGATGCGGCCGGCGGTTTCGCCATGGTAGAAATCGGCCGCGCCATGTCGCGCGAGGCGTTCCATGCTGTCGGCCATCTCCGGCTGGCGCAGCGTATCGCCCACCTTGTGCAGCGCGCCCTGGGCATCGAGGTACAGCGCCGCGCAGGCTGGCGTGGTGGAAACGCGGCGCAACCCGCTCGGCAGGCCGGGCTGCGGCGTGCGGGCCAGAAATTCTTGGTAGAAGGGCGTCACCACCACACCCTCCCGCGCCATGCGGATGGCGGGCGCCAGAAGCTCTGACCAGTCCTGGCTGCACAGCGTCTCATGGAAGCGGGCGAGGCCGGCGACGGTGCCGGGGGTCATGATCGCGCGGTAGCCGAGTTCGGCCCGGAAATCCTCGAACAACGCGTAGCCGGAGATCTCGGACCGGCCCTGGCTCTCGCCCGCCCACATCTCGGGCGTTACCTTCGCGCCGGCGCGGGCGTGGAAGTCGATCATGCCGTGGCGGCCGCTGCGCGCGTCCAGGAATTGTAGCGTGCCCATGCCGCCCAGGCCGCACATGAAGGGGTCCTGCACCATCTGGCAGAAGGCGGTGGCGAGCGCCGCATCGAAGGCATTGCCGCCACGCCGTAGCACCTCCGCCCCCGCATCCGCCGCGCGAGGCTGCGGGCAGACCACCAGGCCCTTGATGCTGTCCATGTCGCGCCCTTTTTCCTGCCGCGCCAGCCTGCACCGCAACCGCGATCTTTGACAGTCTCGGCCGACGCTGGTTTCATCCGAGCCAGTCGAAGCGAAGGACGCAGCCCATGCTGACCAGCCGCCGAAAACTGCTCGCCGCAGCCGCAGCCCTGCCTCTCTTCTCCCCCGCCACGCTGCGGGCGCAGCCGCGCTATCCGGACCGGCCGGTGCGCGTCGTCGTACCCTTCGCGGCCGGTGGCATCATCGATGTCGTGGGCCGCCTGGTGAGCGAGCCGCTGGCGCGCGAGCTCAGCCAGCCCTTCGTCATCGAGAATCAGCCCGGCGCGGGGTCCACCATCGGCGCGCGCACCGTGGCGCGGGCGCGGCCTGATGGCTACACCCTGCTGCTGAATGGCGCGGCGCAGTCGGTGATCCCGGCGCTGTACAAGGAAGCCGGCTTCGACAGCGTGGCGGATTTCACGCCCATCGGTCTCGTCGGCGACCAGAGCTTCCTGGCCTGCGTGCATCCCTCCGTTCCGGTTCAGGATGTGCCGACGCTGCTGTCCTGGCTGCGGGAAAAGCGCGGCCAGGCCACCTTCGCGACCACCGGCATCGGCGCCGCCTCCCACCTCGCGGGGGAATTGCTGAAAAGCCTGGCGGGTGTCGATTTCACCGTGGTCACCTATCGCGGCACGCCGGCGGCGGTGACGGATTTCATCGCCGGGCGCATCGACATGATGATCGACAGCCAGACGCTGCTCGCGCCCTTCGTCGCGGATGGCAAGGCGCGCGCCGTCGCCGTCACCACCACCCGCCGGTCGAAGATCCTGCCCGATCTGCCGACCTTCGCGGAGGCAGGCGTCACGGGTTATCGTGCTTCCTCCTTCCAGGCGCTGTATGCGCCGACCGGCACGCCGGCGCCGATCGTGGAGACGCTGTCCACCGCGCTGCTGAAGGTGCTGGCGGACCCCGCCGTCCAGGCCTCCTTCACCGCGCGCGGCGTGGATCCGATGCCGGGCGACAGCGCCGCGGCGCGCAGCTTCCTTGCGGCGGAATCGGCCAAGTGGCTGCCGATCCTTGAACGCACCGGCGCGACGGCGGGCTGAGCGGACATGGAAACGCTGGTCCTGGTCGAACCATTCCGCGCCGTTTTCTACGCCCCCTACTATGTCGCGCTGGAGCGCGGCTGCTTCATCGACCAGGGGATCCAGATGCATCTGGAGACCGCCGGTACGCCGGATGCGGCGGCGGGGCGGTTGCTGGATGGCAGCGCGGATCTGGCCTGGAGCGGCCCGATGCGGCCGATGCTGGAACGCAGCCGCGATGCGTCCAGCACGCTGCGCAGCTTCGGCGCCGCGGTGATGCGCGACCCCTTCCTGCTGCTCGGCATGGGCGCGCGGCCCGGCTTCCAGATGGCGGACCTCGCGAAGATGCGCGTCGCCATTCCCTCCGAGGTGCCGACGCCCTGGTGGTGCCTGATGCATGATCTGCGCCTGGCGGGCGTGGACCCTACCACCTGCGCCGGCCATGTCCGTATGCCGATGCCGGAGGGTGCGGCTGCCTTGCTCGAAGGGCGCGTCGATGCGGTGATGCTGTTCGAGCCCTTCGCGGCGGCGCTGGAGGATGCGGGCGCTGCGGTCTGGTATGCCGCGGCGGATCGCGGCCCCACCGCCTATTCCGCGCTCTATGCCGTCACGCCCCGCATCGCGGAGAAGCACGCGGCCTTCGCGGCCGTGGTGCGCGGCCTGGGCGCGGCGCTGGACTGGATAAGGGGTGCCACGCCGGCCGAGATCGCCACCGTGCTGGCGCCGCGCTTCGCCGACATGCCGGCGGACCACCTGATGCGCGGCATCGGCCGCTACCAGGGCCTCGGCCTCTGGGCCAACACCACGCATCTGCCACGGGCGGCGCTGGATGGGCTCGCGGCCGCCATGGTGTCCTCCGGCGCCATGAGCCACCACCCGGGCTATGATAGCTGCATCGACTCCTCGCTGGATCTCGTCGGCCCCGGCTGAGCCTGCGCGCCCGCGGGGGGTCTGCCCCTCCCTCTGCGTGGCTTCACATTTCCCGCCCGGTTGGAAATGATGCGTCCGGAATCAGGCAGGGGCAGGATGCAGCGCAGCCAGAGAATGAACCTGCTGCTGATCGCGCTCGGCGCCATGTTCCTCCAGCAGACCTTCGCGGCGCTCGGTCGCAACCTGCCTTCCATCATCGCCCCGGCGATCCTGGATGATTTGCGGCTCGATCCGGCCTGGCTGGGCGTTTATGTCGGGCTGGGGGCGCTGGCCTCGTTGGGCTTCCAGCTTGGCTGCGGCAGCTTCATCATCCGGCACGGGGCGTTGCGGGTCAGCCAGGTGGCGCTGCTGATGCTGGCAGTGGGGCTGGTGCTGGCCTGTGTCGGGCCGCTCGGTTTCTTTGCTCTGTCAGCGGTTATCGGGGCGGGGGGTGCGGCGGTGTCCACGCCGGCCAGCTCGCATCTGCTCGGGCGCTATTCGCCGCCGCGCTACGCGCCGCTGGTGTTTTCCATCAAGCAGACGGCGGTGCCGGCGGGGCTGCTGCTCGGCGGGCTTCTGGGGCCGCTGCTGACGGGCTGGTGGGGCTGGCGAGGCGCGATGCTGGCCTCGGCCGGGGCCTGCGTCGTGCTGGCGGTGCTGTTGCAGCCGCTGCGGGCGGAATTCGATGCGGACCGCGTGCCAGGGCGCAGCTTTCGGCTTTCCGACTTCCACACCACCCTGGCCGTGGTTGTCCGCAGCCGGGACCTGTTCAACCTCTCGCTGGCCTGCTTCGTCTTCAACGGAATTCAAACCGTCTTCATGGCCTATTTCGTGGTCTATCTGACCGCGCTTGGCCATCCATTGGCGGTGGCCGGCTTCGTCTTCTCGATCGCGACGCTGATTGCGATACCCGGACGCATCCTGTGGGGCTGGATCGGCAGCGGCATGGCGGCGCCCCGTGTGGTGATGGGGGCGCTGGCCATCGGCATGGCGGCCAGCGCCGTACTCGCGGGCCTGTCGGGGCCAGGCTGGCCGCTGCCGCTGCTCGGCCTGGTCGGCGCGGGACTGAGCCTCACCGCCCTGTCCTGGAACGGCGTGCTGCTGGCGGAGGCGGCGCGGCTGGCGCCGGAGGGGATGCGCGGCGCGGCCACCGGCGGCGTGCTGTCCTTTGGCCAGTTGGGCGCGCTGCTGATGCCGCTGGTCTTCGCCGCGGTACTCTGGCTGACCGGGCGCTATGATTACGGCTTCCTGCTCTGCGCGCTGCCCGCGCTGCTGGCCGGGCTGGCGCTGCTGCGGCCGCCCCGCGCCGCGACATAGCCGGCCAGCGCCAGCAGCAGCCCCTCCGCCGCAAAAGCCAGGGAGGCGGTGGCCGCCGCGCCTTGCAGCACCAGGATCTGGTTCTGGTTCTGCAGCCCCAGCACGATGGGCGTGCCGAGCGTCGCAGCGCCGGCCAGCGCGCCGACCGCGGCCGTCGCCACCGCCAGCACCAGCGCCACGCGCAATCCATCCAGCACCAGGGGCCAGGCCAGCGGCAATTCCACCTCCCGCAAGGCGCCTGCCGGGGTGTAGCCGAGTGCCAGGGCGGCCAGCCGTGCCTCCGGCGGCACTGCCTCCAGCGCGGCGACGGTGGCGCGCAGCACGGGCATGATGCCGTACAGCAGCAGCGCCAGGATGGTCGGCCCCCAGCCGAAACCCATGGCCGGCACCGCCAGCGCCACCGCCACCACCGGTGGCACCGCCTGCGCGGCAGCGGCGAAGGCATCCGCCGCCGGGCGCAGCGCGCGGCCGGATGGCCGTGTCACCAGCACACCCAGCGCCAAGCCGAGCAGCGCCGCCGGCACCACCCCGGCCAGCGCCAGCCCGGCATGGCCGGCGGCCAGCCCCAGCAGGCGGCCGGGCGGGAAGCCGCCGAACCAGCCCGGCAGCAGCGCCACCAGCGCCAGGCCAGCGGCCAGCAGCAGCGCCATCATCGGCCGCGCGCCAGCACGGCCTCCAGCCGCAGCGATCCATCGCCCAGCGCCAGCACGGTGCGGCCGGATTCGGCCATGCGGGACAGCGCATCG
The DNA here is from genome assembly GCF_051433165.1 of Falsiroseomonas sp. E2-1-a4. NCBI lineage: Bacteria > Pseudomonadati > Pseudomonadota > Alphaproteobacteria > Acetobacterales > Roseomonadaceae > Falsiroseomonas > Falsiroseomonas sp. E2-1-a4. The sequence continues at coordinate 462,967 of NZ_JBHMFS010000001.1, read as the reverse complement.
GCCAGGGTGGCTCCCGCCGCCAAGGCCGGCGCATCGGCGGGGGCGGGCCGCGCGTCCCGCGCCACTTCCGCCGGCAGCAGGGACAGCCGACGCAGGCCCGGCTGGCCGCCGCCGAGCAAAATGCGGGCGAATTCCGGCGCATCCTCCGCCACCAGCGCGGCGGGTGCGCCATCCGCCACCACCGCGCCGTCGCGCAGCACCACCACCTGGCTGGCCAGTTCCAGCGCCTCCTCCGGATCATGCGTCACCAGCAGGATGGTTTTGCCGGTTTCGGCATGGATGCGGCGCAGTTCCGCCCGCAGGTCACGGCGGGTGATGGGGTCCACGGCGCCAAATGGCTCATCCATCAGCAATATGTCCGGGTCCGCCGCCAAGGCGCGCGCCAGGCCCACGCGTTGCGCCTGGCCGCCGGACAGCGCGCCCGGCAGGCGCTGCGCCAGGCCGGGGTCGAGCTGCACCAGTTCCAGCAGCGCCGCCACCCGAGCCGCAATCCGTGCCCGGTCCCAGCCCAGCAGACGCGGCACCGTGCCGATATTGGCGGCGACGCTGCGATGCGGGAACAGCCCGGTGGATTGCATGACATAGCCGATGGACCGCCGGAGCCGCGCCGGATTCTGGCGCGCCACATCGGCCCCGCGCACCAGCACGCGGCCGGCGCTCGGCTCCACCAGGCGGTTCACCAGCTTCATCAGCGTGGATTTGCCGGAGCCGGAGGGTCCGACCAGGGCACAGAGCACCCCCTCCGCCACCTGGAGATCCACGGTGGACAGCGCCTCGGTCTCGCCGAAGCGGACGGAGACTTGTTCGAAGTGGATCATGCGCTGCCCCCCAGCCGGTGTTCCAGCACGCGGATCAGCGCATCCGCCGCCAGCGCCAGCGCCATGATCGGCAAGGCGCCGAGCAGCATCAGATCAGTCGCGAATTGCGACAGCCCCTCGAACACCAGCGCGCCGAGACCCCCCGCCCCCACCAGCCCGCCGAGCGTCACCAGCCCAATCGCCTGCACCACCGCCACGCGCAGGCCCCCCGCAAAGACCGGCAGCGCGAGCGGCAGCCGAACCTCCCGCGTGATGCCGCCCTCCGTCATGCCCATGGCACGCGCAGCGGCCACCGCGGCGGGGTCGGCGGCCGTCAGCCCACCGAGTACCGAACGCCACAGCGGCAGCGCCAGGTAGCCCGCGGTGGCGAGCACCGCCGGCGCCGGGCCAATGGCACCCAGCCCCAGGCCGCGAAGCGCCGGCCACAGCGCCAGCAGCCCGGCCAGCAGCGGGATCAGCGCGGCAAACAGCGCGATGGCCGGCACCACCTGCACCGCGCCGAGGGTGGCGCCGACCGGCCCCGCGGCGCCCGGCCGCCGGAAGCCGGCCCAGGCCAGCGGCACCGCCAGCAGCAAGGCGAGCGCGAGCGCCGCGCCGGCCAGCGCCAGGTGGCGCAGCAGCGCGGCCTGCACCGCCGCCTCCCGCGCCCGGTATTCCACGACCAGGGACAGCGCCTCGAAGGTCCCGGCCTGCCAGAGCAGCCACAGGGCGATCAGGGCGGTCGCCGCAAGCGCCGCCCGCCCCACGCCCGGCAGCGCCGCGCCGCGCGCCGCCACCAGCGCGGCGCCCGCAACCAGCCCAAGCCAGAACCCACCGCCCAGGCCCGCGCGGGCGGCCGGGGCCAGCCCTTCCAGGGATGCGGCGGCGGCCCAACCGGTGGCGGCCAGCAGCAGCACCACGCCGGCCAGCGCGGCCAGCGCCCCGGCCCAGGCTGGCACACGCTGCGGCACGGCCAGCGCCAAGCCGGGCAGGGCAACCGCCGCTGCCCAGCCAATTGAAAGAAAACCGCTTGTGTCGACGCCCGGCAGCAGCCGGTTCGGCGCAACGCTCAGCCAGGGCAGCAGCAGGCCGGCCAGCAGCGCCAGCCAAAGCAGCGCGCGGCCCACCTCCCCCGCGCGCATCGGCCGCGCGTCAGCCGAGCGTGGCGAAATGCGCCCGCGCCACCGCCGCCGCCGCCTGGCCTTCCACCGCCACGCGGGCGTTCAGGCGCTGCAGCGTCTCCAGCGTCAGGGAGGCGAAGACCGGGGCCAGCGCGGCGCGGATGCCCGGATGCGCCTCCAGCACCGCTTGGCGGACCACCGGCGCCGGCTCATAGACAATCTGCGCGCCCTTGTTGTCCTGCATCACCACCAGGCTGAGCGCCGAGATCGCGCCATCCGTGCCATAGACCATGGCGGCATTGACGCCCGAGATGCCCTGCGCCGCGGCGCGCATGGTCACCGCCGTATCGCCGCCCGGCAGCACCACGATGCGGTCGCGCGGGAAGCTGAAGCCGTAGGTACGCTCGAAGCTGCCCAGCGCCGCCGGGCTTTCGACGAACTCTGCCGAGGCGGCGAGGCGTAGCTTGCCGGCCCCCGCCGCGCGGCCGAACTCCTCCATCGTCGAAAGATTCTCTGCCCGCGCCACGTCGCCGCGGACCGCAATGGCCCAGGTGTTGTTGGCCGGTGCGCGGGCCAGCCAGACCAGCTTGTTGGCCTCGAGGTCCAGCCGCGCCACCGTCTCATACGCCGTGTCGCCGCTGCGCCAGGCCGGCGCCTCCGGCTGCTGGAAGAAGAAGGCGCCGTTGCCGGTGTATTCGGGATAGAGGTCGATCTCACCGGCCACCAGCGCGGTGCGGACGATGCGCGTCGGGCCGAGCGAAAGCCGCGCCTCGGTCGGGATATTGGCGCGTTCCAGGGCGACCAGGATCAGATTGCCCAGTAAGGCGCCCTCGGTGTCGATCTTGGAGGAAACCACCACCGGCCGCGCCGCCTGCGCGCGCGCCAGATGTGGGGCCGCGAGGGCCAGAGGAAGGGCCGCCAGAAGCCGCCGCCGGATGATGCCTGCCATGATCCTGTCCTGTCCCGGTTCGGTGCCAAGGGGAATTGCCAGCAGCACAGCGTGCCACGCGACAGCCGGTTCCGTCCTGCCTTGGTTGCAGGTGGCCGACCGACCCCAGATGGGCGCGGCCGGCCACTTGCCCAGCCCGGATCAGCCCAGCGCCGCATCCTCCAGCGTGATGCCGGAGAAGAAGTTCAGCGCGCCGGGCATCGCCTTGAAGCCGGTGATCTCCTTCTTCATGGCATAGCCCTGGCTGCGCCAGGCCAGGCCGACCAGCGGCACTTCCTCCAGCGCCACGCGCTGCGCATCCAGGTAGATCTCGCGCCGCTTCGCCGTATCGAATTCCGCGCGCCCGGCCCGCATCAGCTCCTCCAGCCGCGGAATCCGCAGCCCGGCGCTGCGGACGTAGGAGGGCGAGAGCGAGCCGTCGATCAGGTTGTTCAACCCATCCGCATCGTTGCTGTCGGTCGCCGTGCCCATCACCGCGATGTCGAACTGCCCGCGATTGCCGAGGTTCACCCGCGTCGCCCAGTCCGGCAGGCGCAGCTCCGCCTGGATGCCGACGGCCGCCAGATGCTGCTGCACCACCTCCGCCGTGTCCTTGTGCATGCCGTATTGCGCGGTGGAGAGCAGGCTGGTGCTGAAGCCGTTGGCGAGGCCCGCCTCCCGCAGCAGAGCCTTGGACTTGTCAGGGTCATAAGCCTGGCCCTTGGACAGCGCCTCGTCGAAGAAATCGCTGCCGGGGGCGATGGGCAGGCCCTCCAGCGGGCTGCCACGGCCGAAGAAGGCGACCTTGACAATATCGTCGCGCCTGATGGCGTGGGCGATGGCCCGCCGGACCCGCGCATCGCCCAGATGCGGCCGCGCGGCGTTGAAATTGAGGTACATGAAGGGGCCGTTGGTGGCGTCCAGCCGCAGCCGCTCATCCGCCTCGATCGCGGCCATGGCTTGCCAGGGCACGTATTCGATGAGGTCCACATCGCCAGCGCGGATGGCCGAGACACGGAGGTTCTCATCCGCATAGGCAATCAGCCGGATGCCGGCCAGCCTCGGCTGGCCCGGCTTGTAGTAGCGATCGAAGGCCACGAGGTCGATCGAGGTGCCGCGTTCCTGCGCGCGGATGGTGAAGGGACCGGCGCCGATCGGCAGCACGCCAGCGCCGGTCGGGCTGCGTGGGCTGACGATCATCATGTGGTAGGACGCCATCCAATTCGGCAGGGTGGCGATGGGTGCCTTGGTGACAATCCGCACCGTCCGCGCATCCGGCGTCTCGATGCTGGCGACCTGCTGCATCTCCGCGCGGTAATGGGCGGTGGAGCGTTCGGCGGCGATCTGCTCGATGTTCCACTTCACATCGGCGGCGGTGATCTTCTCGCCATTGTGGAACACGGCGTTGTCGCGCAGCGTGAAGCTCCAGGTGGTCGGGTTCTCGTTGCGCCAGGATTCGGCGATCTCACCGCGCAGCGCACCGTCGGGTGCGTAGGACAGCAGGCCGCGATGGATCAGCAGCTTAACCGTGGCGGCCGCCGTGCCGGTATTGGCCCAGGGCTGCAGGCTGGGCGGGAAGGAGGACAGGCCGAAGCGCAAGGTTCCACTCCGCGCGCGGGCTGTACCGCCCGGCAGGAAGGGCAAGGCGGCAGTGGCGGCGATCAGGCCGCGGCGGGTCATGCGCATGGTGAAGTCTCCCTTTCGTTGGTGTCAGTCTGCTCCGTAGATCGTCTGCGCCGCCTCCGGCGTGATGCTGCCCTCGGCCAGGTCGCGTTGCAGTGCGGCGCGGCCGCGTTCCTCCGGCGGTCCGTAGCCGCCGCCGCCGGGGGTGATGATCTCCACCCAGTCGCCCGCCTGCAACAGGCCATTTCCCAGCACGAAGGGCGGGATGCCGGGGCCATAGACGAAGCGCCCGCGCCCGCCCGGCGCGCCGCCCTGCAACCCCCAGGGCGCGGAGGCGAAGCGGGACCCATCCATGCGCAGCCGGCACTCGGCTTCCGCCCGATAGACCCGGCGCAGCCCCATGCCGCCGCGCTGCCGCCCGGCACCGCCGGAGCCTTCCACCAGCTCGTAGCGCATCAGCGTCAGCGGGTATTCGATCTCCAGCGCCTCGACCGGCAGGTTGGAGGTGTTGGTGGTATGCACATGCACACCATCCAGCCCGTCCTTGGTGGCGCGGGCGCCAAAGCCGCCGCCGATGGTTTCCAGATACACCCAGGGCTCGCCCGTGACAGGCTGGCGCCCGACGAAGGAGGCGACGAAGCAGGCGCCGTTATGCGCCGCCGTCACCCGCTCCGGCACCGCCTGCGCCAGCGCGCCATGGATGAGGTCCACCACACGCTGACAGGTGGATAGCCGCGCATTCACCGCCGCCGGCAGCACGCAGTTCAATACGCTACCTTCCCGCGCCGTGACGTGCAGCGGCCGCGCCAGCCCGGCATTGGGCAGCAGGGTCGGGTCCACCACCGTCTTCACCGCGTAATAGACGGTGGCGAGCAGGGCGGTGAAGGTCATGTTGATGCCGGCGCGCACCTGGTCCGGGCCGTCGAAATCCAGCGACATGGTATCGCCCGCGACGGTCAGGGTCAGGGTCAACGGCAATTCGCCCTCGATCTCGGGGCTGTCATGGACATCGGCGAAGGTCCAGGTGCCATCGGGGATCGCGGCGATACCCGCGCGCATCTTACGCTCGGCGTAATCCTGCAGCGCCTCACCGGCCGCCAGCACCGTTTCCGTACCGTACTTCGCACACAGCGCCTGCATGCGGGACACGCCAAGCCGGTTCGCCGCCATCTGCGCCCGCAGATCTGACAGGCGTTCGCGCGGTACCTGGCAGTTCAGCAGGATGAGTTCCTGCACATCGTTCTGCAACTCCCCGGCGCGATACAGCCGGATCGGCGGGATGCGCAGCCCCTCCTGGAAGATGTGCGCATGGCCACGATCGGCGAAATCCGAGTGGTGCGCCAGGTTCACGGCCCAGGAGATGATGCGGCCGTCCACAAAGATCGGCTCCGCCAGCACGATATCCGGCAAGTGGGTGCCGCCGCCCTCATAGGCGTCGTTGCCGACGAAGACATCGCCTGGCTGCATCTGCGCCATCGGGTGGCGCTTCAGGATATGCGCGATGATGCCGATGAAGCTGCCGAGATGGATCGGAATGTGTTCCGCCTGGCACAGCGTCGCCCCGGCAATGTCGAACAGTGCCGTGGAACAGTCCCGCCTTTCCTTGATGTTGGTGGAGTAGGAGGCGCGCACCAGCGCCTCCCCCATCTCCTCGACGATGGACGAAAGCGCGGAGCCGATGACCTCGACCGTGATGGGGTCCGGGCGCGTGTTGCTCATGCCGCCGCCTCCAGGATCAGGTTCTCGTATTCATCCACGCGGGCTTCCTGCGCTGGCAGGATGACGGTGGTGGCGTCCATCTGCTCGATGATGGCGGGGCCGGCGATGCGGTTGCCGGGCGCCAGGCGGTCGCGCGCATAGACCGGCACGGCGACGATGCCCTGCGACTCCGGCAGCCAGACGTCACGGTGGCCCTCCAGCGCCGCGCCGGCATCCGGGCCTTCCAGCGGCCGCGGCCGCAACTCCGCCTTGCGGACCACGCCGGTGGCTTCCAGCCGGAAGGTGACGAGCTGCACCGCCTCCCCTTCCGCGACGAAACCGTACATCTGGCGATGCGCGGCAGCGAAACCTTCGGCCAGATACGCCAGCGTGGCGGCGGTGAAGGGCCCGTCCGGCAGCGCCACCGGCAGTTCGTAGTTCTGGCCCGCATAGCGCATGTCCACGCTGCGTCGGATCATGCGCTTGTCGGGGGTGATGTGCTCCTGCTCAAACCAGCGCTCCGCCGTCGCGGTCAGCGTGGCGAAGGCGGTCTCCATCGGTGCCAGCGCGCCCTGGTCCAGCGCGGTCAACCGCGTGGCGGAGAAATCCGCGCGCAGATCGGTCAGCAGAAGGCCCATGGCACACAGAATGCCGGGGTTGCGCGGCACCAGCACGCGGCGGATGTCGAGCTCCTTCGCCAGCCGCGCCGCATGTAGCGGACCGGCGCCGCCAAAGGCGATCAGCGTGTAGTCGCGCGGATCATGCCCGCGTTGCACGCTGATGACGCGGATCGCCTTGGCCATGTTCGCGGTGACGACGGACAGAATGCCCTGCGCGGTCTCCATCACCCCCATGCCGAGCTGCGCCGCCAGCCGCTCCACCGCCGCCAGCGACAGGTCGCGCCGGATCGGCATGCGGCCACCCAGAAGATGCGTCGGGTGCAGCGTGCCGAGCACGACATTCGCATCCGTCACCGCCGCCTCCGCATTGCCGCGATCGTAGCAGACCGGCCCGGGATCGGCGCCGCAACTGCGCGGCCCGACCTTCAGCAGCCCACCGGAATCGACAAAGGCGATGGAGCCGCCGCCAGCGCCCACCGTGTGGATATCCAGCATCGGCGCCTTGATCGGGTAGCCATGCACCACGGCCTCCCCCGTCAGCCGCGCCGCACCGCCCTGCAACAACGCCACATCCGTGCTGGTGCCGCCCATGTCGAAGGTGATGAGGTCCGGAAAGCCCGAAAGCTGCCCGATCGCCTGCGCGCCGACCACGCCGGTGGAGGGGCCGGACAGCACCATGCGCACCGGCATTTCCGCCGCGGCCTCGAAGCCGATGACGCCGCCATTGGATTGCGTGAGATGCGGCGTGGCGGTGACGCCGAGTGCGGCCAGCCGTTCCGCGAGCCGCTTGATATAGCCGCGCATCACCGGGCCGAGATAGCTGTTCACCACCGCCGTGGACAGCCGCTCGAACTCCCGGAATTCGGGCGCGATCTCGTGGCTGGTGGTGAGGAAGATGCCGGGCAGTTCCTCCGCGATGATGCGCTTGGCCGTCGCCTCATGCGCCGGATGCACGAAGCTGTAGAGGAAGCAGATCGCGATGGCCTGGACGCCGGCCGCCTTCAGCGCGCGGGCTGCGTCGCGCACCGCTTGCTCATCCAGCGCCGTCTCCACGCTGCCGTCATGGCGGATGCGTTCCGGCACCTGGAGGCGCAGTTCACGCGCCACAAGCACCGGTGGCTTGTCCACCTGCAGATCGTAAAGGTCTGGGCGTTTTTGGCGCCCGATCTCCAGCAGGTCCCTGAACCCATCGGTGGTGACCAGGCCGGTGCGGACGCCGCGATGCTGGATCAGCGCATTGGTGGCGACCGTGGTGCCGTGGCCGAAATAGGCGATGTCGGCGGGCGCCTGACCAATCTCCGCCATGCCCTCCGCCACGCCGCCGGCGATGCCGCGAGAGGGATCATCCGGGGTGGAGGACACCTTCCAGACCGCGATGCGGCCGGTATCTTCCTCGAACAGGCAGACATCCGTGAAGGTGCCACCCGAATCCACGCCGACGCGCCAGCCCAATGTCGCGGTCCCCGTTCCAGCCTGTCCGCCACTCTCGCGCCGAACTTCGGCGCTGTGCAATCCCGGCGTGGCTATTCCGCAAAATGGCAGGCGGCCTGCTGCTTCGGCCAATCCGCCCGCAGTGCCGGGTCCTGTTCCGCGCAAAGCGGCTGCGCCTTCGGGCAGCGCGTGCGGAAGCGGCAGCCGGAGGGAAGGTTGGTGGGGCTTGGCGGTTCGCCTTCCAGCACGAAGGTATCCGTTACGCGTACGCCGCCGATCTTCGGAATGGCCGCGAGCAGCGACTGCGTATAGGGGTGCCGCGGCGTGGCGAAGACCTGCGCCGTGTCACCGATTTCCACGATGCGGCCGAGATACATCACCGCCACCCGGTCGCAGATCAGACGCACCACGGATAGATCGTGGCTGACGAACAGATAGGTCAGGCCGAACTGCTCCTGCAAGGACAGGAACAGCTTCAGGATGGTGGCCTGCACGGATACATCGAGCCCCGATGTCGGCTCGTCCAGGATCACCACGGAGGGTTTCAGCGTCAGGATGCGCGCCAGCCCGACGCGGCGCTGCTGCCCGCCGCTGATCTCATGCGGATAAAGGTCGAGATGCGTCTCCGGCAGCCCCACCGCGGCCAGGATTTCGCGTACCCGCGCCTCGCGCTCCGCCTCGCCCAGTTCCGTGTGCACGATCAGCGGCTCATGCAGCGACGCGCGAATGGTCCAGCGCGGGTCGAGCGAGGCGCCCGGGTCCTGGTAGCAATACTGAAGGTGCTGGCGGAACTTGCGGCTCTGATGCGGCTTCAGCGGCGCGATATCCTGGTCCTGGAACAGGATGCGGCCCTGGGTCGCGGTATGAATGCCCATCAGCGTCTTGCCGAGGGTAGATTTGCCACAGCCGGATTCGCCGACGATGCCGAGGATCTCGCCCGGCTGCACGCTGAACGACACATCATCCAGCGCCCGCAGCCAGCCGACGCGGCGCTTCCACAAATTCCGCACGGGGAAGTATTTGCGGAGGCTCTGGACCTCAAGAATGGGCGCGCTCACGCGGCGAACTCCGTCAGCCGATGATGGCAGCGCACGCTGTGGCCAGGGCCGGCCTGCTCCGGCGCCGGGCGCTGCTGGCAGATCTCGGTGGCGCGTTCGCAGCGCGGGTTGAAGCGGCAGCCGGGTGGCGGATCGATCAGGCGCGGGATCTCGCCCGGAATGCCGCGCAGCCCGGTCTCGGCGCTGGGCAGGCTGTCCAGCAGCTTGCGGGTATAGGGGTGGCTCGGCCGGTTGAAGAACTCCGCGACCGGCGCTTCCTCCACCTCCTGCCCCGCATACATCACGGTGATGCGGTCGCAGATCTCGTAGGCGGCGCCGAGGTCGTGGGTGGTGAACAGCACCGCCACGTTGCGTTCGCGCGCCAGCCCCTTCAGCAGCTTCAGGATCTGCGCCTGCACGGTGACGTCGAGTGCCGTGGTCGGCTCATCCGCGATCACCAGCTTCGGCTCCGGCAGCAATGCCATGGCGATCATCAGCCGCTGGCGTTGGCCGCCGGAAACCTCATGCGGGTATTTCCGCAGCACCGCCTCCGGGTTCGGAAGTTGCACCAGGCGAAGCCATTCCACCACGCGCGCCAGATCCGCTTCCCGCCGCGCACGGGCGTTGCCCTTGAAGGACGGGTCGCGCAGCAGCGGCGATTTCCAGTGCATCAGGTCGGCGATCTGCGTGCCGATGGTGAAGACCGGGTTGAAAGCGGTGGAGGGATCCTGCGGGATATAGGCGATCTCGCGCCCCCGCACCTCCCGCGCTAGGGCAGCCTCCGGCACGGTCAGCAGATCCCGCCCGCCGAACAATACTTGGCCGCCCTGAATGCGCGCCGAGTTCTGCGGCAGGATGCCGAGGATGGCGCGGGCCAGCGTGGTCTTGCCGCATCCGGATTCGCCGACCAGCCCGCGGATCTCGCCGGGCCGGATGGAACAGCTCACCCCATCGAGCACCTTCGCCAACCCGGCGTCGGAGGCGAAGGCCACGCGCAGGTCGCGCACCGCAATCAGGTCACTTTCCACTGGAGGCCCGCCGTAGCCGCGGGTCGAGCACGTCGCGCAGCCCGTCGCCCAACAGGTTGAAGCCCATCACCACGATGAAGATCGCGAGCCCCGGAAAGGCCGCGTACCACCAGGCCATCGGCAGGAACTCGCGCGATTCGGCGATGGTGCGCCCCCATTCCGGCGTCGGCGGTGGCGGGCCGAGGCCAAGGAAGCCCAACGTTGCTGCCGTCAGGATGGTGCCGCCCATGCCGATGGTGGTGCGGACGATGATGGAGGAGGAGATGGAGGGCAGGATATGCAGCACCATCACGCGCCACGGCGAACAGCCCAGCGCAATGGCGGCCTCGACAAAGGTTTCGTTCTTGCAGGACCGCGTCTCGGCATACACCAGCCGCGCCCAGAAGGGCCAATAGGTGACGGATAGCGCCAGGATGACGTTCTCGATGGACGGTCCCAGTGTCTGCGCGATGGCGATGGCCAGCACGATCTGCGGCACCGCCAGGAACACATCCGAACCCCGCATCAGCAGGTCGCTGCCGAGGCCCTCATAATAGCCGGCGATCAGCCCCACCGGCACGCCGATCAGCACCGCGACGAGGATGGCTACGACCGCGATGGTGATGGTGATGCGCGCGCCATACAGCAGCCGCGAATAGATGTCGGCGCCCATGCGGTCCGTGCCCAGCCAGTTATCGGCATTGGGCGGGCTGAGGCGGATTGCCGTGTGGAACTCCGTGACGTCACCCGGGTGCGTGGACAGCCAGGGTGCCAGGATCGCCGCGAAGATCACGATCAGGATCAGCGCCAGCCCGAGCATCGAGGACCGGTCTTCCGCCAGCTTGCGAAATACCTGGCGCATCAGCGGGTTTCCCGCGGGTCGATCAGACCTTGCAGGATATCGACCAGCAGGTTGACCACGATGAACATGGTGCCCGCGATCAGCGTGAAGCCCATCACTGCATTGTAGTCCGAATTGAGGATCGAGTTGACCGCGAACATGCCCAGCCCAGGCCAGTCGAACACCGCCTCCACCACCACAGCACCGGCCAGCAGGATACCGAAAATCAGGCCGATCTGCGTCACGGTACCAATCAGCGCATTGCGCAAAACGTACTTCCAGACAATCTGGCTGCGCGGATAGCCCATCGCCGTCTCATACAGCACGTAATTGCTCTCCAGCGCATTCAGCACGCCCGCGCGGGTGAAGCGCACGATCGTGGCGGCCGCCGGCAGCGCCAGGGTCGCGACCGGAAGGATCAGGTGGTGGAGGGCGTCCACCAAAGTTTCCATGTCCCACTTGATCAGCGAATCGATCACGTAGAAGCCGGTGATCGGCTCCGGCCCCCAGCCCTCGACACGTCCGGTCAGCGGCGTAACACCGAGCTGCATGGAAAAGAACAGCTGTAGCAGGATGGCGAACCAGAAGCTGGCGATGGCCAGGCCCGCGATGGTGATGAAGCGCAGCACATGGTCCACCCAGGAATTGCGCCGCAGCGCGCTGACCACGCCGAGCGGCACGCCGATCAGCGCCGCAACCACCACGGTCACCAGCGTCAGCTCCAGCGTCGCCGGCAGGCGGCTCAGCAGATCCTCCGAAACGGGACGCCCGGTGTAGATGCTGCGGCCCATATCGCCGCTCAGGATGGATTGCACATAACGCAGGAACTGAATGTGCAGTGGCTGATCCAGCCCCAGCCGCGCCCGCATCTCCGCGACGGTCGCCGCGGAGGCGTTTTCCCCGGCGGCAAAGGCCGCCGGGTCGGCCGGAATGACGTGCGAGATGAAGAAGACGATCGCCAGCAGGCCGAGCAGCGTCGGCACGAACCAGATCACGCGGTTGGCGACCAGGACGAGAATCTTCACGGGGTCACAACCCCGTCACGGCATCCTTGCCTCACGCGATGCTGAGCCAGCGCATCTCCTGCCCGTCCCCGATCGGGCAGAACCGCACGCCGCTGACATTCTTGCGGAACGGCCCATACCATTTCGTGTTGTGGATGAAGATCGCCGCCGCATCTTCGGACGAAATCCGCGCCACCCGCTCATAAAGCGGCGCACGCTTCGCTTGCTCCGGCGTTGCCAACGCCTCCGCCAGCAGGCGGTCAACCTCGGGGTTGGAGTAGTAGGAGGCATTGCCGCCACGGTGGCGCTCCGTGTGCAGCAGCTCGCCGGCCCAGTTGTGCGGGTCCGCGTAGTAGGTGGAGCGCCACAGGAACAGCAGATCGTACATCTGCTCCGGATCGCGCATCTTGTTGGAGACGACCGGCCAGGGCTCGTTCAGCAGCCGGCTCTGGATGCCGATACGGGTCAGCCCGTTCTGCAACAGGGACGCCGCCTGGATCGATTGCTCGTAGCCGATCATGCCGGCCACGACGATTTCCCGCATTGGCGCCTGCACGCGCGCCAGGTGCCACTTCGCTTTGTCGAGGTCGTAGGTGTAGCCGGCCAGATCCTTCGGCGCGCCCCACATCGGGTTCGGCACCACGCCGGTGTTCCGCACCACGGATCCGCCGAGGATATTGTTGATCCAGCCATCATAATCGAAGGCGTGGCACAGCGTCTTGCGGAAGTTTACGTCGTTCATCGGCGCGCGCTGGTTGTGGATGCAGGCGTAGAACAGGCGGGTCGATTCCGCCTCCAGGACGTTGAGGTTGCCATCGGCCTGCAACCGGACGATCTGGTCCTGCGGCATGTAAGGGTCGGTGCCCTGGAAGTCGCCGCGGATCAGGCCGAGCACACGGCTGTTCACCTCCGCGACATAGCGGAAATCGATTTCGGCGATGCCGGCCGGGCCGAGGAAGTGGTTGTCGAAGCGCTGCGCCAGGAAGCCCCGCGCCGGGTCGAAACGCCGGATGATATAGGAGCCGGAACCGGCATCATTCCGCGCGATGAAGGCCTGGCCCCAATCCCCGTCCCGCTCGTTCCGCTTCAGCAGCGCGCTGTTCACCACATAGATGTCATGGGTGGTGGCGGCAAAAATGGCGGAGGGCGTGGTCAGGTTGAACTGCACCGTGTGGCGGTCCAGCGCCTTGGTGCTGCCCGGCGCGACCAGCGGGGCGAAAAGCGGAAAAGCGCCCTTCTTCACCGCCAGGATGCGCTCCATCGAATAGACCACATCCTCCGCCGTCAGCGGGGCGCCATCATGGAAGGTGACGCCCTGGCGCAGCGTGAAGGTGTAGGTCTTGCCGTCTTCCGAGGTGGTGTAGGATTCCGCCAGCCACGGCTCCAGCTTCGGCGGGTTGTCGACCCAGCGCATCAGCCCGTCGTAGCAGTTCAGCCGATAGGCGACGCGGCCGACATCGAAGGTGGCGTGCGGGTCCATCGTGTCATAGGCGCTGCCATTGGCGAAAACGATGCGCCCACCGCCACCGCGCTGTGCCTCCGCAATGCGTGGCAGGCCGGCCACGCCCACCGCGGCGCCGGCTGCCAACAGGGTCCGCCGACGGACCCCAGCCGAAAGGCTGCTCATGTCGCGCTTTTCCATTGTCGCGTCCCTGTCTGCTTTCCGGAAGGTTGCACCGCGAAAAATGCCGGCGTCAAGGCGCCTCACGCTTCCGCGACACCACCGGTTGCGGGAGGATGGCCGCCCGGATAGCGTCGTTGCAAGCAGCTTCGGAAGGATAGGACATATGCCGAGCGATCGGAAGCTCGCCTTGGTGACCGGCGGCGCGCGCGGCATCGGCCGTGGCTGCGTGCATGCCCTGGCGGAGCGCGGGTATGACATCGTCATCGTCGACCTGCTGCGCGCCGAGATGGAACGCACCCAGGCGGAGGTCGAGGCCATGGGCCGCCAGGTGATGATCGCGGAAGCCGATGTCGCCGATCACACCCGGGCAAGGGAGATCGCCGCCGAGGTCCGCGCCCGCTTCGGCCGGATCGATGTGCTGGTGAACAATGCCGGCCGCGGCAACCCGACCGGCATCCTGGAGATCACGGAGGAAGCCTTCGACCGCACCATCGCGGTGAACCTGAAGTCCTGCTTCAACTATATCCAGGCCCTGGTGCCGTTGATGCAGGAAGGCGGCGGCGGGCGCATCGTCTCCATGTCCTCGCTGAACGCGCATACCGGCGGCGTCACCAGTGCGGTCTCGAAATTCTCCTACGCCGCGGCCAAGGCCGGCATCATCGGCATGACGAAGGCGCTGGCCAAGGAGCTTGGCCCCGAGATCGCCATCAACTGCGTCTGCCCCGGCGTGATCGAGACGGAGGTGGGCAACAGCCTGACCAAGGCGCGCGGGCCGGAACTGGCCAAGAAGATCATGCTCGGCCGGCTCGGCACGCCGGCGGATGTGGCGCAGCTGGTGGCCTTCCTCGCCACCGCCGAGCCCTTCTTCATCACCGGCCAGGCCATCACCATCGATGGCTTCCAATGGGAGATCTGAGCCCCGTGCGCTACCGGCTCGGCGTCGACATCGGCGGTACCTTTGCGGATTTCTGCGTACTGAACGAAGCAACGGGGGAGGTCTCGACACTGAAGGTCCTGTCCACCCCGGCGACGCCCGGGCAGGAAGTGATCGACGGGTTGCGGGGCGTGCAATCGCGGTTTGGCATCGCTCCCGCCGACCTGGCCTGGTTCACGCATGGCACCACGGTCGGCGTGAATGCGGTGATCCAGCGCAAGGGCATCCCGCTCGCCTTGTTCGTCACGCGGAATTTCCGGGATGTGCTGGAACTGGCGCGGCTGAAGACGCCCGATCCTTACGACCTTCTCTCCCGCCGCCCGCCACCGCTGGTGCCGCGCGAACGGGTGATCGAGATCGACGGGCGCCTGAACGCCGATGGGTCGGAGGCGGAACCGCTGGACGAAGCCTCGGTCCTCGCCGCGCTGGAGCAGGCGGAGGCGCGTGGGGCGGAGGGCATCGTGCTCGCCCTGCTGCACAGCTACCGCAACCCGGCCCAGGAACATGCGGCGCAGGCCATCCTGCGAAAGTTGCGGCCCGACATGCCCGTCTATTGTTCCGCCGATGTCTGGCCGATCATCCGCGAATACGAACGCAGTGTCACCGCCGTGGTGCATGGCCATGTGCAGCCACGCGTCGCCTTCTACCTCGACTCCCTGCAACGCGCCTTGCTGGAAGCGGGCGTGATGGCGGAGCCGATGGTGACGAAATCCAACGGCGGCGTGATGCGCGCAGAGCTCGGCAAGACCCGCTGCGTGGAGATGCTGCTGTCGGGCACCGCCGCTGGGGCCATCGGCGCGGCCTTCGTGGCGCAGGCCGCCGGCGTGCCCCGCGCGATGAGCCTGGATATCGGCGGCACCAGCGCGGATGTCGCCGTCATCGTCGATGGCGCGCCGAGCTATGGCACCGGCGAGCGTGTCGGCGATTTCCCGGTCTATATCCCGACCGTCGCCGTCACCTCGATTGGCGAGGGTGGTGGCTCCATCGCCGCGGTGGATGCGCTGGGGCTGCTGACGGTGGGTCCGGAAAGCGCCGGCTCCACTCCCGGGCCCGCCTGCTACGGCCGCGGCGGCACGCGCGCCACCATCACAGATGCGATGTGCGTGCTCGGCTTCATCGGTCATGGCGCGCTGGGCTATGACAGCGTGCGGGTCCGCGCGGACCTGGCCGCGCAGGCGGTGGACGCGGTGGCGCAGGCGCTGGGGCGCAGCCGGCAGGAAACGGCGGAGGCCATCGTGCAGGTCGCGGTCAGCGGCATGTACCGGGAGGTCAGCAAGCTCGCCGCGCGGCAGGGCGTCGATCCACGCGATTTCTGCCTGATGCCTTTCGGTGGCGCCGGCCCGATGCTGGGCGCGCTGCTGGCGCGGGAATTGGGGATGCGGGAGGTGCTGATCCCGCTGACGCCCGGCGTGCTGTCGGCCCTCGGCGGGTTGATCGCCGATATTCGCAGCGATTTCATCGAGACGGTCTATGCCGACCTAGATGCCGCCGCCTTGCCCGGCCTGGTCGCGGCCTTCGCGCGGCTGCGGGCGGAGGCCACGCGCTGGATCCGCGAGGACCAGCGTTTTGGCGGCGAGGTCACCTTCCGGCCCTCCGCCGAGATGCGCTACCGAGGGCAGTCCTTCGAGATCGAGGTGCCGCTGGAAGCAGCCTGGATCGAAGCCGGCGACCTGGCCGCGATGGAACAAGCCTTCCACCAAGCCCACGAAAAGCTGTACGGCCACGCCGATCGCGGCGCGCCGATCCAGGCCATCGCGCTGCGCATGGTGGTCGCCGGCACCGTGCCAGCACCGAGCTTTCCGGAGCAGGATCGCGTCACCGGCACGCCCGAGATTCTGCGCGAGGTGGAGGTCTGGCTCGACGGCCGCGCGCAATCCGCGCCGCTCTATCTCCGCAGCGCGCTGCGCCACGGCCATCGCTTCACCGGCCCCTGCATCGTGCTGCAGGACGACACCACAAGCTGCATCCCGCCCGGCATGACCGGCGAGGTGGACCGCTTTGGCAATCTGCGCCTGACCGCCGGCTGAGGAGACGCGCCATGTCCATCGACCCGGTCACGCTGCAGATCTTCGGCAACCACGCGCAGGCGGCGGCGGAGGCGATGGCCTTCACCCTGTTCCGCACCGCGCATTCCACCTTCGTGAAGGAAACGGAGGATTTCACCACCGGCCTCTGCACGCCGGAGGGGCTGACTTTTGCCAGTCCGCGGGAGCTCGGCGCCACCTGGTTCATCGGCCTGGAATACGGGCCGGTGATCCGCGCGCTATCCGACTATCGCGAGGGCGATGTCGGCATGACGAATGACCCCTATAGCGGCTTCGTCTGCACCCATTCGCCGGACATCCATCTGTGGAAGCCGATCTTCTGGGAAGGTGAGCTGGTCTGCTTCGCCGTCGGCCACATCCACAACACGGATGTCGGCGGCGCGGTGCCGGCCTCGCTTTCACGCGCGCTGACCGAAGTGCATCAGGAGGGCATCCGCTTCCCGCCCGTAAAACTCGTGGCGGAGGGGGTGCTGGACCAGCGGCTGCTCGACATCATGCTGCTGAACGTGCGTGCGCCGACGCAGAACTGGGGCGACCTCAAGGCCCAGCTCGCCGCCATGACCACCGGTGAGCGCAAGGTGCATGAGATGATCCGCCGCTTCGGCCTGGCGACGTTCCGGGCCGGGATGGAGGGGCTGCTCGATCTGGCGGATCGGCAGGCGCGGCGCGTGCTCGCCGGAATCCCGGATGGCGACTACGAATTCCACGACTACCTGGACGAGGATTCGCCGGGCGGGCTGCCCTGCCGGTTGCAGCTCAACATGCGCATCCGCGGCGAGACGGCGGAGCTGGATTTCACGGGTTCCGACCCGCAGCTCGCCGCCTCGCTCAACATGCCGACGGGCGGCTCTGCGCGCCACATCCTGCTGATGGTGGGGTGGAACTACGTGCTCTACACGCTGGACCCGACCATGCTGCTGAATGGCGGTCTGGTGCGGCCGGCGACCTGCATCGTGCCGGAGGGCACCGTGCTGAACCCGGTCTTCCCCGCCGCCGTCGGCATGCGCTCCATGACCTGCATGCGCCTTCAGGGCGTGCTGATGGGCGCCTTCCAGCGCGCGGTGCCGGATCGCCTGCCGGCCGGCCCCGCCAGCGGTGGCCCGATGATGAACGTCAACACCACGGACAACCGCACCGGCCGCCGTGTGATGGCGGCGATCGACCCGATCACCGGCGGCGGCGGCGGTGCGCCGGATGGCGATGGCAATGATGGCTCGGGCGGCAATAGCGGCTTCCTGAAGAACACGCCGGTCGAAATCAACGAGGCGGAAGTGCCGATCCGCATCCTGCGCTACGGGCTGGAGCCCGATTCCGGGGGTGCGGGGAAGCACCGCGGCGGCATGGCCACGGTGCTGGAATTCCGCGTGCATGCGCCGGGTACGGTGGTGACGGCGCGCAACCGCGACCGGTCGCGCTTCCGGTCCTGGGGCGTGCAGGGCGGGCTGCCCGGCGCGGCCTCGCAGTTCTGGCGCAACCCCGGTACGGCGCGGGCGGAGAATCTCGGCAATACGGATGTGGTGACGCTGGACCCCGGCGATGTCATCCGCATTGTCTGCTCCGGCGCCTCCGGCTGGGGGCCGGCCTGGGAAAGGTCGCTGGCGGCGGTGGAGGCAGACCTGGCCGCGGGCAAGATCAGCGCCCGGGCAGCCGCGCGCGACTATGGCGTGGTGGTGGGCGATGCGGCGGAAACGCAACGCCTGCGCGCCGCGCTGGCCACCGCGCCGCAGCGCGACTTCGACCCGGGGCCGGAGCGCGAGGCCTATGAGCAGGTATGGACCGATGCGAATTACGCGGCGCTGACGCAGATTCTCGCCAGCCTGCCGATCCACTGGCGCCACTACGCCAAGCGCCAGATATTCTCCCGGATTGATGCCAACACGGAACGGCGCGGAGATGGCTCGGAAGTGCAGGCCGCTTTCGCCGCGCTGCGCCAGGATTTCCCGCAGATCTCGGGCTGACCCTCTGGTCGCACTTTCCGAGTCGTCAGGCGAAGCCGCCTGACTTGAAAATGCTCAGGGCAGCGGGTGCTGGTCGAGGCAGGGCTGGTAGGACGGCTCCACCTCGATCCCCACCGCGCCGAGAAAACGCACCACGCCGCAATAAAAGGCGGTGATCACCAGAAGGTCCGTCAGGCTCGCAGCATCCAGATGCGCCTGCACCTCCGCAAAGGTAGCTTCGCTCAGTGTATCCGCGCCCTGCGCCATTTCGCGCGCCGCGCGCAGCACAGCGCGGGCGGCAGGTTCCAGCGCGGAAACACCGCCATTCGTCTCGACGGCGATGGCGCGGATATCCTCACGCGTCACGCCGAAATCGCGACCGATGGCGACGTGGTGCGACCATTCATAGGGTGACCGCGTCACCCACCCCACCTGCAGGATCGCCAATTCGCGCAGCCGCGCATCGAGCACGCTGTGATGGCGGATGTGGTGCGCAAGGCCAAGGAAGGCGCGCGTCATACCCGGGCTGTTGACCATGGCGCGGTACAGGTTGATCGGCCGCACCAGCAGCGCCTGGTCGTCCGACGCCAGTTCGGTGATGTCGCGATAGGGCAGTCTCGCCATGCAGGCCTCCTCCGTTCCGGGAAGCAGACCAGCCGCGGCGATGCCGCGCAAGCCGGTCAGGCGGCGTCGAAGGTCACCGGAAAATGCACCGGGAAGGGCGTGCCGGCGCCATCCACCGGGCCCGCTCGCCGCAGGCCGGGCCGGCGCAGCAGCGGCTTCAGAAGCTGGGGGATGACGGCCTGGTTGATGTGGGCGCCGAAGCAGGTGTGCATGCCGTAGCCCCAGAGGATATAGGCCTCCGCCCCGCGCCCGGCCCGAAACGCCTCGGGCTGGGCGTGTGCGATCGGGTCGAACATGGCGGAGAGGTTGGCGGCCAGCACCATGGCGCCGGCCGGCACGCGCTGGGCACGCAGCGTGCCGCGCGCGATCACCGTCTGCCGCACCGCGCGGCGGTAAATGAAGGGGTTCACCGGGTCGAAGCGCAGCGCCTCCCACAGCAGCGCGGCCAGCGCGGCATCGTCATCGGCGCGGGCCGCGGCCTGCGCGGCTTCCAGCGCCTCCGGCCGGTCCAGCAGCGTATCCAGCGCCTTGACGCTGGCCTTGGACAGCGTGGGCACCAGCCCGATCAGCAACCCGATCAAATTGTTGCGGATGCCGAGGTCATCCATGCCCGGCACGCCCGCCGCCTGCAGCGCCAGGCAGCGATCCAGCACCTGGTCCGTGCCGGTGGGCTGCGCCTTGCGCGCGGCGATGGTGGCATCGAGATAGGCTCGGCAGTCGGCAGCACTGCGCATCGCCGCCTGCGTCACCGCTTCCTCGCCGGCCAGGTCCACGAACAGGTACCAGAACATCCGCGTGGTCCAATCGGCCATGATGGGGCCGGAGGGGCCGGGCGTGCCGAAGTAATGGCCGAGCAAGCCCGTCAGCACCGGCAGCGTCAGCGTGGCCGGCACGTCGATCCGCCCTGCGGAGGCCGCAACAATCGCCTCCGCCTGCTGCGCCACATACGGGATGACGATCTCCGGCACGTCGCTGCGCCGCACCGCCAACCGCATGTTGGAGACGTCGCGCGTATAGGCGGGGCTGTCCTGCATGCCGAGGAAGAAGTTCGCGCCATCGGTGATGGCGCGCATCTTCGGCTCATAGACCACGGCGAAGTCGGTCTCGCGCTCCAGCACTTCCGTCACATCGGCGTGGCGCGTGACGATCACGGTGCCAGTGTTTTCATAGGCCGCGATCAGCTTGCGCTTCAGCGCCAGGTTGGGCTTGGCGGCGCGCAGTAGGCTGAAGATTAGGCGCTGGTTCTCCGTCGTACCCAGCATCGCGGCAATGCGCTGGCCACGCCCCTCCGCGCCACCGCCATAGGCGCGGGCGCCACGGACCGCGAGCTTGCCCGCCGCCCCCAGTGCCGCCCCCGCCATGCCCAGCCGCACGCCGGCCGCGCCGGCTGCATTGCCGAAGAAGCCGCTCATGTCGGGTCCACGATCCCGGCGGCAATCATCCGCAGCGCCGTCATGCTCGGTGTGAAGAAATACTCGCCGCCGCGCGTCTCCACGAATTGCGGCAGGCGGTCGCAGATGAAGGGCGGCTTGTCGCCAGCGGGGTCCGCGGCGATGACGAATTTCGCGTCCGGGCCGTGGTTGCCGACGATCGGGCAGGTGTCGTTGCCGGTGTTGAAATCCAGCCCGTATTGCATCCATTGCTGCTGCACGAATTCGAACTGCCGGAACAGATTGGCGCAGGTCGCCAGCAGGACGATGCCGTGTTCCTGGTCATCCGTCGTCGCCCCCGGCACCGCCTCGCCATAGGGAAGGCCGCGGCGCAGGATGCGGCGGCGGTTGTTGAGTACGGAGCCGTTGAGCTGCTTCGGATCGTTGGACGCCAGCAGCGGGTCCATCATGTCCCGGGTATTGGACCTGCGCAGATGCGATCCGAAGGGGCACTTGGCGCCATGCGGATCACTGCGGAAGGTGAAATCCACCATCTCCCGTACCATTGCGGCAAGCGTCGCCTTGTCGTCGCGCTGTGCCGCCTCCGCGCGGCGCTGCTGGAAGGCGCGCCATTCGGCATAGGTGCCGGCGGCCATCAGCGGCACGCCGTCGGACCAGCGACCGGCGATCTTGGCCTTCAGCGTCTCGCAGGCTTCCTCCTGCTGCACCTGCATCACGGCGGCGAATTGCTCCGCCATGCGGTCCATCGCATCGCGCCAGGCGGCGACATTCTGGTGCAGCTTGCGATAGGCGACGAAGGTGCCGTTGCGGCTGAAGGGCAGCGGCATGCCGGCACCCGGAATCTCCTGCGATTCATCCGGATGGCCGAGCAGGAATTCGCCGGTGGCGAGCGGCGCCCAGCTCTGGTCCGGCAGCAGCTTGCCCTGGCCGATCACCGTGCCCGTCATGCGATCCGGCGCATATTGCCCGTCGAACACCGCATCGCCGATCGCATCGATGAAGCCAAAATGCTCCTTCGGGCTTGGCGTTGGGCTGCCGTCGGGGCCGCGGTCCATCAGCGCCGACAGGTCCTGCCAGCGTTCATCCGGGCCGCGATGGCCGGATAGCAGCGTGACCCCGCCATCCGTGGCCCGCACCAGCGCCTCGATCTCCGTCGTCACCTCATCCAGCCGAGCCACCGGCGTGCCATCCGCGTTCATCTGCGCGTTCAGTGTCAGCAGCACATGCACGCGCCGGCGCGGGTCGTCCTGCCACAGCCAGACGGGGTCCCAGGTCTCGCCGATCGCGTGCGGGAAATTGTCGCACAGGATGTCGGCGCGGGCCGGCATGCCATCGATGAATTCATCCGGCATGCCGCGCAGCGTGCGGATCGGTACGCCCAGCGCCAGCAGCCCCCAGAAGGTGAAGGAGACATTCACCGCGACCTGCGGGCGCGGCTGGAACACCGTGCCCGGCGGCGGCGCCTTGTCCTTGGAGGACGGCCAGCGCAGCGCCGTGGTCACGAAGGGCCGCACCATGTCGAGCAGTTTGCGTCCGGCCCGCGCATCCGCGACGTTCAGCAGCAGGAAGCGCCCCTTGGGAAAGCCCATTTTGCCATAGGCGGTCAGGACATTGCCCTGGATGTCCGCCAGGTCGAGCTGTGTGGCCATGTTCATCGCCTCCTCAGCATCGCACCACGCCACGGTGCTGGGTCGGTGCGGCTACATCCTCGGGCCGATGTGTCGCCAGGAAATCGCCGAAGGCGGCATGCAGCGCCTCGGGGCTCATGCCCTGCGTGTCCGTCGCAAACCGAGTAAAATGCTGTTGCAGGTACAGCGCCTTCAGCACCGATGGCAGGTCGGATCGCGGCGCCATGGGGAAGGGCTGCGCGCCGGCGGCCATCACGCGGGAATAGGCAAACCACAGCGCCAGCGGCAGCGCGACCAGCCCGGCCAGCGCCAGCCACAGCCAGTCATCCTCGAACAGGCCAAGGACCAGCCCCAGCACCAGCGCCCCGGCCGAGACGATCGCAGGCAGCAGCAGGTTCCGCAGCGGCAGCGGCGACAGCGGCGGCGCGCCTGGCCAATAGTCGTTGAACGGCATGGTGGTCTCGATCTGGCAGGCGCGAATCAGCCGCACGAAGCCGGCCGCATCCTTGGCGCGGTCATGGCCCTCGGTATGGTCCAGGATCTCGCGCAGTTCCGGCTCCATCACGGACCACAGATGCGTCAGGTAGTTCGCCAGCGCGGCGTCGCTGCCATCCGGCGCGTCGAAATCCGCCACGATGATCAGGTACGCACAGGGTAGCCGGTCCACCGGGTCCGTCACGCTCGGCTGCGGCGCCAGCTTCAGCGCGACCTTGATCGGGTCGCGCTGACCACGGCCGTTGAAGGCGACGTCGTCCAGAATGGCGAAGCGCGCGAAATGCGTGCGGTCGCTGCGCGCGAAGGGGCTGTTCACGCCGATCTTCTCGGTCGCCGGCGTCTGCAACGCTGTCGGCAACGCCACCAGCCGGCCGCGCAGCGCCTGGGCGTGGGAGGTGACAGTCGCATCGGTGCGCGGGTCGGTGCACAGCCCGGCGCGCACCGGGATCAGCACGGTCAGGAAGTAGTGGCCACCATCGAAATTCGGCATGGCTCGGGCTCCTGCTCAGGTCGGTGGCCGGCGGATAAGCGCCTCGCGGTTCAGGTCGGCATTCTGGGTGTCGTTGCTCGCCACCGGGGCATAGCCGTGGGAGGGCAGGTCGTTCTGCAGGGCGATGAAGGCGCGGCGGTAGGCCACCGCGAATTCCGCCGGCGTCATCGCGGCGTGCTGCGCGCGCAGACCCTCCAGCGCCGTCCAGACGCGCAGCGCCGCCTTGATGTCCCGCTGCGCCGCGCCCGGCGTGGCATTGTAGTAGTAGGCGCAATCCACCTGGTTGGCGCGGATGTAGTTCTTGAAGGGCGTGATCGGGATCGAGCCCGGATATTTCGTGCTGGAATACCAGAACAGGTCCAGCCCGTTCGGAATGCCGTCGCTGAAGGCGTCGATGTACTGGTCCCAGGTGCCGTTGAAGTTGCTGACGAACAGCATGTAGTCGTTCTCGATATCCGGCTTGCCCTGGCCGAGATCCGGCCACTGGTCGCGACGGATCATCACCCAGCGGGCGAAATGGATGATGGACAGGCCGAGCAGCCCGCCCAGTTGCTGCGGCTGCGTGCGCGCCACCATGAACAGCAGCCGGTTGATCCAGGTCTTCCACGGCCGCATCGGGGTGACCACGTTCATCCCATAGGCCTTGCCCGCGACGTTCGACATCGGCCACCCCCTTTCGCGCCGCAGCCTGCGTCGCGTGAATTCCGGCACGCTATCGCGCCGCGCGGTCGTTGCAAGACAAAACAACTCCCGCCGAGGTTGTGCGAAACGGTTGGAAACACTGCTTCGCGCCCGGCGGCGCTGATGCCGATGTGGAAGCAACCCGCCACAGAATCCGGCGCTGGCCTGGGACCCCCGAAATTGCCCAAAAATCATGGCACAGGCAGATGGAGTACGCCTCCCGCCGCACAGCCCGGGCAGGATCTCCCTCACGCGTCGGGGATTACTCTCCGGCCTGGTCGCCGGGGCGGCGCTGGCGCCGATGGGCTTGCGCGCGGAAGCCGAAGCACCCGGGAGATGGCGCCGCATGACGGCACAAGCCGCCCGGTCTACCAGCCGCTGGCGGAGGATTTGGCGCGGCAGCAGGCGCTTTTCCAGGCCGTCTTCGCGGCGGCCTGACCTTCAGGCGAACAGCTCGGCCACCGCCGGGTCGTGGAAGCGCTGCACCTCGATCGCGTAGCCGGCCGGATCCTCGAAGAAGAAATGCTCGATCTGCGGGCCGCGCTGCAGCGGCCCCAGCTTCGGCACGCCGGCCGCCGCCAGCCGCGCGTGCCACGCCGCCACATCCGGCACCACCAGTGTCAGCAGCGCGGCGCTGCGCGGCTGGTGGCGCAGATGGCCCTTGTTGCCATCGACGATGCCGAAATGGCAGTTCGGTGCGATGCGGTAGATGCGCGCCGTGCCCTGGTCCAGCACCAGCTTGAAGCCCAGCGCCTGCTCATAGAACGGGATCACCGCGGAGATGTCCGGGTAATAGAAGAAGGTAATGGCGGTGCCGGGCGTCATGCGATGGTCCTCACGCGATCAGTGCGGCGTGCAGCGCGCCCTGGGCGGGCGCATAGGCGGCGGCGAAATGGTTCACGCCGGGCAGCACGAAGGTCTCCGCGCCGGTGGCGGCCGCCATCGCCTCCGACTGCCGGATGAATTCCGGGCTTTCCGCCGGGCCCCAGGCCAGGCGCAGCGTGCCGCGAATGCGCGCAGCGTGGCGCAGCGGGCTGAGCGCCGCGGCCTCCGCCGCATCCAGCACCACATAGGCACGGCGCGCAGAAAGCAGCACGGGTTCCAGATCGTAGACGCCGGAGACCAGCGTGACGCTGGCGAATTCCGTCTCCGTCGCCAGAACCGCCGCCAGATGCGCACCGGAGGAATGGCCGGAGAGATGGATCGGCCCGCGTGGCCGCAGCCACGTGACGCAATCGCGCAGCTCCGCCACCACATCCGGCAACCGCCGCGCCGGCAGCAGGCTGAAATCCGGCACCGCCACCGCGAACCCCGCGGCTGTCAGCGCCGGCGCCAGGAAGCCCGAATCATCCCGCGACTGCGCCCGCCAGGCGCCGCCATGGATGTGCAGGTGAACTCCACGCGGCGTGCCCTGGGCCGGGTACAGATCCAGCAGATGCGGGCCGTAGCACAGCGTCTCCGGCTTCAGCGCCGCGCGGGCGGCGGCCGTATCCGCACGATAACGCGCCAGCCACTCCGCCATGTCCGGCGCCCAAACCCGCTGGTCATAGGCCGCATCCAGCGCCGCCTGGTCGTAGTCCAGCCAGACCTTGTCCTGCGTCATCGCCCACTCCCCGCCCGCTGCGCGCTTGCCACGGAAGCCCGCCACGCGGAAGCCCGGCTTTACCTGCGCCGCAATCCGCGCCACGGATAAGCCAAGGGATCAGGGAGGGATCGGTCCATGCCGACCAACGCGGTGCGGGTTGCGGTGATGCCGGGTGATGGCATCGGCGTGGAGGTGACGGAGGCCACCAGCTTCGTGCTGGAAAAGCTGGTGCGCCGCCACGGCCTTGGCCTGTCCACCGAAACCCTCACCGCCGGTGCCTTCGCCTATCGCGACACCGGCACCGCCATGTCGGAGGAGGTGTTCCGCCGGGCGGAGGCGGCGGATGCCATTCTGCTCGGCGCCATGGGCTGGCCCGGCATCCGCTACCCGGACGGCACGGAGATCGCGCCGCAGCTCGATCTGCGGTTCCGGCTCGGCCTCTATGCCGGCGTCCGCCCGATCCGCGCCATCCCCGGCGTGCCGCTCGCACTCAGCGACCCCCGGGCGCAGAAGATCGACATGGTCATCCTGCGCGAAAGCACGGAGGGCCTGTTCTGGGCGCGCGGCCGCGGCGAGATGATCGAGGACCGGGAGGCGCGGGACACCATGGTGATCACCCGCGCCACCACCGAACGCCTGTCCCGCTTCGCCTTCCGCCTGGCGGAGCGCCGCACTGAGCGGCTGCGCCGGCCGCAGAAGGTGACGCTGGTGGACAAGGCGAATGTCTTCCTCAGCATGGCGTTCATGCGCCGCGTCTTCGACGAGGTGGCGCAGGGTTTCCCGCATATCCCCGCTGGCCATCATTATGTGGATGCGATGGCCCTGGACCTCGTGCGGCGGCCCTGGGATTTCGACGTGCTGCCGATGGAAAACATGTTCGGCGACATCATCTCCGACCTCGGCGCCGGGCTGATCGGCGGCATGGGCTATGCGCCATCCGCCGATATCGGCGACACCCATGCGGTGTTCCAGCCGAGCCATGGCACCGGGCCGGACATCGCCGGCCAGGGCATCGCCAACCCCACCGCCATGCTGCTCTCAGCCGCGCTGATGCTGGACTGGCTCGGCACACGCGGCGCCGGCCAGGCCTGGTCCGATGCGGCTGTGGAGCTGGAGGCGGCTGTGGACGCCGCCTTTGCCGCCGGACTGCGCACCGCCGAATTCGGTGGCTCCGGCACGAAGGATGTGGCGGAGGCGGTGGCGGCGCAGCTTAAAGCCTAAAGCGCCCCCAGCACCGCGAAGGGCGCCCATTCCGCCGGGTGGGTGCCGCCGCCAACCTGCTTTTGCGCCAGTTGCGCCTTGCGCAGCGCCACCGCCGGCGCATCACCGTTCTGCATCGCCTCCAGCGTCAGCACGCCAACCCGTGCGGCGGCGATGTCGTCCACATACCAATGCGTCACCATCAGGGACCGCGCGCCGGCGAAGAAGAAGGCGCGCGCGAGCGTCGACAGGCTCTCCCCCGCCGCGATGCCGCCCCCCGAATTGCAGGCCGACAGCAGCACCAGATTCGCATCCAGCTCCAGGTCGAGGATGGTGCCGGAGGTGATCAGCGCCTGCGCCGCATCCGGCCCCGCCGCGGCGGTGGAGGCGATGATGGCCGGCTCCGTCAGGCAGGCCAGGTCGCTCGGCAGCACGCCGTGGGTGGCGAAATGCACGGTGCGGTAGGACCGCAGATCGGCCCGGCGTACCGCCTCCGCCGTGAAGGCCGCGCCGGTGCGGCGCGCGGTGGCGGGTGATCCGGTGACCAGGGCGGCGGCCTGCAGCTCCACCTCCGCCCCGCGCAGCGCCTCAAGCGAGGCCAGGCTCTGGCCGCATT
Organism: Falsiroseomonas sp. E2-1-a4; assembly: GCF_051433165.1. Taxonomy (NCBI): domain Bacteria; kingdom Pseudomonadati; phylum Pseudomonadota; class Alphaproteobacteria; order Acetobacterales; family Roseomonadaceae; genus Falsiroseomonas; species Falsiroseomonas sp. E2-1-a4. The sequence goes on along the minus strand of NZ_JBHMFS010000001.1, from coordinate 435,610 downwards.
CTGGCGCGGCCGGGAAGCTGCGCGCGGCAAAGTTAGCCGGCACCGGTCGCGGCGCGCCAAAACCGATCCAGGGCCGCGGCGCCTGGGATGGCGCGACGCGGCGCAGTGCCACCAGGCTGGCCGGCGCCGGCAGGTGGGAGATCGGCAGCCGGTCCAGCAGGAAGTCTGCGCCGACATGGCTGTCCGCCCGTGGCGGCGGCGCGGTGACCAGCAGGCCATAGGGCAGCGAAAGCATCGGCCCCTCCGCCACCGCCACCAGCGCCGTGGCGCGGCCCAGCGGCGCGGCGACGCCGGCGAACAGCGCCTGGTGCAGCGCATGCGCCGCCGCGGCATCGAAAGCCTGGCGGCCGGAGCCCGATTCCACCCCTGCCCGCACCCGCGCCACCAGCGCCGCCACCTCCGCACCATCAGCCCCAACCGGCGCCGCGGTGATGGCGCCATCCAGCAGGACAAAACTCCAGCCCCGGCCTTGCGGCGGGATGGTGCTCAGCACCAGGGCCTCCCCCGGCCGCAGCGCCGCCAGCACCTCCTCCGCACTTGCCACGGATTGCACGAGCTGCGCGAAGCCAGGGGCGGCGGCCTGCACGATGGCGTCCGCCTGCGCGGCTTCTTCCGCGCCCTGCCCGATGCGGCGGTCGAAGGCCGCCAGTTCGGCAGCCGGCGCACCGTCCGCCACCGCGGCATCGCGCGCTCGATAAAGCTGGACCAGCGCGCGCTCCGCATCGTCCTTGGCCCGCAGCGCCGCCGCCACGGCGGGGTCCCGCGCCCCGGCTGAAAGCCGCGCCGCGGCGCTGGCGATCTGCGTGGTGGTGACGCTGCCCTGGGCCAGTTGCGCGGCCTCGAAGGCCGCATCGGGGGCGCCCTGGGCAATGAAGGCATCCAGGCAGGGGGCGATGCGCTCCGCCGTCGTGCCCTCCCGCAATGCGCGCAGCACCCGCACCGCCTCCTCGCACAACGCGGCGATGGGGGTGCCGCCCTGCCGCTGCGCCGCCCGCAGCAACAGCGTCTCGGCATAGGGGCGGGAGCGTGGCACGCCGCGGGCGAAGCGGGCAGCGGCGCGGGCGAAGCTGGCATCGGCGCTGGCCAGGCGGCCAATGCCGGCGGCCGCCGCGCCATCCGTCCGCGCCAGCCGCGCCGCGATCAGATCCGCCCCCTCCGCCCCCTGGGCAGCGCGCGCGAGGGACTGCGCGGCCTCGGCCTCGGCGGCGGAGTCAGCGTAACGGCCCAGCCGGCGCAGCACCGCCGCGCGGTTGCGCCTTGCCTCCACCAGCCCGACCAGGGCGCGCGACGCGATCGGGTCCACCGCGAGGCCACCGAGGTCGAAGCCCGGCCCGCTGCCGGCCGGCGCAATGCGGCCGCTGCGCCATTCCGGCGGGACCAGCGCGGTGTACATCGCGGCGCCCCGTTCCAGCCGTTCCAGCGCCGGCACGAAGTCACCGCGATTGGCAGCGTGCAGCCCCTGGTAATGCGCCAGCATGGCCGGCGCCATCGGGTCCGCGGCGCGCGGCGCCAGCGCCGCCGCGCGGCCCAGCAGCGCCTCCGCCTCCGGGTAGCGGCCCTGGTTGGAAAGCTGCAGCGCCAGCAGCACCAGCGGCGTGAAGCGGCCGGAGGGATCGGCGCCCGGCACCCGTTCCTGCAAGGCAAGCGCGGCGCGATAGGCGGTCTCGGCGGCGACGAAGCGTTCCGCCTGGTTGGCGTCCCGTCCCACCGCCATCAGTTGCTCGAAGCGGCCGAGATCGCCGGTGGCAAACGCCTCCCGCGCCAGCCGTGTCGCCATCTGGTCGATGGCGTCGGAGGGCAGGGGCGCCGCCTCCGCGCTCAACCGGCCGGAGAGCACGCCGATGGCGCGTTCGGCCGCGGGCAGGGCCGGCAGCACGCCATCCGCCTGCCAGACCCTGCCGCCGCTTTCCGCGGCCATGGCGAAGGCCGGCCAGCCGCCAACGCGCCGGCGGCATTCCAGCAACGCCGCCGGCTGTCCGCCCAGCACCCGCGTGGCGCGCGGCGTCGTGCAATCGAGCTGGGAGGCCAGGGCGGCAGACAGGTTGGTGGCGCCGGCCATCGCGTCCGGCGCTGCGACGCTGCGAATGCGTGCGCTCGGCGCGGTCCAGTCGCCGCAGAACACATCCCCGCCGGTGCCACTGCGGGCCAGGCGGCAGGCATCCCCGGCCGGGGTCTGGCCAAGGTCCACCATGGCCGCGCTTTCGGACGGCCTGGACACCACGGCGGAGGGTGGCGGCAGGGTGCAGCCGGCCAAGGCGAGCAGCAGGAACAGCGGGGCCTTGTGCATCAGAAATCGCCTCCGCGAATGTTGGGCGGCGCCAGGTCTTCCGCCTCGGCGCGATCGCGCGCAAAGCTGCTGGTGACATAGGGGGCGGAGGGCCGGGTCTGCGCCACCGCCGCGGCCAGTGCCGCCGGGTCCAGGTTGTCGATCAGCGGCGCGGGGTTGTTCACGGCGGTGACGGCGCCCTCGGGCAGCGTGACGATCACGGCGGCCGGCGGTGGCGGCGTCACCGGGATTTCGGGCGGACTCACGGGCGGCACGCCCGGGATTTCGGGCAGCACCGGAATTTCCAGCTCGCCGGAGCCCTCGGTGGGCGGCAGCGGCGGCACCGCGCCGCATAGCGGCACGCCGATCGGGCAGCCATTGAACAGGAAGGCGGTCGGCTCCGGCGGGTCCGGCAGCGGGGTGCCGGTGGCGCTGCTGCGCCGCCCTTCCGCCGCGGCCGGCTGCCCGGTGATGCTGGCGATGGTGCCGGTCAGCAGCGCACCGCTGCCGCCGGAGACCTCCAGCGCCAGCGCGTCCAACGCCCCGGTGGCGCCGCCGCCGCCGCCCAGTTGCAGCAGCACCGGCGTGCTGGTGGCATCCAGCGTGGCGAAGGAGACGCTGGGGGCGGCCACGCGCAGCAGGCTGCCGGTGGCGATGCCGCTGAGGCTCGCCGTCTTCGCCGCCTCCACGCCGATCTCGCCCAGGGCGGAGATCAGCCCGGCCACCGCCACATTGTCGCCGCGCAGCAGCAGGTCGCCGGCACGCGCGATGGCCGAGAAGCCGTTGACCGTCAGCAGGCCGGTGGCATCGAGTGTGGTGACGGCGCCTGTCGCGGTGCCGTCGATCAGCAGGTTGCCCGCCTGGGTGATGGCGAGGGTACCGGCAACCTGAAGGATGCGCCCAGCCGGCAGCGCCAGCACCGGCGCCGTGTTGTTCAGCACGAAATTGCCGCCCCCGGCGTCGAAGCCGTTGATGGCCGCCAACTGGTTCGCCCCGCCCAGCGTCGCACCGCCGGTGGCACGGCCACTCAGCGCGGCAACCGAAAGCCCCGCACTCGGCGATTGCGTGACCGCACCGACCACATCCAGCGCCATGACCAGGCCGGAGGATTGCACCAGCCCATCCAGCAGCAGGTCGCCACTGTTGCGGAAGGCGATGTCGCCGACCGCCGAGACCGCGCCGAGCGCCGCCACGGTATTGAGCCCCGAAAGGGTAATCGGGCCGCCTGCATTCATCTCCAGCCGCGCCGCACCGATCCGCCCGACGCCTTCGGCCGCGATACCATCCACCGCCGCCAGCGCGGCCGTGCCGTTGGTCCGCACCAGCCCATCCAGCAGCAGCGCGCCGTTGACGCTAAGCGCGAAGCCGGCATCGGCCGTGAAGTCGCCGAGGCTGCCGATCCGGTTGCCGTCACTGGTCAGCGTCACCTGCCCGGCCACCGAACCGGTCAGCCGCGCCACGTCGAGACCGGCGCCCACAAGCTGCGTCACCCCGCCGAGGCTCCGCAGGTCCAGCGTGCCGTCCAGCGCCAGCGCGCCGCCGAGGCGCAGGCCGTTTGCCGTGGTCTGCGTCACGCCGCGGAAGGTGGTGGCGCCGAGCCGCAATGTCGCCGCCTCGATCGCCGCAAACCCTGCTGGCGTCAGGTTCAGGCTGCCGGCCTCTGGCGCCGGGAACAGCACGGCCATGTCGCCCGGCACCGCCGGCGCCACCTCCACCAGCCCGCCGCGGATGATGGCACCAGGCACCACGGACAGGTCCCCGACGCGCAGCGAAATGCGGCCGGCGCCGGCCTCCAGCCCGGCCGGTGCGCTGGCGCAGGCGGGGAAGCAGGCAGGTTCCGCCAGGCTCAGCGTGGCATCCGTCCGCAGGCCGATACTGGCCGCGGTGATGGTGCTGCCCGCCAGCAGGATTGGCGTGGCGCCGTTATCCAGCACGAATTCGCCGGGGATGGTGATGTTGCCCAGGCTGCCCGCGATGGCGTTGCGAAGCCCGGTCTGGTCGCCGCCACGGTCGAGAATCGCGCCGCCCACCGAGGCCAGGCCGAGGCCCTGCCCAACCAGCCGCCCGCCAGTCTGCTGGATACCGCCCGTGCCGGCGCCGAGGAACAGCGTGTTGAGGCCCCCCGCATCGCCCAGCGTGCCCGCCAGCACGAGCCCGCCGGCGAGGTCCGCGGCCTCCGTCATTTTGCTGAATCCGCCCACCAGCGCGAGCGCCCCCTCGCCATCCGCCCGCACCAGGCTGCCGGCGGCCAGTGTGGTGTTGCCGCTGGCGTTCAGCGTGACACCCTGCGCGGCGCTGACGAGTCCGCTGACCAGCAGGTTGCCGCCCGCGACATCGATGACGACGGAACCCCGCTCCGCGACGATCGCGCCAGCCAGTTCCGTCGAGGTGACGTTGCGAAGCCGCACGACATCGTTGAAGCCGCCGCCGACCAGTTGCTGCACCACGGCGATCTCATTGTCGCCATCGAGGCGAATCCCCTCCGGCGTTGTCGCATCCAGGCTGCCCACCAGCAGGCGCGAACCCTCCGCCTGGCTGATCCCGCTGCCGCGGGAGCGCAGGGTGAAGCCGCCGCCCACGCGGATATCGCCCGAAAGGTTGACCCCACCCTCCCCGCCCAGCGCCGTCAGGCTGAAATCACCGCCCACATTGCTGGGGCCGAGGCTGCCGATGCGGTTGCCGTCCAGGGCAGCCGGCGGCGTCACCGCCAGCGTCGCATCGCTCGGCGTGGTGACGCGAAGCTGATCGCTGACGAAGATCCGCCCGCCGGTCTGTGCAATGCCGCCGCTGCCGGCGATGAGGTCGAGGTTCAGCCCCCGGATCTGCGCGCCGCTCAGCAGGATGCCGCCGGCGCCCGCAATCAGCTCCACATCATTCGGGCCGCCCTCGCTGAAAAAGCCCTGGATGGTGCCAGACAGGCGCAGCGCGGCTGCGGCGGTGGCATCGGGCGCGCCGGATGCGAAGTCGAAACCCGCGATCAGGCGCAGCCCGTCGCCCTCCACACGTCCAGCCTCCGTCACGCTGATGTCGCCGCTCGCGCGCAGCGTCGCGGCGAAGGGACCGATGCCGGCGACCACCGTGCCATCCACCGCCAGGTCGCCGCCCTCGACATCGATGCGGAGCGTCGAAGCCCGCACCGTCGCCCCGGCCGGGATGGTCAGCGGCGCCGTGTTGCGGAACAGCAGGGTGGTGCCGAAGATTTCCCCCAGGCTGCCGATGGCATTGTCGCCCTGCAGATCCATCAGGTCGAAGACGCCGGGGATGCTGTCGGCGCCGCTGTCCAGCGTGCCACCGACGAATCGCCCGGCGCCGGCCTGCACGATGTTGTTGCCCAGGAAGCCGGGCGTCTGCAGGTTGATGCGCCCGGTCGCCGGCACCTGCGTCAGCGCGTTGATGGCGATCTGTGCGCCCGACAGCACGAGCACCAGCGCCGGGTCCGGGTCCTGCAGGATCAGCGGCGCGTTGATCGTGAGGGTACGGCCCGCCACCAGCGCCAGCCCGCCCAGCGCCTTGGTCAGCGCGACCTCCACCGTCAGGTCCTGCGTCGCCTCCAGCCGCAGATTGCCGGCAAAGCCGCCGACCACGCCGGTGGCGATGAAGGAATCATTGCCCTCGCCGCCACTCAACACGCCATCGGCCAGCAGCGCCGGGTCGATATCCACCCGCGGGTCGTCATCGGCGACGATGGTCAGGAAGATGGGGTCGAGCAGGATGCTGCCCGCCGCGCCCTGCGGCGCTGTCACATCGATGCCGCCGGTGATGGCAAGCCGCCGCTGGCCGGAGACCTCGACAAAGCCGCCATCGCCGCCCTGCGGCCCACCACGGGCAGAGATCGCGCCGGCATGCACGGTGGTCTCGGTCGAATTGACTAGCACCTCCCCGCCCGCACCGCGCTCGGTCGCATCGGCGCGGATGGTGGCGCCGGGGGCGATGGTGGTGCGCCGCGCCATGCGGGGGGCAACCGGGCCGCGCCGGTCCGTACCCAGCGCCACGCGCCCGCCACCGGCACGGCCGGACGCCTCGATGCGCGCGGTGCCGGTAACCGCGACCCGATCAGCCTCCGCGGCGATGCTGCCGCCGGTGCCGCTCGGCTCCGGTGCATTGGCGGTGACCTCGCCCTCGATCCGCACGGAACCACCGGTGCCGCGCACCAGCACGCGCCCGGCCGCGGCACCGCCGGTGCCATCGGCGGCGATGCGCCCGCCGGCGCGGACCAGATCCTGCACGATGCCATCGGCGGCCTGCGCCGTCAGCAGCACGGTGCCGCCGGGCGCGTCGATCATGCCGGTGTTGCTGACCAGCGCCTCGCCATTCGCGGGCGCCCGGCGCACCGGGCCGGTAACCTCCAGCGAGAGCAGGCCGTCGCCATGCAGGTCAATCGCATGCGTCTCCGCACCGCCCAGCACCACGCGGCCCAGGCGGGCAGCGATGGTGCCGCGATTGGCCACCTGCGGCGCCACCAGCGCGGCCAAGCCTGCCTCGCGCACCGTGATGCTGCCCTGGTTCTCCACCCGCGCGCCCGGCTGCCCGGGGCGGTCGAAGGTCAGCCGCGGGCCGCCGGCCATGAAGGCCTGGTCGCTGATATCGGCGGTGGAGATGATGACGGATTGCGCCTGGATCTGCGCGCCCTGCGTCACCAGCACGCCGGATTGGTTGACCAGCGCGATCTGCCCATTCGCCGTCATCCGCCCCGCGATGACGGAGGGATCAGGCCCGGTCACGCGGTTCAGCGTCATCGAACTGGCGGAGGGCTGCTGGAACTGCACCGTGTGGTCGCGGCCGATGTTGAAGCTGCGCCAATCCACCACCGCGCGGTCGGAGGATTGCTGCACGCTGGTCAGCGCGGGATTCTGCGCGATGCTGGCGCTGCCAGCCACCACCTGGCCACCCTGCGGCCGCGCATCGGGCGCGATCTGCGCCATTGCGCCAGGGGCGCTCTGCGCCAAGGCGCCGCCGGCCATGATCGGCACCAGCGCCGTCCCGCAGAGCAGGGCGCTGCGCCAGTTCCGGGTACGGGCTACGGCCATGGCGAGGATCCCTTCAAAAACGGGCCAGGACGCGCCAGAACAGCGCATCCGCCTTGACCTCGGCGGCACCCGGGTTGGGCCGGCGGGTCAGCCGGCGCACCCCCTCCAACTGCAGCTCCACCACCTCATTCACCGGCATCCGCACGCCCAGGCCGGTGGAGCGCAGCCGACGGTCCGGGTCCTGATCCTGGTTCTCCCAGGTCCGTCCCTGGTCGTAGAAGGCATAGACGGTAGGCAGCAGCCGCAGCGGCGTGCCCCAGGCCTCCGTCTCGACACTGGTCGTGAGCTGCAATTCGACCGAGGCGGCCAGCGCGCGGTCGCCCGTCACTTCGCCTGCGTAGAAGCCGCGCCCGAGCCGGGCGCCGCCGACATAGAACTTCTCCGACAGCGGCAGGATGTCGTCCGACCATTGCCCGGCCAGCGTGCCGACCAGCGCCACATCGGCGCCAGCCCAAGGCTGGAACAGCGCCTGGCGGCGGCTGACCTCGAAGGCCAGCTTGGTGAAATCCACCTGCGCGCCCAGCCGCGCCGCATCCACATTGCCGGTGCGTTCCGCGCCCAGCACCTCCAGCCCGCGTGACAGCCGCAGGGCGGCGCTGTTGGCGGCGGGGAAGGTCTCGCCCAGCAGCAGGTCGAACCGCGCCCATTCGGCGCCGATCCGCAGCACCCGCAGCGAATCCCGGCTGAGCCGCGTGGCGCGGCCATTGGCGCCGTCGATCTCGATCTCGCTCTCGATCAGGTCGAACTGGCCGGTCAGCAGCAGGGATTCGGACCGGCGGCGGATCAGCGGGTAGGACAGCGCGAGCCCCGCCGTCGTCGTCTCCCCCTCGTAGCCGATGCCGCGCAGCGCGCCGGAGGGTGTGGCACGGCCCTGCCCGGCCTGCACCCGCGCCCGCAGGCCGGAGCCGCCAAGGAAGAATTCTGTGGCCGCCTGGCCGAAAATCTGCGTGCCGCCAGCCGCGCCGAACAGGATCAGCTCCGTCCGCTCGCCGAATTCGGTGAAGCTGTTGAACTGCACCGAAGCCAGCCCCTGTTCCGGGCCGGTCAGCCGATAGGCGCGATTGTCGGCGGTGACATAGCCGGTCACGGGCCGGCGGCTGACCTGCGCCACCAGGGTCAAAGCGCCGGGCGCGGTGCCGGCCGGGCGCAGCACGCTGCGGACGCTGACGCCGGGGATGTCCTGCGCCAGCAGCAGCGCGCGTTCCAGGCTGGCGACGTCCAGCGCCGGGCGGAGGATCAGCCGGTTCAGGAAACGTAGCACCTGGGTGCCGGCGGGGCCGATATCGCCCTCCAGCAGCACCTCCGTCACATGGCCTTCCGCCACCACCAGGCGGAGATTGCCCTGGCGGTCCAGCACCGCATCGACCGCGGTGAAGACGTAGCCTTCCTCCCGGTACAGGGAGACGAGGGCCGCCCGCGCCGCCTCCACCGCGGCCAGCGGCACGGCGGGGCCCGTCAGGCCCTCGGTCAGCGGCGCCAGCCGCGCCGCCGGCAGCACGGTGGCGCCCTGGATGGCGACGGTGTTGATCGTGAGCGTCCCGGCGGGCGCCGCGGCCGGGGCGGCCGGGTCCGTGCCGAGGCCGGGTCCGACAGGCGGCGCGACAGGCGGTGCCAGGCGGGGGATGGGGGAACCCTGTGGCGGCGGAACGGGCGCCTGCGCCACAGCGGCACCGCTCAGGCAAAGCCCGATCAGGGTGGCCCAACCGGCCTGGGCGAAGATGCGGGCGCGTCGTTCTGTACCGGTCATGCCGCCCCGCCTCATGCCGTTTCTGGCGCAGTAAAGGTTATAGCTAGGCGACTGGAATGTGATTGCGAAGTGGCAAACTCGTGATTCGGTTTCCGTTTGTTTCGCCCCGACTGAGCGCGCGGTGCCGCATCGTGAAATGAACGCAGGCTCCACCCCCGCGTTGGCTCGACACCCCTGCAACGATGCCGGGTGCAGCAGGGGATGTCATGCGGAACGACGGGCCGGTGGATCGGGAATTGGTGTTGCTCGGCGCCGGCCACGCGCATCTCGGCGTCCTGCGCCACCTGGCCGGCCACCCGCCACCCGCCGGCACCCGCGTGACGCTGGTGGCGCGGGAGGCGGAGGCACTCTACTCCGGCATGCTCCCCGGCCTGATCGCCGGCCGCTTCCACCCGCGCGACTGCATCCTGGACCTGCCCCGGCTGGCGCGCGCGGCCGGGGCGCGCTTCCTGCGGGCGGAGGCGACGGGGCTCGACCTCGCCGTCGGGCGGATCATGGTTGCCGGGGATAGGCCGCCGCTGCGCTTCGACCTGCTGTCGCTGAACAGCGGCGCGGCCCCGGCGCTGGCGCCCGGGGCGGCCGAGCACGCACTGCTGTTGCGCCCCTTCGACAGTTTCCTGGCCGGCTGGGACCGCCTCCTGGCCCGCGCGGCGCGGCGACCGCTGCGGCTGCTGGTGGTGGGCGCCGGCGCCGCGGGGCTGGAGGTGGCGCTGGCGCTGCGCCATCGGCTTGGTGCGGCCGCGCATATCGGCCTGGTCGGGCGTGGCACGGCGCCACTGCCCGGCATGGCGCCGGCGGCAGGCCGCGCCGCCACGGCCGCGCTCGCCGCGGGGCAAGTGGCCTGGCATGGGCATGCGGATGTGGTGCGGGTCGCGCCGGATGCGCTGTGGCTGGCCGATGGCCGCGCCCTGCCCTGCGAGGCAGCGATCTGGGCCGCCGGCGCGGCGGCACCCGCCTGGCTGGACGGCAGCGGGCTGGCGCGCTGCCCACGGGGCTTCATCGCGGTGGATGCGGCGCTGCGCAGCCTGTCGCATCCCAGGGTCTTCGCCGCGGGCGACATCGCCAGCGTGCTGCCGCATCCGCGCCCGCGCGCCGGCGTCTTTGCCGTGCGGCAGGGCGCGCCGCTGGCGGCCAATCTGCACCGCGTGCTGGCCGGGCGTGCCCCCCGCCCCTTCCGGCCGCAGCGGCGCTACCTGGCGCTGGTCTCCACCGGCGATGCGGCGATCGCGAGCTGGGGCGGCCAGGCCGCCGCCGGGCGCTGGGTGCTGCGGCTGAAGGATGCGATCGACCGCCGCTGGATCGGCATGCAGGACCGGATGCCGGCCATGCCAAAGCCGGGGCGACCCGCGCCGGAAACGATGCGCTGCGGCGGCTGCGGTGCCAAGCTGGCGGCCCCGGTGCTGGCGCGGGTGCTGGCGGCGCTGCCGCAGGCGGAGGCCTCGCCCGATATCGTGGCGGGGCTGGAGGCGCCGGATGATGCCGCGCTGCTACGCCTACCGAGCACACCAAACCGGCTGCTCGTGCAGACGGTGGACATGTTCCGCGCGCCCGATGCGGACCCTTTCCTGTTCGGCCGCATCGCCGCCACCCATGCGCTGGGCGACATCGCGGCCATGGGCGCCGAGCCCCGCGCCGCGCTGGCCATCGCCGCCCTGCCGCCCGCCGCCGAGGCGGTGCAGGAAGCCGATCTTCTGGCCATGCTGCGCGGCGGGCAGATGGTGCTGGAGGCAGAAGGCGCGCGCCTGGTCGGCGGCCATACGGCGGAGGCGGCGGAGGCGATGCTCGGCTTCGCCATCACCGGGGAGGTGGCGGCGGAAGCCCCGCTGCGTCGCGGCGGGTTACGCGCGGGCGATGTGCTTTTGCTGACCAAGCCGCTCGGCACCGGCACACTGCTCGCCGCTGCCATGGCCGGCGCGGCGCGGGCGGATTGGGTGGAGGCGGCGCTGCGGCAGATGCAGGTGAGCCCCTTCCCCGCGGCGCGCCTGCTGACGGCCCATGGCGCGACGGCCTGCGCCGATGTCACCGGTTTCGGGCTGCTCGGCCATCTGCTGGAGATGCTGCGTGCCTCCGGCGTCGCAGCCCGGCTGGACCCTGATGCGGTGCCGGCGCTGGAGGGGGCGGAGGCGATGCTGGCCGCCGGCCATCTCAGCACGCTCGACCCTGGCAACCGCGCCGCCGCGCTGCCCCATCTTGTGGGCATCACGCCACGGCTGGCGCTGCTGCTGGACCCGCAGACGGCGGGCGGGCTGCTGGCGGGTGTGCCCGCGGCCCGGGCCGGCGCCTGCCTGGCCGCGCTGCGGGCGGTCGGCTGCACCGCGGCGGCCATCGGCCTGGTTGAAGACGGCACCCCGCAGATTGCCCTGGAACCCGGCTGCATGAACGGAGTTTCACCCGCATGAGGCATTCCGCAACCGGGACCGTGCTGTACGCGCAGGAGGGCCGCTTCCGCCTGCTGACGCCGGACGGGCGCGGGATCCTGTTCATCCTGGCGCATGATTCCGCCGTGCAGTCGCAAGATTTGCCCGGTTTCGTGAATCGCCAGGTGCGCGTCACCCACAGCGCCGCGCCGGGTCTGCGCGCGCAGATCGCCCATTCCATGCAGGAGACCGCGCGATGACGAAGCCCCCCGCCCGTCGCATCGCGCGCATCGCCAGGGACTGGTCCGTTCCGCGGCAGATCGCCGGTGCGCCGCATCGCGGCAAGGCGGCGGAGAGCGAAGCCTCCCGCACCCTGCGGCCGCGGCTGGAACAGGCGGACAAGGTCGGCACCTCGATCTGCCCCTATTGCGCTGTCGGCTGCGCGCAGCTCGTTTATGCCAAGGACAACCGCCCGATCCACATCGAGGGTGATCCGCGCAGCCCGATCAACCAGGGCACGCTCTGCCCCAAGGGGGCCGCGACCATGTCGTTGCTGACCAGCCCGGCGCGGCTGGACCATTGCCTGCATCGCGAGCCCGGCGGCACCGCATGGAAGCGCGTGAAGCTCGACTGGGCGATGCAGCGCATCGCGGAGCTGACGAGGCAGACACGGGATGAGGGCTTTGTCAGCCACCTGCCGGATGGCACGCGGCTGAACCAGACGTTGAGTGTCGGCTCGCTTGGCGGTGCCACGCTGGACAATGAGGAAAACTACCTGATCAAGAAGTTGTTCTCGGGGGGCCTCGGCATGGCCTTCATCGAAAACCAGGCGAGGGTCTGACACTCCTCATCGGTGCCCAGTCTGGGCGCCACCTTCGGCCGGGGCGCGGCGACGCTGCCCCAATGGGACCTCGCGCACGCGGATTGCGTGCTGATCATGGGTTCCAACATGGCTGAGAACCACCCCATCGCCTTCCGCTTCGCCATGCAGGCAAAGCAGAAGGGCGCCACCATCATCCATGCCGATCCGCGCTTCACGCGGACCAGCGCGATGGCGGATATCTACGCGCCGCTGCGCGCGGGCAGCGACATCGCCTTCCTCGGCGGCATCATCCGGCATGTGCTGGAGAACGACCTGTGGTTCCGCGACTTCGCGCTGCCCTACACAAACCTGTCCACCATCATCGACGAGAATTATGAGGGGCCGGAGGAGCTGGCCGGCCTATTCTCCGGCTGGTCGGAGGAGACGAAAAGCTACAGCCCGACGAGTTGGCAGTATGAGGGGCTGATGGTGCCCTCCGCCCTCGCCGCCAGCTTCCTCGAGGCGGAGGGTTTCGCGGAGGCGACGAAGCGGCTGCATGACGGTCCGACGCCGAAGGACCCGACATTGCAGCACCCGCGCTGCGTCTACCAGATCCTGAAGCGGCACTTCGCCCGCTACACGCCGGAGATGGTGGAGCAGGTCACGGGCTGCCCGCGCGCCACCTTCCTGCAGGTCGCCGATGCCATGGCGCGCAACAGCGGGCGCGAGCGCACCGGCACCATCTGCTACGCCGTGGGCTGGACGCATCACAGCACCGGCGTGCAGATCATCCGCGCCTCCGCCATCCTGCAAGGGCTGCTCGGCAATGTCGGCCGCCCGGGCGGCGGCATCCTGGCGCTGCGCGGCCATACCAGCATCCAGGGCAGCACGGATATCCCGACACTGTACGACATGCTGCCGGGCTACATGCCGCAGCCGCATGCGATGAAGCCGCACGGCAATCTGGGGGAGTATCTCGAATCCGAGACCAGCCCGACCGGCTGGTGGAACAACTTTCCCAAATACGCCACCAGCCTGATGCGCGCCTGGTATGGCGATGCGGGGACGAAGGAGAACGGATTCGGCTTCGACTACCTGCAACGCATGACCGGCGACCATTCGCAGTTGCCGATGACGGTGGCGATGCGCGACGGCATCCTGAAGGGGCTGTTCGTCATGGGCCAGAACCCGGTCGTCGGCGGCAGCAACAGCCGCCTGGTGCAGCGCGGCCTGGCGAAGCTGGACTGGATGGTGGTGCGCGACTTCGCCGAGACCGAGACCGCGAATTTCTGGCGCGACGGCCACATCATCCGCGATGGCGAAATGAAGCCCGAGGATATCGGCACCGAAGTCTTCCTGATGCCAGCCTCCCTGGCGGGCGAGAAGGCCGGCAGCTTCACGAATACGCACCGGCTGATCCAGTGGCACGACAAGGTGGTGGATGCGCCGGGCGAGAGCCGCTCCGAATTGTGGTTCACCTACCATCTCGGCCGGCTGCTGAAGGACGCCTATGCCACCAGCACCCGTGACGAGGATCGGCCGATCCAGGCGCTGACCTGGGACTATCCGGTGGATGGCGAGGGCGAGCCGGATGCGGAAGCCGTGCTGCGCGAAATCAACGGCTATACTTGGCCGGAAAAGACGCAGCTCAGCGGCTTCTCCGAGCTGAAGGATGATGGCTCCACCGCCTGCGGCTGCTGGATCTATTCCGGCGTCTTCCCGGAGGCCGGCAAGAACCTGTCGCGCGCGCGGGAGCCGGATGCGCCGGATGGCCCGGGCACGCATCTGGGTTGGGGCTTCGCCTGGCCGGATAATCGCCGCACGCTGAACAATCGCGCCTCCGCCGACCCCGCCGGGCAGCCCTGGTCGGCGCGAAAGAAGCTGGTCTGGTGGGATGCGGCGGCGGAGAAATGGGACAGCCCCGACAAGGTGGATTTCCCGCCCGATAAGCGCCCGGATTTCGAGCCGGACTGGGACAGCAAGCCCGCCGGCATCAAGGCGCATCGCGGCGACCAGCCCTTCATCATGCTGCCGGATGGCGTCATCGGCCTGTTCGTGCCGAGCGGCCTGAAGGATGGCCCGCTGCCGGTGCATTACGAGCCGATCGAAAGCCCGGTGCACAATGCGCTGTATGCGCAGGATGCGAGCCCCGCGGCCAAGCGCTGGGAACATGGCGACAACCCGCTGCACGAGACGGACGACCCGCGCTACCCGCATGTGCTGACCACCTACCGCCTGACCGAACACCATGCCGGCGGTACGCCAACCCGCAGTGTGGCCACCACGGCGGAGCTGATGCCGGAGGGGTTCTGCGAGATTCCAACGGAACTCGCCCTCGCACTCGGCATCCGCAACACCGAATGGGTGGTACTGTCCACGGCGCGGGGCGAGGTGCAGACGCGGGCGCTGGTGACGGACCGGTTGCGGCCATTCCGCCTCGGCAACCGCCTGGTCTGGCAGCTTGGCATGCCCTGGCATTTCGGCTGGGAAGGTTTTGCGACCGGTGACATCGCCAATGTGCTGACGGCCGTCGTCGGTGACGCCAACACCGCGATGCATGAGAACAAGGCGCTGACCTGCGCCCTGCGGCCCGGCAAGCTGCGGCGCGGCAAAGGAGTCCCGGCATGAGCCAGCGCCAGGAGGCGGAACTCACCGCTGGCTGCATCATCGAGCCGGGCCGCAGCTACGGCTTCTTCACCGACACCACACTATGCATAGGCTGCAAGGCCTGCGAGGTAGCCTGCAAGGAATGGAACGGCCTGCCCTCCGAGATCGGGCCGATGACCGGGCAAAGCTACGACAATACCGGGGAGCTGAATGCCAGCACCTGGCGGCACGTGACCTTCAAGGAGAAGATCGCGGACGCGACCGCCATGCCGCCCTACCAGTCCAACTGGCTGATGATGTCGGATGTCTGCAAGCATTGCAGCCCAGCGCCGTGCCTGGAGGCCTGCCCCACCGGCGCGCTGTTCCGCACGGAATTCGACACCGTCGTGGTGCAGCAGGATATCTGCAATGGCTGCGGCTATTGCGTACCGGCCTGCCCCTTCGGCGTGGTGGAATTGGCGAAGGAAGACGGCAAGGCCCACAAATGCACGCTGTGCTACGACCGACTGAAGGGCGGGCTGGAGCCGGCCTGCGCCAAATCCTGCCCCACCGACAGCATCCAGTTCGGTGAGATCGGCGACCTGGTCGCACGCGCCGAGATGCGGGTTGAGCAGCTGCACGAACAGGGGCAGCCAAAGGCCTATCTCTACGGCACGCCGGATGCGCCCGGCACCGGGCCGGGGCTCGATCGCCTCAACGCCTTCTTCCTGCTGACGGAACAGCCGGAGACCTACAATTTGCCGCCCCGCCCGAAGCGCCCGGGCCGCAATGCGGCGCCATCGTTCCTGACAGGCCTCGCCACCATGGCGGGGCTGGCGGTGGCCGCGGTGATGATCGGAGTGGGACGGCGATGAAAGAATGGAACGGCGAGACCTATCACGGCCGTCCGGTCACCAAACCCAGCAGCTTCGATTGGAAGGTCTCTGCCTATATCTTCATTCTCGGCATTGCCGGGTCCTCGCAGATCATCGCGGGCGTGGCGCGGCAGGATAGCGGCGTGGCGCGGCAGGCGCGGTGGCTGGCGCTCGGCGGGTCGATCCTTGGGCCGCTGATCCTGATCCGCCACCTGAAGACGCCGTCGCGCTGGTACAACATGATGCGGATCGTGCGGCCGACCTCGCCGATGTCGATGGGGTCCTGGCTGCTGGCCGCTTTCGGCGGGCTGAGTGCGCTCAGCGTATTAGGCGATCTGTTCGGCCGCCGTTGGCCCTTCGCGCGCCGCGTGTCTGAGGTCGCGCAGGGGCCGGCCTCGATGGCGGGTGCGGGGATGAGCGTCTACACCGCGTCCCTGCTCTCCTCCACCAGCACACCGCTCTGGGCCGCGGCACCGGCACCGCTCGCCGCACAATTCGGCAGCGCAGCGATGGCCGGTGCGGCCTCCGTCCTCGCGCTGCTGCAACGGCGGGACGGGGAGGATGATGTGGCACACCGCCTCGAACGCCTGGCGCTGCTGGCGGGCGGGGTGGAGGCGGTCGCCTCCCGGGCTGCCAAGGCACAGTGGAAGCTGGCCGGGATCGAGCCGGCGAAGAAGCCGGCGGCGATGATCGAGGGCGGCGGCACCATCGCCGGCTTCCTGCTGCCCTTCGCCGCGCAGGCGCTCGGCCGCGCAATCGGTGGCCGCGCGGCGACGCTGATGCCGGAGGTTGCCTCCATCGCCATGCTGCTCGGCAGTGCCACCATGCGCCAGGGCGTGCTGCTGGCCGGCAATGAAAGCGCCAAGCGGCCGCAGGACGTGTTCCGGACGACGCAGCGATGAGCGCCGAATCCGAAGCCCGCAGCGCGGCACTCGCCTCGCTCGACCGGCTGATTGCCGTCATGCCCCCGGCCACCGTGGAGGAAGCGATGCAGGCGCTGCGCTGTGTGGTCGCGCTGCGCGACCTGCTGGTGGCGGAACGGCGTGCGAAGGGCGCGAGCGCGGCGGTTGATGCGCGGCTGGCCTGCATCAATGCGGTGCTCAGCCTGACCTGGTCAGGCGCCGTGCCGGTTTCCGGTTTCCGGCGCGAAAGGCTCGAGCAGGCGCGCGCGGCACTCCAAGGCAGTGAGGCGATGGCATGAGCGACGCACAACCGGGCGATATCCGTCCGCCGAAAAAGATCGCCATCGCGACGCGCCAGAAAGGCAAGACCAAGGCTGCGCTGGATGCGCCCGTGCTGCTGATGCTGGCTATGCTGGCCGGCGCCTATGTCGCCTTCGGTGGGCTCTTCGCCATGACGGCGCTGGCCGGCACCAGCGACATGATGCCGCACGGCCCGGCGCAGGTGCTGGCCGGCGTGGTGTTCTCGCTCGGCCTCATCCTGGTGCTGCTGGGCGGGGCGGAGCTGTTCACCGGCAACACGCTTCTGGTGGTGGCCTGGGCGGAGGGCCGCGCGAATTTCGCGCCCATCCTGTGGGCGTTGCTGCTGGCCTATGTCGCGAACTTCGTAGGATCTGTCGGCATCGCCTGGCTGGCGTATCAAGCTGGGCTGCACGAAGCGGGCAATGGTGGTGTCGGCGCGGCCGCTTTGGCGACGGCGACGAGCAAGGTGAGCCTGGAATTCTGGCCAGCGATGGCGAGTGGCATCCTGGCGAACATGCTGGTCTGCCTGGCCGTCTGGCTTGCCTTCGGGGCGCGCAGTGCGGCGGACAAGGTGCTGGTCATCATCCCACCCATCGCCGCCTTCGTCGCCATGGGCTTCGAACACTCGATCGCCAACATGTCGCTGATCCCCTTCGGGTGGATGGTTCAGGGGGCGGTGGGGCCGATCGATCTGGGCAGCTTCTTGGGCAACCTCGTGCCGGTCACCCTCGGCAATATCATCGGCGGCGCCAGTGTGGGCCTTGCCTATTGGTTCGCCTATCTGCGGCCGCAGGAAGACACGGCCTGATGGCGGAGGCGGATGGGAATCGAACCCACCATCCGGTTTTAGCGGACCGACGGTTTTGAAGACCGCGGGGGCCACCAGGCCACCAGTCGCCTCCGCCGGTTCAAGCGCCCGCTGAGCGCATCGGTTCCGTGACGATGTGGCGCCGATCGCCGTTGCGCCGCGTCAGCCCCTCGGCATCCAGCCGTTCCAGCAGCGGCACGGCGAAGCGGCGCGAGATGCCGAGCAGACGGCCGCATTCGCCGACTAGAAATCCCTTGGTGCTGTCTGCGAAGTTGTCGCGCAACGTCTGCCGCGCCGCGGCCAGCGCGCTGCGATGGAACAGCACCTCCCGCTTCTGCACTGCATCCGGCGCGCGGATCAGTTGCCCTCGGCGCAGCAGCAGCGCCACGGCCTGCGCGCGCGGGCGCTGTCCGCCGATGACCGTCACCGCATCGGGCGGTGCCAGGCCGCCAACGCGGAAGGCGTCCTCCACCGCATCCAGCAGCGCGCGCGCCGCCGGTGGCAGCAGCGCCAGCGGGTCCAGCCCGCGCCGGGTGAAGCGCCCGGCGGCGAGATCCAGCGTGCCAGCGGCGACCAGCCGTGCCAGCAGCGCCTCCACCGGCGCGGCCCGCGGCAACGCGGCCCGCAGCGTGGTCAGCGCTGGCCCAGGCGCCGTGGGGTCCTGGTTCTGTGCCTGTTCAACGGCCGCCACCGCGGCGGCTTCCAGCGCGGCGTAAACCTCCCGGTGCAGCAGCAGGTCGCCAGTCAGGCGCACCGCCTCCGGCAGATCCAGCGCATCCGGCAGCAGGCCGGCGATGCGCGCCAGCGCCGCCCCCGTTGCGCCCTGCGGGCCGGCCGCCTGCAGCCGAAGCGCCGCGGCGGCGATCGGCGTGGCGGCGTGCATGGCCTGCAGCAGCGGCGCGTCGCGCGTGGACCGGCGCGGTGCCGTCGGGTCCAGCACCACGCCGCCGCCGATGGTGCGCGGGGGGGATGCGGTGCGCAGCACGAAACGCTCCCGCGCCGGCACCGCCAGCGGCGCATCCAGCCGAAGCTGCGCCACGGCGGTGGTGCCGGGGGCCAGCAGCGCGTCTTCCAACAGATGCAGCCTTGCGCCGACCTCCGTCGTGCCGACCAGCAGGCGCAGCACATCGCCCCGCCGCACGGAGGCAGGGGCGGAGGCCAGCAGCACCACCTGCGCATCCAGCCGACGCGATTCCGTCAGCAGCCCCGGCGTGGCGAGGGCACTTCCCGGCGGCACCCCCGCCGGCGTCACGCCGCGCAGCGCCAGCGCGGTGCGCCGGCCGGGCTGCGCCTGCGCGACCGCCTGGCCGTGCAGTTGCACGCCGCGCAGCCGGGCGCGCTGGCCGCCCGGCCAGATCTCCACCTCATCCTCCACCGCCATCGGCGCACGGCGCAGAGCGCCGGTGACCACGGTGCCCGCGCCGGGGCGGGAGAAGGCGCGGTCCACCGGCAGCCAGGCGCCCATCGCCGTGGCCTCGGCTGGTCGCGCCAGCAAGGCGAGCTGCGTCTTCAGTTCCGCAATCCCCGCGCCCGTCACGGCAGAAGTCGCGACCACCGGCCAGTTGCCCAGCCCCAGCCGCGCCAGCAAGGCGCGCGCCTCGGCTGCGGCATCCTCGGCGGGTGCCAGGTCGCAGCGGGTGATGGCGACAACGCCACGCGACAGGCCGAGCAGCGCCGCCACCTCCGCATGTTCCACCGTCTGCGCCCGCACGCCTTCGCGCGCATCGATGCAAAGCAGCGCCGCCTGCATCGCCGTGGCGCCAGCCACCATGGTGCGCAGGAATCGCTCATGCCCCGGCACATCCACCAGGTCGATCTCGGCATCCTCCTGCACCAGCCGGGCAAAGCCGAGCGCGATGGAGATGCCGCGCGCCTTTTCCTCCGGCAGCCGGTCCGTCTCGATGCCGGTCAGCGCGCGCACCAGCGCGGTCTTGCCGTGGTCCACATGGCCGAGCACGCCCAGCAGCACGCTTCTCATGCCGCGTCCCGCAGCGCACCGGCCAGGTCGGGCAGCTCCGCCTCCGCCACCGTCCGCAGATCCAGCAGCAGGCGGCCGCCGGCGATACGCGCCATGACCGCGGGCCGGCCGAGCCGCAGCCGCTTCGCCAGCGCCTCCGCCGGCCCGTGCAGCGCCAGCAGGCAGGTGGGCAGTTCCGTCGCGGGCAGTGACCCGCCGCCGACCAGGGATTTGCCCGGCACGATTTCCGCCATCCCCTCCGGCAGCAGCGCCAGCAGGCGCACGGCGCGGGCGCCGATCTCCGCCGCCGTGGCCGCCAGCATGTCCAGCGTGGGCACCGCTTGGCGCAGCCCCGAGGGGTCGCGGTAAAGGCGCAGCGTGGCTTCCAGCGCGGCCAGCGTCAGCTTGTCGCAGCGCAGCGCGCGCATGAGCGGGTGGCCGGCCAGCCGCGCCACCACCGCGGCGCGGCCGAGCAACAACCCCGCCTGTGGCCCGCCCAGCAGCTTGTCGCCGCTCGCCACCACCAGGTCGAAGCCCTGCGCCACCGCCTGGCCCATGGTCGGCTCCGCGGGCAGGCCGTAGCCGGACAGATCCACCAGCGCGCCGCTGCCGAGATCGACAACCGACAGCAGCCCCCGATCCCTGGCCAGCGCGACCAGCGCCCGCGGCTCCACAATGGCGGTGAAGCCGATCTGCGAAAAATTGCTCTGGTGCACGCGCAACAGCAGGCGTGTCTCGGGGCCGATGGCGGCGGCGTAATCGGCCAGGCGGGTGCGGTTGGTGGCGCCCACCTCGGCCAGCCGCGCGCCGCCCTGGCGGATCACATCCGGAATCCGGAAGCCGCCGCCGATCTCCACCAGCTCACCGCGAGACACCACCGCCTCGCCACCCGCCGCCAAAGCGGACAGCGCCAGCAGCATGGCGGCGGCGCCGTTGTTCACCACCAGCGCGGCCTCCGCCCCGGTCAATTCCGACAGCAAGGCGCTGCAGGCGGCGTGGCGGTGACCGCGGCGGCCGGTCTCCAGATCCAGCTCCAAATTGCAGTAGCCCGCGGCCTCCGCCGCCACCGCATCCCGCGCCGCCTGCGGCAGGGGCGCGCGGCCGAGATTGGTGTGCAGCACCACGCCGGTGGCGTTGATGACGCGCCGCAGCCCGGGCCGGGCCGCAGCCGCCAGCGCCGCTGCCGCCGCCGCGAAGGCATGTTCCGCGATGAAGGGCGCGCCCTGCCCGCGCAAAGCCGTCAGATGCGCCCGCAGCGCAGCCGCCACCGCGGCGCGGGGGTGCTGCGCACACAGCGCCCACGCCTCCGGCTGGTCGAGCAACCGGTGCAGGGCAGGGATTGTGCGCGGGTTGGTGGCATCCATCCCAGGCATGACGAGCGAACCCCCGCACCGGTTCCCGCAACCATTGCGCGCCGGGCCGCTTTATCCGGCCATGGAGAACAATGACCCCGGTGCCTGGGTGGGCATCATCGCGAACTGGACGGCGGCTGGACTGGAACTGGCGGGCATCCTGGTGCTGGTGGCTGGCACCGCCATCACCAGCTTCCTGTTCCTGCGCGCCGGGCTACGCAGTGGCACGCCCGGCTGGGCGGAGGCTTTCATCCCCTATCGCGCCAATCTCGGCCGGGCGATCCTGCTCGGGCTGGAACTGCTGGTGGCGGCGGATATCGTGCACACCGTCGCCGCGCCGATGACACTGGAGACAGTCGGGGCGCTCGGCCTGATCGTGCTGATTAGGACCGTGCTCAGCCTGTCGCTGGAGGTGGAGATCGAAGGCCGCTGGCCCTGGCGCCGGCATGGGCCGGACCCGGAACCGCGTGCGACGGAGCCCCGGTCGAAGTCGCCGCCGACGCGGCAGTGAGCAGCCGCGCGCGCTCCGCCCGCCACCACAGCCCGAAGGCCAGGCTGAGCCCCGCGAACACCAGCGCATCCAGCCAGGGTGCCGGCTGGGCCAGCGGCGCATCCGGTCGCACCACCCACCACAGATGCGCGGCAAACTGCACCAGCAGCAGCCAGCACACCGCCGCCATGCGCCAGCGCCCATGGTCCGGCGGCGCGGCCAGCGCGATGGCCAGCAGCACGGCTGGCAAGGCAACGCCGAGTTGCAGCCAGCGCCATTCATCGAGCCGCCGCAGATACCAGCCCGCCTCATTCGGCAGATCCGCCATCCACACCACGATGAACTGGGTGAACCACAGCCACAACACGGTCAGCGCGAGCGTCAGCAGCGCCCGTTCCAGGCCCGGCATCCCCTTGGAATCGGCCCGGGTTGGCGCGGCCAGGATCGCCGCCGCCAGCGCCGCGGCCAGCCCCGCCACCCAGATGGAGAAGCCCTGGAGGCTGGCGTACCAGGTGGTATCGCGGGACAGCACCAGGTCGAAGCCCGCCAGCGTGGTCGTCGGCAGCAATAGCACCAGGGCCAGCACCGAAAGCCGCGGATGCGTTCCTGGCCGCGCCAGGCGCCAGCCTAACAAGGTCCAGATCAGCGGGCAGGCCGCGCCCCGAAGCTGGAAGAACCAGGGTTGCAGCAGGGCGGCGCGCGGGTTGTCGGCCGGCAGCGTGGGGTCCGTAGCCCAGGGGTAGAGATTCTCCGGCACCAGCAGCACCGGCAACGCCATCAGCACCAGCAGCGGCAGGGTGCGGGCCGCAGCCTCCAGCGGCAGGCGCACCGGGGTCAGCCAATCCTCCCGCAGCAGATGGCCGAGCGCCAGCACGCCCACCGCGCCGACCCCGATATGCATCCAGATCAGGAAGCCGATGAGCCACGCCTCCGCCAGCGCCGGCCCGCCAAGCGCGGCCACCGCCAGCGCGGCAAGGCCGAGGCCTGCTCCCGCTGCAACCCTCATGGTACCGGACCTCATGGCGCCAGGCGCTCCACGAAACGGGCGATGGCCCAGCGATCCGAGGGTGAGAGGCGATCTGCGAAGGGGTGGGCGCGGGCGTGATTGTCCGCGATCACCGCCATGCTGCGCGCGGCCTCGGCCGGCAGCGGCGGCGGCGCCGGGAAACCCTGCGCCACCGCGCCGCCATCGCCCGCGCCGGTCGGGCCGTGGCAGGGCGCGCAGAAGATGACGTAGCGATCCGCGCCACGTGCCAGCAGCGCCTCCGTCACCGGCGGGCCGGGCGGCGCCAGCGCCTGGCGCCAGACCGCATCGCCCTGCGCCACGGCACCGGGCGGCGGCGGCGCGGGTGGCGCGACGGGCGTGCTGCCGGGCCAGCCATCGCAGGCGGCGAGCAGCAGCAAGGGAATCAGCCGGGCGATCATGTGGGCAGTTCTGCCAGGCTCAGCGGTTTCTGCCGACGCAGCAGATACATCGCCTCCCGCGCATCCAGCCCGGGATCGCCGGCGAACAGGCACAGGAAAAAGCGATCCTCGCTGGCGCGGCCGAAGCCGGGGGCGGCGAAGACCGGGTGGTTCAGCCGCGGCAGGCGGTTCAGCGCCAACATGCCGATCAACGCACCCGCCGCCGCCCACAATATGCCGACGATGGTGGTGGCCGGCAGGAAGGCCGGCAGCGCATGCAGCGGCCTGCCGCCGACATTCAGCGGATAGTCGTGCACGCTGAGCCAGTATTGCGTGGCATAGGCCAGCACCGCGCCGAACAGCCCGGCGCCGATCGCGATCCAGGCCACGCGCTTGCCGGTGGCCCCCAGCAGCTTCGCGGCCTCCGGCACCGGAAAGGGCGCATAGGCATCCATCCGGCGCCACCCCGCATCACGCGCCGCGCGCAGCGCCGCGACCAGCGCCTCCGGATTGTCGAATTCCGCGATCACGGCGGCTGTCATGGGACGTCCGCCTCGCTTTCCTCGTGCCGCATCTCGAACATCGACACCACCGGCACGAAGCGCGCGAAGGCCAGCATCAGCAACGCGAACAGGCCGACACTGCCGATCAGCAGCGTCCATTCCGGCATGGTCGGCGCATAGAGCGGCCCGGTATTCGGCAGATGGTCCCGCACCAGCCCGCCGGCGACCAGCGAGAAGCGATCGAGCCACACGCCTGCCGCCGCGCCGATCCCGATCGGCACCGCCCAGCGCGCGCGCACCCGGGCCTGCTTCAGCCACAGCAATTGCGGCAGTCCCACCACCAGCGCGGCACCGCCCCAATACAGCGCGGCATAGGCCCCGAAGGCGCGCGCCGCCATCGCCTCCCGCGTCGTTGCGTCCTCCAGCAGCCCCACCAGCAGCGCCTCGGCGTACACATAGCCACACAGCAGCGCGGCCGCGGCGGTCAGCTTGCCGAGCAGGTGCATGTCCTCGTCATCGATGTAGCGCGTCAGCCCCAGCCCGCCGCGCAGCAGCGCCGCCAGCGCGAGCACCACGCCGAGGCCGGAGGGGATGCCTGTTGCCACCACATGCAGTGGCAGCCGCGCCTGGTGCCATTCCGGCACGATGGTGGTGGCGAATTCCAGCGCTACGATGGTCTGCGCCGAGACCAGCATCGGCAGCACCATTGCGGCCACCAGCCGATACGCCGCCTGGTGCCGCGCCCAATGCCGCACCGATCCGCGCCAGCCCAGCGCGAGCAGGCCATAGATGCGCGCCTGCACCATGCGCCCCTTCGCCACAGCGCGGTCGCGCATGGTGGCGAGGTCCGGGATCAGCCCGGTGTACCAGAACAGGCCGGTGACCACGACGTGGGACATGATCCCCCAGAAATCCCACACCAGCGTGCTGCGGAAATTCGGCCAGACCTCGAAGGTCGCGGGGTAGGGGAAGGTCCAGTAGAACAGCCAGGGCCGGCCGAGATGCAGGATCGGGTAGATCGCCGCCGCCGCCACCGCCGCCAGCGCCGCGGCCTCCGCAAACCGGTTCACCGAGCTGCGCAGCCCATGCCGCCGCAGCACCAGCACCACGGCGAACAGGCTGGCGGCGTTGGCGATGCCGATCCACCAGATGTAGTTGATCAGGTCGAAGCCCCAGACGAAGGGGATATTCGTGCCCCACAGCGCCGTACCGCGCAGCAGCAGCGCCACCACCGCATAGGCCAGCAGCAGCGTCAGCAGCCCGGCGCCGGCCACACCCGCCGCGAAGCGCCAGCCGAAATCGCTCCGCAGCGGCTGGTCGGAGACCGGGCGGGTGGAAAACTCCGCGCTGCTCATGACACCAGCCGCGCCAGGTAGGTGGTGCGCGGCCGCAAGTCGAGGTGGCCGAGCAGCGCGTAGTTACGTCCCTCCGCCTTGGCGCGGGAGACATCGCTGGCCGGGTCGTTGATGTCGCCGAAATGGATGGCGCGTGTCGGGCAGGCGCTCTGGCAGGCGGTGACGATCTCGCCATCCCGCACCGTGCGGCCTTCCTGCCGGGCGGTGTCCTGCGCGCCCTTGATGCGGTGCTGGCAGTAGGTGCATTTCTCGATCACGCCGCGTGGCCGCACAGGCACATCGGGGTTGTGCACCGGCACGGCGCCGGCCTGGCGCGCATAGCCGGCCCAGTTGAAGCGGCGCACCTTGTAGGGGCAGTTGTTGGAACAGGTGCGCGTGCCGATGCAGCGCGGATAGATCATCAGGTTCAGACCTTCATGGTCATGCACCGTGGCGTTCACCGGGCAGACCACTTCGCAGGGCGCCTTCTCGCAATGCATGCAGGGCACCGGCTGGAAATCGACCTGTGGTGCCTCCGGCGTGCCGCTGGCCACGCGATCCACGCGCAGCCAATGCATGGCGCGGCCACGTGCCGCTTCCTCCGGCCCCACCACCGGCGTGTTGTTCTCCGCCTGGCAGGCGACGACGCAGGCATTGCAGCCGATACAGGTGTCAAGGTCGATTGCCATGCCCCAGGCGTGGCCGGTGTAGGTCCAATCCGGATAGAGCGAGCGCGGCGGTGGCAGCGGCGGCACCGCCTCGCCCGGCGCCAGGCGGCGCACGCGCGGTGCCTCGTCGGCCAGCGCGAAATCCGCGCCGCGCGCGGCCCAGCCCGCGCCGCCGGTGGCGCGCAGGACCAGGCCCGGTGCCAGCCAAAGCGAGGCCGCTGGGCGCAGGCGATAGGCATCCATCCCGATGCCGCCCGGCACCCCGCCCGCCGCCCGCCGCCCGCCACCGAGCGGCAGCGTCACCACCCCCGGCGCCTGGCCTGGGGTGACCAGCACCGGCGCGCGCAGCAAGCGGTCACCGAGGCGCAGCTCCACCTCCGCGCCTTCCGCCAACCCGGCGGCCCGCGCATCGGCCGGCGCCATCAGCACGGCATTGCCCCAGGCGAGGCTACCGAGCTGGCGCGGCAATTCCTGCAACCAGGCCTCGGTGGCGAAGCGGCCATCCCACAGATGCGGGTCCGGCACGAAGATCGCGACGGGCGTGGCCGGGGCGGGCGTCGCCGGCGGCAGCGCAAAGTCATCCCGCAGCGCCGGCACCCGGGCGGCCGGGGCGCTGTCCGGCACCAGGCCCGCTTCCAGCACGGCGCGCCAGCGCTGTTCGAAATCCGCCTCGCCCCAGGTCGCGCGACAGGTTTCGCGCACCAACGTCTGGCCATTGGCGCCCGGCCCGGCGAGTGCGGACAACAATTCTTCCACCGACACGGCAGCCTCAACCAGGGGCAGCGTCACCGGCTGGCGCAGCGCGGCGGTGCCGTCGAAGGCCAGGCTGTCGCCCCAGCTTTCCAAGGGATGGCGCAGCGGCAGGTGCCAGCCGGCGGCCAGCGCCGTCTCATCCACATGCAACCCGGCATGCAGGCTGTGCGGCACGCGGCGCAGCAGGCCGGCAACATCCAGATCGGCCGGCGCGTCGAAAACCGGGTTCGCGTCCAGCACCAGCAGATGCGTGACGGCATCGCCCTCCGCCACCAGCTCCGCCAGCGTGCCGGCCGCCACGGCCGTCGGGTTCTCGACATAGGGCAGCGTCGCGCCGAGCGCCGCGTTGATCGCATGCGCCAGCGCGTGCACCGCCACGCTCTGCCCGCGCCCGGCCAGCACGCAGGTGGCGGGGCCGGCGGCGCGCAGACTGGCGGCGAGCGACGCGGCCTCCGGATGCGTTGCGCCGGCGGCGGCGGCCACGCCAAGTTCGGCGGCGATGGCGCGCGCCAGCGCCTCGATCTCCCAGGGCGGCAGCACCAGCAGGCGATCGGCCTTGCTGCCGGTCAGGCTCGGCGTCGATTCGGCAACGATCAGTGCCGGAAGCCGGCCCGAAGCGCGCCCGGCGGCCCGCCCTTCCGCCCAGCCGCGCGCCAGGGCCAGTTGCGCCGGGCCGGGGCCCAACGGGTCGGCGCCCAGCGCCAGCACGCAGCGGGCGCGGGACAGGTCCGGCCGCGGCACCAAGGCGGCGCCAAAGGCCAGCATGGCGCCCTCGGCGCCCGCCGCATCGGCCAGCGGCGCATGCACATGCCAGCGCGCCCCCGGCCAGGCCGCCAGCACCGCCGCGATCAGTCGCCGCTGGGTTGGGGAAGAAACCGGGCCGGTGAGTATCCGCAGCCCCTGGCCGCCTTGCGCCGCCAACGCCGCGCGCTGCTCCGCCAGCCAGGCGGCCAGCCGCGCCGGGTCCCGCACCAGCTGCCCGCGCTGCCGCACGCGGCGCGACCGCGCCGGGTCATGCAGGCCGAGCACGGCGGATTCCAGGAACACATCGGTGGCGCCGAGGCTGCCCGGGTGGCGCGGATTGCCCTCGATCTTGATGGCGTGGCCGTTCACCACGCGGGCCAGCACGCCGCGACCAACGCCGTCCAACTCCAGCACCGTCGCATAGCTCTGCGCCGGCCCGCCCAACCCGCGCGCCGGGGCATAGAGCGGGCTGCCGAATTCATTCGGCGCCCAGTCGCAGCCCGCCGCCGTCGCCAGCGCCAGGGACGCACCGGCCGCCCGCAACACGCTGCGGCGATCCGGGTCAGGCGGCGGCAGGGCATCAGGTGGCGTCATGCTGGCGGCGGCTCCGCTTCGGCAGGGTCGGGCAGCGCCCGGCTTCGGCTACGCTCCAGACCGCTGATGGTTCCCACCCGATGCAACCGCACTGGGCCTTTCCACGTTGCCCCGGGCATGTCCCGCATCCCATGCCGCCTCGCGCTGCCCCTGCTCCTCGCGCTCGGCGCCTGCGGGGAGGAGGCCGTGCCGGCCGAGCTGCGTGTCGCCGGCGGCGATGCGGCGCGCGGCCGGATCGCGATCGCCGAACATGGCTGCGGCGCCTGCCATGTGATTCCGGGCATCGAGGGCGCCGTCGCCTGGGTCGGCCCGCCGCTGATGGAATGGGCGCGGCGCAGCTATGTCGGCGGGCGCCTGCCCAATGCACCGCAGAATTTGGTGGCCTTCCTGCTGAACCCGCAAGCTGTCTCGCCCGGCTCCGCCATGCCGGTCCTGCCGTTGCAGGAGGGGCAGGCGCTGGACATCGCCGCCTTTCTCTACACGTTGGGCGAGGCACCGGCTGTGCCGCCCGGCCAGCCGTTGGCGCCGGGCGAAGCCGGCACCCAGCCGGAGCCGCGCCTGCGCCCGCGGCTGGACCGGCCAGAGGGGCGGCCCCTGGGTCAGTAGCCAACCCCGCAGGCCGGCAGGACCAGCGAAGGCGCCGCCTGCAACAGCACCGCCAGCAGCGAATAGCCGGCGACGGCGGCGGCGAACCAGTTGGTGAAGCGCGGCTCGGCCTCGCCACCCTCGGTTACCGGCAATCCGAGCGTCCGGGTGGTGCCGCGCAGGATCAGCAGCAGCGGCACCACGATGACCAGCGTCGCCAGCCCGATCATTGCCGGCACCCAAGGCAGGCCGAACAGGCTGGCGCCCTCGTAGCCACGCTCACAGGCGAAGGCGTTGATGACGTAGATGAAGGTGAAATGCAGTGCCCACAGCGCCAGCCCGCCGGCACTGGCCAGCACGGCGAACGCGGATTGCGGCCCGCGCCGCAGGGTGCCCTGGTTCATGGCAGCAGCCTCGGGAAGCCGTGCAGCAGGACCAGGCCGACGCTGCCCTGGCCCACCGTGTACAGCCAGAACAGCCTGGTGTTGTCGATCGTCAGCCGCCGCTGGCCGCCCAGCTTGCCGGTGAGGGACCGCGCCAGGGTGTAGCTGCCCATCAGCAGCGCGATGGCCACATGCGCGGACTGCCAGACGAACAATCCCCAGGCGCTGGCGCCATAGGCGTGCAGCGTCGGCCGGATCGGCCCCTGCCACAGCGCCCAGCCATCCGCGGCAAGTCCGCTGGCCAGCAGCCCAAGCCCCGCCAGCAGCGCGATCCGGTGGGTCCAGCCGCGCCCGTCATGCAGCGTGGCGGAGGCGAAGATCAGCGACAGGGCCGCGCCGCCGTACAGCGCGAAGGCCGCCACGCCCCAGCCCAGCACCGGCAGCCCCTGCCCCGGCGGCGGCCACATCGCATCGCCATTCACCAGCCACAGGAACAGGTAGCTGGCGAGAAGGCAGGCATAGGCGGTACCGCTGACCAGCATGGTGCAGACCATGGCCCACCAGGATGCGGTCATCGGACCGGTGGCATGCGTCGGCAGCACGATGCCGCCGCCGATATCGGCCTTGGCCGGCCCCACCGGGCCAAAATCGGTGCCGTTCCAGACCCAGGCGATGAAGGCTGCCAGCGCGATCAGGCCGGCCGCTGCCGCGGGAATCACGAAGGACCCGGCCAGCGACAGGAACATGACGGCCGTCCCGAAGGCAGCGACCACATGCGACCAGCTCGGCCCGGTGACAAAGGCGATGTATTGCGGCGTCGCCTCGGCCGGGCTGCTGATCAGCGATTCGCGCCGTCCGGTCGCGGCGAAGGGCAGGTAATGTCCGCCGGCCTCGATCTGGCGCTTCAGGTCGGGGTCATGCCACAGCGGGTAGCGGTCGCGCACCAAAGGCAGGCTCCGCATGCCGAAATTCGGGCTGGAGACCCATTCCAGCGTGCCGGCATTCCAGACGTTTTCCTGCCGATCCTGCCGGATGAAGCGGAAATTCAGCACGAAATCCACCAGTATCACCGCGGCGCCGGCCGCGAAGATCGCCGCCCCGATCGAGGACAGCAGGTTCCACAGCTCCAGCCCGAAGCCGGAGGGGAAGGTGTAGATGCGCCGCGGCATGCCCATGAAGCCGCTGATATGCATTGGAAAGAAGGTGAGGTTCGTGCCGATGAACAGCAGCCAGAAGGCAGTCTTGCCCAGCCGCTCCGACAATTGCTGCCCGACCGCCGGCGCCCAGTAGTACACCGCCGCGAATAGCGGGAACACCATGCCGCCGATCAGCACGTAGTGCAGATGCGCCACGATGAAATACGTGTCGTGCGCCTGCCAGTCGAAGGGGGTGACGGAGACCATGACACCGGTCAGCCCGCCGAGCGTGAAGATGAACAGGAAGCCCAGGATGAACAGCGCCGGCGTGGTGAAGCGGATACGCTGCCGCGCGCTGGCGAAGGTCGCGATCCAGGCGAAGACCTGAAGGCCGGAGGGGATGGAAACCGCAAACCCCGCGGCGGCGAAGAAGGACAGCGACAGCGGCGGAATGCCCGTGGTGTACATGTGGTGCACCCACAGCCCGAAGCTGAGGAAGCCGGTACCGACAAGCGCAGTCACCACCATGGAGTGCGCGACCAGCCGCGCACCCGCCATCGCCGGTACGATCATGGAGACCATGGCCGCCGCCGGCAGGAAGATCACGTAGACCTCCGGATGGCCGAAGAACCAGAACAGATGCTGCCACAGCATCGGGTCGCCACCACGTTCCGGCAGGAAGAAGGGCCAGTCGAAGGCGCGTTCCAGCTCCAGCAACGTGCTGGCGATGATCACCGCTGGGAAGGCGAAGATCACCATCACGGCAAAAACCAGGATGCCCCAGGCATAGATCGGCATGCGCCCCAGCGTCATGCCCGGCGCGCGGCAGCGCAGGATGCCGACGGTCAGCTCGATCGCGCCGGCAATGGCGCTGATCTCGATGAAGCCGATGCCCAGCAGGTACATGTCGGTGTTGATGCCGGGCGAATAGGCCTTGCTGGTCAGCGGCGGATACATGAACCAGCCGCCATCGGGTGCGATGCCGAAGAAGATGCTGGAATAGAAGCACAGCCCGCCGATCAGGTAGATCATGAAGGCGTAGGCGCCGAGCCGCGGAAACGGCAATTCCCGCGAGCCGAGCATCGACGGCAGCAAGGTGATCGCCACCGCCTCCACCGCCGGCACGGCGAACAGGAACATCATCACCGTGCCATGCATGGTGAAAAGCTGGTTGTAGGTGCCGGGGTCCACCAGCGTCAGGCCCGGGAAGGCAAGCTGCGCGCGGATGATCAGCGCCAGCACCCCGGCCAGCAGGAAGAACAGCAGCGCGGTGGCGACGAAAAGCGGCCCGACCAGGCCGTTATTTACTTCCGACAGGGCCCGCCAGCCCTTCGGCTGGCGCCAGATCCGCCTCAGCTCGGCCAGCTCCGCTTCGGGCCGCGGTAGCGGATTCGGCAATTCCAGCTTGGGGGCCTGGGTGTCCATCAGCGGAGCGACTCCATCCAGGCGGCAACGGCCAGCAGATCATCGCCCGGCAGCGAACGGCCGAAGGCCGGCATGGCGTTGCCCGGCTTGATGTCCTGCGCGCCGGCAACCCAGCCGGCCAGCGTGCCTCGATGGTTGTCGAGCGCCCCGGCGGCCAGGGAAAGGCGGGACCCGACGCGGGACAGGTCCGGCCCGAGCCTGGATTGCCATTCGGTGCCGCGCACCGTGTGGCAGGCGCCGCAGCCGGCCTCGCCGAACACTTGCTTGCCGCGCACCTGTTCGGGCGTGGCGGGCGGGGAAATCGGCGCGCGCTGACGGGCCAGCCAGGCATCGAATTCGGCCGGTTCCTGCGCCACCGCCCAGAAGGCCATCAGCGTGTGCTGCACGCCGCAGAATTCGGTGCATTGCCCGCGCATCACGCCAGGCCGGTCCGCGCGCATGCGCTGGCGGTTCACGCGGCCCGGGATCATGTCCATCTTGCCGTGCAGGTTCGGAATCCACAGGCTGTGGATGACGTCGCCGGAAGACAGCAGCAGCTCCACCTCCCGCCCCACGGGCAGGTGCAGTTCATTGGCGGTGACGGCGCCTTCACCCTCATCCGGGTAGCGCACCTCCCACCAATATTGCCGGGCGATCACCTCGATCCGCAGCGGGTTGTCGCTCATCGGCAGCACCACGGCGCGGGAGACGCCGAGGCTGTAGACCAGCAATGCCAGCAGCGTGACGGTGGGGAAGACGATGCCGCCGCCAACCACGAAGCGGCGGGTGCCGAAGGCATTGCGCACCCGCGCCGGTGCGATCAGCGCGAAGACCAGCAGGCCCATCACCAGCACGAAGATGGCGGTGCCGCCGATGAACAACACCCAGGTCAGCACCGCGATGCGGGCGGCGTGGTCACCCATCGGATCCAGTGGAGTCTGCACGCCGCTGCAGGCGCTCAGCAGCAGTCCGGCGAGCCCCAGGAACAGCGGTAGCCGGTGACGGCCCGGCGTTTCGGTCATGCAGCATCCCCCGTCCTCCGGCGGCCAACGCGGTGTGCCCGCGACGGTTCCGTGCGGATCAGCGATGGCAGGTTGAGCAATTCGCCAGCGGCGGCACCTCCACCCCCAGCTGGGCATGGCTCGCCGCCACCAGCGCGGCCGATTGCGGCTGCGCGTCCCGGTGGCAATCCAGGCACCAGCCCATGGATTGCGTTTCCACCTTCACCGTGCGCGGCATGGTCTCGACCGGACCGTGGCACTGCGCGCAGGTCAGGCCGACGCCGATATGCGCGGCGTGGTGGAAGCGCACATGCTCCGGCAGGCGATGCACGGAAGACCAGGTAACCGGCGTGCCAAGCGCCAGCGCCGTCTCCAGCGGGGCGAATTGCGCGGTGACGTTCCAGACTTGGCTGTGGCAGCCGAGACAGGTCTCCGCTGTCGGCATGCCGGCATTGGCCGCGTGTTCCACCGTGGCGTGGCAGAAGCGGCAATCCAGCCCGACGCGGCCGGCATGGATGGCGTGGCTGAACGGGATGGGCTGCGCCGCCGGGGTGCCGACACCCCAGGCGCCGTCCGACCGGCTGAGCGCGAAAGCCACCACCAGGGCCAGCACCAGTGCGGCCCCGCCGATGATGCCGAAGGCGCGCAGGCGGCGATCCGCGCGGGGGGAGAAAAGCTGGCTCATGGGGTGCGCGATACCTTGGCGATGGCATCCCGCAGGCTGCCGGCGGCGGCGCCGAAATCCGCCCAGGGATCGGCCGGCATCTTCCCCGCCAACAGGGCGGCGAGCTTCCAGCCGGCGGGGTCGAGCCCCGGCTTCACCGCCGACCACGGGATGGGGCAGGCCACCGGGGCCCCGGGCCGGGCCCGCGGCGACCAGCTTGCTATCGCGGTGGAGAGCCGGTCGTTCCGCAGATAGTCGAGAAAGATGCGGCCCTTCCGCGCCTTCTTGGCCAGGGTGGTGGTGTAGCGCTTGGGCTCGTCGCGTTCCATCAGCGCGCAGACCAGCCGCGCGAAGCTCTTGGCCTCCGGCCAGCCCGGCCCGCCGGCCCGCTTCGGTGGCGCCAGCGGCACCACCACATGCAGCCCCTTGCCGCCGGTGACGCGGGCGAAGGGCGCGAGGCCCAGTGCCTTCAGCCGGTCCCGCAGCTCCAGCGCGCCCTCCAGCACACGGGCAAATGGAATGCCCTCATCCGGGTCCAGGTCGAAGACCAGCCGGTCCGGCACGGCGGGCGCAT
The DNA here is from genome assembly GCF_051433165.1 of Falsiroseomonas sp. E2-1-a4. Taxonomy (NCBI): domain Bacteria; kingdom Pseudomonadati; phylum Pseudomonadota; class Alphaproteobacteria; order Acetobacterales; family Roseomonadaceae; genus Falsiroseomonas; species Falsiroseomonas sp. E2-1-a4. The sequence goes on along the minus strand of NZ_JBHMFS010000001.1, from coordinate 402,394 downwards.
CGGCCTTCGCGCCCCAGGGGTGCAGCTCCACCGCCGAGACCTGCGCCAGCGCGGCCAGCCCCGCCGCATCGTCGATCCGCATGTAGGGCCGCGCCTGGCCCTCCACCTGCACGGCGCCGACCAGCGGCGACTGGCCCGGCATGGCGTGGCGCTGGAAGAACAGGCCGCCCGTGATGCCATCCGGCGCCCGCAGCAGCGACAGCGGCCGGGCGGCAACATGCGCGAGGATACGGTCGGCAAACCGTGCGTAGTAGGCGGCGAGATCGGCCTTGGTCAGCGCCGGGTTATCGTCGGTTGCCGGCCACAGGACCCGGTCCGGGTTGCTCATGCCGAGCGGCGGCTTGCTGCGCGCCTTCGGCGTTGGTGCGGGTTCCGGTGCCGGCTCGGGTGGTGGCGTCACCTGCTTGGCCGGCTTGTCCTCCCGCAGCCCCTGGAAGCTGGCGTGGCGCAGCAGGCCTTCCTCGGTCCAGCCGCCATAGGCGACCTCCGCCACCAGCTCCGGCTGTACCCAGACCACGTCGCTGATCTTGGCCGGCGTGCCCAGGAAGGGCTTCGTGCGCCGTTCCAGCTTCGCCAGGCGCTGTACCAGCTTGGTCGAGGTGGCGGCGGAGAAGCCGGTGCCGACGCGGCCGAGATAGGCCAGCTTGCCATCCCGCCAGGCGCCGACCAGCAGCGCGCCCAGCCCGCGCGCGCCACGGCTGAAGCCGCCGATGACGAATTCATCGCGCCCGCGGCACTTCGCCTTGGTCCAGCTCTCACCGCGGCCGGAGGAATAGGCGGCGTCGCGGCGCTTGGAGACGATGCCCTCCATCTCCAGCCGGCAAGCGGAGGCGAGCACGGCATCGCCGGGGGCCGGGAAATGCTCCAGGTAGCGCAGCACCGCGCCCTTCGGCGGCAGCCGTTTTCGCAGTGCCGTCTTGCGCGCCTCCAGCGGCTCGGCCCGCAGGTCACGCGTGCCGTCATGCAGCAGGTCAAAGGCGAAGAACACCAATGGCGCGGTGTTGGTGCCGGACAGGAAGGCCTGCAGCATGGGAAAACTTGGCTGGCCCTCCGCATCCAGCGCCGCGCCCTCGCCATCGATCAGCGCATCGGGCAACGCGGCAGCGGCCTCGGCGATGGCGGGGAAGCGATCGGTCCAATCGAGGCCAGTGCGGGTGCGCAGCGTCGCCTTGCCGCCCTGGACGCGGAGTTGCAGGCGGTAGCCATCGATCTTCAGCTCATGCAGCCAGTCGGCGCCGTTGGGCGCGGCAGCAACCAGGCGGCAGAGCTGCGGTTCGACGAAGCGAGGCATGGCTTCGGCGTCTGGCGCCCGGTGCTTGACGGCCTTCGCGGCGGGAGGCTTGGCCGCCTTCGCGGCGGGGGCCTTGGCCGCCTTCGTGGCCGCCTTCGGCACCTCGCCCTTGGCAATCTGCGCCAGCGTGCGGCCGCTGGCGATGGAGGTCTCGGCCTGCAGCACGGCATCGCCTTGCCCGGGCGTCGCCATGCTGTCCTTCTCCTTGATCAGCAGCCAGTTGTTGCGTGGCTCCGGCTTCGCGCCACCGCGCGGCTTCATCCGCACCAGCACGAAGCCGCCTTTGAGCCTTTCCCCCGCGAGAACGAATTTCAGCTCGCCCTTGGCCAGGTCACGATCGACGTTGTCGGGGTCCAGCGGCGCCCAGACGCCGCGGTCGAACAATTGCACCGTGCCGCCGCCATAATCGGGCTTCGGGATGGTGCCCTCGAAGCTGGCATAGTCCAGCGGATGGTCCTCCACCTCCACCGCCAGGCGCTTGTCCGCCGGGTCGAGCGAGGGGCCGCGGGTCACGGCCCAGCTCTTCAGCACGCCGCCCCATTCCAGCCGCAGATCATAGTGCAGCCGCCGCGCATCATGCCGATGCACCACGAAGGCCAGCCGGTCCCCCGCCACACCCGGCGCGCCCTGCGGTTCGCTGGTGCGCCCGAAATTGCGCTTGGCGCGATAGGGCTGGAGGCTGTCGCGGGCCAGGGCCGGCATCAGCGGGACGCGGCGCGCTTGCGCGGCGGCGCCTTCTTCGGCGGCGTTTTCGCAGCAGTCTTCTTCGCGGGTGCCTTCTTCGGCGCCGGCTTCGCCTTGGCGGCAACCTTCTCAGGCGCCTTGGCGGACGGACCCTCCAGGCTGCGGCGCAGCGCCTCCATCAGGTCGATCACATTGTCCTCGCGCGGGGGTGCGGCCTTGGTGCCGCCGCCATCGCCATCGCGCTTGCTCTCGATCAGCGCGCGCAGCGCATCCTCGTAGCGATCCTTGAACTCGGAGGGATCAAAGGGGCCGGCCTTTTGGGCAATGATGCGCTCAGCGATCTCGATCATCCCGGCATCCGCCTTGCGGTCCGGAATATCCTCGAAATATTCCTCCGACTCGCGCACCTCGTCATGGGTGCGCAGCGTGGTCAGCAGCATGCCGACGCCGCGTGGTTCGATCGCGACGATACGCTCCCGCGTGCCCATCACCACCCGCGCCAGCGCCACCTTGCCGGCCTGTTCCATGGCGCTGCGGATCACCGTGAAGGCGTCCACGCCGGCCTTGCCGTCCGGCACCAGGTAGTAGGGGTCGTTCCAGAAGATGCGGTCGATCTCGGATGCATCGACGAAACGCTCGATGTCGATGGTGCGCGTCGAGTCCAGGCGGACGGATTTGATCTCCTCATCCGTCAGCAGGATGTATTCATCCTTCTCGATCTCGAAGCCGCGCACCAGATCCTTCCGCTCCACCTCATCCCCATCCGCATCGAAGACCTTGGTGCGGATGCGGTTGCCGGTGGCCGGGTTGATCAGGTTGAAGCGCACGTCATGCGCGCTGGTGGTCGCCGGGAAAAGGGAGACGGGGCAGGCCACCAGCGACAGCCGCAGATGCCCACCCCAGCTCGACCGCGCCGCCATGCCACGCCTCCCCCTTGATCAGGCTGCCTTCAGGGCTTCCCTGTGGATCGTCTTCACCGCCATCTGCGTCAGCAGCTTGTCGGTGGCCTTCTCCTCCTCCAGCGTCGCCTTCAGCAGCTCGGCGATGTCCGGCTTCTTCTGCGCCTCGGCCCAGGCCAGCAGCGTGCCGTAGCGCGCCATCTCGTAATGCTCGACCGCCTGGCCGGAGGCGATGAGGCCCGCGTCGCGCACCGCGCTCGGCTCCGGCGCTTCCTCCAGCAGTTCCTCGGCTTCCTGGATCAGGCCCTGGATCGCCTCGCAGGTCACGCCCTGGGCGCGCTTGCCGAGGATCTGGAACACCTGCTGCAGGCGCTCCACCTGGCCCTCGGTCTGCTCCTTGTGATCCTTGAAAGCCTGCTTCAGTTCATCATTCTGTGCCGCGCGCGCCATCTTTGGCAGCGCCTTCAGCAACTGGCGCTCGGCGTAGTAGATATCCTTGAGCGTCATCAGGAACAGATCGTCCATCGTCTTCATAGCCATGGTGGCGTCTCCACTTCCCAGCCGCGCATCGCCGCGCCGGCCGCTGGACTGAAACGCGGCGCCGGGCCGGAGTTTCTGACGGTGCCCGAAGATTCGCAGCGCGGCTTGACTCGTCCCGCGCAAGGAACTGCCGCAAGGCCGGCCGGTTGCAGTTGCACCACGGCAGCCGAGGCCCACCGCCATGCCCGACACGCCCAAGAACTTGCAACCGCCGCAGCACCAGGACCGCCAGCCGGGCCTGGAGGCGGAGATGACGCCGCGCCCACAATCCGCCATGGAGAACTGGCGCGCCGCCGGCAAGCTGGAAGGCCGCACCGCGCTGATCAGCGGCGGCGATTCCGGCATCGGCCGCGCGGTCGCCATCGGCTTCGCCAAGGAAGGCGCCGATGTGGTGATCCTGCACAAGGAGGAAACGGAGGACGCCGAGGACACCCGCGCCCATATCGAGGCCGCCGGCCGGCGCTGCGAGGTGATCGCTGGCGATATCGGCGATGCCGGCTTCTGCCGCGATGCGGTGGAGCAGGCCGCGCGCTTCCTTGGCGGCCGCATCGACATCCTGGTGAACAACGCCGCCGAGCAGCACCCCTGCAAGGATTTTGCGGAGATCCAGGAAGCGCAGGTGGAACGCACCTTCCGCACCAACATCCTCGGCATGATGTGGCTGACCAAGGCGGCGCTGCCGCACATGCCGAAGGGCGGGTCGATCATCAACACGACTTCCATCACCGCCTACCAGGGCAGCCCGGAGCTGATCGACTACGCCTCCACCAAAGGCGCCATCGTCGGCTTCACCCGCAGCCTCGCGAAGGCGATCTGGGAGGACCGGCGCATCCGCGTGAACGCCGTGGCGCCAGGGCCGATCTGGACGCCGCTGATCCCGGCTTCCTTCGACGAGGACCGCACGGCGCAGCACGGCGCCAGCGTGACCATGGCGCGCGCCGGCCAGCCGGACGAGGTCGCACCCGCCTTCCTGTTCCTCGCCGCCGAGCAGGACAGTTCCTATTTCACCGGCCAGGTCCTGCACCCGAATGGCGGCACGGTGGTCAATGCCTGAGGAGGAAATTTCCATGTCCCAGCCCGAGAAGCCCACTCCCGAAACGTCGGAACCGGGCGCCCTGCCCGAACGCCAGCCGATGCCGGAAGGCAGCAGCGGCACCGGTATCCCCGCGGGCACCGCCCGTTCCGGCACCGACAACCGCCCCGACATCGGCGATGAGGTTTCAGGCAAACGCCATATGGACCATGTCGAGGGCAGGAAGACCGAGGATCTGGCGCCGGAAGCCAAGGGCGGCGCCGGCGCGGGCCGGCGCTGGGCCGGCGATTCCTGAAGCGCTAACGGCAGGCGCGCCAGGGCCCCATGTCGAAATGGAAATGGTCCCGATGCGCTGCGTTGTAGTCCGGGCCGAGCACGGCGCGAAACCAGCCGCAGGCGCCGTCGCGCAGCGCCCGCAGGAAGGCTGCTTCCCCGCCTGAGCCATCCCAGTGCCGCAGCAGCGTCACCTGCCGCCCGTCGCGCAGGGTGAAGCCGGCGATGTCGATGGCGTTGGCGGTGGCGTGCTGGCTGCGGCGGCCGCCGCGGGCGTGGTTCACGTTACGGCAGTTCTGCGTGCCGAGGTGGCGCACGCCGGTGACCTCGCTGCCCAGATGCTGGCGCGCCGCTGGCTGCATCACCTGCGTCTCGAACAGCGCCCAGGCGGCGGCGACGCGGCAGGTGGTGACAGGCGACGCCGGCGCGAGCGGCGCTGCCGATGGCAGGCGGACGGCGTTCTGGATTTCGCAGCCAGTATCGGAGGGGCGATCCGCCACCCGCTGCACTGGCCGCCCGGTGGAGGCCAGCGCGGCAAAGCAGGCTTCGGGCTGCACCGCCAGGCGGCGCAGCTTCACGCCCGTCATCCAGTTCGGGGCCGCATCCAGGTCCAGCGGCGCGCGCGGGTCCCATTCCGGCGGCAGGTAGCGCAGCCCGTACCAACCCGCGCCGCCGAGCATGCCCAGCAGCAGCACCCAAATCAGAAATCTGCGCATGTTCGCCATGTGGGGGCGCCGTCGAGGCAGCGCCAGCGCCGCATTCGGCAGGAAGGCGCTGATCGCCTCTCACATCTCATTCGCCCGTCCGGTCTGGACCAGATGCGCGAAGTTGGTGCGGCGGCGGTGATCCTGATCGAGGCAGTCGGCGGAATAGCCGGGCCGCAGCCAGCTCGTCTCATGCTGGATCGGTGCGCCATCTCCGCGAGTGCTGGTGCAGGCGGTACCCCGGCCGCGCTGTCCGGCGGCGCGCGACCGCGTCGCCCGGGTGCGCGACGCCTGGAACGCAAAACGCGCGCCCGGCATAATGCCGGACGCGCATCCTGAAGGTGTCAGACCAGCCCCGCGCGAAGCGGGGCTGCTCAATCAGACCTTGTTGCGGCGCGCGCGACGAACCAGGCCGAGGCCCAGCAACGCGCTGCCGAACAGTGCGAGGGAGGCCGGCTCCGGCACCGCGATCACGGTGGCGGAGAAGGTCACGTCGCTGACAAGGCCGCTCTGCGTGCTGATCGCGATGCTGCCGGGGGTGTCGTCGAAGCCGGTCAGCGTCGCTGTGCCGAAGCCGCGGATCGACAGCGTGCCCGGAGTGCCGGGGCTTTGCATCACCGACGCGCCCGCGTCCAGGATGAAAGTGCTCACGAGGCCGTTGCTCGTAATCGTGAACAGCAGGCCATCGGACGTCGTCGGCGAGTAGCTGATGTTGGCGATGTTGACGCAGGCGAAGCAAGTGCCGAGGCCGGCAAAGCTGCCACCGGCGATGTCCAGGCGCTGCGGGCCGGAGAAGGTGATCTGTGTGTCGGTGACCTTGTTGATGCCGCCGATCGAAAGGTTGCTGCCCGGCATGATCGGGCCGGCCAGAACCGGGGAGGCCATGAGGGCGAGGGCGGCGACGGCGCCGAAGAGTGCCTTCTTCATAATTCTTTTCCTTAATCTCGAACCGGCTGCCGGCAAATCCAGTGGCCCAACCCGTTGTAGGCAAACTGCATGCCAGAGTACTTGGTTAATTTTTTCAATGGCTTATATGAAACTCTCGCAGTTCTGTCAGCCGCCTGTAAGTGGCGCCGACAAAGGTCACGAACCCGTTGAACGCGCAGCCGCAACGGCGCCCAGACCCTGCCGCTGCGCCGCGAGCACGCCGCGCGTCACCCGGCTGGCCTGGACAACGTCCAGCGCCGCGGCATCCTCCGGGGCCAGTTCCACCACCGCCAGCATCGGCCGCGCCGTGCCGCCGCGCAGCGCCGAAAGCGCCTGCGGGGCGCGCGACCGCAGACCATCCCCCGCCGCTGCGCCGTCCCGCCAGGCAGCCACTGCGACCAGCGCGGATCGCCCGAAACATGGCGCACCTGCCATGCCATGCCGGGCGCCTGCACGCCGAAGGTCAGCGCGTCGTCATTCACGACCCCGGCAGCCGCGCGTCGCCGCGGCAACGGCGGCCCAGTTGGTGTGGTCTGCGAATTACACCAGCCGCTGGTGAGCCATGGAACGGGCTTCATCGCGCGGCTGTCCACGCGTGTGGTGCTTATCGACCACGGCGTGGTGGTGCAGGCGGCACCCCCACCGTCCTGTTCGGCGCCAGGCGGAACCCCGGGGCGCGCCGTTTGCTGCTGGCTATTTCGACCGTGCCTCGCCTGGGCGTGGGACGCCTGAAACGCAAAACGCGCGCCCGGCACAATGCCGGACGCGCATCCTGAAGGTATCAGAACCGCGCGAAGCGGGGCTGTTTGACTCAGGCCTTGTTGCGGCGCGCGCGGCGAACCAGGCCGAGACCGAGCAGTGCGGTGCCGAACAGCGCGAGGGAGGCCGGCTCCGGCACCGCGATCACGGTGGCGGAGAAGGTCACGTTGCTGACGAGGCCGTTCTGCGTGCTGAACGCGAGGGTGCCGGGGGTGTCGTCGAAGCCGGTCAGCGTCGCCGTGCCGAAGCCGCGGATCGAAAGCGTGCCCGGGGTGCCGGGAATGTTCGTCACCGTCGCGCCCGGATCCAGGATGAAGGTGCTCGTGAGCATGTTGTTCATGATCGTGAACAGCAGACCATCAGACACCGACGGCGAGAAGGTGATGTCGCCGATGTCAACGCAGCTCAGGCAAGTGCCGAGGCCGGCAAAGCTGCCTGCGGCGATGTCCAGGCGCTGCATGCCGTCGAAGGTGATCTGCGTGTCGGTGACCTTGTTGATGCCGCCGATCGACAGGTTGCTGCCTGCCGCGATCGGACCGGCCAGAACCGGGGAGGCCATGAGGGCGAGGGCGGCGACGGCGCCAAAGAGTGCCTTTTTCATAATCTGATCCTTCATCTCGAAGCGGCCGCCGGCAACCCCGGTGGCCTAATTCATCATTAGCAAGCTGCGTGCCAGATTATTTTTCCTTATTTTTCAGCGTATTATCTGAAACAACGGCAGTTCTGTCAGATGCCTGTAAGTGGTGCCGACAGAGATCACGAACCCGTTGAACGCGCCGCCGCAACGGCGCCCAGGCTCTGCCGCTGCGCCGCGAGCACGGCGCGCATCACCCGGCTGGCCTGGGCAACGTCCAGGGCCGCGGCATCCTCCGGCACCAGGTCCACCACCACGAGCACCGGCCGCGCCGTGCCGCCGCGCAGCGCCGACAGCGCCTGCGCGGCGCGCGAGCGCAGGCCATCCCCCGCCGCTACGCCGTCCCGCCAGGCGGCCACGGCAACCAGGGCGGATCGTCCCGTAACGTGGCGCACCTGCCATGCCATGCCGGGCGCCTGCACGCCGAAGGTCAGCGCATCGTCATTCACGGCCCCCGCGGCCGCACGGCGTGCCGCGGCGACGCCGGCCCAATTGGCGTCCGCTGCGAACTGCATCAGCCGCGCCGTGGCGACGAGCCCCGCGCAGCGTAGCGCCAGGCCTTCCGCGACGCAGCCATCCGGCGCCGTCAGGGCCGCATCCTGCACCTGCGGCGGCGCCACGCCGGCATCCAGCCTGGCCGCCGCCAGCGGCCCCGTCGCCGCCAGGCCAACGGCCAGCGCTGCAACCGCCACACCCCGCGCCGGTGCCACGCGCTGCGGCCGCAACGGCGCCAGCGGGTCATGCGCCACCGGCGCCACCGCGCCGTCCTGGCGGAAGGGAAGGCCCGCCACCACCAGCAGCAGCAGCACCACGGAGAAGAACACCCAGCCGTAGATCAGGTGGTCCGCCGCCGCCGCCTCCGCACTGCCGAGATGGTGGCCGAGCAGCACGATGCCCAGCGCGCGGATGCCATTGGCCAGCACCGGCACCCCGACGGCCAGCAGCATCACCATCAGCCGCCGCCCCGGGCTGCGGAACATCACCAACGCATACAGCGCGCCGAAGGCGATCGCCGCGATCAGGAAGCGCAGCCCGGCACAGGCCTCGGCCACCAGGAAGGTGCCAGCCGGAATCTCGATCACCAGCCCATCGGCGTAGTGGGGGATTTCGAAAAAGCGCAGCCCCACCAGGATCATCTGCAAGGTCACGTCCTGCAGGAAGGGCGTGGCGAACTCGCCGAATGGTACGAGAAAAATCAGGTAGGCCAGCGGGGCCGCCATCGCCAGCGCGATGCGCCAGCCAAGCGTCGCCAGCACCAGGACCCACACCAGCCCGATCAGGACAAGCTGCCGCCCTTCCATAATGCCCAGTCGCTCCGCCACAATCCAGGCCAGCGCGCCGGCCAGCGCCGGCAGGGCCAGCAGCAGCGAAGGCTCGGGCCGCAGCACCTTCAGGCGATCCCGCCGTACCCAGGCAAGCCAGATCGCGATCGGCAGCACCAGCCAGCAATGGTTGTAGGTGGCGGAGCGGTCCCAAGTGGCGACCGCCGCCGCAACCTCCGCCTGGAACAACAGGCCGAATGCCAGAAGGCCGAGACCGAGCGCCGCGAGCGGCAGGCCCCAGCCGCCATGCACGCCGGTTGCGGGACGCGCGGGCAGGATCACGTTCATGCTGTCACTTTCTCCCGCACCGGCAGCACCGCATCGAGGCGGCGCAGCGTGGCGTTCCAGTCATGCGCTTCCGTCACCGCCGCCCGCGCCCGTGGGCCGAGGCCCGGGTGCCGGCCGTCGAGCACCTCGCGCACCGCCTGCGCCATCGCCTCCGCGCCCTCCGCTACCAGGATGTCGCGGCCGGGCAGGGCGCGCACGCCCTCAAAGGCCTCGGGGCTGGCCACCACGGGCCGCGCGAGCGCCATCGCCTCCAGCACCTTGTTCTGGATGCCGCGCGCTATTCGCAGCGGTGCGACGCCCACCTCCGCATGCGCGATCCAGGGCTGGATGCGCGGCACCGCGCCGGCCACATGCACGCCCGGCCGGGAGGCCAGAGCACGTACGGCGGGTGCGGGATTGGCGCCCACGATGTGGAAGGCAACGCCCGGCAGATCGGCCAGGCGCGGCATCACCTGTTCCGCGAACCAGCAGACCGCCTCGATGTTTGGGCGGTAGTCCATCGTGCCGGTGAAGACGATGGCGCGCATGCCGGGCGCATAGGGGTTCGGCGTCGGCAGGGCCGGGTCGAAGGCGGCCAGGTCCACGCCATTGTCCACATGATCCACCCGCGCCGCGGCTTCGGGCGCCATGGACCGGAACTGCGCGGCCTCGGCGGCGGAGACGAACAGCGTGCGGTCGAAGGCGGCCGCGGCGCGGCGTTCGAAGGCCAGCAGCGTGCGCGCCTCCCGCGCCCAGACCTGGCGCATCGGCGGCCGCGCATCCGCGGCATAGGCGCGCCACTTCTCGGAATCGACATCCACCATGTCCAGCACGCGCCGCATGCCGGGATGCTGCCGCCCCATGACGTAGGGTGCCATGGCGGAGGAATAGACGAAGCAGGCTTCATGCGTGCCGGCGGCGAGATGCGCCTGCACCCAGTCCCACAGCCCCTTCTCATGAAACCAGCCGAGGCTCAGCGGCAGGCCCGGCCGGCAGCGCAACAGCGCGCGCAGCGCCGCCTGGCGGCGCGGGCCGGTCGGTCGTGCCAGCACGCTGGCGCAGCGCGCCTGCAGCACCGGCAGGTGGCGCAGATCGGCCGGGTCATCGACCAGACAGCCGAGATCGACGTCCCAGTTCTCCGCCAGGCGATCCAGCATGTGCCAGGCGCGGATCTTGTCGCCCTTGTCCGGCGGGAAGGGAATGCGGTGGCACAGGAACAGCAGGCGCGGCTTCATCAACCAAGACCCCGCACGATCTGCGGCCCGATCAGATTCGCCACCTGCAGGGGCAGCCGGCGCCAGGCGGCGATCATCAGCTTGAACTTCGGATTGGCCGGATTGTTTTCCGCCAGTGTCGCGCCCTGGCGAAGCTGATAGCAGTAGTGCAGCGGCTGCGCCTCGAACCCCCAGTTGCGCTTGAAGTCGAAGGCGCCGGTGCCGGTCTTGCTGCGGCCGAAATCGAACATCCGCGCGCCGCGTTCAGCGCCGGCGCGGCGCATCACTTCCCAATACAGGAAGTCATTGCCGGCCAGGCCGCGTGCCTCCGGTGTGCCGCCACCGTAATAGGGCAGCACCTCGTCCCGGAAATGGAAGTTCAGCACCGCGGCAACCGGCCGCTCCTCATGCAGAACCGTGGTCACGTCATGTGCGTCGGGGAACGCCTCGCCGAGCAGCCGAAAGTATTTCTCGGAGAAGACGGGCGTGCCGAGGGCATGCACCATGCGGGCATAGACATGGTGCAGTGCCCGCGTGTCGCGGTTCGAGACACTGGTCAGGCCATTGGAGATGCCCTTGCGGACCATGGCGCGCTGCTTGCGCGGAATCGCCTTCATGTCGGCATCCGCATCGCCGGTGATGGCGCGGCGGAAAGTGTGGTGCAGCGCCGGGCGCTCCGCCCAGCCCTCATCCGGCGCGTCGCGGCGGCGGAATTCCAGGCTCGGCACGCCGGTCCGGCGCATCAGGTCCATGGCGTGGGATTCCAGCGCCGCGGCGGCCTGCGGCGTGGCCGCGACCGGCCCGCCATAGACGCAGAAGGGCGTCGAGATCAGCGCGTCGCCGAACAGCAGCGTCTTCATCCGCGCCAGCGGCAGCACGCCGACGATGGCGCCATCCTGCTCGGCATAGGCGTAGTGGGTGCGATGGCCAAAGGCACGCTCGATCACCTGCCGCCAGGGCGACAGGTGAAAGAAGGTCGCCTCCGGTGTGCGCTGGACAAAATCATCCCAGGCGGCGCAGGCGCCGTCCTCCAATTCCCGAATCCGCACCATGTTCACCCTGCCATCGCGCGCAGCATCTCGGGCATGGCCGGCTCCGCCAGCTCCTGCGCGAAGACATCGGACATGCTGCCCCAGGCAAAGTCCCGCAGCAGCCGGTCCAGCCTCGCGCCCATGGTCGGCAGGCCCGTGTAGTGGCGGAAGCGGGACAGGGCCCTGGCCTGGAAAACGCGCGGCTGGTCCGGGTCCAGTTCCCACGGGTGGAAATAGAAGATGCCCGGCCGCGCCTCCATCTGGTTCACGCGCTGCAGCCCGGCGCGGAACAGCTGGTACGGCGCCAGCCGGAACCAGCCGCCACCGGAACAAGGCAGCGACCGGCCGAACGCGCGCACCGTTGTCATCGGCAATTCCAGCACGCCATCCGGCTGCGGATAATGCGGCCCGCGCGGCGCATCGGGCGCGCCATACAGATCATGCTTCACCGGAAAGACGGAGGAGGAGTAGCGATAGCCCTCCTCCGCCAGGATCGGATGCGCCCAGGGTGTATGCGGCCCGATCGAGAAGGTGGGCGCGCGATAGCCGTGCACGGCGACGCCACCGGTATCCTCCAGCAGTATCCGCGCCTGGCGGATATCGGCGCGGAACGCCTCGGCGCCGATCGCGTCAACCCGTTCATGCCCATGGCCATGGCTGGCGAGTTCGTGCCCGGCATCGACGATGCGCCGCACCAGCGCGGGGTAGCGCTGCGCCACCCATCCAAGGGTGAAGAAGGTCGCGCGCACGCCGGCTTCGGCGAAGCGTTCCAGCACCTGTTCCGTATTCGCCTCGACGCGGCAGGACAGGTGGGCCCATTCGTCGCGCGGGATCGCCTCGGCAAAAGCCTGGACCTGGAACCAGTCTTCCACATCCACGCTCATCGCGTTGCGGATGCCGGGCTCCGCCGCCGTGGCATTGCGGTTCTGCAAACTCATCGGTGCGTCCTCCGCCCACCGCCGAACAGATCGGCCATCTGCTGGAACACCCGTTCGCGGCGAGCGGTCAGACTTTCCAGCGCCTCGATCCGATGCTCGATATCGCGCAGCACCACGCCGGCCTCGGGCGCCGGCATGCCGAAAAGCTGCGGCGCCATGCCGCCGCCGAGGTCTTCCTCCAGCTCGATCGCCGTCGCCTCCACCAGCGGCGCGGTCAGCACCGTGGCGCGTTCCAGCGCGGCGCCAAGCAGCACGCGGGAGCACAGACGGTTGATGCGGCGCGGAATGCCCTCGCTGTGCCGGTGCACCAGGTCCAGCGCGCCAGTATCCCAACGTGGATGGTCCAGCCAGCCCACCGCGCGCATGCGGTGCTCGACATAGGCGTGGGTTTCCTCACGCGAAAGGGCGCCGAGGTGGTAGCAGGCCAGCACGCGCTGGCGAAGCTGGTCGAGATCCGGGCTGGCCAGCGTGCGTCGAAGCTGTGGCTGGCCGAGCAGGATGGTCTGCATCGGTGCCTGGCCGCCTTCCGTCACGTTGGACAGCATCCGCAGTTCTTCCAGCGCCGCCGGCGCCAGGCCCTGGGCCTCGTCCACGATCAGCAGGTAGCGCCGGTCACCGTTGCGCAGCGCGGCGGAGATGCCACGCAGCACGGCGGCCTTGTTGCCCTCCGGCTCGGCGCCGAAGGCGTCCGCCACCAGCCGCAGCAGATCATCCCCCGCCACCTGGGTGGTGGAGACGCGGGCGACGGCGAAGCCGGTCGGGTCGAGCTGGCTGCACAGCCGCTCCACCAGCGTGGTCTTGCCGGCGCCAACCTCCCCCGTCACCACCACGAAGCCCTCACGCTGCGCCAGCCCGTAAAGCAGGTGCGCGTAGGCGCGTGCGTGGACTGTGCTTTCGTAGAATAGCCTGGCGTCCGGTGTCATCTGGAAGGGATGCGCACGGAAGCCGTAGATCTCGCCTAGCATCGCGGGCTCCTAGAAGGTTTGGCGCAAGCCGATGAGGATGAAGTTCTGCGTCGAGGTGCCGTTGCCGCCCGAAAATTCGTTCCGACGACTGGCCAGCTGGAGCGTGGCGGTCGTGTTCTCCCGCAGCGCATGCACGAAGCTGAGGCTTGCGCTCATGATCGTGCCGTCGCCGCGCAATCCGCTGCTGCTGCGGCCATATTGGAGGAAGGCAGCGGCGGAGGTCCGCGGCGTCAGCGCATGCGACCAGGTGAAGCCGGCGGAGGTGCCGCGCTGCCCGAAGCTGCTGCCGCCCGCGGCCACGGAGACCGGTGTCTGCTCCTCCCGCGTCAGGGTCAGGGCGAAGGTATCCCGCGGCCAGGTTTGCACGATGGCGGCGGAGGCTGTCTTGATCCGCGCCAGATTGTTCTGGGTGCCCAGGAAGGAGCCGCTCAAGGGGCGCACCACCGGCAGGCCGGTCGACAGGTCGATCGGATTGCCGAACTGGTCGAGCGAGGTGGTGGAAAGCAGATCCGCCGCCTGCAGCGCGCCGGTGCTCAACGTCTCCGCGTAGCGGCCCGAAACCCGCGTCCTGCCGCCGACAGCGACCGATGCGTCGAAGGACAGCGAGTTGAAGCCGTTGCGCCGACCGTAGCGCACCGTCATCCGGCTGCTCTCGGAGAAGTCGAATCGCGCGCCAACCGCCCAGATCGGTTCGCTGATATCGATGCCGGGCGTACCCCTGAAGCGCTGCTGCTCGTACCCGCCCATCACCAACACGGATACGCCGCGCAGGATTGCGTAGCGCGCCTCGACCGAGCCGAGCCGGCGATAGGCACCATCCAGCACGCCATCGCCATCATAGGCCGTGGCCTGCAGGCGACCTTCAAGCGCCAGCCGGCCGAAATTGGGACCAGTCCGGACCACTGCATAGCCCTCATGCGCGGTGAAGGACTGGGCCGCCCTGCCACCCCGCACCCCGGACCCGAACCGATCCGGCTGAAGCGCCAGCACCGGGTCGTCGCCACTCTGGTCGACCCACTGGTAGGCGTAGCCCACCTGCATCGTCGCCGTGTCGCCAAAGCGATGCACGATGTAGGGCGAGATCTGGAAGCTGGTGGTCTGCAGCCGGTCACGGTCGTCGGTGACAACGCTGCTTTCCGGCGCAAAGCCGCCGTTGACGCTCTGGATCGATGACGAACCGCGCATGTCGAGGAACAGCGTGCCGGGCACGATGCTGACCAGCGCCTGGCCGTTGAAGTTCTGGTCGAAGCGGTCCTGGTCGGTATTGTTCGCGTGAAAGCGCGCGCTCGGCCTGTAGTTCAGCACGCCTTGCAGGCGCGCCGTATCGGCGGAAACCAGCACGCCCGGCGAGATCGTGGTGAAAACGTCGCCGCTCTTGCGGTTGCCGCTGTTGGTTAGGTTGTCCGTCGCTACCGCCTGGACCGTGAGGCTGGGAACGATGGTCCAGGCGCGGGACGGCCCGGGCGCCGCGGGCAGCGGGCCGGTGGTGGGGAAGCCGAACTGGTCGATGCGGATCGGCGGCGCGGTCGGTTCCACCACTTCCACCCCCCGCGCGGCCGCGTCTTCGGCCTCCGCCGCGGCACGGACCGATGGCAGCGAGCCCGGGCCGGTGTAGCCGGGCAGTGGCGGGCTGGAGGCCAGGGCCGGCACCGCGGCCATCCCCAGGGCCAGGGCTGCCCCGCGCAGGAAAAGATCAGCCATCGGCTGAAGCCGTCGAATTGCCAAAACTGTCATCGCTGCTCATCCGGCTCTGGTTCAGGACCAGTTGCAGCACGGGACAGGCTTCGAGAACATCCAGGGCGGCTTCCACGGCTTCACGTGGCGTTGTCTCGGCGCGCACCACCAGCAGCACCTGGCCCACCATGGCAGCCAGGGTCGGCGCATCGCTCGAGGACAGCGCGGCGGGCATGTCGAGCACCACGACATGCCGCGGCAGCGCCACCGCCACGGCCCGCAACGCGGCCGCGAGTGCCACCCCGCTCGGCGCCGCATGGCCTGGCGCCCGCAGCCCATGCGGCAAGACCGAGAGGCCGGCAATGGCCGTCGCCCGCAGCAGAGGCGCAACGGTCTTTGCCGGGTCCTGCACCAGCGCGCGCAGACCGGGCGCATCCGCCAGGGCCAGGCGCTGCGTGACCCCGCCATCGCCATCCACCAGCAAGACCGGCTGGCCGGTACCGGCGGCAAGGCTCGCGGCGAGATTCACCGCCATGAAGCTCTTGCCCTCCTCCGGCATCGCGCTGGTGATCATCACCAATTGCCGGCAGGTGGTGGCGTTGCGCGCCGCATCCGGGGTCGGGATGGCGCGCAGGACCTGGGTCTGGATCAGCGCCAACTCCTCCGCCAGACGAGAGCGCGCCTCCGCCTCCGGCTCGAAGGCCAGTCCTGCGGCACGCAGCGCCTCCATCCCGATCGCCGGCGGTGGCGCCACTGGCACCTCCGCGAAGGCCTCGGCATTGCGGGGCCCTTCGCGCCGCGCATGGCCGGACAGACCTGCGGGTGCCAGCGTGTCCGGGGCCAGCGTGTCCGGCGCCAGGGCGTCCGGCGCCAGGGTGTCCGCTCCCCGCAGCGGCCCCATCGCGGCCACCGCGCGCTCGGCGAGATGGGTTCGCGGTGCGCTCAATCCGGTCATGCCAGCAGCATCCTTGCAATGATGCGGGGCGCATCCGCGAGCACGGCGCCAAAGGCGACGAACAGCATGGCGAGTCCACCAGCGAAGCCGATGCCGGAGATCATCGCGCCGCGCCGTGGCGGCGCGGAGACGGCGCCCAGCACCGGCAAGCCGATGCGGCGCAGATCCGCCAGCGTGTAGAAGCTGCGATCGAGTTGCATCAGCAGCAGCACCAGTCCGACACCAGCGCCGAGGCCGACAACAAGCACGCCGGCTGACAGCAGGAAGCGGTTGGGCGAAACCGGCTGCGCCGGCACCGTCGGCGGGTCCACCACCTCCAGCTGCACGCGGTCCGAACTGTCGCGCGCCGCGCCGGCCAGCTGCAGCGATTCGCGCCGCGCCAGCAGCTCGTCATAGTTGCGGCGCAGAACAGTGTAGTCGCGGTCCAGGTTCAGGAACTGCGCCTGTACCTGTGGCGCACTGCGGGCGATTTCGTCCAGACGCTCCAGCTCGGCAATGCCCTCACGCTCCTGTCGCTCCAGCGAAGCGATCTCGGACTCCACGTCCACCAGCCTAAGGCGCAGCATTTCCAGCGCCTGGTTCTGCGGCTGCGCAACAGCCGCACGTGCACCACCGCCACCACCACCACCCGCGCGTGCGGCATTCACCACGGCGAGCGCGGCGCGAACATCCGGGTGCGAGTCCGTGAAACGGAGGCGAAGCTCGGCCAGCTGGCGCTGCGCCTCCACCAGGCGCGGATTGCCGCCACCCGTGGTCACGGCAGGCGCCGGCACCGCCGCCATCTCCTGTAGCTGCTGCTGCGTCAGGTCACGGCGCCTGCGGGTATCGATCAACTCGCCCTGCACCTGCGCCAGGCGGGTGCGCGCCGCCTCGAGGCGGGAGGCCCCGCCGAGCGCGTCGGAGGGAAGAATATCGAGGTAGCGCGCCCGGAACTCGGCACGGCGATTCTCGGCCTGGCGCAGCTGCACCTCATAGGATGCGGTCTGCTCCGCCACGAAGTTGCGCGCATTGTCCATCTGCTGGCGGTCGGTGACCATCGCCGCCTCCATGAACAGGTTCAGCGTGGTGGCCACCACGTCATGCGCAAGCTGCGGATTGCGGTCCTGGAACTCGATGGTGAACAGGTTGCGGGTCTGCGTCTGTAGGCGAATGTCCCGCGCCAGCCGTGTCAGCATCTGCTCCTGGTCAACCGGGTCCTGGATCTGCTCACGCAGCTGCGTGCGGGTGATGATCTTCTCGAGGTTCGGGCGCGACAGCAGCGTGCGCTGCAGGGTCTCGACCTGGCTGGCCGGTGAGCTGTCGATCGCAATGCCGCGCAGCAGCAGGCCAAGGATCGCATCCGCGTCGGCATAAACCCGCGTCGTGGCGACATACTGGTTCGGCAACATCGTGACGCCGGCCCAACCGCCGAGGCACACCACCCAGGCAAGCGCCAAAGCGCGCCAGCGGTGGCGGGCGCCGGCGGCCAGCGCCCGGCGGAGCAGCCCGTGCAGGTCCATGGTCAGAACCAGCCTTGCGGGATGACCAGCGTGTCGCCCGGCTGCATGGCAATATCCTGGGAAATGTCGCCGCCACGAAGCAGGTCATCCAACCGCACAGGGATCACCTGCGGCGCCGCGCCATTGGGCGGGCGACGAATGATCTCGGCGCGATTGCCGGCGGCGTAGCGGGTCAGCCCACGGGCGTTGATCATCACGTCCAGCACGCTCAGCCCCTCGCGGTACGGCAGCGCCAGCGGCTGCGCCGCTTCGCCGATCACCCGGATCTGGCGGCTCGGCTGGCCGATGAAGGACTGCACCATGACGGTGACATTCGGCTCCCGCACATACTCCGCCAGGGCTTCCTCCAGCGCGCGTGCCAGCTCGCTAGGCGTGCGCCCGGCGGCCTCGACGTCCGGCACCAGCGGCAGGGAGATGCGGCCATCCGGGCGCACCGGCAGCGCCGCGGCGCTGAGTTCCGGCGCACGATAGACGAAGACGGTCAGCGTATCGCCCGGACCGATCACATAGGAGCTGGCGGCGGAGGATTCAGCGGTGGCGGCGGGTAGCGCTGTGGGTGTGCCGGCACAGCCGGCAAGCCCGGCACCCAGCCCGATGATGAGGGCAGACCAGGCCGGAATGCCTGCAACGCGGAAGCTCTTCATGCCGATGGCCTCTGGCTGGAGAAAAGCGGGCCGTGGAGGCCGGGAAGGTCCCGGAGCGGCGTCGCCTCTGGTGGTAAGAGCGATACAAAACTGAGCCGGCCGGCGCTATCTACAATTAAGCCCTGCGAATTTACGTTAAACGCAAACAGCCAGTGTGCAGTTGATTGAAATGTAAAATTAGGTGCCTTTTCAGGCAATCCTGTTGGCCCTAATGCAGTTTCGTGCCAATTTTGCTAAAATCATCTCATTTACAATATTTTGTGATTATTATTCGGATCGTGTTTGTCCGGCGATGTCGCATTATGCAGGCAGAAGAGGGCGACACCCATGACAAATTTGTTTGGCCACAGCGTACGAACCGAAGTCCTTGCACTATGTCTCGGCGAGACCGGCGCTGTGTTTCTTTGCGTGTTGGCGCTGCTGGTTGCGGGCGGTCCCTTCGGCCCGGCGGAGGGGATTGCCGCGGCCATGGCGTTGGCGGCGATCACGGCCACAACCGTGCTGTTGGTGGCGGGCGCCGTCGGGTTCTATGAACCCTCCACACTGGCCGGTCTGCGCGCCACCCTCGTCTCCGGCCTGGTCGGCACCACCATCCTGCTACTGCTTTCGGTGCTGGCGCTGCAATTCACGGAAGGTGCGGGCGTCAGCCCGGTCCAGCGGCATGCGCTGATCTCCGTGATGCTTGGCACCGCCATCGCCATCCTGGTCACGCGCCTGGGTTTCCTGCTGCTGCGGCCGCCGCTTCGCCGCCTGGCGCTGGTCGGCGCCGAGAAGCCCGGCACGGATCGCGGCTACGCGCCCTTCGAGGTGACGCTGGTGCTGCCGGTGGCCGATGCGCTGTCTCAGGCCATCACGCGCGGCCGACTGCGCGCCTGGCGCGTCTGGGCCGTGATCGCGCCGGCCCGCACGCCGTTGCCTGCCGAGACACAGAAGAACTGCGCGGCCGCCGGCGTGCATGTCTTCACGGCTGCTGAATTCAGTGAACACGGTCTCAACCGGCTGGATCTGGAGAGCCTTCCGGAAGGCTGGCTTGCCAGCGCGAACGCGGCCCATACCAGCCGGACGGAGGCCGCCTTGCGCCGGGGCTTCGACATCCTGGTTGCCAGTGTGCTGCTGCTGCTGACGTTGCCGCTGCTGCTAATCACCATGGTAGCCATTCGCCTCGACAGCCGGGGCCCGATTTTCTATCGGCAGGAGCGTGTCGGCCTGAACAACCGGCCCTTCATGCTGTTCAAGTTCCGCAGTATGGTGACGGATGCTGAGGCTGGCGGCGTCGCGCGCTGGGCAATCCGCGGTGATCCGCGCGTCACGCGCGTGGGCCGCATCATGCGGCTGACGCGCATCGATGAGATCCCGCAGGCCCTCAACGTGCTGCGGGGCGACATGTCTGTCGTCGGGCCGCGCCCGGAACGGCCGACCTTCGTGGCGCAGCTTGGCGAGATCATTCCGCACTACCACGATCGCGCCATCGTGAAACCGGGCATCACCGGCTGGGCGCAGGTCAACTATCCCTACGGCGCATCGGTCGAGGATGCGCGGATGAAGCTGGCCTACGACCTGTACTACGTGCGCCGCCGCAGCCTGCTGCTGGATCTGCTGATCCTGCTGTCGACCGTCCGCGTGGTCCTGTTCCAGGAAGGCGCCCGCTGATGCACGGCGCCGCGCACCAGTCGCCGGGAGGGTCGCGGTGAACGCCGCGGCCACGCCGTGGCTGCACGTCGCTGCGGCCGCCCTGTGCTTCGGCTGGGCCGTGTTGATCCTGGCTTGCGGGCGGCTGCGCGCCACCCTGCCGCTGACGCTGGCATGCCTGGCCGCTTCGGGCTGGGCGGCGGCGGTGGCCTTGCAGCCCGCCATGCCACTGGACGGCCTGCCCGGCGCGCTGGAGATTCTGCGCAGCACCCTGTGGCTCGGCCTGCTGCTGCTGCTTACCCGCCGCTACGGCGGCACCATCGCGGCGCCGCAGGTCTGGCGCTTCGCCGTGGTTGGCGGGGTCCTGACGCTGCTGTCGCTCGCGGCCTTGCTGCCCGCCACGCCCAGGCTGCCAACCATCGGCTCCCCGGGTTTGATGGCGCGGCTCGGCCTGGCACTGCTGGTGCTGCTGGTGGCCGAGAATTTGTATCGCAACGCGGACCGCTCGGCGCGCTGGCATGTGATCCTGCCCTGCCTGGTACTCGGCGGCCTGTCCGCCTTCGACGTGGTGCTGCATGCGGATGCGGCGCTGCATCGCTTCTATGCCCCGGCGCTGCTGGATGCACGGGCGGTACTGACCGCGTTGTCGATGCCGCTGCTGGTGCTCGCCGCGCTGCGCGACCGACGCTGGCGTCGCAACCCGCCGGTCTCGCGCCAGGTGGTATTCCACGGCGCGACGCTGGTCATCGCCGGCACCTTCCTGACCGGGGTTGGCGCGGTGGGCGAAGGGTTGCGGCATTTTGGCGGCGATTGGGGTGGTGCGGCGCAGGTCAGCCTGCTCGCCGGCGCGGTTCTGGCCATCGCGGTGGCCGCCTCCTCCGCCTCGATGCGCTCGCATATCCGCCGGCGCGTGGTCGACCATTTCTTCGCCGCCCGTTTCGATTACCGCGCCGAATGGCTGCGCTGCGTCGCCACGCTGTCCGCCCAGCATGCGGAAGCCGAGCAGCGCGCCATCGTCGCCATGGCGGATCCGGTGGACAGCCCGGCCGGCCTGCTGCTGCTGCGTGATGCGCCACAGGCGCCGTTGCGCTGGGCCGGATCCTGGAACCTGCCGGTGCATGACATTGTGCTGCCGCCGGACCACGCCCTGGTCACCGCGCTGCAGGACGGCACGCATATCGTCACCGCGGTACCGCATGACCTCGCCGCAGGGCTCGCGCCGCTATGGCTCGCCGTGCCGTTGCGGCATCACAGGGACGGGCTGCTCGGCCTCGTGCTGCTGGCGCCGCCGCGCGCCCGCTTCAACCTGGACGCCGAGGCGTTCGACCTGCTGCGGGCCGTCGGCCGCGAAGTGGCGATGTTCCTGGCCGAGCGCCGCGCCGCCGAACGGCTGCACGACCAGCGCGCGCTGACCGACCATGCCCGCCGCTTCGCCTTCGTGGCACATGACGTGAAGAACGTCGCCAGCCAGCTCACTCTGGTTCTCGCCAATGCCGAGCACAACATCGCGGATCCGGAATTCCAGCAGGACATGCTTCTGACGGTCGGCGCCTCCGCGCAGCGCATCAACGCGCTGATCGCGCGGCTGCGGGAGCCGGAGGCGGAACAGCCGCCGGCACTCATCGCACCGCTGGAGACGATCCGCGCCGTGCTGCGCGAGGTGGCGCATCCGGTCGAAGTCGCGGCGGATGAGGCCGATGCCTGCTGCATCGCCATCGCACCGGAGGCCTTTGCCGCCGCCCTGCGCCACCTTCTGGACAACGCCATCGAAGCCTCTCCCCAGGCCGTCCCGGTCCGCATCGCGCTGCGGCGGGATGGCGGATCCGTGCTGCTCGACATCACCGATCGCGGACCCGGCATGACCCCCGAATTCGTGCGCGACCATCTGTTCCGTCCCCTGGTGTCCGGCCGCGCTGATGGCAACGGCGTCGGTGCCTGGCAGGCGCGCGATCTGTTGCGCGCCGCCGGCGGCGACCTGCTCGCGCTCAGCACGCCGGGTGCTGGCACCACCATGCGCCTGACCATGCCCTGTCAGCCGGCAGCCAGGCCACCACAACTGCAGGAGATTGCGGCATGAGCAAGCCGAAGCTGCTTATTGTGGAGGATGATCCTGGCCTCTGCGCACAATACCGATGGGCCTTCCCGGCGTGGCGCGTCGTCATCGCAAGTGACCGGCGCCAGGCGGAGGCGACGGCCAGGCGCGAACAGCCGGCCGCCGTGCTGCTGGATCTCGGCCTGCCGCCGGATGCGGAGGGTGTGGCGGAGGGTTTCGCGACGCTCGCCGCGCTGCGCGCCCTGGCACCGGGCCTGCCCATCATCGTCGCCAGCGGCCAGGGACAGCGGGAGACGATGCTGCGCGCGGTCGGCCTCGGCGCATATGATTTCTGCGAGAAACCGGTCGACCTCGACGTGCTGCGCACCATCCTCGATCGCGCGCTGCATGTCCGCGCGCTGGAGGAGGAGAATCAGCGCCTGGCCGCCGCGCCGCGCCCCAGCCCGATCGCGGACATCATCACCGCCGACGAGGCTATGCTGAAGCTGTGCCGCAGCATCGAGCGCCTGGCCACCGTCTCCGTCCCCGTGCTGCTGCTGGGCGAAAGCGGCACCGGCAAGGAAGCGCTGGCCCGCGCCCTGCACCAGCTGGGTCCGCGCGCACCCAAGCCTTTCATCGCCCTGAACTGCGCCGCGATCCCGGAGGCGCTGCTGGAAAGCGAGCTGTTCGGCCACGAGCGCGGCGCCTTCACGGGCGCAGTTCGCCAGGTGACCGGGCAGATCGAGGCGGCGCATGGCGGCACGCTGTTCCTCGACGAGATCGGTGACCTGCCGATGTCGTTGCAGGCGAAGCTGCTGCGCTTCCTGCAGGACCAGATGATCGAGCGCATCGGCGGCCGTACCAAGATCCGCGTCGACGTGCGCGTCGTCTCCGCCACCAATCAGCCATTGGAGGAACAGGCCGAGACCGGCGGCTTCCGGCAGGACCTGCTGTACCGGCTGAACGCGCTGACGCTGCGCGTGCCGCCGTTGCGCGAACGTGGCGGGGATTCGCTGCTGCTGGCGCGCTGGTTCCTGGCACGCCACGGGCAGGAGGCGCAGCGCCGCCTGCGCGGCTTCGATGACACGGCGCTGGCCGCTATCGCCGCCCACCCGTGGCCCGGCAATGTGCGCGAGCTCGGCAACCGCATCCAGCGCGCTGCGCTGATGTCCGAAGGCCCGCTGCTCAGTGCGGCCGATCTGGAACTGGCGGAGGCGGTACCTGACACCGAACCGGCCAGCGAGGATCTCGACCTGCGCGCCGCCCGCGCGCGGGCGGAGCGGGAGATGATCGGGCGCGCCCTGGCGCGCTGCAATGGCAGCTTGTCCGCCGCTGCACGCCTGCTCGGGATCAGCCGCCCGACGCTTTATGACCTGCTCGAGACGCATGGGCTTTCGCCGCAGCGCGCCGACGCCAATCCCGCCTGACGGAGATCGAATGATGGCCCGCATTCTCTACAGCCTGCCCGCCTTCACCCTCGCCGCCCTGATGGCGACGGCGGCGCCCGCCTTCGCCAATGCCGCCGCCGAACGCGCCCGCGCGGCCGACGCGCGCGGCGAATTGCGCGCCGCGCAGATCGAATGGCGCAACGCCGTGCGCGCAAGCCCGGAGGACGGCGCCATCCGCATCGGCCTTGCGGAAGCCAGCCTGCGGCTCGGCGATGTCGACACCGCGACGCGGGAGACGCGGACGGCGCTGGAGCGCGGCCATGACCCGGAGGGCAGCACCACAGCGCTGCTGCTGCGGATTTACCTGGCGCAGGGCCGGGCACGCGAGTTGCTGGCGGATTTCCCGCAGACCGACACCCCTGCCCCCGCCGCCGGCCAGATCGCCGCGGGGCGTGCGCTGGCGCATCTGCTGCTGCGCGACCTGCCGGCGGCGCGCGACGCCGTGGCGATGGCGGAACGGCTTGCGCCGAACGCCGCGCAGCCCGGCCTCGCGGCCGCGGCACTGGCCTTGGCCGAAGGCGATCGCGGCGCCTCGGAAGCGCGGCTGGACCAGGTCCTGGCGGCCCATCCCCAGTTGGACGAGGCCTGGCTCCGCAAGGGTTCGCTGCAGCTCGAGCGTGGCGATCGCGCCGGGGCCATCGAAAGCTTCGGCCGCGTCATCGCCCGCGCGCCCACCGATGTGCAGGCGCGGCTGCGCCGGGCGGAGGCGCTGCTACGTGACGAACGGCCCGCGGAGGCGGCGCAGGACCTCGACGCCGCGCTCGCGGTCATGCCGAACAACCCCACGGCAATCTATCTGCGCGCCATGCAGTTCGGCAGCCAGCGAGAGTGGCAGCAGGCCGATGCGGCGCTGCAGCGTATCGCCGGCCAGCTCGGCAACTTCCCGAACGGCTTCCTGCTGCTCGCCCTGGCGAAGGGCGGCCTGGGCCAGCAAGCCCAGGCTGAAGACGCGGCGCGCCGCCACGTGGCCCGTTGGCCGGATGATCCGCGCGGCGCCAGGCTGCTTGCCGGCATGGCGATGAGCGCCGGGCGCCACGCGGAAGCCGCGCAGGTGCTGACACGCGCAACACAGAACCGGCCGCGTGATGCGGCGCTGTATGACGCGCTCGGCCGCGCGCACAGCGCCGCCGGGCGCCCGGACCTGGCCGTGCAGGCGCTGGAGGAAGCGGCGCGGATCGCGCCAGAGGATGCGGCGCTGCTGACCCGCCTGGGCATCGCCCGGATGGCCGCCGGTGACCCAGGCGGGGCGCAGGGCGCAGTGCAACGCTCGCTCGACCTCGGCCCGGCACAGCCCGGGGCGCGGGAGATGCTGGCCGCCGCGGCGCTCGCGCGCGGCGACCTGGACGCCGCGGCGGCGGAGCTGGCCCAGCTCGACGCGGCGGCCCGGCAGGGTGAGATGGGCGGCGTGCTGGATGGCACGCTGCGGCTGCTGCGGCTCGACGCCGCCGGCGCGCGCAGCGCCTTCCAGGCCGTGGTCGAGCGCCAGCCCGCCAGCATCCCCGGACGGCTCGGCCTGGCGCGCGTGATGATGCTGCAGGATGAAGGGGCGGCGGCGGTGCCGCTGCTGGGCGCGGTACTGCGCGAGCAACCCACCAATGGCGAAGCCGCGTCGCGCCTGGCCGCGCTGGCCCAGGGCGGAGCGGGTGAGACCAACCGGAGCGAGGTGGCGGAGGCCGCCCAGGCGGCGCTGGCCGCGGCGCAGCAGGCCAACCCGGCCAATGCGCAGCTTGCGCTGAACCACGCGGGCCTGCTGCTGCGCCGCGGCAATGCCGCCGCCGCACTGGCCGTGCTGGACACCCAGCCACTGCGCAACCAGCGCGGCACCGCGCTGCCGCTGGCGCGCGCCGAATTGCATGCCGCACTGGAACAATTTGATGCCGCCGAGGCCGCAGCGCGCGAGGCGATGGCCGAGGACCCGTCCTCCGTCCCGGCCCGCCGGCGGCTGGCATCGCTACTGATGCGCAAGGATGACAAGCGCGGTGCGGAGGCACTGCTGCGCCAGGGCCTGCGCCAGGCGCCGGCCGATGAAGGGCTGCAGCAGGCGCTGCTCGGCGTGCTGCGTGACGGGGCTGGCGGCGTGGCGGCGGCGGCGGCCGAGGCGGATCGGTTGGCCCGCGCTCCGAACGCCCCGCCCACCGCCCGCGCCCTGCCCGGCGACCTGCTGATGAGCCAGCAGCGCCATGCAGAAGCCGCGGAAGCCTACGGCGCGGCGCATGCCCGCGCTCCGGCATCCCTGCTCGTGCAGCGGCAGTCCGCAGCGCTGCTTGCCGCCGGCCGCGTCCCGGATGCGTCTGGCGTCCTCGATGCCTGGGTTGCGGCCAACCCGGACGACCTGGCGGCGCTCAACACACTGGCGCAGTTCGACCTGATGGCCCGACGCTTCCCGCAGGCGGAGGCGCGCCTGCGTCACGTTGTGGCCGCGGCGCCGGAAAACGCCGTCGCGTTGAACAACTTAGCCTGGGTGCTGGGCGAGCAGGGCGAGGCGCATCTGGCCGAGGCGCGCGGCTTCGCAGAGCGCGCCTACTACCTGGCACCCAGCCCGAACATCGCCGACACGCTCGGCTGGATCCTGGCCCGCAGCGGTGAGCCGCAGATGGCGGTGGCGCTGCTGCGCCAGGCGGTCCGCGCCGGGCAGGGGCCATCCGCCGGCTACCACCTGGCCTATGCGCTGCATCAGGCCGGTGACGGCGCCGGCGCGCGGCGCGCGCTGGAGACGGTGCTGGCCTCGACCACCAACTTCGCGGAGCGCGAGGCGGCCGAGCGCCTGCGCACCACCCTTTCGAACTGAAACGAGCGATGCGCCGCAAGGCCCCAGGAGCACAAGGCTGATGCCTCCGGACCAGACCCTCATGCTGCCGGAGACGCGGCCGCAGGCGGCCGACCCGGCGCGGCCGGAAGCCGTGCTACGGCTGCTGACCTTCAGCACGCTGTACCCGAATGCGGCGCAGCCCAACCACGGCGTCTTCGTGGAGAACCGTCTGCGCCATCTGGTCGCCAGCGGCGCGGCCAGCAGCACCGTGCTGGCGCCCGTGCCGTTCTTCCCCTTCGCCGCCGCCGCGCGGCTGGGCGGTGCCCGGATGCAGGGTTGGGCGCGCTATGCCGGCATTCCGGCGCGGGAGGACCGCCACGGGTTGGCGGTGCATCACCCGCGCTTCGCCGCGCTGCCGGGCATCGGCATGCTGACCGGCCCGGCTACGCTCTACGCCAGCGCCCGCCGCGCCCTGGCGCGGCTACTGGCGGAAGGTCATCGCTTCGACGCGATCGATGCGCACTATGTCTACCCGGACGGCGTCGCGGCGGTCTGGCTGGGGCGCGAATTCGGGCTGCCGGTCGTGATCACCGCGCGCGGCTCCGACATCTCCCAGTTGCCGCAACACGCCGTGCCGCGCCGGCTGATCCAGCACGCGATACGGCGCGCCGATGCGCTGATCTCCGTCAGCGTCGGACTGAAGGATGGGCTGGTGGCGCTGGGCGCGCCGGCGGGCAAGGTGACCGTTCTGCGCAACGGCGTCGACCTGGAGGCCTTCCGGCCGACCGGTGACCGGCCTGAAACCCGCGCGGCGCTGGGCCTTGGCAGCGGTCCGCTGCTGCTTTCGGTTGGCCACTTGATTCCGCGCAAGGGGCACGATCTGATCCTGCGCGCCCTGCCGCTGCTGCCCGGGCATAGGCTGATGGTGCTGGGCGACGGACCGGAACGCGGCGCGCTTCTGGCGCTGGCCGAGCAGCTCGGCGTAGCGGACCGCGTGCATCTCCTGGGCAGCCGGCCGCATGCGGAGTTGCCGCGCTACTACAGCGCGGCAGACGTGCTGGTGCTGGCCTCCTCGCGTGAGGGCTGGGCCAATGTGCTGCTGGAGTCGATGGCCTGCGGCACCCCGGTGGTGGCCAGCCCCGCCTGGGGCAGCCGCGAGGCGGTGCGCAGCCCGGCCGCGGGCCTGGTGATGGAGGGGACCACGCCGGAGGCGATCGCCGCCGGTGTGCGTCGCCTGCTGGCCGCACGCCCGGACCGGGGGGCCACGCGCGCCTATGCGGAAGGCTTCGGCTGGGAAGACACGACGCTGGGCCAGCTTTCGGTGTTTCGGAAGGTGCGGGCATGCGCCTGAACGTAGTCGCACGTATTACCGGAGCGTCAGGTCGATGATCCGCAATCTGGTCTTCATGGCGGTCCTGTTCCCGATGCTCGCCACGGCCTTGGCGCAGCCCTTCGTCGGCGTCCTGCTGTGGTCCTGGATCTCCTTCATGAATCCGCACCGCGAGATCTGGGGACCGGCCGCCAATCTGCCCTGGGGCGTGATGGTGCTTGGCGCGACGCTGATCGGATGCGTATTGGCCAGGGAGCCGCGTCGACTGCCACTGAATGGCGTGACCGTGCTGCTGATGCTGATGCTGGCGATGTTCACGCTGACGACCTTCACCGGCCTCGCCACACCTGCCAATGCCTGGACCAAGTGGGACCGGGTCATGCGGGTCATCGTCGTGCTGCTCCTGACGGCCGCGATGCTGACCGACCGGCGTCGGCTGGACGCGCTGATCTGGCTGATGGCGATTGCCATCGGCTACTACGGCGTCCGCGGCGGCCTGTTCACCATCATGACCGGCGGCAGCTACCGGGTCTGGGGCCCGGAGACCTCGATGATCTCCGACAACAACCACATCGGCGCGGCGATGCTGGTGGCCCTGCCGCTGATGAACTACCTGCGTCTGCAGGCTGGTCACCGGCTGGTGCGCATCGGGCTGGCTGTCGCCATGGTGCTGACGCTGTTCGCCATCATTGGCACCTACTCGCGTGGCGCCTTGCTGGGCATCGCAGCGGTCATCGTGGTGCTGTGGCTGCGGTCTAGCCACAAGCTGCTGGGCGGCATCATCATGGTCGCCGTGCTTGCCGTTGCCGTCAATTTCATGCCGGAGCAGTGGACGCAACGCATGAACACGATTGGTACCTACCAGGAGGATGCCTCCGCCACGACGCGGCTGACCTTGTGGGAGGTGTCGCTCCGGCTGGCCCTCGACCGGCCTTTGGTCGGCGCCGGCTTCGCAGCGCCCTACTCGCAGTCCGTGGTCGACACCGTCATGCCGGGTGGCCCGGCACGAGCGGTGCACAGCATCTGGTTCGAGGTGTTGGGCGAGCACGGTTTCATCGGGTTCTTCCTGTGGTTGGGCATGACGCTGGCCGGCGCCTGGTACGCCTGGCAGCTAATCCGGCTGGCGCGTAAGCAACCGCAGCTTGCCTGGGCGGGTGATCTTGGACGGATGCTGCACGTCTCGATCGTAGCCTACAGCTCGGCGGGCACGTTCCTGTCGCTGAGCTACTGGGACTACTATTGGACCTTGCTGGTGGTCGCGCCCGCCGCGCTGGCCATCGCACGGCGCAGCCTTGTGCAGCAGACCGAAGTGGACCCTTCCCGCTTCGGCTGGCGCACCGTGAAGCCGGGTGCCAGCAACCCGCGTCCTGCCATTGCCACGGCATGGAGCCGGCAAAGGCGGGCCAGCACATGACCGTCGCGCAGGCGACGAGGAGCCACTCATGCAGAGCTTATATTTCCTCGCCATGCTGCTGGGCGTCGCCTGGCTCTGTGTCTGGAGCATCCTGCCCGCAAGCTATCGCACGCGGGGCTGGTGGCCTTTTGCTATGCGCAACGACGTCTCCGAAGGCAAGGAAGCCGATCAGGCGGAGCACCGTGATGAGGGCACACGGCGCAGCCGGCGCGGAACGGCGACTTCGACTGCACAGCCGCCGGTCACCGCAGACCAGCAAACGAAGTCTTGGCGGATTCGCCGGGCGCAGGCCGTGGGGTCCCGTCGTCATCAGTGAGACGACGGGCGCAGGCAGCAGGGCGATGCCGGCGGTGGAACGCACCACAAGGGAGTCAGCAGCATGAGCGATGGAAACGAGGCAGGCGCCTCCTCGAAGGGGAAGTCGGGTCCCCGCGACAGGGCCTCGCTCGGCCGCCGCGAAATCGGGCTGCTGGGAGTTGGCTTGTTGGCGGGCTGCGCCGCGGCAGGACCCGGCGCCGTGCGGGCGAACCCGTCCGGCGGCGGCGTGGTGCTGGCAGATCCCCTGCCATGCCTCGCGCGGCGCGACGACCTGACGGGGCTGCTGCTGCAGGGCAGCGGCCGGCCATCCGGCAGCGAAATCCTGACCTTCGGGCTGCCGTTCCGTGCGGGGCAGATGCCGCGCGGGTCGACGCTGACCGCGAGAACGGCGCGCGGGGAAGGGCGCGCCTCGCGTGTCCAGCTCGACGTCATCACCCGCCATCCTGATGGCACGGCGCGCTTCGCGGCCGTCAGCCTCGAGGCCTCCGGACTGCCCGCCAATGCCCGTCAGGCATTCGTGTTGTCACGCGCGACAGCACCGGCGTTGGCCGCGCTCGATCTGGCGGCGGCGCTGTCGGGGCGTCAGGCGATGGTGGAGCTGACGGCGCTTTCGGGACGCGGCGAGACCTGGCGGCTCGATGTGCTGGAGCGGCTGCGTGCCGCGCCGCAGGGCGCGGCCTGGCAATCCGGACCGCTGGTGGTGCAGCGGCGCATCACCGCCGCAGTGCCGCCCGAGGTGGTGGGCGGGGCCACATCAATGCGGCTGGTCGCCGATGTCGCGGCGCAGGCGGACGGCACCATTTGGGTTGATGTCTGGTTCCGCAATGACATCGCGATGCAGCCGGGGGGCGGCACGGCAGCCTATGTGGCACGGGTCCTGCTGGATGGCCGGGAGGCGCTGCATGCGACGATGCCCGCGCATCACCAGTATCGCAGCTGGGGCCGGCTGCTGGGTGCGCTCCCTGGTGGCCAGCCGGCGCCGCCGCAGCCACCGGTGCGCCACGATGTCGTCTATCTGGCTGATACCGGAGCGATTGCCCATTACGACCTGACCGCGGGCGTGAATGAGGCGATGCTGGCTTCGATGGCGCAACAGATGGCGCAGCCGGAATGGCATGCGGCCTTTGGTGCGCGCGGCATCACGCAACAGATGCCGAGGGGCGGCGGGCGCATGGATCTGGGTCCCACCACGGGCTACCAGGCCGCCTGGCTGATCAGCGGCGATCCGCGGGCCGCCAGGTACTGCATCGGGCAGGCCGAGGCGGCGGGCACCATTCCCTGGCATTTCTGGGACCCGAATGGCGGCGCGGACCGGCACGGCGGCTGGTTGGATGCGCGGCGCTGGCCGCGGCTGTGGACGGATCCGCGCGGCCGGAATCCGCCGGGGGGGCTGGCACAGCAGATCACCGAGGATACCGGCTGGAGAATCGACACGACGCATCAGCCGGACCTCTCCTTCGTCCCGTATCTGCTTACCGGGCGCCGCGCCTTCGCGGATGAGGTGATGGCGCAGGGCGCCTGGAACGTGCTCGGCATATGGCCCGCCGTGCGTAATCCGCCGGGCATGCGCAACGACCGGGAAGGCTTTCTTGTTGTCCATAAGCGGCAGGTTCGGGGCGCCGCATGGTCCGTCCGCCAACTGGACGAAGCCGCATGGACCGCACCGGATGGCGACGCCAACCAGGCCTATCTGCGACATGTCGCGGACCGGAACTGGTCGTGGCTGCGGGCGCAGATCCCAGCCTGGACGGAGCTGCAGGGCGAGTTGCATGGCTGGCTGGTTCCCTACCAACTCGGCGGAGATGGGGTGGAGTTGCTGCCCTGGCAGCAGGACTACTTCGCCTCCGCAGCGGCGGCGGCGGCACGGCTGGGCAATGCCGATGCGCGCGTCTTCCTGGCCTGGATGGCCAATTTCCTGGTCGGCCGTTTCACGGCGGCCGATCGCGGCTTCGCGCGGCATGATGGCGCGGCCTTCATCATCATCGTGAGCCATCCCGGCAGCGAGGGCGGGATCGAACGGCCTTTCCAAAGCTGGGCCGAAGTCGGAGATGCGACGCGCGCACGCAACCGGTCGAATGGCGATGGCTGGGCAAGGAGCCAGGGTGAATACGCCCGGTTGGCCATGCAGTCCTTGGCACAGCTTGCCGACATCCTGGACCACGATGGCGCGCGGCGTGCCTATGACTGGCTTGCCGGCGCCCAGGCACCGTTCACGGATCCGATGAGCTTCGCGCGCCAGCCGGCCCTGAACATCGCCCCCCGTGGCGTGCCGCGGCTGCCGAGCCGGGTCCGGTCTTGCGTGCTCGCCTGATGGAACCGCGCATCCGATCCTGCGGCGCATCGGCTGCGCCCAGCCGGGCATCAACAGCGCCCAGCTGGGCGACGCTGCCCGGCGTTTCTTCTCTCCACCCCCAAGGCGCGCGGCGATTGGCCGGCGCGCCGTCCCGGAGTTGATTCGATGGCTCGATACCTGGTCACTGGTGGCTGCGGCTTCATCGGCTCACATCTGTGCGAAGCTCTGATCGCGCGCGGCGACCAGGTTCGTGTGCTGGACGATCTGTCGAGCGGTCATCGCGATAACCTGGCGCCAGGTGCCGAGCTGATGGTCGGGGATGTCGCGGACCTGGGCGCGATGACGCGCGCCCTGCGGGGGATGGATGGGTGCTTCCATCTGGCGGCCATCGCCTCCGTGGAGCGGGGCGTGCAGGATCCGCTTGGCACGCACAGAGTCAACCTCACCGGCACGATCACGGTGTTCGAGGCCGCCCGTGCCGCGCCGGCTGCGCTCGGGTCGAAGAATCCCTTGCCTGTCGTCTATGCGTCCTCAGCCGCAGTCTATGGCGATCCGGCGCGCCTGCCGCTGGCCGAAGGCGCTCCGACCCGGCCACTTTCGGCCTATGGCGCCGACAAGCTGGGCTGCGAGCAGCACGCGCGGGTGGCCGGTGCGGTGCATGGCGTGCCGACTCTCGGGCTACGCTTCTTCAACGTCTTCGGCCCGCGACAGGATCCGCGCTCGCCCTATTCCGGGGTCATCTCAATCTTCTGCGAGCGGCTGGTACGCAACGAGCCGGTCGGCATCTATGGCGATGGCGGCCAGACACGCGACTTCGTGGTGGTGAGCGACGTGGTGACCGCCTTACTGGCGGGAATGCGGCAAGCAAGCACGGCCGCCCCGGTGCTGAATGTCTGCACGGGCCGCGTGACCACAGTGCGGCAACTTGCCGAATTGATCGGCAGCGTCTGCGGGGTGGAGCCCGTGTTGCGGCATTTGCCGGCGCGCAGCGGCGAAATCCGCGATTCGCTGGGCTCGCCGGACCAGATGCGCGCACTGCTGGGCGTGGGTGATCCGGTGGCGCTCCGCACCGGGCTGGAGAGCGTGGTCAGGTGGCTGCGTGCCGGCCGGCCGGGCCTGGCCATCGGGGCTGCGTCAGACATACCGGAAGCTGTCAGCTCGTGATGACCCTCACGGCCAGCCCGAGCAGGCCCCAGAGCAGCGCGGAGAGGGTCCCGATCAACAGCATGGGGGCCGGCCGGGCCAGTCGCCGCAGTTCGTGGCGCCTAATCATCAGAACCCGCGCCCAGGAGCCAACGTCTTGCCGTGATATCGTGACGATTTCCAAGCATGGATCGGCGGCAGCCCTTTTTCGCCCTCGCGGACCGGTGATCGTAAAGTTCTTACTCAATTTTTCGCGCGAACGCATGCAGCGCACGCGAAAAGCAGGATGTTTACATGGCCGCCAGCGCCTGCTCGTGGCATTTCAGAATGGTTCGGCGCCATGATTTCACGTCGCCTTGAATCGCTGCACCAGGAGCTTTCAGAATGTGTGGCGTAATCGGCCTGTTCCATGCCGTGGATCCCACGGTGCCCAGCCTGGCCCTTCTGCGGCGCATGACGGACGCCGTGCAGCATCGCGGGCCTGACGGCGAAGGCGTGCATAGCGAGCCGCATCTGGGGCTCGGCCATCGTCGCCTGTCCATCGTCGATTTGGCCGGTGGCGCCCAGCCGATGTCAATCGCCGGTGGTGCCGTGACCATCGTCTTCAACGGGGAAATCTATAACCATGAGGCGCTGCGCCAGCAGTTGCGCGCCGCGGGCCACGTTTTCCACAGCCGTTCCGACACCGAGGCCATCCTGCATGGCTGGCGGGAATGGGGCCTGGGCGTGCTGGATCGCCTCAAGGGCATGTTCGCCTTCGCTTTGTGGGATCGGGAGCGCGGGGAACTGCTGCTGGCGCGTGACCGGCTTGGCGAAAAGCCCATGCATTACGCGACGCTTCCCGATGGCGGTTTGGCGTTCGGATCCGAACTGGCGGCGTTGCTGGCAGCACCAGGTGTCTCGGCGCGTCTCGATCCCGCGGCTGTCGAGGATTACCTGGCTTTTGGCTACGTGCCGGACCCGGCGACCATTTATGCCGGTATTCGCCGCCTGCCCGCCGGACATTTCCTCTTCCAGCGGCGCGGCGAAACGACCCCGCCGGTCCCGCGCCGGTACTGGCAGCCGCCGACCGCCTCCGTCGCCGCGCCCGCGGAAGCGGCGGTGGAACTGGCCGCGCGTCTAGAGACGGCCGTCCGTGCGCAGATGATGGCCGATGTGCCGCTCGGCGCCTTCCTGTCCGGCGGGGTGGATTCCGCCTCGATCGTCGCCTTCGCCGCAGCCGCGGCGCGGGAGGGCAAGGGAGGCCCGCTGTCTACCTTCACCATCGGCTTTACCGGCCCAAATGACGAGCGGCCCGCTGCTGCCGCGGTTGCCGAGCGCCACGGCACCCGCCACCGCGCCGAGACCAGCGAGGCCGACTACCTGTCTGCCGCGCGAGAGGTGGCGGTGCTGTTCGGCGAACCCTTCGGCGACCACTCCGCGGTGCCCACCCTCGCCGTCTGCCGGCTGGCGCGACAGGATGTGACGGTGGCCCTGTCCGGCGATGGCGGAGATGAAGTTTTGGCCGGCTACCGGCGCTATCGCTGGCACATGCTGGCCGAGACGGCGCGCGCCTGCCTGCCAGCCCCGGTGCGCCGGAGGGTCCTCGGAACGCTCGCCCGCGCCTATCCGAAGCTCGATCGCGCCCCACGCTGGCTGCGGGCGAAGAACACCTTGACGGAGATCTCGCTCGATAGCGCCGTCGGCTACTACCGCACCGTCTGCAAGGTCGCCGATGAGCGGCGGCGCGGCCTGTTTTCGCCGGGCTGGCGCGCGGCGCTCGATGGGCATGACCCGATGGCACGTATCGGCGCGCTGATGGATGAATGCGACCCGCGCGATCCCCTTTTGGCGGCGCAATACGCGGATCTGCACACCTACCTGCCGGGCGACATCCTGGTGAAGACCGACCGCACCAGCATGGCGTCGTCGCTGGAACTGCGGCCGCCGATCCTGGACCATGAGCTGGTCGAATGGGGGCTGTCGCTGCCGGCTTCGCTGAAGCTGCGCGGCGGCGTCGGCAAGCATGTTCTGCGGCAAGCCATGGCACCGCACCTGCCGCAGGAGCTGCTTTGGGGCCGCAAGCGGGGTTTTGCGCAGGCCATCGGCGGCCAGTTCCGCAAGGGTGCGCCGGAGCTGCGCCGGCGCCTGCTCGGCGGCGCCATGCTCGACAGCGGCATCTTCGACCCGTCCGCCGTCTCACGGCTGGTGGAGGAACATGCGTCCGGCGGTTCGGACCACTCCCAGGCGCTGTGGCAGTTGCTGGTCTTTGAGGGCTTCCTGGCAGCGCAGGATGCCGGCACGGCGCGGGCGCTGCCCGACCTCGCGGGGGCCTGATGCAGCCTTCAGCTCCAGTACCCGCAACGGTGAAGCCGGTTCCGCCGGCCGAAGACCCGACGACCGCGACCAATACCCGCCGCCTTGTCGTGACCGGCGCCGCCTTCATGATCGTTGGCCGCCTGGCCGTGCGCTCCATCAGCGTGATCAGCACACTGATCCTGGCCCGGCTTCTGGTGCCCGAGGATTTCGGCATCGTCGCCTTGGCCGCCGCCATCTTCGCGGTTGTCGACCTGATCAGCACGACGAATTTCGCCCTCGTGGTGGTGCGTCGCGCCAGCGTCGACCGCAGCTTCTACGATACCGCCTGGACAATGAACCTGCTGCGCTGCCTGCTGCTCGGCGGCCTCGTTGTACTGACGGCGGAGTGGCAGGCGGGGCTGATGCGCGAGCCACGGCTGACCCCGGTGCTGATGCTGATTGCCCTGAACGTCGCGTTGGACGGGCTGGCCAGCATCGGCCTGGCGCGGCTGCAGCGGGAGATGCGGTTCGATCTGCTGTTCCGCCAGCAGGTCATAGTCAAGATCGCGGCCTTCACCATCACCATCGTGCTCGCCTATTTCTGGCGCAGCTACTGGGCGTTGGTGCTGGGCCATACCCTGGCGAAATTGATCGCCATTCCCTACGGCTACTGGCTGGCGCCACACCGGCCCCGCTTTTCGCTGCGGCATTGGCGCGAGTTGCTGTCCTTCTCCAAGTGGTCGCTGCTGATGAATGCCTGCGCCGTCGCTGATGGTCAGGCACCAAACCTGGTGCTGGGGCGGCTGCTCGGGATGCAGTCGGTCGGCATGTACAACATCGCCTACCAGGTCGCGGCCACGCCGGTGACCGAGATCGCGGTGCCGGTGCGCGGGCCGATCTATGCCGGCTACGCGCGCAGCATGCACGACAAGGCGCTGCTGGGCCGCGAGTTCCTCAACGGCTTCGGCTTCCTCTTCACCGTGCTGCTGCCCTTGTCGGTCGGTATCGCGCTCGTGGCGCCGGAAATCGAGCGGATCGCGCTTGGGCCGCGCTGGGAGGGTGTCGCGCCGCTGATGACGCTCTGTGCCCTCTATGCGTTGGTCGACGCCATGGCGCATTTCAACTTCAACATGTTCACCGTGCTGGACCAGCTGCGCCGCTTCGTCGCCACCTACTCGATCATTGTCCTGGTGCGCGTGCCGGCCGTGGTGCTGGGCGCCATGTGGGCCGGAGCGGAAGGCGCGCTGGTGGCAATGCTGGCGACGGGCGTGCTGAACGCTGCGATCTGGCATCATCAGGTGGGACGCCTGCTGGGCCATGGCCTGGGTGATGCGCTCGCACAGATCTGGCGCGGCATACTGGCCGCCGCGGCCATGGCGGCGGCGGTGCTGGCGCTGCGCGGCCTTCTGCCCCCGGGCGCCGGCGACATGCTGCAGGCCTTGCGCGATCTGTCCATCCTGGCACCGGCCGGGGCGGTCGTCCATGTCGTCACGCAACTGCTCCTCTGGCAGCTTTGCGGGCGGCCCGCAGGACCGGAACGGCGCCTCCTGAGCCTGGCGGGGCGGATGCTGGCGCGGCTGCGCCCGAGGCCCTTCGCAGCAAGCCGCTGACGCGGACCAGCGAATTCTACTTCGTATCTTGGAGAAGAGCATGTTCTATAACTATCGCCGTAAGCTTCTTTACTGGCGCTTCAACCGTGCGATCAGCGGTATCCTTGAGACGCCGCCGCTCGTGCTGCGAGACGCGCCCTGGACCTTCGTCAGCATGGTCTCCCCCAACCACGTGCCGATGTATTTGCTTAGCATGAAAGCCTTTTATCGCCGCATCGGTAGTGGGCGGGTGATCGCCATCATCGACCGCGACACGCCTAATGAACCACTTGAGATGATGCGCCGCCATATCCAGGGCATCGAATTCAAGGTCTTGGAAGATATCGACACCGGCCCCTGCCAGCGTGGTGGTACATGGGAGAGAATCCTGCATATCCTGGATCTGGCCGAGGATCGATATATCGTTCAGATCGATGCTGATGTTCTGTCAGTTGCCGAGGATGTTCGTGAGGTCTTGGACTGCCTTGAAGCTAATCGTTCATTCACGATGGCTGACGAGCATGTTTTACATTCAATGCAGGAGGCTGCAGATCTCGCCCGCCAGATCAAGGGCAATTATATTGGTCAGGTGTCGGAACGGCTGTTCGACCAATATCCGGGACATGAGAATCTGCGCTACGTACGCGGCTCCTCCGGCCTTGCGGGTTTCGCTCGGGGCGGCTTCCCGCGAGCGGAGCTGGAGCGCTTCCATGGCGAAATGGAAAGGCTCGTCGGCGAGAAGCGTTGGAGGGAATGGGGTACGGAGCAGTGCGCCTCCAACTTTGCGGTCGCAAACTCACCTGGTGCGATCGTGCTGCCCTATCCTGCTTATGCGAGCTACATTGGCACCCCGCCGCACCCCGATACGAAATGCTTTCATTTCATCGGCACTTACCGGTTCGCCAATGGCGTCTTTGCCGGACACGGTCAGAAGGAGATTAAGACGCTAATGCGTGGCGCGCAGTCGAGTTAAGCGCAGAGCCGATCATACGCTCGCTCCGGCGCGGCGGCTTGTGAATTCGGATGGGGCGCAGGTTCAGCCAACACCCGCGCCCTTGCTGCTGACGCTCACCCAAATGCGCAGCCTGCCGGCCCAGTTCCCACGCTCGGGCGGCGTGCCGCGGGTGGATGATCGCCGCGTGATCAGCGGCATCATCTACGTCATCCGCCATGGATCGCAGCGACGCGATGCGCCTGCGGCCACGCGCCGTACCAGGACCGCCCGGACGGCCGATGATACCAGGGCCGGCCCGAATACCAGGCTCCACGCCGTCTGCAACGGCCGACGCCACCTTGTCCCGATGCTACTGACTAACGGGCCAAGTTAGTGAGCATCGCGGCGCCGCCCTGCAGGAAAAGGGCATCAGCCGGTCAGCGCAGT
This sequence comes from Falsiroseomonas sp. E2-1-a4, assembly GCF_051433165.1. Classification (NCBI taxonomy): domain Bacteria; kingdom Pseudomonadati; phylum Pseudomonadota; class Alphaproteobacteria; order Acetobacterales; family Roseomonadaceae; genus Falsiroseomonas; species Falsiroseomonas sp. E2-1-a4. The sequence continues at coordinate 364,538 of NZ_JBHMFS010000001.1, read as the reverse complement.
GCCCTGAACCTGTAAACGGCCAGTCGCCTACTGCTCATCCCGCACGACGCCGCACTCTCGGACCGCCGCATAGCCACCGCTTCCGTCAACTTCTGGTGTGGCGATGAGGCCTGACACTAGCGAAGCGATATGGCCTCGATCAACGCGCGGTCAGCGGCGGGGCAGGCGACATAATTGGGCCCTGCAAAGTCTTCCTGGGAGTAGTGGTAGTCTCGAAACTCCACCCCACGGCCGGTCAGCCGCCCCACGGCATATCCGACTTCGCTGAAGAACTTGTAGAAGTCGTTGAGCAAAAAGCGGCTTTCGATCGCCCCCCTGTTGTACTCGAACTGGATGAGGCGGACGGACCCCGCATCCAGCAGCGGGCGAAATCCCTGCAGGACCCTCGATTCACCGCCTTCCGTGTCGATCTTCAGGAAATCGATCTTTGAAATGTCTTGTCTTTGGCAATAGGCAGCGCCCGTGTCGATCTTGCAGTCCTGGGCCACGGTTGCGCCGCTCCCGTTGAACTTGTGCATACTGGAAATCTTTGAATTACTGCTGACGTGTACCTTGATGAATCCTTCTTGATCGCCAAGACCAAAGGCGTTTGCAACGACGCGTGGTTCGGCAGCAAACCTTTCCTGCAACACCTTGAAGGTGCTTGGAACAATCTCGAAGCAATGAATGCGGGCCCGAGGGTAATTCTCCAGCGCTTCGGTTGCCCAGTGCCCTTCGTTAGCCCCTACATCGAAGAGCGTCGTAAAGCCAAGGTCCGCCGTTCGCTGCATCAAAAGTTCTTCGCCGTTATTCTTTGTGTCATAGATACAGCCTCGGGAAGGATTTATCAGCTCACGCGCGAAAATCTCGGTTGCATGTCGGCGGGCGACGTCTGGGACAGCAACACGGAACTGATGGCCAAGACCCTCGATCTCGTCCGGCGTTAAGCGCCTGAGGCACGCAGCAAGACCCTTCGCCATGGCCAGGCCAGCTGTTTTCCAGATGTGCGGCATTGTCTCTCCAGATTCGCCCATTACTGGCGAATGAAGCATATGTTTTCTATGGCAGGTGAGTCCAGCGGTCGACGACGGTTGTCTAGGATCTTCGGCGCTGAAGCTGATTTACATATTTGGTCGCACGTAAGACGGACGCTGCAGCGTCCAATGGGCTGCGCAAACGTCCTGGGGTTCAGGCCGGTCGTTGGTCACGACGCCCGAAGCGGGCCACGCGCCGGGCAGTGCGCCACTACTGCACCGTCGATCAGCAACCGCTCCGTGGAGATGGCGGCAAGAAGGCATTTCGTCGCCATCTCCCACGGCGGCGGGATCCGCCCATCAGCTACGGGCCATACGTCGCTCGATCAGCTCAAGTACCTGCTGTGCCAGCGTCTCGGTGGATGGACCGCTGCCGTCCAGCACGATGTCGGCGTCCTCGGGCGGCTCATAGGGGCTGGTCACCCCGGTGAAGTTTGCAATCTCGCCGCGGCGCGCCTTCGCGTAGAGCCCCTTCACGTCACGCTCCATGCATATCTCTATGGGCGTGTCCACGAACACCTCCAGGAACTCGCCCGCACCCAGCATTTCGCGCACCATCTGCCGCTCGGCGCGGAAGGGGGAGATGAAGGAGGCGAGCACGATCAGCCCTGCATCGACCATCAGCTTCGCCACTTCTCCGACGCGACGGATATTTTCCACCCGGTCCTGGTCTGTGAAGCCAAGGTCCCGGTTCAGCCCGTGGCGAAGATTATCCCCGTCCAGCGAATAGGTGTGCCTGCCCTTCTGGTGCAGCGCCTGCTCCACCAGCTTTGCCACGGTGGACTTGCCCGAACCGGAAAGGCCGGTGAACCACAGCACCAGGGGCTTCTGGCCCAGCGCGGCGCTGCGCGCCGCCTTGTCGACCAGGAAGTGCTCGTGGTGGATGTTGGTCGACCGACGCAGCGGGAAGTTGATCATCCCGCAGCCCGCGGTGCGGTTCGTGAACCGGTTCACCAGGATGAAGGCGCCCGTCAACCGATTCTGCGCGTAGGGGTCCATGGGCACGCGCTGTGCGGTGCTGAGGTTACACAGGCCTATCTCGTTCAGCGAAAGCCGCGTCGCCGACTGGTGATCGAGGGTTGCCATATCCACCCTGTGCTTGATCAGCGTGATGGAGGCGGACGTCCAGACATTGCCGATGCGGAGCATGTACTGGCGCCCCGGGAGCATCGGCTCCTCATCCATCCAAAGAATGTGTGCGGCGAACTGGTCGGCCACCGCGGGACGGTCAGCGATTGGCGCCAGCACATCGCCGCGTGCCACATCCACCTCATCCGCGAGGCAAAGGGTGATGGCCTCGCCGGCTGTCGCGCGTTCCTGGTCGCCAGCCGTGCCTAGAATGCGCGCTACCTTGCTGCACACGCCCGATGCCGCGACGACAACGGCTTCACCCACAGCAACCGATCCGCTGGCCACGGTGCCCGAGAAGCCGCGAAAATCCTGGCTGGGCCGGTTTACCCATTGCACGGGAAAGCGGAAGGGAATGTGGCTCAGTTCCTCCTCCACGCGGACGCTCTCAAGGTGCTCCAGCAGGGTGGGCCCGCGGTACCAGGGCGTGTTGCCGGAGCGGCTGCTGACGCTGTCGCCGAAGCGGCCGGACACCGGGATAGGCACCATGGTGTGGAAGCCGAGGCCGGCCGCAAAAGTGGCGTACTCGCCCACGATTCGATCGAACACCTGCTGGTCGAAATTGACCAGGTCCACCTTGTTCACCGCCAGCACCACATGCCGGATGCCGAGCAGCGAGCAGATGTAGGAATGCCGTCGCGTCTGGGTCAGCAGCCCCTTGCGCGCATCCACCAGGATGATCGCCAGTTCGGAGTTGGAGGCTCCCGTCGCCATGTTGCGCGTGTATTGTTCGTGGCCTGGGCAGTCGGCGACGATGAAGCTGCGCCGCGGCGTGGAGAAGAAACGGTAGGCCACATCGATGGTGATGCCCTGCTGACGCTCCGCCTCCAACCCGTCCACGAGCAGCGCAAGGTCCACCTCGTCGCCCACGGTGCCGTGCTTGCGGCTGTCGCGGGTGATGGCGGCCAGCGTGTCGTCCATGATCATCTGGCTGTCATAGAGCAGCCGCCCGATCAACGTGGACTTCCCATCATCCACGGAGCCACAGGTGAGAACGCGTAGCAGGCCACGCGACAGGATGGTGCCGTCCATCAAAAATACCCCTCTCGCTTCTTGCGTTCCATCGAGGCTTCCTGGTCGTTGTCGATCAGGCGGCCGTGCCGTTCGGAGACGCGAGAGGTGCGCAACTCGTCCACCACCTGCTCCATTGTCTGAGCGCGGCTTTCATGGGCGCCGGTCAGCGGCCAATCGCCCATGGTGCGGAAGCGGACCCACATCTGCTCCACCTGCTCACCCTTCTCGAGCGGCATGCGCTCGTCGTCGCGCATGATCAGGGCGCCGCCGCGGCGCAGCACCGGCCGCTCGGCCGCGAAATAAAGCGGTACGACGGGAATCTGCTCGGCGGCAATGTAGTCCCAGACGTCGAATTCGGTCCAGTTCGAGATGGGGAAGACACGCATGGTCTCACCCGGGGCGATGCGCGTATTGTAGAGACCCCACAATTCCGGCCGCTGGCCGCGCGGCTCCCAGACATGGCCGGGCGCGCGGTGCGAAAAGACACGTTCCTTCGCGCGCGCCTTCTCCTCGTCGCGCCGCGCACCACCCAGCGCCGCGTCATAGCCGCCGATGTCCAGCGCCTGCTTCAGTGCCTGCGTACCCATCACGTCCATATGCAGCTGGCTGCCATGGGTCAGCGGCCCGATACCCTGCGCCAAGCCGTCGGGATTGGTGTGCACGATCAGGCGCGCGCCGAGCTCTGCCGCCCGCTGGTCACGGAATCGCAGCATGGCCCGGAAGTCCCAGCCCGTCGCGATGTGCAGCAGTGGGAAAGGTATGCGCCCGGGTGCGAAGGCCTTCATCGCCAGGTGCAGGACGACCGAGCTGTCCTTGCCTATGGAGTAAAGGAGGACGGGGTTACGGAAGCTGGCAGCCGTTTCCCGAAGGATCGCGATACCCTCCGCCTCAAGCCGCCGGAGATGGGGGCTGAGTGCAAAAGTCTGAGCGGGTTGCATGGCGTGGCCTCGTTGGTCGCGGGTGATTCGATACGCGGCAGGCTTGGATGCATCAAAGAAAAGTCCGCAGCGTGCCTGTGGGTTCAGATTTCTACGCCGCCTGATTAATAGAGACCGCGACCGTGGACGAAGCGGAACGTCTCAATTCTCCCGGCGCTCCTTCCAGGCCGCGACACGCACCGGAGCTAGTCGACACCCCTGGGGTCCACTGCCGCTCCGCCGTGGAAGAAAAGGATCCACCCGGTCGCCGTCACGGTCCTCGATTCCGCCAGCAGCTCCTATCGAGCGGCAGTGACCTCGCCGCGGTCCAGCAAGCGCTCGCTGCCGCCTTCTTCAGCTCGCAAGCCGATGGATGCGGGCGCTTGTGCTCACCTGCCGCTCGCGAGGAACGCCACAGAAATCGAGCAGGTCGACCTGGCGATCGCGATCGTCGATGTCATCAGCCATGACAATCCGAAACACATCGGGATGCCGCTTGGCGATCAGCTCGGCCTCGCCGTAATAATAATCCCAGTACTGCTCGATCGCTTCCTTCTTGGTCGGCCCGGGGAACTTGGGGAAACACTTGTCCCAGACGGGATCGAGCTGCCAGCGGGTTCCGTCATGCTCCATCCAGAAATTCCGCGACGTCACGTAAGGCTCGCGCGTTATGGCCGCACTGATACGAGCCCCAACTCGCTTGGACATCCAATACCCTAGATCCGACTTATGCATCCAGCTTCGAACGGTGGCTGACTTGTCTCGCTTCAGGCAGATAAACCGGACGTTCTTGCTGTGTGCCGCAATCGCATCCACATAACTAAGATAGTAAAAGGCAACATCCCCGATAAGCGACACTTTTTGCATTTTGCTCAGTTCGTCGTATTGCTTGGCCGAGACCTCCCGCGCCAGATCGACTGTGAGCATCGACGGCGAACCGCCGTCCAGAATGGCCTGATACTCATCAATCGTATTAAGTATCGGCCGGGGTGTGCCGAAAAATCGCACGTTGCTCGGGCTCATTTCGTGGAAGAAAACCGCATCGTGCTGCGCATTCAATAATTTTGCCAGCGACGCCGTTCCGGAACGGCCGCTCCCGAGCCCGATGATGATCATTTGAACCTTCCATCAAACAGCCAATCGCCCAACCGCAGGCAAAGACACGCCGCGGTCATCAATCGCCATATCGCAACTTCAAGCGGCATGTTATTACGTAGTGGATGCAAGTGTCCATCTTGCAAAAGTCGCAAACCGGCCAGTTTTTGATCCGTGTCGATCAAATAAATTGGCGCATTGGCCCGTTTCAGCTCACGCGTCAGGTCAGCGTGCCCGCCCCGCCGCGACACCGATGGCGACCCTGCGGGAGTCTGCGGCTTCGCCACGAGCTCACGAGGCCTGACCCGGCTTCACAACCGGCGGATCCCCAAGCACCCCGGCCGCCGCCGCCAATGCAGCATCAATTTTTTTGTAACAAACGTCAAAAACTGACCTGTTGCCATCGACGGGATCGTCGATCGGACCGAAGCCGGCCAGATCGCCGATAATCAGCAACCGATCCCGCAGTTGGGGAAAACGAGACACCACGTCGTCCCAATTTTTACTATCGAATACAAGTATCGCCCCCGCACCCTCGGCAACGGAGTCTGTGAGGTGACGTGAGCGGTGGGCGTGCAGGTCGACCCCGCGCGCTGCTGCAGCAGCAAGGCCAAAAGGCGGCGTCAGCCGCCCATCGCGCGGCAGGGTGCCAGCCGACGTGACCGCAATTCGACGGACTAGATCGGGATGCCGGGCGGCCAGCGCGATTTCGGCATAGGGGCTGCGACAGATATTGCCCGAGCAGACGAAGACCAAGGGACCGCCCCGCGCCAGAGCGCGCAGCTTTCGCCGGGCCAGGATCTGTTTCACCGCAGCCGTCCTCGGCAGTTTGCGCCACACCCGTGCGGCCACACGCCGAACTGCCCCGCCCAGCTCGATCAGGCCGGGCCAAACATCGTCACGGACAATCGTGTCCTGTCGCTCACGCCCTGTCGCGTTGCGCGCGAGTTCGGCGCCGCGGTGCAGAAACACAAATGGCGCGCCCAGCCCCGCCTGGCGAACATCCTCCACAAGCTGGCTGCCATCCGGCACCAAGTTGCGCCCATATACCCCGGCCCGATACGAAACTGCCGGTGTTTCAACCCCTTCGGTCACGAGACGATACCAGCGCCACGGGAAGTCGACACCCAGGGACACAGGAAGGGGCAGTGATCCCCATGGGCGCGCGTTCACTTCCAGAAGTACCCAGGAACCGGCATCGTTGCGCCGAAACTCGAACATCGCGACGCCCGTGTAGCCAAGCGCCCCGGTCATGGCCGCACACGCCGCATCAAGGTCGGCGGCTGGGCTCACGCTGACGCGGTAAAAACTGGCTCCCGCTTGGCTTTCGCGAACCCGGTCATGCTGGAATGCCTGCAGCAGGACGCCCTTGCTGGCCAGCACGGACAGTCCGACACCTCGCCCGGGGAAAAACCCTTCGATGAGGTGTTCATCCCGCACAAGCGTCGGAAGCACCGCGGCAAGATCCTCGACTGCGCGTATCACGCGCACCTTGCCGCGCGTGTGGAGCGTTTCGATCGCGTAGCTGCGGCGAGGCTTTACCACGACAGGCAGGCCGAATTCGGCCACGATTACCTCGGCGGTATCATCCTCTCGCATCAAACGACCGGGCGGAACTGCAACACCCGCTTGCTGCGCCAATTGGCGTGTCTGATGCTTGTCAAACAGCACGGCCACGGATCGATCATCCGGGATGGCGAAGTTGGACAATCCCCTGAAGCGGGCCCTGTGCCGGGCAAATGGCAAGAGAGCTGTCTCAGAGCAGGGTATGACGGCTTCAAATTCCTCGGCGCGCAGCAAGGCTTCCACTGCGTCCAGCCACTCCGCCCCATCATCTCGCCACAGCGGCAACCGATGGATCTTGGTGACGTAGCGCGACCGCAATGCAGGCGAGGCGAAATCCAGCGGCGCGGCGTGAACTTCAATTCCCTGGCGGCCGAGCGACCGCACCACCGCGAGGAAGCTGCGCGTATCATCGCCCAGAACCAGGGCTTTGCGGGGTACTGGCAAGTTACGCGCCGGGCCGGCTGCGGAGCGCAGACTGCGCCGTGGCAAGCGCCGTCCGGGCCAGCCAGCCGATCGATGGGCGCACCGCCAAGGCTTCACGCGCGTAGATGGCCGCCGTCATGTGGTCTCCGGCGCTGGCAGCTTCATGCGATATTTTCTGCAACGTAAATGCTTTATGTTGACGCGCGTAATATCGTATCTCGGGCCTGACTGCCGATAGGATTGCGCGGTCGAGCAGCTTTAACTGGGACAACCGCTTCTCGACCGTTGTCATGATCGTGGACATGTTGGCACCCTTTGACGGGATCGGTACGTGGTGCTGGGATACATTGAAGGGGGCGTAGCGAATGACCACAGCGCGGTCGATCGCGCGAAGATAAAAATCGCGGTCGCATTCGTAACGCAGGCCTTCATCCAGACCGCCGAGCTCAAGGAAGAATTCGCGCCGGATGACCAGCGTATTGAGGTGGCAGAAGCCATGCGCCCGCAGGAGTTGGGCGGGTTGTACGGCAATGGTCCCGGCCGCATCCGGCGCGGGCAGATCGGGCACCTTTTTCAACAGATCCTCGATCCAGACCGGGCCAGGCAGCACAACGCCCTCCCGCATCGCCACCTGGTCCGCCAGGTACAGGTCAACGGGGTCGTTGAACCGCACGGCCTGCTCGACACGCTGCAAATGCCCGGCGTCTGTCCACACGTCGTCATCGTCCAGGAAGCACAGATACGCACCCCGCCCGAGCCGCCCGCCGGTGTTAAGGGCGTAGCTCTGGCCGTGCCCCCGGGGTTGCCGCATCAGATGGTGTAGCCGGACGGGGCTGCTTGCCACGCTGTCCATGATGGCACCGTAGGCAGCCTCATGCTCCGCATCCGAACCATCATTGATGACAATGACTTCCAGTTCCACGCCCTGCTGCATCAGCACGGAATCGAGAGCCTGCTGGAACAGCGCAGGTCGATTGCGGGTCGGGATGACGACTGTGAACATCATGCAGCTGGGTCCGCCATCTGGTCCTGCGCCAACAGGGCATCCGCCACGCCCGACACTGTACCGGGACGCCCGCCAAGACTGTCCATGAAGAACTGGCAATAGCCAGCCAGGTAATCCAGGAATTCCTGCTTCTCGACTTCGTTCCGCACGTAAGGGGAGCCACCGGGCATCAATGTCGAGCTGTGGTAGGTCAGCATGAACAGCCGCCTGCCTTCATCGACTGCGGATCGGGTTTGCCGCATGAGATCTGGCAGACGGTGGCCTTCGGGCGTGAGCCGTAGCCGCTCCAGCAAGCCGGTGCGCGCCATGACTCCGGGCAGGCGCAACCGGCGGCCCAGGCTGGAATCAAGCAATGGGAACATTCCCGGCCCGGCCTTTGACAACATGCCCGCAAAGTGGACCGACAGAGGCAACTCGAGCAGTGTTGGCGATGTCAGGAAGGGATGGTCACCGTATCTGGCGAAGTCAGGCCCGCCGCTGCTTTCGAACGTGGTGTGGGGCACAACGCTGCAATCAACCTGATAACCCAGATCAACCAGGATTTCCGCCGTATTGGGTCCAATGCCATAGCGCCCGGCCTTGTAGATGGTGGGCGGGGCGCCGAACCTATCGGTAATTACGTCGGTCAGGACCTTCAGCTTCGCCCGCTCCAGAGCTTCTGGAAGATTTCCAGGAAAGGAGTTTGCACCCTGCACCGGCCCCTCATGTGGCGGGGTGACCCAGGGGTGAAGGTGCGCGCCGATGGAGCACCGGCCCTCGCGGGCGAAATCCCGAAGAACCTCTGCCTCGGCCGAAACCGCGACGGGGTAGGTAATGCAGTAGGTCGGCTTCAGACCATGCGCGTCAAAAATGGCCTGGGCATGCGTCTGCGCGAGGATGTTGCGCACGCTGGTGGCAGCCGGATCAAATGGCTTGTTCCAGTCGAATTCCTCTTCCGTATCCACCACCACCAAAAGGGTCGGCTGCCAGGATCGCGGCGCAGGCAGCGGCCGACGCACCGGAAAAGTCATTTGTGGACCAAACGGGATTTGGGTCTAGACAATTACAATCTCCTTACCTGCCATTCCGGGAAAGATACGATCGGTTCGCTGCTATCAGACTACATTTTCGCAGAATTTATGCGGCCCGCGACACCGTCGGAGGTGTCTGGTGGCTCGATCTTATCACGTATTGGGCAGCAGCGGCCTCAACTGCCGTGAGATCCGTATGCTCGTCTGGTTTCGCCGTGCCTGTTCAACAAATTGACGAAGTTTGTCACTCTGGTCGAGCGCCATCTCGCCGCCCGGGTCGCGCGCTTTCGACGCCGTCTTGCTCCAAGGGGCTCAGGGCTTCCGGGGGCCATTGGCATAGTCGGCACCACCGGCTTCCAGCAGGCGGCCGGGTGGGCAGGTCCGCATCCCGACGATCTCTTCCCGCGGCGCATCGCCTGTCAGCCCTCGATCAGCCCGGCATAGGTCTGGAACATCATCTCCTCGCCGAAATCCAGCACGGCGCGGGAACGGTTGGCGGCGCCGATGTTGCGCCGCCGCGCCGGTTCTTCCAGCAGCGTCGCCAGCGCGATGGCGAAATCGGCATCGTCGCGCGGCGTGACGAATGGGCGGTTCTGCGTCGCCACCATCGCCGCGACATCGCCGACATCGGTGGCGGCCACGGCCAGCCCGGTGCTCATCGCCTCCAGCACCGAGAAGGGCATCTGCTCCGTGTCGGAGGTCAGGGCGAAGACGTCGAAGGACCGGTATGCGGCGGCCGGGTCGGGCACGTGGCCGGCGAAGGTCACCCGTGACTCCAGCCCGAGGGACGCCGTCAGCGCCTGCAGCCGGGCCCGGTCCGGGCCGTCGCCGATGATCGCCAGGTGGAAGGCGGTGCGGCGGCGTGCCAGCAGGGCACAGGCGCGCAGCAGCCGGTCCAGCGCCTTTTCTGGCCGCAGCGCCGCCACCGTGCCAATCAGCGGCACGGCCTGCCCATCGCCGCCCCGGCCCGGCACCGGGCAGGCCACCGGCCCATCCGGCCGGAAGCGGTTGAGGTCCAGCCCGTTCGGGATGTAGCGCAGCTGCGCCTCCGGCAGCCGCCATTCCTGCTGGGCCAGCCGCAGCAGGGTCAGCGAAGGCAACACCACCTTGCTGCCGCGCAGCGCCCAGCGCCGGGCCAGGACGCGGCGGCGGAACTGACGCTCCGCCTCCTCCGGCCCGAAACCGTCCTCGATATGGATGTGGCGCAGCCCGGGCACGGCGTGGCGGGCGATGGCCCAGTCCATGCTGCCCCAATTGCCGGTCACCAGCACATCCGGCCGCAGCCGCCGCAGCAGCGCCTGGATGTCCCACAGCTTGCGCGCCAGCCCGACCGCGCCGGTGCCGCGACTGGCCGGTGGGTCGAGCAGGGTGAAGGGCACCTGAGGCCCGATCCGCGCGGCGCAGGCGCCGTTGCCGTCCAGCGGTACCACCACATGGCGCCAGCGCGCCCGGAAGCGATTGGCGAGCGCGGCGTAGCGCACCTGCGCGCCGCCCACGGCGAAGCTCGGGAAGACATGCATCACCAGCGGCGTGCGCGCGCGGCCGGATTGCTCATCCAGATTGGCCTGGCCGCGCGCCGTGGCATCCGCGACCTGATCGGTCAGCCTGGCTTGGGTGAAGGCAGGTACCGTCATGCCAGTGACCCCCGGGTGATCTCGCCGGTGGCATTGGGCCGCCGCAGCGCCGCGCGCTCGGCCTCCGCGATGGCCACCACGCGACGGGCGTTGCCGGCCCAGGTCAGGTCACGCGACAGGATCTGCGCCCGCGCCGCCTCACCCAGCCGCTGCCGCAGCGTCGCATCCTGTGCCAGGCGGGAAACGGCGCCCCAGAAGCCGCCGGGCTCCGCCGGGTCGAACAGCAGCGCCGTCTCGCCGTCCTGCAGCACTTCCCGCAGGTTGGGCTGGTCGGGCGCGACGATGGCGCGGGCGGCGGCCATGTATTCGAAAACCTTGAGCGGCGAGGCATAGGGCACCGCGGCCGGCTGCAGGGCGATATCGAAGCCCGCGACCAGGGCGGGCACAGCGTCGCGCGCCGCGAGGCCGGTGAAACGCACGCGATCGGCGATGCCGAGTTCCGCCGCCAGCCTCTCGAGGCCCGGCCGGGCCGGGCCATCGCCCACCACCACCAGCGACAGCGGGCGGTCGCCGCGCCAGGCGGCGATGCCGTGCAGCGCCTTGTCCAGCCCGTGCCAATCCCGCACGAAGCCGACGAAGCCGAGCACCAGCGAATCGCGCGACTGCCGCAGTGTGGGCTCAGGGAAATCGGCCAGATCGATGCCGTTCGGCACCACGGTGATACGGCCGGGCGGCACGCCGGCATCGGCGACGCGTCCGGCAAGCACTTCCGTCACCGGCAGCACGCGTTGCGCGCCACGCCAGGCGAAGCGCTCGATCCAGGCCGACAGGCGCGGCAGACCCAGGCCGCCGAAGCGCGCCCGTTCCTCCGCCAGCGGCGCATTCACCTCCAGCAGCAGCGGCACGCCGCGGGCCCGCGCCACGATGCGGCCGGCCACATGATACAGGTTGGCGCGTTCATAGATCACGTCCGGCTTGAAGGCCGCTGCCGCGCGGTACAGCCGCCAGGTGGCGGGAACCGCATAGGCAATTTCCGCCAGGGCCTGCGCCCCGGCCGGCAGCAGGCGGCGCAGCCGGGCGAGGCCAGCACTTTCGCCGCCCAACTCGGCCTTGTCGTAGCCGGCGGGGCCGGTGACCTGCACCGCATGGCCGGCTGCGCGGAGTGCGGCGACCATGGCGTCCAGGTGCACGCCTTGCCCGTCGCGGGATCGGATGCGGTGGCTGTAGAGGATCCTCATCGGCCGATCCATCCCGCGATCTGCCGGCGCGCCATGGCCAGCAGCCCGAGCGGATGGCCGGGATGCGCCAGCACCAGGCCCATCCGCTGCCGCCGCGCCGCCACCCATAGGCTTTTGTATGCGTCGTCGCCGCGCCCGAAATCTAGATGCTGCACGGCTTCCTCCTCGATCAGATGGCGGATCATCATGGCGGTCAGTGCGGTGCCGGGGGATGCGGCGCGGCTGGCCTCCACATGCGCGAGCTTCAGCAGCCAGGCGTGGCCGCCGGAGACCAGCCAGTACTGCGCCGCGACGGCCTTGCCCGCGGTATCGCGCAGCAGGGCGAGGCGCAGCGCGCCGACGGCCGCGGCGCCGCGCATCAGGGCGGGGTCGAAGGCGGGGAAGGGCTCGGCCGGCTTCCAGCTTCCGGCGTGCACGTCCAGGTAGCCGGTGATTCCGGCTTCCAGCGCCGGGCCGGGCTCGCGCAGCATCTCGAAGCGGAAATCACGCCTGGCGCGGTCCAGCTTGCGGCGGACGGTGGTGCGCAGCGCGGGCGGGCGGGCGGCCATGTAGCCTGGCCAACCGGCGCCGGGCGCCAGCGCCTCGTGCCAATTGCCGAAGTGCCGGTAGCGCTGCACGGTGATGCCGGCATCGCCCAGGCCCTGCAGCCAATCCTCCAGCCCGGGCGCATCCTCGGCCAGCGCCTCGAACCGGGCGGGGGCGCGAAAGCGCAGCGCAGCGCCGAGGCTGGCCCCGCATGCCAAGAGCGCGGCGGCGCCGGAGGGCTGCGCGGGCAGTGGCCGCCAGGCGAGGCTGTAGGGCGTTGTGAGGCTGCGAAGCCCGCCGTGCGAGCCGCGCTGCAGCGGCAGCAGCGCAACATCCTCGGCGCAGCGACCGAGCAGTGGCATGGCGCCGGGCGGCAGGGCGTGCGCGAGCGTCGTGTCGTACCACAGGCGGGTGGCGAAGATGTCGCCGGCGCCGACCGGGGCGAGGAAGCGGTCGCACCAATCCGGCAGCCGCCCATCCGTTACGGGATGCAGCCGCAACGGCGAGACTTTACATCTGCGGACTGAACGATCCGCACGCATGGCACGCCTCCCGGACCTAGGCAGGTCGCAAGTCGATGTCTTGGTCAACTTCAAGTCGCGGCACCGCCGGAGGCGCAGCGACGGTGCCGTAGGTGGAAGTGCATGCCTTCGTCCTCGATTGACGACGGCCGCACCAGCGGGGGCCCAGGAACGGGCCCAACCAGCGATGGCCGTCAAACACAGGTGCAAAGTCTTACATTGCAAACGCCTTGCCACAGATATTTTCCAAGACCGCCAGGGTTTTAGCCGCGCACCCAGCCGCCGCGCCCGCAATCCGTAAAGAACTCCGACAGCCTCGACAGCAAACGACTCAGGATCAAACGCGTCTCTATTTTGGCTCTTAACCCTCCCACCCGCGGGCTTCACTCACGTCGAGACGCTTCTCTGCGAGCGTGTGTCTCAGATCATGCGCGAGGACCCGTTGGATGCGACGCAGCCCAATCTGCTACGTCAGGCGTGGAGTATAGACAGAACGAAGGTGTCGTCGCTCCGCAGAAGGCTGTTATACAGAGATGTGAGGCGGAGGTTTTCGCGTGCATGACAACGGCCCGAAGGCCGCGTCAAACCGCGAAAACTGGCGCAGCTCAGATCTCAAATTACCGTTATCCGGACGCCAACGAGGCGGTATCGGCTATGGCAACCTCTATGCACGGTGACAGCCCGGTCCATTGCTGACGCCACCACTCGCGGGGCCATGGTCCGGCGAGATTACCTCATCGCAGGAGCACTGCAGATGCCGCCCGCCGTTTCCGTCGCCGTCTTTGCCTACAATGAGTCGGCGGTGATCAACCAATGCCTGGACGCGCTGGCCGCCTGCGCGCGGGAAGCATCCTTGACCGTGCATGTCCTGATGAATGGCTGCACCGACGACACCGAGGAGCGAGTACGGGCCTATAAGCCCGTCGGCTTCACGCTGGTACCCGTCGTGATCCGTCGCGGCGACAAGGCCAACGCCTGGAACGTCTACACACATGAGGTTGCGCCGCGTGATGCGGTGCTGCATGTCTTCACGGATGGCGACATGATCGTGGCGCCCGGGTCGATCGCCGGCTTGCTGGAACGCTTCGATGCCGTGCCGCAGGCCAATGGCTGTGCCGGCCTGCCGGTGAGTGGCCGTAGCCGCAACGCCTTTCGCGACAAGCTGCTCCGCGGTCATGAGATGGCTGGCAACCTCTACGCCCTGCGAGGCACCTTCCTGAACAGGGTCCGGGATCGAAATATTCGCCTGCCCTTCGGCATCTTCGGCGAGGACGGGCTGGTGACGATGCTCGTCAAGCATGATCTTGATACCCGAAGCCCGCGGAATGATGAACGCGTCACGGCGACCAAGCAGGGTGGTTTTGCTTTTCAGCAGCTTTCACCCTGGCGTCTCCGTGACTGGCGCATCTACCGCAACCGGAAGATGCGCTACGCCGTGCGGCGCCAGCAGGCGCACATGCTGTATCCCTTGCTGTTCGCACAGGGGACCGGCGCGATGCCCAAGCATGTGGTCGATCTTTATCGTGCTCATCACGATGCGATGAATCGCCGCTGGCGCGGCGTCGACACCTATTTCGATTGGGTAGCGCGCAGACGCATCCTTCGGGACGTTGCCGCGCATGACGAGGTGCGGGAGGAAGAGCGAGCACATCTGTATAGTTGATTCCCGACCGGAGCCTCGCTCTTGATCGACCGCGCCGCATCAGGTTTCCTTCTCACGCTGCTGGCCGCCCTCGTCCTGGCGCCACCCCCTTCCACCAAGGCAGCAGAGGTGCGCCCATCCCATCGCGTGCTGCGGGTCGGCGAAGGCGAACCCTTCGCGCTACCGAGTGCCGCCGCAGCGGCTGCGCAGGATGGCGACCGCGTACTCATCGCCCCTGGCCGCTACCGCGACTGCGCCGTCTGGCGCACGCCGCGCGTGACGATCGAGGCGTTGCCCGGCGGAGCGGTCGAACTTTACGGGCCCGTTTGTGCCGGCAAGGCCCTTCTGGTCGCCAGCGCGCCAGGCCTTGTGGTGGTGGGGCTGACCTTCCGGGGCGCCCGGTCGGTTGACGGCAACGGTGCCGGCATCCGCGCCGAGGGCGGCGACCTGACGGTGCGCAACAGCCGCTTCATCGACAACGAAAATGGAATACTGACCCATAGCGATACAACTGCGCGCCTGGTGGTGGAGGACAGCGACTTCCTCGGCAATGGCGCATTGCGCGACGGCCACGACTGCGCGCACGGCCTATACGCCGGACGATGGGCGCTGGTAACCATACGTCGTACACAGTTCCGGGACACGCGCGTCTGTCACCATGTGAAGTCGCGCGCGCTGCGCACGGAGATTATTGACAGCCTTATCTCGGATGGTCGTGAGAGCAACGCCAGCTATCTGATCGACATTCCGAATGGGGGCGACCTCCTGCTCCGCGGTACCGGCCTCATCAAAGGTCGCCCAAGCGGCAACCCGATCGGCGCGGTCATCATCGGCGCCGAGCGGCTCAGCAATCCAACCAGGAGCCTGGTGATCGAGCACAACAGCTTCGAGAACCGCATGTCGCGAGCCACCACTTTCGTCGTCAACCGAACGCAGGTGCCGGCCCTGCTGGAAAGCAACCATCTGGTCGGCTTCGCGCGACCGCTGCTTGGCCGCGGCCAGGTTCGCTGAGGCGGGCACTGGCAGAGGGTGGCTTCCGGCATCTGGTGAAACGGCTCGCCTGCCTCGACGGTCCACAGCTTGGAGATCGGTGCACCATCTGACAGGATACGCCCTGTCCTGTCGTTGTTCCTCGAGGACCATGTCCCTGCAGTCCTTCCTGACGGATGTCGCACTGCCGCCGCTGTTGCTGGCCATTCTTGCTGTACTGGGCGGCATACTGGCCTTGCGCCATCGGCGCGCGGGCGCAGCGATGGCCAGCCTCGGTGCGCTGGGGGTGCTCGCATTGGCGACTCCGCTGGCTGTGGCCCTGCTGCGCGGCCCACTTGAGGCGGCGGGGGAGGCCGGACCGCTCCCATTGCGGATGCCGACCGCCATCATCGTGCTGGGTGGAGACGCCGCACGCGGCCGCGACGGGCTGGAGGTGGGACCCTTGACCCTCGAGCGACTGCGAGCGGGAGCAGCCCTGCACCGGCGCACCGCTCTGCCGATCCTGTTGACGGCGGGGCCGCTGGCAGCGGGGGAGCCTGCACTGGCCCTCATCATGCAGCGCAGCCTCGAGGAGGATTTCGGCGTGTCGGCGCGCTGGGTGGAGACACGCGCCTCGGATACCCGCGGCAATGCGCAATTCTCGAGCGCAGTGCTGCGGGCGGATGGCGTCCAAGTGGCCTATCTGGTCACCCACGGGTGGCATATGCCGCGATCCCGCAGATCCTTCGCTCGCGCGGACTTTCCTGTTGTACCCGAACCCGTCAACCTCGAATCCCCGTACCGGATCAGCCTGCGCAGCTGGATTCCCCGCCCGGATTATCTCGGCGAAAGCTGGTACATGATTCGGGAGTGGGTAGGCCGCGCGGTCTACGCGCTTCGGGACGGGTAGTGCGCCAGGCGCGCGCGTTGCAGGCCATCGCACGGCCTCAGCCTGATGCGCTTGCGCGTCATGCGCTGGAAGAGCCTGGCCTTGGAACCCGGTCAGCGGAGAAGCGCAAGGTCAGAAAAGGGGGATGGGAACGCGGAGCCGGTCAGCGAGCCGGGCGAATCGTGCGGTACGCCCGCAGCGCCAACCCAAGCAGGGATCGCCGCGGAACCAGCTCACCCCACCAGAGGGTCTCCTCCCGGTCCGAAAGGCTCCGCTTGTAGCGGTGGACGCCCGCCAGGAAGTCATAGCTTTCCGCACCCTGCTGAAGCGCCGCATCGATCGCCAGCGCATGGCAAGTCATTCCCGGTTTGGCGCGGGCCTCGGGTGGCGGGGCAAGGCCGCTCTGATAGGCGAGAATCCGGCCACTGTATTTGAAATTGTATAGATATCCCACGACCGCTTCGCCAGCGGTGATGCGCAGCAGATCCAGTTCCTTCCGCGCCAATGCTCTCAAGATGAGGGCGTGGTGGAAGCGCCGCGAGAAGCTCTGTGCGAAGGCCCCCACCTGGCCACGGCTTTGCCAGGTCGCCTGATGCAATACAATCAGTGCGTCCAGGAACTCAGCCGCCTCCGCCGATGTCTCTGCACAGCGCAGTTGAAGTGTCCCCTGCGTCGTCGTGTAGAAGCGCTCGGAACGGCGGATCTGCTGCCGCGTATTGGCGCTTCGGCCGGCCATCCAGGCGCCGCCCGAGCGGCGGATCGCCTCCAGATCCAGCACGGGCACGGGGCGGGACTGCAGGTGTACCGGGATGCCATCAGCGGCCTCGACCACCGCCGCCGGCACACCGCTCAGCCGCAGCCGTCGCATGCCTCTGACCGTCCAGGCAGCCTGCAACATAGCGCGCGCAACGTCCTGGCCGCCGGAGGCCAGTAGCGGTGCATTATGCTCGATGAACGGCGCATCAAGCGTGGGATCGCCGCTCTCGGCCAGGCTGAGACGCCCGCGCCTCAGATTGAACAAGGCCAGCCCCACGGTTCGCCCCCCCTGAGAGGCGCGCAGCAGCACAGGGTTCGAATAGCGCTCCTCTGCCAGGCACCCCATCCAGGCCCAACTCTGGAAAAACGAGGGCCTCGCCTCAAGCTCCAGCTCCTGCCATTCCCTGCCTAGGGCCTCGATACTTTCGACCCTGGATATATCCACATGCATTTGCAACTGCGTCATCCCAGGTCGATCGGGGGCGGTCCGAGGGCGCACGCATCTTGGAAGCGGCACAAGACCGGGGCGTCGCGGCTGAATCCACTCGGGCGGATCGCCCCGCGATGGCACAGGTAAATCCTTGCGAGACGAAGCGCTACCTGGGGTGCCCGGGTGCGGCAATGCGGCGGTGGGATCCGCAGGTTCGGCGGGGGTTCCGGCACACGCTCACAACGGTTTTGCCCAGCCGCATGCCGCAACCACCTCACAGCCCTGGTTGACCTTCCTGCAGGGTCGCGCGCCGAAGACCGTTGCGAAGCAACGCGACGATGGCAGGGTGGCTGCCGCGCAGTCGTCCAAATCCGCCACAACGCATCCCTTTTCCTCCTCCAGCCCAGGTGTAACTGGTGGCCGCCCGATTCATCGCATACTAACGGCTGAATCGGCTATCGAGCGTTCTGAATAGTTTGCGCATGTCGAATCCTTGTTGTGCTGCGACCTTTATCAGAACGAAATTCCGGGACGCGCCGCTGCGGAAGTGGCACGGGACAG
Organism: Falsiroseomonas sp. E2-1-a4; assembly: GCF_051433165.1. Taxonomy (NCBI): domain Bacteria; kingdom Pseudomonadati; phylum Pseudomonadota; class Alphaproteobacteria; order Acetobacterales; family Roseomonadaceae; genus Falsiroseomonas; species Falsiroseomonas sp. E2-1-a4. The sequence continues at coordinate 346,261 of NZ_JBHMFS010000001.1, read as the reverse complement.
CCGGAAGGCGCAGCGAAGGACGCAACGGTGCGCGAAGTGCGCATCGCCTGCCGGTGCCGCTGATGCGGCGGCTATTTCACTGGGCGGATGTGTGGTGGAGTGGTCGGACCTGCGACGCAGGGCTCAACCGAGCCCTCGTCCGACGGGAGCGCGATGCGTTCGCGCTCCCGTCCCGGAACAGCCGGGCACGGCACGAGACCGATTGCGGCCTGAAGTAGCGTAGGTAGAGGATGGCTGCGGTAGCGCAGCGCCTTCGGGGCGGCCTGGAGCGATGGCTGAAGGTCTTCCCTGCAGCCGAATTGGCCAGTCATCGACTTGAGGCGCGACGCGCCGGTGCCGCGCGACGCCGTGCGCTCTATTGCAGGCGGGCGGCCCGACGTTCACGGGCCGCGTTCCGGTTCAGTTTTCGGTCCTGCCGGGTTGGACGGCAGGACAAAGGGCCAACTCTCTCAGGGCCTATCGTTCCCTGTCGGCGTCACGCCACGATGGCTCAGCTCCAGATGAAGTCTGACTGACGCAGGTCGGAGGCAGACACGCCGTCCATGATGATGGTCATGTCGACCCTGCCATTGCCGTTGACGTCAACCAGAAGCTGGTCGGAGGCGTCCACGAACCTGGCCTCGGAATGTCCCTTTCCGCTGAAGGCCGCGTCGCCGCGGAACACGAAGGCCCCCTTCAGCATCCCCTCAAAGACGAGGTAGTCCGTCTTTGCGGCGAAATCAGTGATGCGGTCAATTTCACCGTTTCTGGAGTCGCTGATCGCGCTGAACACAAACCGATCGGCTCCGCCACCCCCCGTGAGCACGTCGGCCCCCGCGCCACCGATCAGGATGTCCGCGCCGCCCCCGCCGGTCAGCACGTCTTTTCCGCCTCCGCCTGCCAAGCGTGCGCCGGTGGAACCAAGCACGGTCACATGGTCGTCGAAGCGGCCGCCTGTGACGCTCTCGGTGTTGAGCACGGTCAGCTTGTTCGCCGCGTTGGAGAACAGGATCAGGCTGTCATTGCCGCCGCCCAGGTCGACCCGGCCGTTGTTCATCGCCGTGCCAAGTGTCACCTGATCGTCGGCCGTCCCACCGGTGATGCTCTCGGTGTTGAGCACCGTCAGCTTGTTGGCACCGCTGGAGGACAAGATCAGGCTGTCACTGCCGGCCCCCAGGTCGATGCGGCCATTGTTCATGGCCGCGCCCAGTGTCACCTGATCGTCGAACTTCCCGCCAATGATGCTCTCGGTGTTGAGCACCGTCAGCTTGTTCGGACCGCTGGAGGTCAGGATCAGGCGGTCATTGCCGGCGCCCAGGTCGATCCGGCCATCGCTGATCGCCGTGGCGAGCACCAGATGGTCGTCGAACCTGCCGCTGGTGATGGTCTCCGTATTCAGCACCGTCAGCCTGTTCGCCCCGCTGGAAGACAGCGTCAGGCTGTCATTGCCGGCACCCAGGTCGATCCGGCCGTTGGTGATCGCGGTATCGAGGATCACCTGATCGTCGAAATTCCCGCCGGTGATGGTTTCGGTGTTGAGCACCGTCAGCTTGTTCGGACCGCTGGAAGCCAGGGTCAGGCGGTCATTGCCGGCGCCCAGGTCGATCCGGCCATCGGTGATCGCCGTACCAAGCGTCAGTTCATCGGTGGACCTGCCGCCGGTGATGCTTTCGGTGTTGAGCACCGTCAGCCTGTTCACCCCGTTGGAGGACAGGATCAGGCTGTCATTGCCGGCGCCCAGGTCGACCCGGCCATTGGTGATCGGCGTGCCGAGCGTCACATGGTCCTCGAGTGCGCCGCCGATGATGGTTTCCGTCTGAAGCACCGTCAGCTTATTCGGACCGGTGGAGGACAGGGTCAGGCTGTCATTGCCATTACCCAGGTCGATTCGGCCGCTGGTTATCGTCGTGCCGAGCGTCACCGTGTCATTGAACCTGCCTCCGATGACGGTCTCGGTGTTGAGCACCGTCAGAGTGTTCGCGCCGCTGGAGGACAGGGTCAGGCGGTCATGACCCACACCAAGGTCGATCCGGCCGTTGGTGATCGCCGTGCCGAGCGTCACCTGATCGTCGAACTTGCCGCCGCTGATGTTCTCCGTGTTGTGCACCGTCAGCTTGTTGGCACCGTCAGAGAACAGGATCAGGCTGTCATTGCCGGCACCGAGGTCGATCCGGCCATTGTTCATCGCCGTGCCAAGTGTCACCTCGTCCGCGGATTCCCCACCGATGATGGTCTCGGTGTTGAGCACCGTTAGCTTGTTCGGACCGCTGTTGGACAACGTCAGAATGTCGTTGCCCGCGCCCAGGTCGATCCGGCCGTTGGTGGTCGCCGTGGCGAGCGTCACATGATCATTGAACTTGCCGCCGATGATGGTCTCGGTGTTGAGCACGGTCAGCTTGTTCGCCGCGTTGGAGAACAGGATCAGGCTGTCATTGCCGGCAGCCAGGTCGATCTGGCCATTGTTCATCGCCGTGCCAAGCGTCACCTGATCGTCGGATTTCCCACCGGTGATGCTCTCGGTGTTGAGCACCGTCAGCTTGTTCGGACCGCTGTCGGACAAAATCAGGCTGTCATTGCCGGCACCAAGGTCGATCCGGCCATTGGTGATCGCCGTTCCGAGCGTCACCTCGTCATTGAGCCTGTCACCGGTGATGGTCTCGGTGTTGAGCACCGTCAGCTTGTTCGGACCGCTGTCTGACAAAATCAGGCTGTCATTGCCGGCACCAAGGTCGATCCGCCCGTTGGTGATGGCCGTGGCGAGCGTCACCTGATCATCGAACTTGCCGCCGGTGATGTTCTCAGCATTGAGCACCGTCAGCTTGTTCGCGCCATTGGAAGACAGGGTCAGGCTGTCCTTGCCGGAACTCAGGTCGATGCGGCCGTTGGTGATCACCTGATTGAGGACCACCTTTTCAGCGAGCTCGTCGCCGATCTTGCCGGCGTCTGGAGCCGGCGGGACGCTTGGCTTGGAAGGAGCGTTTCCGGTGCCGGTGCCGTTGCCGGTGCCGGTGCCGGTGCCGTTGCCGGTGCCGGTGCCGTTGCCAATGTCGGTGCCGCTGCCGCTGCCGCTGCCGGTGCCGCTGCCGCTGCCGCTGCCGCTGCCGCTGCCGTTGCCGGTGCCGGTGCCGGTGCCGGTGCCGGTGCCGGTGCCGGTGCCGGCGTCATACAGTTCCGGGATTGTCACGGCATGGTTCGGTTGCTTCGCGTACGTCGCCTCCAGAACGAAAGGCGGGTTTTCCGCCAGCAGGGTCTTGTAGGCGTCGTACGCCTCCTCAGAGCCGGTCAGCTGATAAATGCCCGCCAGCGTCATCAGCGCCAGGCGCGCATAGTCGCCTTGGCTCCGATGCCAGCTGTCCGTGCCGTTCGACCAGTCGTTTGCAGCCGTGGCGGCGCCGATTTCGGCCCAGCTCGTGTAGAACGCCTTCCCATCACCGATCGCTATTCTATAGGCGGCGCCATCACGCAGCGCGAAGCCCTCCTCCGCCGACTGGAAGCGGCCGATCAGGAAGTTCATCTGCCACTCGAGGAAGGTCAGCGCGTCCTCGTTGCCGCGGCTCGCGGCAGCGATGGTGGTCGAGGCGATATAGTCCTGCTGCCAGGGCGACAGATCGATCCCCTTGCCACCCACGTTTGGAACCCAGCCATAGGACTCGCCCTGCATCGCGCTCCAGGCCGGTATCTGTTCAACCAGCCACTTCCAGTTCGCATCCGCGACACCTTGCAGATAAGCCTGCTCCGGGCTGCCATCCGGACTGGCCCAGGCGGCATTCTGGATCTCGCGAATGCTCCAGGCGACGCTCCGCGCCTGGTTCTGCGGCGCGATGAAAGCGCCATCCTCGGTACGGACCGCAGGCCAGGTCGAGACCACGTTGTAGGCGGCCTGGGCCTGCAGGTTGTCGAGGATCCAGCGCTCGCCGGTCAGCAGGTAGGGGACGTAGGAGAGGCTTGGCTGGTGCGCGCGGTCCGGTGTCCAGCCCGTGTCCGTCGGTACCTGCTGCGTCAGGCCTTTTGAGTTCTCATCGCCTACCGTGCCCGTGCCGCCGCGAGCGTCGGTCCAAAGCTTCGGGTAGTTGTCCGAGTTCAGCCATGTCTCGTTCTTGGCATCCCAATAATGCCAGGGAACGCTGCTGGCGGCTTCGGCCTGACCCAGGGCGTAACCGGCGGCGTGGGGATCACCTGACATCAGCCAGGCGGTATTTCCGGCAGTCGAGATACCGATGTCCGGGCGCCCACCGGCCAGGGGCATGTGCTGCGTGACGCCGTTGACCGCCAGTGGCGCGCCCCAGGACGCCTGCGACTGGGCCTCAGCCCAGCTGCTGATCAGGCTGTCGGCGACGGTGAAGCTGCTGTCGTAATGTGCGACAGCGCCCGTCTTGGCGAGATGTTCGACATCATGCCGGATGTTCAACCAGCCTTCGGAGGGGCTGCCCAATCCCTGCCCACCATCCGTGTCGTTGGAGGAGAAGCTGCGGTGCCAGTTCTGGTATTGGCCCTGGTCAACCTTCTCCACCGCCACCTTGGTGCCGTCCATGGTGACCGTCAGGTCGTACTGCACCCGGCCGCCGCTGGCGCCCATGGCCTTGTCATTATTGAACTGCGCCTCGACCGTCATGCCGCCGCCCTTGAAGGCGGTGACGTCGAAAATCATGCGCTGTGCGCCGGGCAGGTCGATCGACACGCGGGCCTGGGTCGCCAGCGGCCCGCTCTGCCAGAAGCTGGCGGAACCGTCGGCCAACGCGTCACGCAGCGCGTCCAGGACATCGACGCTGATGGCCGATCCGCCGGCGATCTTCATCTCGACGAGGAACGAGTGCTGGTTCAACGCGGCGTTCAGATTGACCGCAGTCGCGTCAGGCGCAGCGCGCCCGGCGACGAGGGTGACTTCCACCGATTCTCCGGCAGCGAGTGCCGGTCGCTGCACCGCCAGAACGGCCATTTTGACCGACCCGTCCTCATGCCGGGTCTTCACATTCATCTGGATCGGAAGGGAGACACCGCCGCTTTGGGCGGTCAGGGCCGAGCCGGACGGTATTTCTCCCCGAAGGAAGACCTGCCCAAAGGTGGCCACTCCCCCGATTAACGCGCCGTTGCCGGCGTTCTGGAGGACGATACCGTGGGTTGAATGAGACATGGGCTACTCCCTCGGCGCCGATACACCCGACGCATCCGCCACCGGAAGTTGCATCATATCTGCGCGAAGTTTAATGAAATTTATGTAGGATAACGTAAAACAAGTCTTAGCGTTAGGCGATGGGGCGGCTCACGGGGAGTTGAATGGCGGACAATGTAGAATCATGTGCGTAACCGTATCGATATCAAAACATATTTCTCCTCGGCTTGAGCGTTGCTGGCAGTCCTGTCTCTGTTCGCGATGAAACAGATTCGGTTACATTAACTGCCTTGGCCGCATTCTGACCGCGTTTGTGGCGAGGAGATGGCCGTACCCAGATCTCCTCGGAGTTTCACGGAGGCCGGAAGCTTCTTGCTGGCGCGAATCCGCTGTAGCGCCGACGCACCGCACCTAGCCGCGCCACGCGCTCGCATGGATGCGGCAGAAGAAAACTGCGGGCCGTGTGGCCGATGGCCGCGAGCACGCCGCCATCGGCCGGCGGTCAGGCCGCCACCACCTGTGCAGCACTCACTGAAGGCGCAACTCGATCGGCCGGCGCCATCGGCCGGAGCCATGGGGCTCAATATTGGCAGCGTGGCCACGCGCCGGCGACAGGAGTGCCCAGCCCGCCTGATTTTTCTGCAGAAGCGGCCGCCTTCACCGGGTGGATCGATACGGCACCGACGCCGACAGCTATCAAAGAACCGTGCGCAGCCAGTAATGCGCACGTGGGAAGCCGAAGATCACCGCTAGTTGAGTGCCTCGCAATCCAGCATGTGGCGTTACGTTCTGCGTGCAGCAGACGAGTCCAAACCGACCGCGCCGCGAAAGAACGAGACAATCCGCAGGCCTTGCATCGAATCTTGCTGATCGCACGCACCTGCCGCTGTTCTTTACGTGAGTATTTTCCGGTCCTGCCATGAGTAGGTAAACAGCTGTAGTCGGATGCAAGCGCGGGATCGCTGCTGGCTCTTCCGGATGACGGAGGGGCATCAGCAGGTGCGAACTGGCTTGCCAGGTGAGACATCTCGCGAATACGCCCAAGCGGCTCTGGCCGCCCTGTCACATGCGGCCCGCCGCATTGTCCGAGGACACAAAGAGATGCACGGCATGGCAAAGTCTTCACCCGCCGCTTCGCGCAACGTCGCCGTCGAAGGCCACCCCCAGGGCTTGTCCGATCTCGACACGGTCGCCACCGAGATGATGGTTGCCGCAACACCGGGCAACCGTTCCCCAACCTCCGCCGATGCCAGCGTCGGCGGCCGCATCAAGGAACTCCGGCGTGCCGCCGGCCGCACGCAGAAGGAGATCGCCGATATCGTCGGCGTAACCGGCGCGCAGTTCCACCGCTATGAGACGGGTGCCACCCGTATCGCGACGAGCCGTCTGCTCGGGATCGCCGCAGCGCTGGGCGTGCGGGCCGAGGCATTGGTCGGCACCGCCTCCCCGCGCGCAGAACCGATGGTGGATTTCTCCGAAGGCGCGACCGATGAGCTGGTCGAGCTGGTTCAGGTGTTTTCGACCATCAGCGATCCGCGCCGCCGCAGCGCCCTGATGGCTTTTGCCCGCGCCGTAGCCCGCGGCCAGCCGCTGCAATCAGCCGGTGGTTCGATCGAATAGCCGTCACCTGCGATTAGTTCGGAGGCAGGGCTCGGTGCAACTCAGCCCTGCGGCCCGAGCGCCGAAACCACTTTGCGTATCAGCTCCGGCAGCGACTTGGCGCCGATCTTCGCCATGATGGCGGCGCGATGGTTTTCCACCGTGCGCTGGTTCAACCGCAGTTCCGCTGCGATGATCTTGCTTGGCGAGCCGGCGATGACGTGATCCAGGATCTGGCGCTGGCGCAGCGTCAGCCGATCCAGCCGCGCCGTCACCTCCGCCCTCATCGCCGCCTCGCCCGCCGCATGTGCAATGCGCGCATTCGCGCTCGCAATGTTCCGCAGAAGATCGGAACGCACGATCGGCTTCTCGATGAAATTGATCGCGCCTGCCGTCATCGCGCGCACCGCCATGCGGACATCGCCATGGCCGGTCACCATGATGGCGGGCAAGCGCTGGGCGTGTGGGCGCAAGGCCGCGAGCAGCGCCACGCCATCCATACCGGGCATCACCGCATCCACCAGAACGCAGCCTCGGCGCCCCGGATGATCCGCCTGCAGAAAGGCTTCCGCAGTCGGAAAGCTCTCCACTGAAAATCCGTTGGCAGTCAGCCACTCCGCCGTGTCGCGCCTCAGCGTCGCGTCGTCATCCACAATGAAGACTTGGCCTCCCACTTCGGGCGCGGCCACGCCCTCCGCCTGCAGGCTGGCCGCCATCCCGGGCACCGGACGTGGCGTTTCCGCCTCGCCTTCATGCGTGCCGCTGGCTGGCGCAACCGCATCAGCGCGCGCCGGCTCCGTCGTCTCCACGCTCGCTGCGCGGCCCGCGAGAAGGCGCCGCACCCGGGACAGGAGGTCGTCGGCCCGGATCGGCTTCGGCGCATGCTCGACATCGAGCAGCCCGATCTCCTGCCGCGTCCGGGCGGAGGTATCGCCCGTCAGGATGATCGCCGCCGGCGGCGCGGCCAGCACTTGACGCAGCTGCAGCGTCAATTCGACGCCGTTGAAATTGCCCGGAAGGTTGTAGTCGGTGATGACGAGCGCGGGCGGATGTTCGACGGCGAGTGCGATGGCGCGCGACCCCTCGAAGGCGACCGACACGGCATAGCCCTGTTCCTGCAGCAGCATTCGCAACGCATCAGCCACCGCCTGGTCATCCTCGATCACCAGGATACGCGCAGCCTCGCGTGGTAGCGCCAGGTCCTGCGCCGGCAGCGCGCTCCCTTGCGCCAAGGGCAGGTCGATGTGGAAGCAGGACCCCGCATTCTCACGCGACCGGACGCCGATCGGGTGGCCGAGCAGATTGCAGAGGCGCCGCGCGATGGCGAGCCCGAGGCCAAGCCCCTGGCTGCGCGCCCGCGCTGTGTTGCTGATCTGGTGGCTTTCCTCGAAAACCGCCTGCATCTGCGCCTGCGGAATGCCGATGCCCGTGTCCCACACCTCGATCCGCAAATGCCCGCGGACCCTGCGGCACCCCAGCAGGATGCGTCCCTGCCGCGTGTATTTCAATGCATTGGAAAGAAGGTTGCGCAGGATCTGGCGCAGCAGTCGCGCATCGCTCAGCACCACCGCACCGCTCGGCACCAGGCGCCAGTCGAGGTCTGCGGCGCGCGCCGCATCCGCGAATTCCCGGTCGAGGCTGGCCAACAGCGCGCCTACGTGAACCGGCGCGATCTCCGCATGCACGCGCCCCGCCTCCATGCGGTTGATGTCCAGCAAAGCGTCCAGAATGCCGGACATGGCATCGATCGTCTCATCCAGCCGCCCAATCAGGCGCAACAGCGCAGGATCGGACGCCTTGGCCGCCAGCAGACCGTGCAGCATGCTCATGCTTTGCAGGGGTTGCCGCAGATCGTGGCTGGCCGCCGCCAGGAAACGCGACTTTTCACGATCTGCACGCTCGGCGACCGCCTTGGCCAATTCCAGCCGCCCGGCCAGGCGTGTCTGCTCGGTAAGGTCCTCGATGGTCAGCACGCTGCGTGGCGGGTCGGAGTTCAGGCGCCTGGCGACCACCCGCAGCAATTGGGTCTCCCCCTCCGCCTGGGTAACTTCCAGGATCGAATCCTCCGCCTCACCCGGCAGGCCGTTCGCGGAGGCCAGGAAGGCCTCCAGCCGTGGTGCCGCAAGAAGGGCCGCCTCCAGGCGCTCCGGCGTCATGCCCAGCACGGCGTGAAAGCCCGGATTCGCGGCCACGACCTGGCGCTGCGCATCCAGCACCGCAACCGGCAAGTGGATGGCCTGCAGCAGGTCTTCCGCCAGGCGCCGCCGGGCGCCCGCGGCCCAGGCCACCAGCGCGCCGCCAAGTGCCATTTGTGGAAGTTCCTGGTCGACCAGCCGGCGGTCGGGCCCCTGGTTCAGTTCGGCGGCATCGCGCAGCTGCGTCATCACCCAGCCACCACCGCGGCGCAGGGCTTGCAGCCCGCGCCCCGCACGCGCCGGGTCGTCCGAGAGCAGCACGGCGATGCCCTTCGCGCCTTCCGTCTCCGCCAGGCTCAACAGCAGCGCCTCCAGCTCGCCTTCAGGCGGCGCGGGCAGGGTGCGGAGCCGGCGCTTGCGCAGTTCCACGGACATCCCTTCCGGCACCAGCAGAACGGAATCCGCCAGCACCGGCGCGCCATCCGAAGCCAGCCCAACCGGCATGGCGACCCGGCCGGCGAGCGCCGCACGAAGGGTCTCGTCCGCCCCCTCCGGAGGTACAACCACCACCAGGGCCAGCCCCGACTGCCTCGGCATGTCGGTCAGCAGGGCCAGGCAGGCTCCCAGGCCTCCGCCGACCGCGTCGACGACCACCACCGCAATCGCCGGATCAGCGGGTTGCAGGCGCGCCGCATCGACATCGCCGCAACCGGCACCGGGCATTTAGGGATCCTGGGTTTTGGGATGAAGTTCATGCAACATAGAGCCGGCGTCCAAAATGCAAACCGGCCAAAATCGCCGCTCTTGTTCAAATAAATGAGCGGGTACCGCAGGATATGAAACGGCTGCTGCGATCTGCATCTTCGCGCAAGCGTCCAGAACGCTCCGCGCAAACATGGCAATGCCTGGGGAAAGCAGGTGCTGAGACATGCGTATTCATGCGACTGACTCGCAGCGGCAGCGTGCCTGGCGATGACGGAATCCCGCTCCCGCATCAGCTTCCGTCCTCTTCCGGTTGATGATCCCCGGCGCCGCTGCCCCGACATCGCGCGTGCGCAGCAGCTTCTCGGGTGGCGTCCGCGGGTGACGCTGGAACAGGGGCTGCGGCCCGCCATCGCGTGGTTTGCGTCCCAGGCGGACCCCGCTGCGACGGCCCGGGTGGTATCCTCCGCCCTTTGAAGCGGAAGGCAGGGGCGGGACCGAGGCAGCCTCGGGTCGCGTGCCCATCAGCGCCATCAGGCCGCGGATGAGGTCCGACACATAGCAGAAGGACCGCGTCTGGGTGCCGTCGCCATAGATGGTCAGCGCCCCACCGGTCAGCGCCTGGCAGATCAGGTTGGAGACGATGCGGCCATCATCGGCGCGCATGCGCGGTCCATAGGTGTTGAAGATACGCGCCACCCGGGCATCCGCACGGCCGTGCCGGAGATAGTCGAAGCACAGCGATTCGGCCGCGCGCTTGCCTTCGTCGTAGCAGGCCCGGGGCCGGTGATGCTGACATGGCCGCGGTAATCCTCCCGCTGAGGGTGCTGCTCGGGGTCGCCATAGACCTCGCTGGTTGAGGTCTGCAGGTAGCGTGCGCCGCAACACGCCGCGAGGGCGAGCAAATGCTGCGTGCCGACGACGTTGGTCAGCATCGTGTGCACCGGATCCGCCTAGTATTGCGGCGGAGACGCGGGGCAGGCCAGGTTGTAGACCTCGTCCACCAACAGGCTCTCCGGCAGCGGTTCGGAGACATCGTGGCGGATGAAGCTGAACTGAGGATTCTGCAGGGCGGCCAGGTTCGCTTCCACCCCGGTCTGCAGATTGTCCGGGCCAATGACATGATACCCCTGGGCAAGCAGCGCGGCGCAGAGGTGGGAGCCGAGGAAGCCGGCGCCGCCCACCACCAGAACCCGCTTTTGCCTGCCTGGCGCCGGCCCGCCACCCTCATCCTGCCGCCAGCGCGTTGCGTTTGCCCTCTGCATCCGCTCATCCCCCTGCCGCGACGGATTGCGGCGCCACGGCCTGCTGCAGGGCCGCTACCAGCTCGCGGGCGCGGGCGAGCCCGGTATGCCGCTGGCGCACGATGTCGCGCGCCCGACGCGCCATCGCCTGGTGCGGGATGTCGCTCGGTGATTCCAGCAGCGCCACCACATCCTCCGTCGCCCGGGCGATGGCGACGCCACCAGGCAGTAGCGCCTCCAGCCCGTCCCACGCATCGCTGATGATGGGCGTGCCGATGGCCGCAGCCTCGAACAGCCGCACGCTGGGGGACCAGCCGGCGGCGATCATGTCGGCGCGCGTCACGTTCAGCGTGAAGCGCTGCGCGCTGTAGAAATCCGGATGCTCAACCGGCGGCAGATGCGCGATGCGCGCCACATCGGCTGGCCAGGCAATATCCTGCGGATATTGCGGACCGGCCACCACGAAGCGGCGATGCAGTAGGCGCCGCGCCGGCCCAGCAGCAGGCGATCGAGCGTCGGCTGGCGGTCCGGACTGTAGGTGCCGAGGTAGCCGGGGTCCCAGCGTGGCGTGGCTGCCGGTGTTCCGGTACTGCTCCGGCACCACCGAGCAGAACAAGGGCTCCGTCCGCCGGGCGCGGTAGCGCTACTTCAGGTGCTCCAGCGTCGGCCCGACGGTGAATGAGTAGTAGGTGGCCAGCTCCGGGATTTGCCGCGGTGCGATGTAGTCCTGCTAGCCCCGCGCCAGCCGCGCCAGGGTCACCGGCGTATCGATGTCGTAGAAGCTGACACGGCCGGGCGCGATGGCCAGCACCGCATCGAGCGATCTTCATGCCGCCAGCTCCGTTCCCGCCATGCCGAGGCGTCGCAGGATGTCCATCAGCTCCGCGACGCGGTGACGGCAGGTGTGCCGCGCCTGAATCGTCTCCAGCCCGGCGGTGGCCAGGGCCCGGGCGCAGTCGCGGTCATTCAGGACCTGGCGGAGCCGCGCCTGCATCTGTGCGCCGTCGCGCGCCTGAAGATAGTCCATGCCGGCGCGGAACAGCCCCTCCGCATCCTCCCACGGCGCACAGATCAGCGGAATGCCGCAGGCCAGCGCCTCGAACACGCGGATGGTGGCGATGCCGGGTAGCGCTTCCACATAGGGGCGGCGCGGGATGTGCAGCGTCGCGCGATGCCGCGCGAAGACGGATGGCACGGCCGCATTGGCGATCCAGCCCCGATAGTCGAGCCCGGCATCGCGCAGCGCCGCCAGCGCTGCCTCCGGGTAGCGTACGCCATGCACCGCCGGATCGGCGAAGCCGATGATCTCCGCCGCATCCGCCGCCGCGATGGCCTCCATCCGGTGCCGACCGATCCAGCCGGTGCCGAGAAATCCCAGCCTCGGCCTCATAGCTCTACCAGCGCCTTCATGAACCCATCCGGCCGGTCCCGCGTCATGTCCAGCGCATCGCCCAGGGCCGAAAGCGGGAAGGCGGTGGGTGTAGAGCGGGGACGGGTCCAGCCGGCCGCTGGCCACCGCCTCCACCGCCTCCCGCATCCCGCATCCCGCATCCCGCGCAGATATTTGGCCGGGTCGCGTTCATGCGCGTTCACCACATCCAGCCCGCGCCAGTTCCACAACCGCAGATTGACCTGGCGCGGCCCCGTCCTGGTGATAGCCCGCGATCACCAGCCGCCCCCGCACCCGCGTCAGTTCCGCCGCCAGGTCCAGCGGCCATTCCTTGCCCACCGCCTCGATCACGCGGTGGCAGAATTCGCCGCCGGTCAGCGCCTTCACCTGCTCGATGATCGCCCAATGATCCTCCACGGGGATCAGCTCAACCGCACCCATGCGCCGTGCCACTTCGAGCGAGTTGCGGCGGCGGGAGATAGCGATGACATGGGCGCCAGCGTCGCTTGCCAGCCGCGTCAGAATGGCGCCGAAAATGCCGATGCCGATGATGGCGACATGCTGCCCGGCCAGGCTGTCCGGCAGCCGCACAGCCTGGCTTGCGGGACCCGTGTCGAAGGCGGCGTAGCTGCGCTGGAACATGGTGGCGACGCGGTCGCCCACGGCCAGGCCCTGCACCTCCGCGCCCATGGCATCAATGACGCCCTAGGCCTCATGCCCCAGCGCACCGGCATCGGTCGGGAAGCGCATCCGGTCGCCCCCCCAGGGCGTGAGGTTGGAGGCGCAGACACCGCATCCCTCGATCCGCACCCGAACCTCGGCCATCCCTGGATCGACCGGTTGAACCTGGACTAGTTCGACGCGGCCCGGAGCGGTCAAGACGGCGGCTGAGGCAGGTGGCAAGTGTGGCTCCTCGGATGTCGCAATCCGGACCTTCGCGCGGCTGCGCGCGTCTCAGGCGCCGCGGAAACGGGGCCGAGCCGCGAAAGTTGCAACGCGATGTTCACCGATCTCGACCCAGGATGTTCAGTTGGCCAGCCCGATCGCATCTTGGAAGCGGCGGCTGCAGCCACTATTTCAACTATGTCCTCATTTCCCCCTCGGGCCGCCGGAGCGTCCCGCCATTTGGAATCCGGCCTCGACAATCGCATGACGAAATCTGAACACGCCGACGGCCTGGACTCCGGGACCGCGACCCCGCGCCTCAAGGTTTCGGCCCGCCTGCGCCGTACCAGCGCCGCGGTGCAGGGGCTTCTGGTGGAGCTGCGGCGCCCTGCGCGGCTCGCACCGCTGCCGGTGGCACCGCCGCGGCTGCAGCCAGGCAGCCTGCGCGTGGCGTCCTACAACATCCATAAATGCGTCGGCACTGATCGCCGCTTCGACCCGGCCCGCACCGCCGCCGTCATCGCCGAACTCGGCGCCGACCTGGTCGCGGTGCAGGAGGCGGATCGCCGCTTCGGCCGCCGTGTCGGCCTGATGGACGCCGCGATGCTGGAGCGCGAGACGGGGCTGGCGCCGCTGCCGGTCTCCGACCTGCCGGATGGCCATGGCTGGCACGGCAACGCCATCCTGGTGCGCCCCGGCACGCCCGCCCGCATCCGCCGCCTGGCCCTGCCGGGCGCGGAACCGCGGGGGGCCTTGGTGGCGGAGCTGGATCTGCCCAGCGGGCGGATGCGCGTCGTCGCCGCGCATCTCGGCCTGCTGCGCCGCTGCCGCGCCCGCCAGGCCGCGGCCATCCTGCACGCCCTGGCCGAGGATGTGGAAGGGGAGGCTCCGCTGCCCACCCTGCTGCTCGGCGACCTCAATGAATGGCGGCCCGGCGCCAAATCCTCCCTGCGCGCCTTCGAGCCGTTCTTCGGCCCCCTGGCGCATGGCCCGGCCAGCTTCCCGACCCGCCTGCCGGTGCTGGCGCTGGATCGCATCCTGGGCTGGCCGCGCGGCGTGGTCAGCGATGTGGCGGTGCATGACAGCGCTCTGGCGCGAATTGCCTCGGACCACCTGCCCCTGACCGCCGCCGTGCGGCTGGGCGATGTGGCCGGGCTGGTGCGCGAGGCCGCCTGAGAGCCTGCGTCGTTGCAACCGCAACGCTGCTGCCCCGTTCGCTTGAGGCTGGCACCGCGCATCGCCAGATCACCCGGGCAGGCGGATGAGGAGCGGCATGCGACAGATTTCGGCGATCCTGCCGGCCCAGCCCGCCCCGCCGGCACCCTCTCTCACGGCCACGCCAGGGACGGCGCTGGATGAGGCGGTCAGGCGGGTGCTCGGCGGGCTGGGCCATGCCACCAGCGGCGCCGCCCTGGTGCCGGAAGGGCTGGACGCCTTCGCCATCCGTGTCGCCACCGCGCGCGCCGCCGGCCGCAGCCTCGATCTGCAATACTACATGTGGCACGGCGATGTGACGGGCAGGCTGCTGGCCGGGGAGGTCCTGGCTGCCGCCGACCGTGGCGTCCGGGTTCGCCTGCTGCTGGATGATGCCTATGCGCTGGGGCGGGAACGCGTGCTCTCGGCGCTGGATTCCCACCCCGCCATCGCGGTGAAGCTGTTCAACGGCACCCGCTGGCGGGTGTTCGGCCGGGCCGGCTTCCTGCTGGAGATGCTGTTCGGCGGTTGGCACCTGAACCGGCGCATGCACAACAAGGCCTGGATCGCCGATGGCAAGGTGGCGATCGCCGGCGGCCGTAACCTGGGCGACGAATACTTCGGCGCCAAGGCGGATGAGTTCAATTTCCGCGACCTGGACCTGGTGCTGGCCGGGGAGGCCGCCGCCGGCACCAACCGGGTGTTCGAACGCTACTGGCGCAGCAGCCTGGCCCGCCCCGCCGCCCTGGTCTGCCCGCCCAGCGACAAGCGTGGCCTGCCGGCGCTGCGCCTGGCGCTGGCGGAGGCCGCGGCGGCACCGGAGGCGACGCGCTACCTCCAGCATCTGGGCGCCTTCAATGGCGTCGAAGCCCCGTTGGCGCGCGGCCTGGTGGCGCTCGCGCCCGGCGCCGTGCAGGTGGTGGCGGACCCGCCGGAAAAGGCGCGCCGCGGCCTGGCCGCGCGCCGCCTGGCGCGCGCCGCGGGCGGTATCGCGCCCGAGATCGCCGATGCGCTGCGCAAGGCGAAGCGGGAGGCGATGCTGATTTCGCCCTATTTCGTGCCCGGCGAGGCCGGCCTGGCCCTGCTGCTGGAACTCGTGGAGCGCGGGGTGCGGGTTTCCGTGGTGACGAACTCGCTCGCCGCCACCGATGTCGTCGCCGTGCATGGCGGATATGCCAAGTACCGGGAGCCGCTGCTCCGCGCCGGTGTACCGATTTTCGAGCTGAAGCCGAGCGGGGAGGATGAGGATACCTCGGTCTTCGGCTCCCGCGGCGCCAGCCTGCACACCAAGGCCTTCGTGGTGGATGAGGGGCCGGTCTTCGTCGGCTCCTTCAACCTCGACCCGCGCTCCGCCGCGCTAAACACGGAAATGGGCGCCTTCGTCGACCACCCGACGCTGGCCCGCGAATTGCGCGCGGAGCATGACCGGCTGGCCGACCCCGCGCGAAGCTGGCGGCTGGGTCTTGAGGACGGGCGGCTAACCTGGACCGGAACCGGTCCGGATGGGCGGCCGCGGACGCTGCGGCGGGAACCGGACGCCTCGCTGCGCCGCCGCATGTTGGCGCGGGTGCTGCGCTGGCTGCCGATTGAATCGCAGCTATGAGCATTTCCAGGTCAGGCTGCTTCGCCTGACGATCCGGAAAATACGCTGGAATGGTTGCGGCGCAGCGCCATGGCCAGGATGTGGCCCGGCGTGGGCTGCCACTGCATCACGCGCCAGCGCGCCGTGCCGCCAGGGGCGAAGGCCAGGCAGGGCGGGTCCAGCGTGAAGCCGAAACTATCCAGGCCGGTGGCAATCCCCTCCCCCGTCGCCTTCACACAGGCTTCCTTCAACGTCCAGATCCGCAGGAAGGCCGCATGGCGCGCAGGCTGCGGAAGTGCGGCCAGCAGCGCGGCCTCGGACGGCGCAAAGTAGCGTTCGGCGAGACCCGGGCCGGCCTCGCGCCGGGACAGATCCTCCACATCCAGGCCAATATCATCCTCCGCCGCCAAGGCGCAGGCAACCAGGCTGCTGGTGTGGGACAGGCTGAAGCGCAGCCAGGGCAGGTTGTGGGCGGGGTCCAGCTCCGGCTTGCCCTGTGGACCACGGAGAAAGCGAAAGGCGGGCGCGGGCAGGCCGCCGGCCTCGGCCAGCATGGCGCGGGCCAGGGCATGCGCGGCGATATAGGCGCGGCGATCCGCCTCGAAACGGAAACGCGCGGCGGCGTCCTGCTCGGCCGCATCCAGCGTGGCGTGCCAGGCGGCCAGCGTCTGGGCATCGGCGCCGCCGGGATGCAGCCAGCGCAGGCGCACAGAGCCTCGGGTGAAGGGGGCCATGGCGCCGTGGTCAGCCGGGGTAGGGCACGGCGTCACGCTCCACCAGGCCCCGGCCACGCCCGGCGGCGCGCAGCGCGGCACACAGGGATTTGCCATAGGACCGCGCGCAGGCCAGGCGGAAGGCTTCGCCGTCGCGCCAGATCAGCAGCGGAATCTGCGCGCCCAGTGTCGCCGCCGCGGCGCCCTGCGGGAAGGCGCGCGGATGCAGGTCCAGCGCCAGGATCGTCGCCAGCGCCTCCCGCACCAGCCGGCCGCGGAGTTCGAAGACGGCGCGAGAGCCGTCCATCGCCGTGCGCTGCGCCTCGGGCACTGGCAGGGCGGCGCCGGGGGCGTGCAGGCACAGCCAGTTGCCGGGCGCGGTCCAGATCGCCGTGGCGCCCGCCACCGCCGCCCAGCCGGGGCGCTGCGGCAGGCCGGGGAGGATGTCCGCGGGGCCATGCAGCGCGGTGGCGCCGAGGGCGGTGAAGGGGCGCAGTTCCAGCTCAGCCACGGGTGCGGCCGCCTTCCGGGTCGATGAAGACGGGCGCCACCACCTCCGCCTCCCCATCATGCCCGCGCACCGGGTCATAAACCCGGATGCGCGTCCCGATCCGCGCGGCGCCGCCGGACAGCAAGGCGAGGCCGATCTGCGTCTCCAGATGCGGCGACCAGCAGCTTGCGGTGACATGGCCGAGGTCATTCGCCGTGTTCGCCACCGCGCCGATCGCCAGCAGATGCGCGCCCGTCCGCAGCCCTGCCCCGCGCAGCCCGACCAGCACCGGCCGCGCCGGATCGACCAGCGCCGGCCGTTGCGCCAGGATGCGGCCGATGAAATCCTTGCGGCGCGAGAGCATCCGGCCGAGGCCGAGATCGCCCGCCGTGGTCTGGCCGTTCATCTCGCCACCGCCGGCATGGCCCTTCTCGATCCGCAGCACGCCCAGCGCCTCCGTCCCATAGGGCACGGCGCCGGCCGCCAGCAGCCGGTCCGCCAGCGCCTCCGCCGCATCCGGCGGCACGCCGAGTTCGAAGGCCAGCTCGCCGGAAAAGGACAGGCGGTACAGCCGGCCGCGCACGCCACCGGCAAAGGTTGCCTCCGCGCAGGCCATGTGCGGCAGGGCGGCGTTGGAGAGATCGGCATCGGTGACCTGCGCCAGTACGTCGCGTGCGTGCGGCCCGGCGAGGGCGATCTGCGCCCAGGCCTCGGTGACGGACAGGATGGTGACGCCCAGTTCCGGCCGCAGCGCCTGATGCGCGTATTCCAGATGCTGCATCACCCGCGCCGCATTGGCGGTGGTGGTGGTGACGAAAAAGCGATCTTCGGCAATGCGCGCGCAGGTGCCGTCATCCAGCACAAAACCGTCCTCGCGCAGCATGATGCCGTAGCGGATGCGGCCGGGCTTCAGCGTCGCGATGTCGTTGGCATAGACGAAATCCAGCAGCGCCGCGGCACCCGGCCCCACCAGCTCGATCTTGCCGAGTGTCGAGACATCGCAGAAGCCGGCGGCCTGACGGACATGCAGAACCTCCCGGTCAACGCTGTCGCGCCAGCCGGCCTCGCCGGGGCGGGCATACCATTCGGGGCGCAGCCAGGCGCCGGTGGCGACGAAGCTGGCGCCATGACGGGCGGACCAGGCGTGCAGCGGCGTCAGGCGCGTCGGGCGGTAGTCGGGGCCGGTCTGCGCGCCGGCCAGGGCGCCGATGGTCACCGGCGTATAGGGCGGGCGGAACATCGTGGTGCCGGTCTCGGCGATGCCGCGGCCCGTCGCCTCCGCCAGGATGGCGAGGCCCACGACATTCGCCGTGCGGCCCTGGTCCGTCGCCATGCCGAGGGTGGTGTAGCGCTTGGCGTGCTCGACGCTGCGGAAACCCTCCCGCGCCGCCAGCGCGATGTCGTCGGCGGTGACGTCGTGCTGGAAATCCACGAAGGCCTTGCGGCCGGGCACATGGTACAGCGCGCGCAGGCCAGCGGGTTCATCCTCGGCGCGCGGCAGCGCCAGGGGCTGGCCCTCATGCCCGGCATCCCGCGCCGCCTGCAACCCGGCGGCGGCGCCATCGGCGAGGCAGGCAGCCAGGGTGAAGCGCCCCGCCGCGGCGCCGGCCACTGCCATGCCGGGCGGCGGCGTGCCGGGCAGGAAGGCGGCCAGCGCCTCGTCCCATCGCGGGCGGCCGCCCTGGTGGCTGGACAGGTGCAGCGTCGGATTCCAGCCGCCCGCCACGGCCAGCAGATCCGCCGCGATGCGTTCGCCTGTGTCCAGCAGCGCGGAGGCCAGGCCGAGCCGTCCGCCGGTGCCCACCACCCGCGCTCCCGCCACCACGCGCAGGCCGGGGCGGGCCGGCATGTCGCGCGGGTCCACCACCGTGACCTCCGCCCCCGCATCGCGCAGCGCGGTCGCGGTGCGCCAGCCATCATCGCCAGCGGTGAACACCACGGCGCGGTGCCCCGGCAGGACAGCGTAGCGGTGCAGGTAGCCGCGCGCGGCGGCGGCCGACATCACGCCCGGCCGGTCATTGCCCGGAAAGGCGATCGGCCGCTCCACCGCGCCGGCTGCCAGCACCACACGCCGCGCCACGATGCTCCAGCCCCTTTGGCGCGGCTGGCCCGGCGCAGGCTCGGTCAGGTGGTCCGCCACGCGCTGCACCGCGCCATAGGTGCCGTGGTCGAAGGCGCCGAAGATGGTGGTGCGGGGCAGCAGCGTGACATCGGGCAGGCTGGCCAGTTCCGCCAGCACCTGCGCCGCCCAGGCTTCGCCCGGCGCGCCATCGATCTCCGGCGCATCCGCCAGCAGCCTGCCGCCGAGCCGGAAATCCTCATCCGCCAGCACCACCCGCGCGCCGGTGCGTGCGGCGGCCAGCGCGGCCGCGAGTCCGGTGGGGCCGGCGCCCACCACCAGCACGTCGCAATGCGCGTGCATGCGCTCATACGCATCGGGATCGGGCGCCGTCGCCGCGCGGCCGAGGCCGGCGGCGCGGCGGATCAGCGGCTCATAGACCTTCTCCCAGAAGGCGGCGGGCCACATGAAGGTCTTGTAGTAGAAGCCGGCGGATAGCACCGGGCCGAACAGCCCGTTCAGCGCCATCGCGTCGAAGCGCAGGCTCGGCCAGCGGTTCTGGCTGCGCGCTGATAGCCCCTCGAACAATTCGGCGGTGGTGGCGCGGGTGTTGGGTTCCTGCCGCCCGCCGTCGCGCAATTCGACCAGCGCGTTCGGCTCCTCGCTGCCCAGCCCCCAGATGCCGCGCGGACGGTGATATTTGAACGACCGCCCGACCAGCTTCACGCCATTCGCCAGCAGCGCGGAAGCCAGCGTGTCCCCCGCATGGCCGCTATAGCTGCGTCCGTCGAAGCTGAAGCGCAGCGGCTGCGCGCGGTCGATCAGCCCACCGCTGGCAAGCCGCGTCATGGTCGGCACACCTCGGCGCTGGCGATCGCGTGCGTGCGCGTATCGCGCATTACGCGCAGCCATTGCCGGCAGCCATGGATGTGCTGCCACAGCTCCGCATGCAGCCCGGCGGGGTTGTCGCGCAGATGCAGGTAGTCGTGCCACGCCGCCATCGGCGCGTCGGCGTCGGGGCGTGGCGGCGGTGCGCTGCCAATGGTCGAGAATTCGGCCACGTCGCGTTCGCCGCAGAAGGGGCAAGAAATGCGCATCAGTGCAGGTTCGCCTGGGCGCCCGCGCCCTTCTCATCGATCACCGCACCTGTCGCGAAGCGGTCCAGCCGGAACGCCGCATTCAGCGCATGCGGCTGCCCGGTGGCGATGGTGTGCGCGAAACACCAGCCGGAGGCCGGCGTCGCCTTGAAGCCGCCATAGCACCAGCCGCAATTCAGAAAGAGTCCCTCGATCGGCGTGCGGTCGATGATCGGCGATCCATCCATCGACATGTCCATGATGCCGCCCCATTGCCGCAGATAGCGCAGCCGCGACATGGCCGGGAAAAGCTGCACCGCGCATTCCATCACATCCTGCACCACCGGCAGATTGCCGCGCTGGGCGTAGGAGTTGTAGCCATCGATATCGCCGCCAAAAACCAGCCCGCCCTTGTCCGACTGGCTGACATAAAGGTGGCCTGCGCCATAGGTCACCACCGTGTCGATCATCGGCTTCACCGCCTCCGACACGAAGGCCTGCAGCACATGGCTTTCGATCGGCAGGCGCAGCCCCGCCATCGCCGCGACGCGGGAGGTGTTGCCCGCCACCGCCAGCCCCACCCGCTTCGCGCCGATGAAGCCGCGCGTCGTCTCCGCGCCCAGCACGCGGCCGCCCTGCACACGGATGCCGGTGACCTCCGTGTTCTGCAGCAGATCCACGCCGCGGGAATCCGCCGCGCGCGCATAGCCCCAGGCCACCGCATCATGCCGCACCGTGCCGCCGCGCCGTTGCAGCAGCCCGCCCTTCACGGGGAAACGAACGCTGTCCAGGTTCAGCCCTGGCACCATGGCGCGCACCTGCGCCGCATCCAGCAGCTCCGCATCCACACCCGCCAGGCGCATCGCATTGCCGCGCCTTGCATAGGCATCCCGCTGGCTGTCCGAATGGCACAGATTCAGCACGCCGCGCTGGCTGACCATGGCGTTGTAGTTGAGGTCCTGCTCCAGCCCTTCCCATAGCTGCATGGAATGCTCGTAGAAGGGCGTGTTGCCGGGCAGCAGGTAGTTGGAGCGGATGATGGTGGTGTTGCGCCCCACATTGCCAGAGCCGAGATACCCCTTCTCCACCACCGCCACATCGGTGATGCCGTGCCGCTTCGCCAGGTAATGCGCGGTGGCCAGCCCATGCCCGCCGCCGCCGATGATCAGCGTGTCATAGGCCGGCTTCGGCGCGGGGTCGCGCCAGGCGGGGGTCCAGGACCGGTTGCCGGTCAGGGCATGGCGCAGCAGGGAAAGGGCGGAATAGCGCATCGCCGCAGCATGGCACGCAGCGGCGACATGACCTGCCTGAAAACGACATGAATCGGTCGTTCCGCGTCTATTCTCCCTCCGCCAGCAGCGCCGCATCGCCGCCCGCCGCGGCGGTGTTCACCGTCACCACCCGTTCCACCATGAAGCGCGGCAGGTAGTGCGGCCCGCCCGCCTTGGGCCCGGTGCCGGACAGTCCCTGCCCGCCGAAGGGCTGGCTGCCGACCACGGCGCCGACCATGTTGCGGTTCACATAGACATTCCCCGCCGGCACCGCCTGCGCCACCCGCACGGCAAAACCCGCGCGCCGGCTCTGCACGCCCAGCGTCAGCCCATATCCGGTGCCGCCGAGCGAGCGCAGCAGCGCCGCTTCCGTCGTGCCGCGCCAGCGCACCACATGCAGCACGGGGCCGAAGACCTCCTGCGTCAGATCCTCCACCCGGCGCAGTTCGACGATGCGCGGCGCAAGGAAATTGCCGGTTTCCGTAGTGGGATGGCGAAACACCTCCCGCGCGCCCTCCGGCAGTTTCGCGAGCCAGGCTTCGATGCGCGCCTTGGCCTGCGCGTCGATCAGCGGGCCGACATGCGTCGCCGGATCGCGCGGGTCGCCCAGTTTCAATTCACGGGCCGCGCCGGCGATCATCGCCAGCATGCGGTCCGCCGCTTCCTCCTGCACACACAACAGCCGGAGCGCGGAACAGCGCTGGCCGGCGGAGCGGAAGGCGCTGGTCAGCACATCGTCGGTCACCTGTTCCGGCAGGGCCGTCGCATCCACCACCATGGCGTTGAGCCCGCCGGTTTCCGCGATCAACGGGACGATCGGCCCATCCTTCGCCGCGATGGCGCGGTTGATGGTGCGGGCCGCCGCGGTGCTGCCGGTAAACGCGATGCCGGCAGTGGCCGGATGCGCGACCAGCGCCGCGCCCACCTCCGCACCACCCGGCACCAGCACCAGCGCATCCGCCGGCAGCCCCGCCTGCCGCAGCGCCTGTGCCGCGAGGCCCGCGATGCGCGGTGTCTGCGGCGCCGGCTTCGCCACCACGGCATTGCCCGCCACCAGCGCCGCCGCGACCTGGCCGAGGAAGATTGCCAGCGGGAAATTCCACGGCGAGATGCACAGGAACACACCGCGCCCCGACAGGCTTAGCAGATTGCTTTCGCCGACCGGGCTGGGCAGCGCCGTGGGCGTGGCGAGGCGCTCCGCCTCATTTGCGTAGAAGCGGCAGAAATCGACGGCCTCTCGCAGTTCGGACAGCGCATCATCCAGCGTGCGAAACCCTTCCTCCTGGATCGCCGCAATGAACTTTCCCCAGTCCGATTCCAGTGCATCCGCCGTGCGGCGCAGCACCGCGGCACGTTGCGCGACGGGTGTGGCGTTCCAGGCGGGGAAGGCAGCCTCGGCGCGCGCCATGGCCGTGGCGGGATCGACTGGCGGCACCTCCGCCAGCGCCGGCGCCGCATCGCGGGCGGCGACCAGCGCGGCCAGGGCGCGACGATCCCCGAACTCCACCCCCTTGCTGTTCGGGCGATCCTCGAACAGCGCGGCCGGGCGCTTCACCCGCGGATGGCGTGGTGGGCCTTCCGCCAGCGCGACGGAGGGGTGGCGCAGCAGCCGCTCCAGCGGCAGAGAGTCATCCGCCACCGCCGCGACGAAGCCGCCATTCGCGCCATTCTCCAGCAGGCGCCGCACCAGATAGGCCAGCAGATCCTCATGCACGCCGACCGGCGCATAAATCCGCAGCGCCGCATCTGGCCGCTTCTCGGCCAGCTTCGCGTAGAGCGCGCCGCCCATGCCGTGCAGGCGCTGGAACTCGAAACGATCGGTGCCCACACCCTTCGCCGCCGCCAGTGCCAGCGCCTCCGCGATGCTCGCCGCATTATGGGTCGCAAGCTGCGGAAAGAGTCGGCCCTGTCTCGCCACATCGAGCAGTGCGTCCGCCTGGGTCAGCCAGGCGAGGTCGGTCGCCGCCTTGCGGGTCCAGACCGGGAAATCATCGAGGCCCCGTTCCTGCGCGCGCTTGACCTCCGCATCCCAGTACGCGCCCTTTACCAGCCTCACCATCAGCCGCCGCCCGGTCGCCGCGGACCTGTCCGCGAGCCACCCCACCACCGCGCCCGCCCGCTTCTGATAGGCCTGCACGGCAAGGCCAAGCCCTTCCCAGCCGGCGAGCGATCGCTCCGTCAGCAGCTTGTCAAAAACCTCCAGCGGCAGCTCCAGCCGGTCCGCTTCCTCGGCATCCAGCGTCAGGTTCAGATCATGCGCCCGCGCCGCTTGCGCCAGTTCAATCAGATCCGGCACAAGCTCCGCCATCACCCGGTCCCGCGACACCGCCTCATACCGCGGATGAATAGCGGACAGCTTGACGGACAGGCCCGGCCGCTGCGGCAGGCTGCCCTGCGCCGCGCGGCCGATCGCCGCGCAGGCGGCGTGATAGGCGCCCAGATATTTTCGGGCATCCGCCGCACTGCGCGCGCCCTCCCCCAGCATGTCATAGGAATACCGCGTGCCCTTGGCGGAACGGCCGAGCGCATCGGCGATGTTCTCGCCCAGCACGAACTGACCGCCCATCAGCCGCACCGCCTGCCGCGCCGCCTGCCGCACCGCCGGCACGCCGAGCCGCCGCGCCATCGGCGCCAGCACGCCACCCGGCGTCTCGCCACGCCCAACCAGTCGCGCCCCCATGGCAAGCGCCCAGCCGGAGGCGGCGGAGGCAAAACCCTCCGCATGGTGGCGCCAGTCGCCCTCGGCCAGCTTCTCCGCGATCAGCGCATCAGCCGTCGCGTCATCCGGCACGCGCAGCAGCGCCTCCGCCAGCGCCATCAGGGCCAGGCCCTCGCGGGTGGAAAGCGGCCAGCCGCGCAGGATTTCCTCCACCGCCAGCGGCCCACCGCCATCGCGGGCGGCCTGCGCCAGGGCCAGCGCCAGCGGCGCCGCCTCCGGCCGGGGGGTGGGGGCGGCGGCAAGCAGCGCGGCGCGCGCGGCTTCCTCGGAGGGGGCATAGGGGGCTTGGAACATGGCGCGCAGCATGCCGTGCCGGCGGCCGTGGATGGAGCGGGAATTTTGGTCTTATAACCGCCGGATCAACGGCGGAACGCTCCATGGACGACGAAATCGACCGCATCGACCGCCGCCTGCTGGCGCTGTTGCAACGGGATGGGCGGGCCACGGTGGCGGAGCTTGCCGCCCGGATCGGCCTGTCCCCCTCCGCCGCCTCCGAGCGTCTGCGGCGGCTCCAGGCCCAGGGCTTCATCACCGGCTGGGGTGCACGGCTGGATGCGGCGCGGATCGGGCTCGGCCTGCTGGTCTTCGTCGAGATCAGCCTGGACCATACCACCCCCGACGCCTTCGACCGCTTCGCCATCGCCGTGAAGCGGGTGCCGGAGGTTCTGGAATGCCACATGGTTGCCGGCGGCTTCGACTATCTGGTGAAGGCGCGGGTGCGGGACATGGCGGCGTATCGCCGCTTTCTCGGCGACGTGCTGCTCAGCCTGCCCGGCGTGAAGTCCAGCCACACCTATGCGGTGATCGAGGAGGTGATCGCGGAGGCGCCGCTGCCGGTCTGAGGTTCAACCGCCGATCTACCCGACCTGCGGCCGCCTGCGCTCAGGCGAGCCAAGGCCCTGGAGGGCGGCCCGGCGCCTGGCGTTAGCCGCGCAGCCGGCGCCACAGGGCCCGCAGCGGCACCTGGCTCAGCAACAGGAAGGCCATGAAGGCCATCAGCCCCAGGGTCAGCGGGCTGGCCACCGCCTCCTCCACCAGGAAGCCTAGGTCATCCCCCACCGAGATCACCGCACGCCGCCAGGACACGTCGATCAAGGGCCCCAGGATCATGCCCAGGATCACCGGCCCCACCTGGAAGCCGTACATCTTCAGCAGATAGCCGAAGACCCCGAAGCCCAGCATGAAATACACATCCACCACGCTGTTCTGAATGGAATAGGTGCCCACCACGGACAGCACCAGGATCAGCGGAATCAGCACGGAGGGCGGGCATTCCACCAGCTTGGCGAAGGCGCGGATTCCCGTCAGGCCGAAGACCAGCAGGAAGATGTTGGCCAGCGCCAGATTGCCGACGGTGAACCAGAACAGATGCGGCGTCTCGATCATCAGCATCGGGCCGGGCTTCAGCCCGTGGATGAACAGCGCACCGAGGATCACCGCCGTCACCGCATCACCAGGGATGCCCAGCGTCAGCATCGGCACATAGGCGCCACCCACCGCGGCGTTGTTCGCCGATTCCGGCGCGATCAACCCCTCATAGGCCCCCTCGCCAAAGGGGCGGGACGGGTTCTTCACCGTGCGCTTCGCCTGGTCATAGGCCATCAGCGCCGCGATATCGCCGCCCGTGCCCGGCAGCGCGCCGATCACCACGCCGATCAACGAACTCCGCAGCGACAGCGGCAGGTACTTCCGGATCAGCCGCCAGGGCGGGATGATTCGGGACACATCCTGCTTCACCGGCTTGATGCGCAGATTGTGCAGCTGCACCAGCGCCTCCGACACGCCGAAGAAGCCGATCATGGCGGCGACATAGGGAATGCCGGCCATCAGCTGCACGGTGCCGAGGGTGAAGCGCCCCTCCGCCGTCATCGGGTCCAGCCCCACCATGCCGAGCGCGATGCCCAGCGCCCCGGCGAACAACCCCTTGGCGAGCGATTCTCCGGACAGCGTGCCCACCAGCAGCAGCCCCATCACCGCCAGCAGCAGGTAGTCCCTCGGCGCGAACAGCAGCGCGAACTCGGAAATCACCGGGGCCGCCACCGCCAGCGCGATCACGCCGATGAAGCCGCCGAGCACCGACATCACCGTGGACAGCCCGATCGCCACCCCGGCCTCCCCGCGCCTCGCCAGCGGGTAGCCATCGAGTGCGGAGGCGATGGCCGCCGGTGCGCCGGGAATATTCAGCAGGATGGCGGAGCGTGATCCGCCATAGACGCCGCCGGTGAAGACGCCCGCGATCAGCGCCAGCGCCGCATTCACCTCCCAGGCAAAGGTAAAGGAGATCAGGATGGAGGCCGCCATGGTGACGGACAGGCCGGGAATGGCGCCGATATATATGCCCGCCAGCGTGCCCGCCGCCGTCAGCATCAGCAGGGAGGGATCCAGCCAGGACAGCAGGAAGAAGCCCATCTGCTCCGTCACAGCAGCCACCCCGGCGGCAAGACGCTGCGCAACAGCCAGCCCTGCGGCAGCACCACGGTGAAGACCATGCGGAACACCACATGCACAGCGACCACGGAGACCAGCGCCACCAGCAGCGCGAAGCCCAGCCCGCCGCGCCGCAGATACAGGATCAGCGCGGACAGGAAGGCGAAGGTTGCGATGTGGAAGCCGATCGGCTCCAGCAGCGCCATGTAGAGGCCGATCATCAGCACGGAGAGCGCGACGTCGCGCGGCGCGATGCGCGTGGCGAAGCCTGCCTCCGTTGGGACAAGGGTGCGGGTCCGCAGGATGATGAGAAGCGCCGAAAGCGCCATGACCACGCCGGCCGCCAGCGGCGTGATGCCCGGCGCGCTCACCTCCTCGAAGCCCCGCAACCGCTGGCCCTCCGCCATCACGGCCAGGCTCATCAACAGCAGCACATAGCCGAACAGGGTCTCGCCCGGCTCCCGCCGCCGGCGCTGGTCATGCATCAAGAACTCCTTGCCAGCGGCGGCGTGCGGATCGCGTCAGGACGGGCGCGGGATGTTCAGCGTCGCCGGGTCGGTGCGCGCGGCGCCGGCCTCCTGCAGGATCCAGGCGGTGACGGATTGCCAGCGGGCGAGGAAGGCCTCGGCCTCGGCGCCGGAGGTGTTCATCA
Source organism: Falsiroseomonas sp. E2-1-a4 (assembly GCF_051433165.1). NCBI lineage: Bacteria > Pseudomonadati > Pseudomonadota > Alphaproteobacteria > Acetobacterales > Roseomonadaceae > Falsiroseomonas > Falsiroseomonas sp. E2-1-a4. The sequence goes on along the minus strand of NZ_JBHMFS010000001.1, from coordinate 319,034 downwards.
CCACATTGCCGTTGCCGGTCATCAACTGGGTGAATTGCGGGTTCGCCGTGCCGGTACGGAAGGCCGCCACCAGCTTCTCCCGCGCCGCATCCGGAATGTCCTTCTTCGCCCAGACGCCGTAGAAGGACCCCCACGGCATCAGCCGCGCCAGTTCCGGGAAATCCGCCGTCGCGGGCGGCACGTTGGGCAGGCTCGGCAGCGGCGTCTCGTTGAACACGGCCAGCGCCTTCACGCGGCCGGCGCGCACATGCTCCGCCACCGCGCCGGAGCCCACCGTCATCCAATCCGCATGCCCGCCCTGCAACGCCGTCAGCCCCGGGCCCTCGCCATCGAAGGGCACCGAGATGTGGCGGAAGGCGCCGGTGGAGGCGATCATGGTGGAGACGACATGCGCCTGGCCGCCCGGGCCGGTGCTGGCCATGCGGATGCGACCAGGGTTGCGCTTCATGTCATCCACAAGCTCCTTCAGCGTGTTCCAGGGCTTGTCCTTGTTCGCCACGATCACCGGCACGCTGCGCGCCAGCAGGCAGATCGGCGTGAAATTGGTGTAGTCGAGCTGGGAGATGTTCAGCACCTTGTACAGCAGCGGATTCTCCGCCCCGTACAGCAGCGTGTAGCCATCCGATGGCAGGCCATGCACATAGGTCAGCCCGATCGCGCCGGTGCCGCCGGTGCGGTTCTGCAGCACGATCTTCTGGCCGAGCGCCGCTTCAACATGCGGCGTCACCGCGCGCCCGGTGACATCCGTGGCGCCGCCGGCGCCCCACTGGATCACGCCGAGCAGGTCGCGCGCCGGAAAGGCCTGGGCGCGGGCCGCGGTAGCGCCCAGCAGCGGCGCGGCCGCAAGCCCACCGAGCAACATCCTGCGATGCATCATGGTTCTTTTCCCCCCTTTGGTGGCGTCTTCGTTTCCTGGACGCAGGCTGGCACGGCTGGCCGCGTCTTTCCAGACGGGGCGCTGCACCTACGGCGGCACGCTACTGGAATTGCATTCCAGAATGGAACCCCCTAACGATTCCGGCAATCGGGTGGGAACAGCGCATGCACCAGGCTCTCGGCCAGTTGCCGGAGGATGCGGAGTACGACCTCATCGTGCTCGGCGCCGGCGGTGCCGGCATGGCGGCGGCGCTGTTCGCGGCGCTGGATGGGCTGCGCGTGCTGCTGGTGGAGCGCACGGAATTCCTGGGCGGCACCACCGCGCTGTCCGCCGCCACCACCTGGATTCCCAACACGCAGCACGCCGTGGAAGGCGACAGCCCCGCCCAGGCGGCCGAATTCCTCGACCACGCCGTGGGCAATCATGCCAGCCGGGCGCTGCGCCAGGCCTTCCTGGATGCCGGCCCGCAGGCCATCGCCCGGCTGGAGGCGGAGACACAGGTCAAATTCCGCGCCCGCCCGCTGCACCCGGACTACATCCAGGAAATCCCCGGGGCGACGCTGCGCGGCCGGGCGCTGGAGCCGCTGCCCTTCGATGGCCGCAAGCTCGGCACGCTATTCCCGCTGCTGCGACCGCCGATCCCGGAGTTCACCATTCTTGGCGGCATGATGGTGGACCGCGACGATATCGGCCATCTGCTCGGCCTGCGGAAATCCTGGCGCTCCGCCCGCCACGCGCTCGGCCTGCTGACGCGCCATGCGTCGGACCGGCTGCGCCACAGGCGCGGCACGCGGCTGGTGATGGGCAATGCGCTGGTCGGACGGCTGCTGCATGAGCTGGCGCGGCGCGGCGTGGACATGCTGACCGAGACGAAGACGGAAGCCCTGCTGCGCGACGGCGCCCGAATCACCGGCCTGATGCTGCACCAGCACGGCACAAGGCGGCAGGTGCGAACGCGGCGCGGCGTAGTGCTGGCCACCGGCGGCTTCGGCCGGCACCCGACACGGCGGGCGGAGATGCTGCACACGCCGACCCCCGCCCACAGCCCCGCCGCCCCCGGCCATACCGGGGAGATGCACGATTTGGCGCTCGCCATCGGCGCCCGCTACGGGGAGGGCGGGATGGACAACGCCTTCTGGGCGCCGGTCTCCACCCGGACCCGCGCCGATGGCAGCACCGCCGTCTTCCCGCATTTCGTGCTGGACCGCGGCAAGCCCGGCACCGTCGCCGTCAATGCCGCCGGCCGCCGCTTCGTCAATGAGGCGACCAGCTACCACCTGTTCGCCCGCGCCATGTTTGCCAGCCACGCCACGGTGCCGACCATTCCCTGCTTCCTGGTCGCGGATGCAGTTGCGCTGCGGAAATACGGCCTGGGCATGGTGCGCCCCGGCGGAAGCGGCCTGGCGCCTTACCTTGCGGATGGCTACCTGACCGAAGCGCCGACGCTGGAGGCGCTGGCGGCAAAGCTCGGCGTGGAGGCGGCCGGGCTGGCGCAGACCGTGGCGACGATGAACCGCTACGCCGCAAGCGGGGAAGACCCCGAATTCGGCCGCGGCAGCACCGCCTATCACCGCGCCAATGGCGATGCCGCGCAGCAGCCGAACCCCAATCTCGGCCCCATCGCCATGCCGCCCTTCTACGCGGTGCGCTTGCTGCCCGGCGATATCGGCGCGGCGACCGGGCTGGTCACGGATGTCCACGCGCAGGTGCTGGATGAGGCGAACCAGCCGATCGGCGGCCTCTATGCCGTGGGCAACGACATGCATTCGATCATGGGCGGCGCCTATCCCGGGCCGGGCATTACCATCGGGCCCGGGATCACCTTCGGCTTCCTCGCCGCGCGCCATGCGGCTCAGGGTTAGGTATGCAGCAGGAAATCCACCATCATGGAGCGGCCGGCGGCGAACATGCCGATGCCGGTCTGTGTGCCGCAGCCCAGCGCGCGGGCGGCGGTGAGCAGGGGCGTGACCTCCGGGCTGGTGATGACCTCACCCACGAACATCGCCGGCGTCAGCCGATCCGCACGCAGCGGCAGCGCATCGCCGGGCTTCATGCCGGCCGGCGTGGCGTTGGCGATCAGATCGTAGCCGGTGGGATCATCGCTGCCCGCCACCAGCTTCGCCGCGCCACGCCCGGCAAGGCGCCCCAGCAGACGGTCCCGCCGCGCCGTATCGGCATCATGGATCGCGAGTTCCGACACGCCCGCTTCCAGCAGCGCCAGCGCGATGGCGGTGCCGGCGCCGCCCGCGCCGACCATCAGGGCGCGCTTGCCCTCCGGCACGCAGCCGGCCTGGCGGATGCCGCCGACGAAGGCGACGCCATCCGTCATGTCGCCATGCCAGGTGCCATCCGCGTTGCGGCGCATGATGTTCACCGATTGCAGGAAGCCCGCGCGATCCGTGGTGCTGGCGCAATGGGCGAAGGCGCTGAATTTATGCGGCACCGTCACGACGATGCCATCCAGGTTCCCGGCCAGCGACACGCCCCGGATGAAATCATCCATCGCCGCCACCGAAACCTGCGCCGGCACCAGCACCGCATCGCGCGCCCGTGCCGCGAAATCCCGCGTGATGCCGCCGGGCGACTGCACCTGCGCGATCGGGTCACCGATGATGATGAAAAGCCGCGTGGCACCGCTGAGGGCTTCGAGCATGTTGGTTTCCTCCTGTCCCCGCAGCTAGCCACGGCGCGCGCGCCATGACCACCGTGCTCGCCCGGTCCCTGCGGCTGCTGGAGGCGCTGTCCCGTGCGCCGGAGGGTCTGCCGCTGGCGGTGCTGGCGGACCGGCTGGCGATGCCGCGCAGCGCCGCGCACCGGCTGCTGACGGAGCTGGCGCGGCAGGGCTATGTCCGCCAGGGCCAGGATGGCGGGCCCTATGCGCTCAGCCTGAAGCTGGTGAGCCTCGGCCTGACCTTCCTGGCGGAATCCGGCATCCCGGACATCGCCCAGCCGGTGCTGGACCGCCTGGCGACGGAAACCGGGGAACTGGTTCGCCTCGGCGTCATACGCGACGGCCGCCTGGTCTGGGTGGCCAAGGCGCAGGGCGCGCGGTCCGGGCTGCGCTACGACCCCGACAATGGCGCGGAAGCGCATCTGGCCTCCACCGCCAATGGCCAGGCCTGGCTGGCGACGCTGCCGGAGGCGGAGGCGCTGGCCCTTGTCACCGCGCAGGGTTTCGGCGAGGCCGCGCAGCTCGGCCCCCAGGCGCCGCGCGACGTGCCCGCCCTGCTGGCGCGGCTGGAGGAGGCGCGGCGGCAAGGGTTTGCCTGCGTCACCGAAAGCAGTGCGCCGGGCACCGCCGCCCTCGCCGCCGTGGTGCGTGCGCCGCCGGGCCAGGCGATCGGCGTGGTCAGCATCGCCGGCCCGGCCTCCCGCCTCGATGCCGCGCGCATGGCGGCGCTGGGGCCGGCGCTGCTGGTGGCGGCGGCGGAACTGGCGCAGGCGAGCCATGCCTCCCCGCTGCTGCGCGCCGCGCCATGAGTGAGGATTGCGACGTGCTCGTCATCGGCTCCGGCGCCGGCGGGCTGGCCACGGCGGTGACGGCGGCCTTCCACGGGCTGCGCGTGGTGGTGGCGGAGAAGGCGCCGGTGTTCGGCGGCACCACCGCCTGGTCCGGCGGCTGGATGTGGGTGCCGCGCAACCCGCTCGCCATCGCCGCTGGCATCATCGAGGATGTGTCCGAGCCACGAACCTATCTGCGGCACGAACTCGGCAACCAGTTCGACGCGGCGAAGGTGAAGGCCTTCCTGCACGCGGCGCCGCGCATGGTGGAATTCTTCGCGGACCACACCGCGGTGCAGTTCATTGCCGGCAATGCCATCCCGGATTTCCATGGCGACACGCCGGGGGCGGCAACCGGCGGGCGTTCCGTCTGCGCCGCGCCCTTCGATGGCCGGGCGCTCGGGCCGCTGGTGCAGCGGCTGCGGCCGCCATTGGCGGAGCTCAGCCTGGCCGGCATGGGCATCGCCTCCGGCGAGGATCTGCGGCGCTTCATGACGGCGACACGCTCCCCGCGATCCGCCCTGCATGCGGCGCGGCGCCTGGTGCGGCATGGCTGGGACCGGCTGCGTCATGGGCGCGGGATGCATCTGGTGAACGGCAATGCGCTGGCCGCGAGGCTGCTGAAATCCGCCCAGGATCTCGGCGTGGCGCTGTGGGAATCGGCGCCCGCGGAAGGCCTGCTGATGCAGGATGGCGCGGTGCGTGGCGCCGTGTTGCGGCGTGGCGGCGTGGCCGTGCCCGTCACCGCGCGATGCGGCGTGGTGCTGGCCTGTGGCGGCTTCCCGCATGAGGCGGACCGCATCCGCGCCATGTTCCCGCATGCCCCGAACGGCGCGCATTTCTCCGCCGCACCGCGCGGCAATGCGGGCGATGGGCTGCGGCTGGGGGAGTCCGCGGGCGGCGCCGTGGCGCGGGATTTCCCGGATGCCGGCGCCTGGGCGCCTGTCTCCCGCGTGCCGCATGCCGATGGGACGGCGGGCCACTTCCCGCATCTGGTGGAGCGCGGCAAGCCGGGCGTCATCGCCGTCACCGCGCGCGGTGTGCGCTTCACCAATGAGGCGCGCGCCTATCACGACATGATGCGCGGCCTGTTCGCCGCGGTGCAGCCGCCGGAGGAAGTGTGCTGCTGGCTGATTTGCGACCACCGATTCCTGCGCCGCTACGGCCTCGGCTTCGTCAAGCCGGCACCGCTGCCGATCGGCGCGCATCTGCGCTCCGGCTATCTGCAACGCGGCGCGAGCCTGGCGGAACTGGCCGCCGCCTGCGGCATCGATGGCGCGGCGCTGGAGGCCACCGTCGCGCGCTACAACGGCCCGGCCAGGAACGGCGAGGACCCGGAATTCGGCCGCGGTTCCACGCCCTATGAACGCATGCAGGGCGAAGCCGGGCGCTGCAACGCGCCGATCGACCGCGGCCCCTTCTACGCCGTGAAGATCGTGCCCGGCAGCCTCGGCACCTTCGCCGGGCTGCGGACGGATGCGGCGGCGCGGGTGCTGGATGCGGCGGGCGCGCAGATCCCGGGCCTCACCGCCGTGGGCAACGACATGGCGAGCATGATGGGCGGGCATTATCCCGCCGGCGGCATCACCCTCGGCCCCGCCATGACCTTTGGCTGGATCGCCGGCCGCCGACTCGCGGGGATCGAGACATGACGCATCGCCTCGGCCTCGCCCAGCTCACATTGATGGAGACACCACCGCCGGAGTTGATCTCCATCGCCGCGGAGGCCGGCGCCGATTGCGTCGGCATCCGCATGATCCCGGTGCTGCCGGACACGCCCTTCTACCCGCTGATGACGGATGCGCCGCTGCTGCGGGAAACGCTGCGGCGCATCGCGGATACCGGCGTGCAGGTCTTCGACATCGAGATTGTCCGCATTGAGCCGGAGACCGATATCGCCGCCTTCACATCCTTCTTCGAAACCGGCGCCAGGCTCGGCGCCAAGGCCATCCTGGTCGCGGCCTATGACAAGGAACCGGCGCGGCTCGCCGACAGCTACGCCCGCTTCTGCGACGCCGCCGCACCCTATGGCCTGACGGCGGACCTCGAATTCATGCCCTGGACCGCGGTGCCGGATGTGCGGGCGGCGGTGGCGCTGCTGGCGCAGGTGGAGCGGCCGAATGCCGGCATCCTGGTGGACCCGATCCACTTCGACCGCAGCGGCAGCACGCTGGCGGACCTCGCCACGATTCGCCCGGACTGGTTGCACTACTGGCAACTCTGCGACGCCCCCGCCGCGCAGCCCGCCAGCCTGGAGGATCTGCTGCACCAGGCCCGCGCCGAACGGCTGCGGCCAGGCCAGGGCGGGCTGGACCTGGCGGCTCTGATCCGCGCCATGCCGGCGCATCTGCCGATCAGCCTGGAGGTGCCGGAGGCGGCGCTGGCGCTGCGCGTCCCGGCGCGGGCGCGCGGCGTGTCGATGGTGCGGGAGGCGCGGGCCTTCCTGTCACACCACGCTGCGCAACCACTTTAAACTGCGCGCGATCTGCGGTTCCTCCTCCTCGCCATAGGCGGGGGCGAGGTAGTCGATCTCCAGCGCCAGCAACCCCGTATAGTGCGCGGCGCGCAGATGGCCGAGCACCGCCTCGATATCCACCAGCCCCACATCCAGCGGCACGCTCGGCCAGAAGGCGAAGCTGCGCGGGTCGCCGCGCTGGGTGGTGATGTTCTTCACATGCGTGGCACGGGTATAGGGCGCCAGCTTCGCCGCCACCGCCACCGGCTCCTCGAACATCCGCAAATTGTTCGCGGTATCCAGGCAGACGCCGAGGCCGGGGCTGTCCACCGCCTGCATGATCTCCACCATCTCATCCGCCAGCAGATCGATGTGGTTCTCCACCGCCAGCACCACGCCCTGCCGCGCCGCCGCCTCCGCCAAGGGTTGCAGCATCGGGACGAGTTTTCCCTTGTGCTGCGCCCAATCGAGCGGGCGCGTGCGGCGGCTGCCGGCGCAGATCCGCATCACCGTGGCGCCGACGCGCTTCGCGATGCCGATATGGCGCAGCAGATCCTCGGCGGCCGCTTCGTCGGTGCCGGAGCGCAGCCCATCCGGATGCCCCCAGGCCCAGACCGGCTCCATGCCGAGTTCCGCCACACGATCCGCCAGCCGGCCGAGCGTCGCGTCATCTTCCGGGATGTACACGGCCTCCAGCGAAACGCCTTCCACACCGTGGCCCTGCGCGATGTCGAGAAAGTCGAACACGTCGATGCGGCGGCCGGGGTCGCGTTGCAGCCCCTCATACCAATCGCCGAAATAGCGGTGGTAGCAGTAGCTATCGATGCCGATCCGCATGGCGTGTTTCTCCCTTCAGGCGGCGATCTCCACCAGCACCGGCACATGATCCGATGCCTGGGTCCAGCCGCGTGCATCCTTCAGCACGGTATGGCCAACCAGGCTGCCGGCGAGGTCGGGCGAGACCCATACATGGTCCAGCCGCCGCCCACGATCCGAGGCCCGCCAATCCGCCGCGCGATAGGACCACCACGTGTACAGCTTCTGGTCCGCCGGGACGAAATGCCGCAGCGCATCGTGCCAGCCGCCCGCCTGCATCATCGCCGTCAGCGCCTGCGTCTCGATCGGCGTGTGGGAGACGACGTCGAGCAACTGCTTGTGCGACCAGACATCATGCTCCAGCGGCGCGATGTTCAGATCGCCGACCAGCACGGCACGGCGAAATCCACCGGCGGCATGGCGCGCGGCGGACCAGGCGGTGGCCTCCGCGACAAAATCCAGCTTGTGGGCGAATTTGATGTTCTTCTCCCGGTCGGCGATGTCGCCGCCGGCGGGGATGTAGAAATCATGCAGCTCCACCGGGCCGCCGGGTGCGTCCAGCTCCACCGCGATGTGTCGGCAATCGCCCTTGGCGCACCAATCCGGGTCCACGCCGTCACGCCGCGTGAAGGGGATGCGCGAGAGGATGGCGACGCCGTTGTAGCCCTTCATCCCGCGCACGGCGCGGTGTTCGTAGCCGAGCGCAGCGACGCCCTCATGCGGGAAGAATTCGTCGGGGCACTTTGTCTCCTGCAAGCAGATCACGTCCGGTGCCAGGGCGGTGACGAGATCGGCCAGCAGCGGCAGGCGCAGCCGGACGGAGTTGATGTTCCAGGTGACGATGCGAAGGGTCATGCGGCCTGCGTTCGAGCTGGGTCAGGTGGCTTGCCCCCACCCCGACCCTCCCCCGTAAGAACGGGGGAGGGGGAATCACTTAGACGATCTTGACGGTCACCGTGCCGACGCCCTCGACCATGCCTTCCAGCAGGTCGCCCTTGTTCACGGCGGCCACGCCTTCCGGCGTGCCGGTCATGATCAGGTCGCCCGGCTCCAGCCGCACCAGGCCGGAGAGGTTGGCGATCACTTCCGGCACCGACCAGATGAGCTTCGACAGATCCGAGGTCTGGGTGACCTTGCCGTTCACCCGCAACTCGATCTTGCCCTTGGAGGGGTCGAAATCGCCGGCCGGCACCAGCAGGCCCATCGGCGCCGACTTGTCGAAACCCTTGCCCATGTCCCACGGGCGGCCGGTCTTCTTCGCCTCGTTCTGCAAATCGCGCCGCGTCATATCCAGGCCGCAGCAATAGCCCCAGACATGCTTCAGCGCATCCGCCTGGCTGATATCCACGCCGCCGGTGCCGATCGCGACCACCAGCTCCATCTCATGGTGCAGGGATTTGCTGGCGGGCGGGTAGGGCATGTCGGCGTCGTTGATCACCACGGCGTCCGCCGGCTTGGTGAAGTAGAAGGGCGGCTCCCGCGTCGGGTCGCTGCCCATCTCGATGGCGTGTTCGGCGTAGTTGCGGCCGACGCAGAAGATGCGGCGCACGGGGAAGGACCCGCCGCCCTTCACCGGGATGGAGGCCTGGGCGAGCGGCGGAATCACGTAGTCGGCCATGCTGGAGCTTTCCTTCGGAACGCGATGCGCCGGACCATACCCCCCCGCCCCCATCGCGCAAGAGGATGGCAGGATCAGCCCAGGCTCACCCGCCACATGAAGCGCCGGCTTTCGCCCGCACCCAGCATCTCCATCCCCGGCTTGGCCCAGATGTCCCCCCAGAACTGCGCCGGATCGGCGTAGCCCGCCCAGGGCTCGATGCAGAGGAACTCGGCGCCGGGCTTCATCCACAGGCCGAGATGCGAGAACCCCTGCCAGGTCACCTCCAGCCCCTTCGTGCCCGGCGCGGCGTAGCGAAGGCGGCGGCTGGCCGGGTTCAGCAGGATGATGGCGGAGGGGCGGAACAGATCCTCCCGCAGCCCGAGATTCCGGCCATGCACCGGAAAGGGTTGCGGCGTGGCGTCGATCAGCCCGTTCTCATCCAGCCGCCAGGCGGGGCCGGATTCCTCCTGCTCGAACTCGATCCGGTGCGCGTTCTTGGCTCCGGCGCCGGGCAGCGGCCAGCGGAAGGCGGGGTGCGCGCCGATGGAAAAGGGCAGCGTGCCCTCACCCGGGTTGTGCGCCGTATGCGTCACGGTCAGCGACGCGCCATGCAGCGCGTAGGCCACCTCCAGCCGGAAGGCAAAGGGGTAGGCGGCGTGGGTCGCGGCGCTGTCCACCAGCAGGAAGCGGCAGCTTTCGGCGCCCTGTTCCAGCAGCTCGAAGCGGCTGTCGCGGGCGAAGCCGTGCTGGCCCATCGGGTACAGCTCGTGGCCGACGCGCAGCGTGTCGTCCCGCACCCGGCCGACGATGGGGAACAGCACCGGCGCATGCCGCGGCCATTCCGGCCCGGCCTGCCACAGGAATTCCTGGCCTGTGGCGTCCCGCAGGCTGGCCAGCTCCGCGCCCTGCGACTTCACCACGACGGTGACCTGGCCGGAGGAAAGGGTGACGCGATCCGTCATGGCAGCCGTCCGGCGGCGCGCCGCTGGTCGTAGGCGCGGGCATGCAGATGGGCCATTTCGTGCAACTCCGCGGGAATGCCGGCGCTGGCTGCGACCGTGGCCAGATAACCAAGAATATGGTCCGCCTCCGTCCGCCCACCGGCTTCCAGATCCCGCAACAGGGATGCGGTGTAGGGGCTGGCGGGGTCGGCGAACAGCATGCGGTAGCTGGCCATGAAGCCGTCCGACATCGCATGGCCCTGCGCCGCGGCGATGGCGGCGTTGCGGTCCAGCAGCGTCATCAAGAAATCCGTGCCGCCGGCGCGGACAATCTCCCCCACGCTGGCGCGCATCAGCACGGTGGCGGCGGCGACGGTGCCGAGATGCACCAGCTTCTCCCACATCCGCCTTTCGATATCCGGCACCGCCTGCGCCACCAGGCCCGGCGCCTCCCCCAGCGCGGCGGCCAATGCGGCAGCGCGGCCATCCATGCGGCCGTCCTGCTCGCCGAAGGTCAGCCAGTGCCAGTCGCCCAGATGCTGCACCACGCCATCCGCCGTCAGCGTCGCGGCGCACTTCGCCAGGCCGCCCCAGACCTGCGCCGGCCCGAAGGCGGCGTTCAGCGCGGCGAGATGCGCCATGCCGTTGAGGATCGGCAGCACGCAGGCACCGGCCTCCACCGCCGGGCGGATGGCGGCGATGGCGCTGTCCAGGTCATAGGCCTTGCAGGACAGCAGCACGACATCGAAGCCCGGCCCGGCCGCCAGCGTGGTCACCACGGGCCGGTTGATATCGCCGAAGGCACTCCGCACCCGCAGCCCATCCCGCGCCAGCACCGCCGCCCGCGCCGGACGCACCAGGAAGGTCACGTCCAGGCCGCGTTCCAACGCCCGTCCGCCGAAATAGCCGCCGAGCGCGCCCGCCCCCAGCACCAGCATCCGCATCCCGAATATATCCCCGATCCGCCCAGGAGAATCCGCATGCGGCGGGGCTTGTCCAGGGCCAATGCTGGTCCTGCGGCGTGGTCCCGCAACGAAAATCGCGGCAGAGTGGCCGCCATGACCGAGTTTCCCGTCTCCTTCCTGCGCTACGCCAGCTTCCTGCTGACCAGCCTGCCGCAGCTTGCTGCCCTGCCGCCGGCCAAAGGCGGGCGGCACCGGGTGCTAGATACCGCGCTGGATGCCGTGGCGGACCGCCCCGGTCTGGGGCTGGAATTCGGCGTGTGGAAGGGCACCAGTCTGCGCCACGCCGCGCGCCGCCAGCCCAGCCGGGCCTTCCATGGCTTCGACAGCCTGCGCGGCTTCCCCGAGGATGGACGGCGCGACTGGCGGATGGATTTCAGCCTGTCCGCCGCGCCGCGCCTGCCGCGCAACTGCACCTTCCATGCCGGCTGGTTCGAGGACACGGTGCCGCCCTTCGTCGCCCGTCTGGATGCGCCGGTGGCGCTGGTGAATCTGGATTGCGACATCCATTCCTCCGCCTGGACCGTGCTGGACGCGCTGGCACCGCATCTGCAGCCCGGCGTCGCGATCCATCTGGATGAGGCGCTGAACTACGACACCTGGCTGTGGAACGAGATGCTGGCGCTGTTCCAGATGCTGGAGGCCACCGGGCTGGGCGTGACCTGGGTAGGCCGCGGCGGCCGCGTGCGCGGGCTGCCGGAGACGCTGGCGATGCTGGAAGCCGGGCGCTACCCCAAGTGGCGGGACGATGTGGAGGCCGGCTATGCGCGCCAGGCCGCCTGCGTGCTGACCGCGCGCTGCGAAGCGCCGCCCCCGGCGGAGGCGGAAGCCTTCGCCGAAAGGCTGGCGGCGCGCCATGCGGCGCATCTCGCCGGCACGCAGGTCCGGCAGGATTGCCACCCGGACGACCCGGCTGCCCCACCGCCGCCACGCAAGCCCGCATGGCGACGGTGGTTGCGCCTGTGACGAATTACCGCATCGCGGCGATATCCAGCACCTCCACCGCCGGCAGGCCGGCCACGGCGCCCAATTCCGTCAGCCTGCCCTCGGCCAGGTCGATGCTGTGCAGCGTGCCGCCAGCCAGCACGAAGCCCCTGTTGCCGCCCTGCCCATCCGACAGCACGTCGAACCCCACCGACACCGGCAGGCTCCTGCCCAGCATGCCCTTCACCTGCTGCACGCCATCATTCGGCGGCGCCTGGAGGTTGTAGCTGCCGAGCAGCGTGTCGATCGTATAGAGCGCCGTGCTCGGCGCGCCCGGCTGGCCAGCCGCCGGCGCCCCGGCGGGCGGGGCCACGCTGTTGGTGTAGGCGCCGGCGGTGATGCGCGGCGCGGTGCCGGCCTGCGGCGAGCCATCCATGTATTTCTGCTGGCCGTCGCGGACCACCTCGCCGGTATCGACGTTCACCCGGAAATTCACCCCGCTCAGGCCCATCAGCCGCAGGCGGTTGGCGACCGGGTTGAAATCCACCACCGCACGCCCGCCGCTTTCGAAGGGCATGTTGAGGCGGGAGAGCTGCGTGGCGCGGCCATCCATCGGGTCGATGGTCACGATCTGCCCGCTTTCCGTCACGCCATACAGGCGGCCATCCTGCGGCCGCTGGTCGATGCCGAGCAGGCGGCCATCGGTGCTGGTGATGCGGATGGGCGCTTCGGCACGGCGGGTTTCGCTGTCGATCCGGACCAGCGTGTTGTCGGCGGTCAGCCCGATCAGGGTCGCGGCCTGGGCGCCGGCGGCGGCGCCAGCCAGCAGGGTGGCAGTGGCCAGGGCGGTGCGAAGGGTCTTCGACATCGGTTTTCTCTCCGTTTCGGGGCATGGCTTGGCGGCCTTGCTGCTGGCGTTACGGAGGATGGATGCGGCTGGATGCAGGGGCGGCAGAAAAAAGCTGCGGCTTCAGCTTCCCGTGGCGGGCGCCAGGCGGCCGATGAACAGGATCGGCCCGGTTGGCCGGCCGATCGGCGATCCGCCCGGCGGTTCCAGCGTGATCTCGATCAGCATCCCCGGGCTCGGGCGGATGGTGCTGGGCGCGACACTGATCCGCCCCTCCGCCGGGATCAGGCCGAGCGAGGTCGGCGCCGTCTCACCCTGCGGCAGCGCCCAGAGCTGCAAGGCGCGGCCAACCGGCGCCGGGCGCGGGTTCAGGGAGGCCAGGCGAATGCCGCCGCCATCGGCCTCCACCAGCCAGGCCGGCTGGTCCTGTTCCGTCAGCAGCACGGTCATCAGCCGCGGCGCCGGTTCCGGCTGCAGCAGGATGAAGGCGGCAAGGCCCGCGGCCAGCGCGGTGCCGCCGATGGCGGTGATCCGCCACGGGTCAAGCAGGCCCGCAACCCAGCTTTGCCGCGGCTTCGCAGCCGGTACCGGGTCCAGCGCCGCCGCAATGCGGTCCCACAGCCCGGGCGGCGGGGCTTCGGGTGGCGCCAGGGCGGTCAGCGGCGCCAGCCTCGCCTCCCATTGCGCCACGGCCTCCGCCAGCGCGGCGTCGGTGGGCAGCGCCGCGGCAACCGCCGCCGCCTGCCGCGCTTCCAGCGTGCCGAGCACGTATTCGGCGGCCAGCGCGTCGCGGTCCTCGGGCGTCATGCCCGGGTTCAGGCTGTGCGGCGTCATGCCAGGCACTCCCGCAGGCGCAGCAATCCGCGGCGGATCCAGGCCTTCACGGTGCCCAGCGGCAGTTCCAGCCTGGCCGAGATCTGCGCATGGCTCAGCCCATGCACGAAGGCCAGCACGATGCCGCGCCGGTTGCGCTCCTCCAGCGTTGCCAGGCACTGGTGCAGGCGGCGACCCTCGGCGCTGGCCGAGACCCGCTCCAGCGCCTCCGCCTCCACCGGCTGGTCGCCGAGCGCGGGATCATCCGTCGGGATTTCCCGCCCGCGTGCGCGTGCCATGTCCAGCGCCGCATAGCGCACGATGGCGGCCAGCCAGGCCTCCGGCGTGCCGCGGAACGGGTCGAATTGGTGCGCGCGGTGGGCGATGCGGAGGAAGGCGTCCTGCAACGCATCGGCCGCCGCATCCCGGTCCCGCAATATGGCGTTGGCCACGCCGAACAGGCGCACGGATTGCCGCTCATACACCGTGCGCAAAGCCTGCCGGTCTCCGGCGGCGACGGCGGATAGCAGCGGGGCGAGGTCCGTGGCGGCGTCCATTGGTCGGGAGAATGACCATGCCGGCGAGCAGCCGGCAACCCACTGTTGGAAGGCTGCCTAGGTTTCCAGCATCCGGCGCAGCAGCTCGACATCCTCGGCGAAGGCGCTGTCGGCCTGCATCAGCTCCGCCACCCGGCTGACGGCATGCATCACGGTGGTGTGGTCGCGCCCGCCGAAGCGGCGGCCGATTTCCGGCAAGGACCGGCTGGTGAGCTGCTTGGCCAGGTACATCGCCACCTGCCGCGGCCGCGCCACCGCCCGCGCCCGGCGGGGGGAGGACATGTCCGTCAGGCGGATATTGTAATGTTCCGCCACGCGCTTCTGGATTTCCTCGATCGTCACCCGGCGGTCATGCGCGCGGAGGATGTCGTGCAGCACCTCCTGCGCGCCCTCCAGCGTTACCGATCGGCCGAACAGGTTGGCATGTGCGATCAGCCGGTTCAGCGCGCCCTCCAGCTCGCGGACGTTGGAGGTGATCTTGTGGGCGAGGAACTCCATCACCTTGGGCGGCACCGGCACGCCCTGAGTCTGCGCCTTGGCCTGGAGGATGGAGATGCGGAGCTCGTAGGTGGTGGCATGCAGGTCGGCGACCATGCCGCAGCCCAGCCGGGTCCGCAGCCGGTCCTCGATACCGGACAGATCGGACGGCGATTTGTCCGCGGATACAATGATCTGCTTGCCGGCATCGACGAGTGCATTAAACGTATGGAAAAATTCTTCCTGCGTATTGTCCTTGCCGATCAGGAATTGCAGGTCGTCGATCAGCAGGACATCGACGGAGCGCAGCGATTCCTTGAATTCCATCGTGCTCTGGCTGCGCAACGCCGCGATGAAGCGGTACATGAATTTTTCCGCGGACATGTACGCAACGGAAAGCGGCGGGCGCCCATCGGCTGCGCCATGGTCACGGATGGCCCAGGCGCTGGCATGCATCAGATGCGTCTTGCCAAGGCCGACGCCGCCATACAGGAACAGCGGGTTGAAGCCCGGGCTGGCCGGGCGCTCGGCCACGCGGCGGGCGCAGGCATAGGCGAATTCATTCGGCTTGCCGACCACGAAGGTGTCGAAGGTGAAGCGCGGGTCGAGCGGCGCGGCCCAGTCGCCGCGGGCATCGCCGGCACGCGGTTCCGCCACGCGACCGAGCGGCTCCGCGAGGCCGGACTGAGCCTCATGCGGTTCCGCGGCCAGATGCCGGGCCGTGATCCGGTTAGGCTTGCCGGCCGTCGCCGCGCCGGAACGCAGCGATTCCGCCACCACATGGTCCTGCGGCGCTGCCTGTTGGCCCTGTTCCGGCCGATGATCCTGGGCCCGGCTATCCTGGGCCGGTCGCGCCTCCGCGACCCGGTTTTCGGGCATGACGCGGAATTCGAGGCGCCGCACCGCCGGCAATTCGGCCTGCCACAAGGCGCGCAGGCGGTCGCCGTAATGGCCACGCACCCAGTCGCGCAGGAAGCGCGTGGGCAGCAGCACGACAACTTCCTCACCCTGCACGGAGGCCAGGGTCATCTGCCGCAGCCAGGTGCGGTATTCGACCTCGCCAACCTCTTCCTTCAGCCTACCCCGAATGCGCGCCCAGACCTCCGCCAACTGGGTGGGAGAGGACGAAGACGACGGGCCGACCGCATGCTCCATGTGATGCACCTGCCAACCTCGTGGGCCCTTGCGGGCGCTGTGCATTTGACCGTTCGGCTGCGGAGAACCCGGCCGGAAAGACGGGCGCGCGGCTCCCGAGGGATGAGCACGCCCATCCGGAAGTTACCGCGACGCGCTTAGTTGGCGCAAATGATTACTGGGGGATTCTGAAAGTGAGGCGGCTGCGGACCAAGTAGTTACCTCAGCGCGACCGACATATCTTACAACAAAAACAACAAGCGGCCCATCATAGTGACAGGCTGCCTGGTGTTTGTATCACAAAAATGGATGTCGGTCCTCGGCAAGCCAGCCCCGCGCTCATGGCAGGGCGACCAACCGGCTCAGGCCTGGGCGGTTGCGCCCAGCGCCTTGATGCGCGCCGAAAGCCGGGACAGCTTGCGGGCTACGGTGTTGTCGTGAAACACGCCCTTGTCGGCGGCGCGCTGCATTTCCGGCTGCGCGGCCCGCAGCGCTTCCTGCGCTACGGACTTGTCACCACCCGCGATGGCCAGTTCAACCTTGCGGAGGAAGCCGCGCACGCGCGAACGGCGCGAACGGTTGCGCTCCGTGCGCTTCTCGGTCTGACGGATGCGCTTGCGCGCGGAAGCCGTATTCGCCATGGCGTCTTTATCTGACCAGTCAAAAGTTACGGGTGCTGGCGGATCGGACCACCAGCGAAGGCGCGGTTACTACCCCTGGTCGCGCCGGAGAGTCAATGCGCGTGAACAGCCGGGGCGCGTGAACAGGCGGGCCGCGTGAACAGGCGGGCCGCGTGAACAGGCGCATCAGCGGTGCCGGAAGACCGGCTTCCGCTTTTCGGCAAAGGCCGCCATGCCTTCCTTCTGATCCTCGGTGGCGAAAAGGGATTGGAACAGCCGCCGCTCCAGCCGCACGCCATCCTTCAGCGTTGTCTCGAAGGCGGCGTTCACCGCTTCCTTCGCCATGGCGACGGAGGGTGCGGACAGGCTGGCGATCTTCTCGCCCAGCTTCAGCGCCTCCGGCAGCAGATCCGCCACCGGCACCACGCGGGCCACCAGATTGGCGCGCTCCGCCTCCGCCGCATCCATCATGCGCGCGGTCAGGATCATCTCCATCGCCTTGGATTTGCCGATCGCCCGCGTCAGCCGCTGGCTGCCGCCGGCGCCGGGGATGATGCCCAGATTGATCTCGGGCTGGCCGAATTTGGCGTTGTCGGCGGCCAGGATCAGGTCGCACATCATGGCCAGTTCACAGCCGCCGCCAAGCGCGAAGCCCGCCACCGCGGCGATCACCGGCTTCTGGATGCGCAGCACGTCTTCCCAGCGCTTGCCGATGAAATCGTCGAAATAGACCGCCGGGAAATCGCGATCCTTCATCTCCTTGATATCGGCCCCGGCCGCGAAGGCCTTCTCGGAGCCTGTCACCACGATGGCACCCACCGCCGGATCGGCGTCGAATGCCCGCAGCGCCTCCCCCAGCTCCGTCATCAACTGGTCGCACAGCGCGTTCAGCGCCTTCGGGCGGTTCAGGGTGATCAGGCCGACGCGGCCCTGAATCTCCGCCAGGATCATCTCATAGGCCATGCGCCGTCTCCCCCATTCCGGCCCAAGCGGTAGCGCAACCGGCCCAGCGGCTCAACGCTGCGTGCGGGCGCAGAAGAAGCTGCTGCGGCCGGATTGCACGATGCGCGACACGCCCGCACAGCCGCTGCCCGGCCCGGGGCAGAGCGGGCAGGGCTGGCCTTCCCGGTCGTAGACGGAAAACCGGTCCTGGAACCGGCCGAGCTCCCCATCCGCCCGCACATAATCCCGCAGGCTGGACCCGCCGGCGCCGATCGCCTCCTCCAGCACCGCCTTGATCGCCGGCGCCAGGCGCCCCGCCCGGGCGCCGGGGATGGTCTGCGCCTCCCGCCGCGGGGAGATCCGGGCGCGGAACAGCGCCTCGGCCACGTAGATGTTGCCCAACCCCGCGACCACGCTCTGGTCCAGCAGCGCCGCCTTGATCGGCGTTTTCTTTCCCGCCAGGGAGGCTGCCAGGCTGGCCGCGGAAAATGCCGGCTCCAGCGGTTCCGGCCCCATCCCGGCCAGCAGCTTGTGCGCGTCTTCCGCCGCGGTCGGCACCAGGTCCACGCTGCCGAAGCGGCGCGGATCGACGAAGCCGACCCGTGTGCCGTCCTCGGTCTCCATCACCAGATGCTCATGCGCCTCCGGCGGCTGGTTGTGGCCGCGCGTGTCAGAGAACACGCCATTCGGCCCCATGAACGGCACCGCCGCCCCCGCCATCGGCCGCGCGACCATGCGGCCCGACATGCCGAGATGGATGAGCAGGCTCTCCCCCGTATCCAGCCGCGCCAGCATGTACTTGCCCCGCCGCCGGAACCCCGTGACCACAGCCCCTGTCAGCCGCCGCGCCAAACCCTCCGGAAACGGCCAGCGCAGTCCCTCCCGCATCGTCTTCGCCCGCGTGATGCGCCGCCCCTCGAGCACCGCCCGAAGCCCCCGCATCACCGTCTCCACCTCCGGCAATTCCGGCATTTTTTCTCCATGCTGCCGCAACCCCTTGGCACAGCGGGGCGCTGGCTTGGACATGGGGACGCACCATCTGTTGTCGTGCGGGGGTCGGCCACTGGCAAGGCACCCGCCGAAAGGGCAGGATGAGGCCATGAGCGACACAACCGATTTCGGCTTCCGCGAGGTGCCGCGCACCCAAAAAGCCTCCCTGGTGCGGGAGGTCTTCGAAAGCGTGGCCCCCCGCTACGACCTGATGAACGACCTGATGTCGCTGGGCATCCACCGCATCTGGAAGCGGATTTTTGTTAATTCCATCGCGGCCTCGCCGCGGGAGACGTTGCTGGACCTCGCCGGCGGCACCGGGGACATTGCCTTCGGGGCGCTCGCCCGCGGCGCCAAGCGCGTCATCCTGACGGATGTGAACCCGGCCATGCTGGAGGTGGCGCAGAAACGGGCGCTGGACCGCGGCATCACCACCGGCCTCGACTTCGCCGTGGTGGATGCCGAGCACATCCCGCTGCCTGACCGGTCCGTGGAAAAGGTCTCCATCGCCTTCGGCCTGCGCAACTGCACCGACAAATCCGCGGTGCTGCGCGAGGCGCGGCGCGTGCTGCGCCCCGGCGGCCGCTTCCACTGCCTCGAATTCTCCAAGGTGGCGATCGAGCCACTCGCCAAGGTCTATGACGTCTGGTCCTTCAAGGTGCTGCCCGAGATCGGCGCCCGCGTGGCGCAGGACCGCGACAGCTACGAATACCTGGCCGAATCCATCCGCCGCTTCCCGGACCAGGACACGCTGGAGGACATGATGCGCGATGCCGGGCTGGAACGCGTGGCGCATCGCAACCTCTCGGGCGGCATTGTCGCCATGCATTCCGGCTGGCGCCTGTGAATCCGGCGCGGGACCCGGATTTCCGGTCCCGCATCCAGGCCGCCTTCGCCGCCCAGGGGCTGATGGCCACGCTCGGCGGCCGCCTTGTTCTGGTGGCGCCCGGCCGTTGCGAAATCGACGCTGATTTCGCCCCCGGCCTCACCCAGCATCACGGCCTGTTCCATGCCGGCGTGCTGACCACCCTCGCCGACAATGCCTGCGGCTTCGCGGCGATGAGCCTGCTGCCCGCGGGCGGCGAAGTGCTGAGCGTGGAGTTCAAGGTCAGCTTCCTCCGCCCCGCATCCGGCCTGGTGGCGGTGGCGCGGGGGGAGGTGGTGAAGCCTGGCCGCACCCTCAGCTTCTGCCGCGCCGATGTCTTCGTGCGTGATGCGGCCGGCTCGGAAACCCTGGTCGCCACCATGATGGCAACGATGATGGCAGCAGAGCCGGACCGGCGCTGAGGCGCCACGGACCTGTCGGCAGATTTGACGCCCCGCCGCCCAACTCGGCATGGGGGCCGCAGAGGACAAATAATGACAAAACATATCAAAGGCTCGTTGGAACCCTAACAGCAGGCACGGATCTTGCTGTCTGTCCTCTGCCCGAAGTGGCACACAAGAGAGGACCCATCGAGATGAGCACTCCTTCAACCTTCCTGGCAGCCGCCGCCCTGGCCGCGGGCCTTGCTCTCGCCGCCGGCCCCGCCAACGCCGCCATCATCTACGCCGGCAATTTCACGGGCAATGAATGCGGCGGCCAAGGCGGTTTCAGCAACTGCTACGCCACCACCACCGGCACGCAGCAGGGCGCCACCCCCGGCGCCTCACCCGCCATCTACAAGCGCGAAGCCGGCGGCGGGCAGGACATCAGCAGCCAGTTCCCGACCATCAACGGCAGCGAGTTCGAGGTCAGCCTGAACAACCTGACCAACGTCCTCAGCTTCAACTACAACCCGGGTGCCGGCGATCCTGAGATCCACTATTTCGCCATCAAGCAGTCCAACGGCTTTGCGTTGTTCTATGACCTGACGACGGCGATCACCTCGTTCTCCGCCAATCTGACCACCTACTTCCCGGGTAATCCGGGCTTCTCCCACATCACCTTCTTCGACACTACGGGCCGCACGCCGCCGACCCCGGTGCCAGCGCCGGCCAGCTTTGCCCTGTTTGGCGCCGGGCTGGCGGGCCTCGGCCTGGCGCTCCGCCGGCGTCGCCAGACGGCTTGATCGCGTCCCAGATGCGGGCTGCGCCAAACGGCGCAGCCCGAACGCTTCAGTTCAGCCGCAGCCCAATGCGGCGGATCACCGGCTCCCACGTCGTTCGTTCCGCGGCCAGATACTGCGCCAGATGCGCTGGCCCGCTGCGCGCCGGCTGCGCGCCGATCCGCGCGAGGGCGGCACTGATCTGCTCATCGCCCAGCGCCTCCGTCAGCGCCGAAGCCATGCGCTGCAGAATGGCATCCGGCGTGCCGGCCGGCGCCAGCAGGGCCTGGAAGTTCCGCACCACCAGCGCGGGAAAGCCCAGCTCCGCCGTGGTCGGGATGGTGGGGGCGAGCCGCGAGCGCGTACCGGCGGTGATCGCCAGCGCCCGCACGCTGCCCGATTCCAGCAAGGGCAGCAGGGCGGAGATATCGCCGAACAGCGCATCGATCTTGCCGCCGATCAAATCGGGCAGCGCCGCGCCGGTGCCCCGATAGGGCACGTGTTCCATCTGGATTCCGGCCAACTGCCCCAATAGTTCCATCGCCAGGTGCGGCGTCGTGCCGATGCCGGCCGAGCCGAGGTTCAGCGCCCCGGGCCGCGCCTTGGCCAGCGCCACGAAACTTGCCAGGTCGGTCGCCGGCAGCGCGTTGGTCACGGCCAGGATCTGCGGGCTGTCGGCAATCAGCGCCACCGGCGCCAGCGCCTGCAACGGGTCTGGCGCATCCGCCGCGCCGGCGGCGGGCGCGATGACCAGCGGGCCGGGCGAACCCACCAGCATGGTGTAGCCATCCGGCCGTGCCGCCGCGACGATGCGTGTGCCGACCAGCCCGCCCGCCCCAGCGCGATTTTCCACGATCACCGGCTGGCCAAGCGTGCGGCGCAGCCCCTCCGCCAAGGGCCGCGCCACATTGTCCACCGGCCCGCCGGGCGCGAAGGGCACCACCAGGGTCACCTGCCGCTGCGGCCAGCTTTCCTGCGCCCGGGCCAAGCCAGGCGTCGCCAGTGTCGCCGCCAGCAGCATGCGTCGTGTTGTCGTGATCATGTTGTTCCTCCCTCTTCACGCGTCGCGCCATGGCTTACACATTCGGCGAAACAGGAATGCCCGCCATGCGCATCGCATCGATCGAAACGCTTCCCTGCGTGCAGCGCCAGGAAGATCCCAGTTGGAATTTCGCCCGCGGTGCGATTCCGGAAGTACGCGGCTGGATCATCCGCGTGCGTGACACGGATGGCGCGGAGGGTTTTGGCTACGGCCACGCCATGGCGCTGGTCACCGGGCTGCCCGAGGCCTTGCCGCATGCCGTCGCGCATTACGCGAAGCTGCTGAATGGCCGCCCGCTGGCGGATCTCGCCGCGCATGCGGAGGCGATGGGCCATGCGTTGGTGCACGCACCGGGCGCCCGCGCCGGGGTGGAGATGGCGCTGCATGATCTGCTGGCGCGGCGCCTGTCCACGCCGCTGGGTACCCTGTTCGGCGGCCGATTCCGCGAGACCATTCCCTGTGCCCGGCTGCTGGCCCTGAAACCGCCGGAAGGCATGGCCCAGAAGGCCGCCGCGCTGGTGGCGGAGGGCTACCGCGCGCTGAAGGTGAAGTTCAGCGGCGACCCGGCGCTGGATGCCGCGCGGCTGGCCGCGATCCGCACCGCGGTGGGGCCGGATGTCCGCCTCTCGCTCGACCCCAACCAGGCCTATTCCGCCAAGGGTTTTCTCAAATTGTTCGAGCGCATCTGCATCCACGACATCGCGCTGGTCGAACAGCCGGTGCCGGCGGCGGATTGGGACGGGCTGGCGATGCTGACAGCGCGGCTCGGCGTGCCGGTGGAGGCGGATGAAAGCGCGGCGTCGCTGGCCGATGTCGCTCGCCTCGCGCAGACCCGCATGGTGGATGTGATGAACCTGAAGCCCACCAAGATCGGCGGCATCCGCGACACGCTGGCCGCCATCGCGATCTGCGAGGCCAGCGGCATCGGCGTGCGTTTCGGCGCCAGCTTCGGGCCGGGCCTGTTGCAGGCCTTCACCAGCCATCTGGCGGCCTCGCTCAAGCGGATAGAGCATTCGTCCGAACTCGCGGAACACGCCCATCTTCTCGATGATCCCTTCGCGCCCTATCCGGTGGTGGATGGCGGCGTGGCCGTGCCGGATGCGCCCGGCACGGGACTTTCGTTCAGCGCCCCTTGAAGACGGGCTTCCGCTTCTCCGCGAAGGCGCGCAGCGCTTCCTGCGTGTCTTCGGTGGAGGCCAGCGCCACGGTCTGCGACTGCTCGAAGCGATAGCCATCATGCAGCGGCAGGTCTTCCGTTACCTGGAAGCTCCGCTTCGCCGCCCGCACCGCCAGCGGCACCTTTTGGGCGATCTCCGCCGCGATGCCCTGTGCGGCTTCGACAACCTTGTCGCGCGGCACGCAGACGGAAGCGGCGTTCATCCGAAACAGCTCCGGCCCGGTGATGCGGCGCGCGGTGTAGATCATCAGCCGCGCATCGGACTCCCCCAGATGCCGCCGCACATGCTTCACGCCCCCGGCGAGGCCGACATCGACCTCGGTCATCGACATGAAGCTTTCTTCCGCAACCACCAGAATGTCGCAGCACAGCGCCAGCACGCAGCCGGCGCCGATGGCAGCACCGTTCACCGCGGCGATCACCGGCTTCTCGCATTCCAACACGCAGTCGAATCCGGCGCGCACCAGGCGGTTGTGGCGTGGGAAGGCGCCGGGCGCGCTGCGGTCCGGCCGGTCCTTCAGATCCGCCCCGGCCGAGAAGGTTTTGCCCGCGCCGGTCAGCACGATGGCGCGCACATCCTCGCGGTCATGCAGTTCGTCGAAGACGCGGATGATCTCGTCGCGGAACGCACCGTTCTGCGCATTCACCGGCGCGCGGTCGATGGTGACCGTCGCGACGAAATCCGCCACATCCAGGCGCAAGGTTGAATAGCTCATTCCACGCGTATCCCTGCCGCCTCGATCACCTGTCTCCACCGCGCGCTTTCCGCGCGGATGGTCGCCGCAAGCTGCTCGGGGGTGGAGGGCGTCGGCTCCTCCCCCAGCGCTTCCATCCGCGCCCGGTATTCGGGGCGGGCGAGGATGGTCTGCACCGCCTCGCTCAGCTTCGCAACGACAGCCGCCGGCGTACCGCCGGTGGTCGCGATGTAGTTGAAGGGCGCGGCATCGAAGCCGGGCAACGTCTCCGCCAGCGCCGGCAAGTCAGGCGCCTGCGCCGAACGCTGCGGCGTGGTGACGCCGAGCGCGCGCAGCTTCCCGTCCCGCGCCTGCGGCAGCAGGATCGACAGCGTATCCAGCGCCATCGTCACCGTGCCGCCCATCAAATCGGTCAGCGCGGCGCTGGTACCGCGATAGGGCACGTGGGTGATGTCGATCTGCGCCAGGAACTTCAGCATCTCCCCCGCCAGGTGGGAGGAGGAGCCGACGCCGGATGAGGCGAAGGTCAGCACCCCCGGCCGCGCCTTCGCCAGCGCGATCAGCTCCGCCAGGTTGCGCGCGGGAACGCCCGGGTGCACCGCCAACAGGTTCGGCGCGCGCTTGATACCCGATACGGGGGCGAAATCCCGCACCGGATCATAGGGCACGCTCCGCATGAGATACGGGTTCACGATCTGCGGCCCCGGCGTGCCATAGAGCAGCGTATGCCCATCCGGCGCAGCGCGCGCCACCGCCTGTGCGCCAATGGTGGCGCCGCCGCCCGGGCGGTTCTCCACCACCACGGGCTGGCCGAGCACCGCGCCCAACGGCTCCGCCAGCATCCGCGCGGAGGCATCGGCCGACCCGCCCGCCGCGAAAGGCACGATCAGGCGCAGCGGCCGGTTCGGGAAGGGCTGCTGTGCCATGGCTGGCGATGCCAGCAGTCCGGCAAGGCCAAGCGTTGTGCGGCGGGTGAGGGTCATTCGATGGTGATCCCCTGGGCGGCGATCACGCCACGCCACCGCGCGATCTCCTCCTGCACCATGGCGGCCAGCGCGGCGGGCGAGCCGCCCAGCGGCTCCGCCCCGAGCGTTGTGAAGCGGGCGCGGACGCTTGGGTCGGCCAGCACCTTGTTCATCGCGGCATTCAGCACGGCAATGGCCGCGGGCGGGGTGCGCGCGGGCAACAGAAGGTAGTTGAAGGAGGCGTCATGGAAGCCCGGCAGCGTCGCCGCGATCGGTGGCAGATCCGGCGCCGCCGATGCCGGATCGCGGGTGCTGACCGCCAGGGCACGCAACCGGCCATCCCGCACCAGCGGCAACAGAGCCGCGGCGGTGTCGAGCGTCATATCCACGCGGCCAGCCATCACGTCCTGCACGCCGGGCGCGGTGCCGCGATAGGGAACATGCAGCAGCTCCACCCCCGCCAATTGCGCGAACAACGCACCCGCGAGATGGGCGGAGGACCCGATGCCGGAGCTGGCATAGGTGATGCCCCCCGGGCGCGCCTTGGCCAGCGCGATCAACCCCGCCACGCTTTGCGCCGGGCTGTCGGGCCGCACCACCAGCAGCTTTGGCGCCCGCATCAGCGCAACCAGCGGCGTGAAATCCGCCTGCGCGTCATAGGGCATGTTCCGCATCATCAGCGGGTTCAGGATTTGCACCGGTGGCGGCGCGTAGAGAATGGTGTGGCCATCCGCCGGGGCCCGCGCCACGGCAATCGCACCCACGGTATTGGTGCCGCCCGGGCGGTTCTCCACGATCACGCTCTGGCCGAGCTCACGGCCCAGCGGCTCGGCGATGATGCGTGCCAGCGTATCCGCCGTGCCGCCGGGCGCCAGCGGCACAATGATGCGAATCGCACGGTCCGGCGCCCAGCTTGCCTGGGCCTGGGCCTGGGTGCCAAGGGCCAGGCCGCCGGCGGCGGCGGCGGCGGCCAGAAGCGTTCTGCGGTTCATGGCGCTCAATCCAGGGTGATGTTGTTGGCGCGCACCACTTCGCTCCAGGTGGCGGAGGTCTGGCGGATGAAATTCGCGAAATCCGCCGGGTTGCTGCCAACCACGCGGCCGCCCTGGTTGATCAGCGCCTGGCGCGTCTCCGGATCCGCCAGCGCGGCCTGCGCGGCACTGGCCAGCGCGGCCAGGCGATCCGCCGGGATGCCGGCCGGGCCGAGCAGGCCGTACCAGGTCTCACTGATCATGTCCGGCACGCCGGCCTCGATGGCGGTGGGCAGGTCCGGCATGATGCCTAGCCGCTCCGCGGAGGTGACGGCGAGGGCCGGCACGGACCCGGCCCGCACATGCGTCAGCAGCGCCGGCACGTCGGCGGCCAGGATCTGGATGCGCCCGGCCAGCAGATCCGTCACCGCCGGCGCCGCGCCACGATAGGGGATGTGGACGATGTCGATGCCCGCGCGGATCTTCAGCAACTCGCCCGCCATGTGCAGCGAGGAGCCGACCCCGGCGGAGCCGAAGGAAAGCGCGCCCGGCCGCGCCTTGGCCATCGCCACCAGCTCCGCGAGGTTCTTTGGGCCAAGATTGGGTGCGATGGCGATGATCTGCGGCACGGCCAGCACCTGGCTGATCGGCGCCAGATCCTTCTGCACGTCATAGGGCATGCTGCGCTGCAGATGCGGCAGGATGACGATGGCGCCGGAGCTGGCCATGACGATGGTGTGCCCATCCGCCCGCGCCTTCGCCGCCGCATCCACGCCGATGGCGCCGCCGGCGCCGGCGCGTGAATCCACCACGATCGGCTTGCCGAGGCGCTCCGACATCACACGCGCCGTGACGCGCGCGATGAAATCGGCCGGGCCGCCGGCGGCGAAGGGCACGATCATGCGGATCGGCTGGTCCGGGAAGGTGGATTGCGCGCGGGCCATCTGCGGCAGTGCGGCCAATCCGAGGGCACCGAAAGCGCTGCGACGGGTGATGTTCATTGTTGTTTCCTCCATGTCGTTGTTGGTGTCAGTTGAAGCCGAACAGCTCCCGCGGGTTTTCCGCCAGGATGTGGCGGGCGAGCGTGTCGTCGCCCAGCCAGTCGAGAAACAGGTCGAGCATCGCGCCCGCATCCGGCGCTGGTGCCATCCGCACATAGGGCCAGTCCGAGCCCCACAGCAGGCGATCCGGATTGGCCGCGACCAGCGCATCCTGCAGCGGCCGCAGGCTGTCGGCCGGTGCACCGCGCTGCACGCGGCACAGCGTGATCTTCACCCAGATGTCGCCAGCCCGCAGATGGTCCAGCACGGTGCCGAAGGCCGGGTCCGCCGCGCCATCCGGCATCGCCAGATGGTCCAGCACCAACGGCACGCCGAGCGGTGTCAGCGCCGGCAGCAACTCGGCGAATTGCGCGGCGCTGGCCCAGAGATGCGCCTGCCAGCCCAGCGCGCGCAGCCGCGGTGCCAAGGCGCGCAGTGCCTCCACGCCGATGCTGCCGGGGTAGCGGCCGCCACCGTTGGGGGCCTGCATCTCGACGAAGCGCAGCGCCCGCACACCGGCCTCATGCCATTCGGTGAGGGTGGCATCCGTCACCGTCTCGTCCGCGCTCATCACGCCGCGCAGCGTGCCGTTGCTGCGCGCCAGCGCATCCAGCAGGCAGGCGGCATCGCGACCGTAGGGGGCGGGCTGCACCAGCACGGCGCGCGGCGTGCCGATGGTGGCGCGCATCGCTTCATGCGTCGCGAGGTCCGCGCCGGGCAGCGCATAGGGCGCCGGGCCGGCGGGGAAGCGCGCATCGAAGACATGCGTGTGCGTGTCGCACGCTCCCGCCGGCACCGCATGGCGCGGGCGTGAGGCGGCGGGGGCCTCCACCATCACGGGGCCGTCCCGGGGGCGGCTTCCGGCAGGGTGAACAGCCCATGTTCCGGCGCCGTCAGCGGCGGTGCCTCGCCATCCGGCAGCGGCACGCCATGCGCGTTCAGCGTCATGGACACCATGGTGTAGTAGCCGACCAGCGCCGTCAGCTCGACCACGCCCTTGACGCCGAAGGCCTCCACCGCCGCGTGGTAGATCGCATCCGGCACGCGGCCATCCTGCTGCAGCGTGCGGGCGAATTCATAAACCAGGCGCTCATCCGCCTGGTCGAAGACCGGCGGGCGGCCTTCGCGCATGGCGTCCAGGATGCCGGGCGCGATGCCGTTCTCCGCCGCTGTGCGGGCATGGACGAACCACTCCACCTGCGCGCTCCAGCGCCGGCCGGTGACGCAGATGGCAAGTTCGGAAAGCCGCTTCGGCAGGCTGGTGGAAAAGCGCAGGGACTCGCCCAGCGCGGACCAGCGCCCGGCGAGGTCCGCATTGTGGATGGCCGCCCGCAGCGGGCCGATCACCTGGCCGCGTGGGCCGGAGACCACCTTGTCCCAGACTTCGCGCTGCGCCGCGTCCAGTTCGTCGCGGCCGGGCAGGGGAATACGAGGCTTCATGTCACGCCACTTTCGGCCAGGGCCGCACGCGCGGCGTCATCCAAACCCAGTTCCGCCAGAACCTCCGCCGTGTGCTGGCCGAGCAGCGGGGGCGGGCGGTTGAACTCCAGCGGGGCATCCTGCAGGCGGATCGGGCTGACCACCTGCTTCACGCTGCCATGCGGATGCGGCAGGTCGCGCAGCATCTGCCGGTGCACCACCTGCGGGTCCGCGAAGACATCCGGCACCGTGTTGATGGGGCCGCAGGGCACCCCGGCCGCATCGAGCAGCGCGGTCAATTCGCTGCGCGTGAAATCGGCGAAGCGTTCGGTCAGCAGCGGCGTCAGCAGCAATTCATTCTTCACGCGGTCGGCGTTGCGGATGAAGCGCGCATCCGTTGCCCAGTCCGGCCGATCGATTGCCTGGCACAGCTTCGCAAACTGCCCGTCATTGCCGACCGCCAGCACGACAAAACCATCCGCCACCGGGAACACATCCTGCGGCTGGATATTCGGGTGCCGGTTGCCGGCGCGGGCCGGCACGCGGCCGCCGACGAAATGGTTCATCGCCTGGTTGGCCAGGAAGGCCGCCTGCACGTCCAGCATCGCCAGGTCGATGGTCTCGCCCTGCCCCGTCTCCGCCCGCCGCGCCACGGCGGCCAGGATGGCGACGGTGGCGTACATGCCGGTCATCAGATCCACGATCGGCACGCCGACTTTTTGGGGGGGCGTTTCCGGCGCGCCGGTCACGCTCATCAGGCCGCCCATCGCCTGGATCATGAAGTCGTACGCCGCCTGGTCACGGCGCGGGCCATCCTGGCCGAAGCCGGTGATGGAACAGCAGATGAGGCTCGGCTTGAGCGCACGCAGGCTGGCGGCGTCCAGCCCATAGCGGGCCAGCGCACCGGCCTTGAAATTCTCCACCACGATATCGGCGGTCTGCGCGATCTGCCGCACCACCGCCTGGCCCTCGGGCCGCGTGATGTCGATGGTGACGGAGCGCTTGCCGCGGTTGACCGCCAGGAAATAGCCGGCTTCCTTGGTGGCATTGCCCTCCGCATCCTTCAGGAAGGGCGGCCCCCAGGCGCGCGTGTCATCGCCAGCGCCGGGGCGCTCGATCTTGATGACGTCGGCACCGAGATCGGCCAGCACCTGGGTCGCCCAGGGCGCCGCCATGATCCGGCCGAGATCCAGCACGCGAAGATGCGACAGCGGCCCCATCAGGCGTCCACCACCTGGGTCGCCAGCATCGAGGGGCGCTGCGCGAAATCCGCATGGAAGGAAGCGAAGCGCGGGCAGGTGGCGCGCCAATCGATATCGGCGAAGCGAAAATCAAGATAGCTGCCGAGCACGCCGAGCGTGATCTTCGCTAGCCCCATCGGCATCGCGTCGATCTCGGCCTCCACCGCCGCCAGCGCTGCCTGCGCCTTTACCGCGAAGGCGTCGAGCAGTTCGGGCATCGGGTGCGGCTTGTCACGCTCATTCCGCCACAGGATCAGCAGGTCCAGGAAGCCGGTCGCCAGGGCGTGGCGGCGCAATTCCTGCCAGCGCGCCGGGCCTTCGGCCGGGATCAGCCGCGGGCCTTCATGCAGCGTGTCCAGGTATTCGCAGATGACGAAGCTGTCGTAGAGAACGCTGCCATCATCCAGGCGCAGCGTCGGGATCTTGCTCAGCGGGTTCTCCGCCATCAGCGCCGCGTGCGGCTTGGTCATGGCCACCACGGTGCGGGTCGTGGTGATGCGATCGGCCAGGCCGGTCTCATGCGCGAAAACCATCACCTTGCGCACGAAGGGTGAGCGCGGCGACCAGTGCAGCAGCATGGACACAGTTGTTTCCCCCAAGCGTCTTAGGTCAGCTATATGACCTTAAGCCGGTTCCGGTGCCGCCGTCTATGCCCTGGTTGCGTCATGGTGCGGCCGTCCGGCCTGGAAGGCCGCGATGCCGTCCACGATCATCCGCACGATATCCACCCGTGTCTCCCGCGTCAGCGAAGCGTAGTGCGGCGCCACCACCAGATGTGGCGCGGCCAGCATCGCCGGGTCGGGCTCGGGTTCCGATGCAAAGACATCCGTGCCGGCGCCGCGGATGGTGCCGTCCTGCAAGGCCGCGACCAGCGCGGCCTCATCCACCACGGACCCGCGGGCGATGTTGATCAGAAAGCCCGCCGCGCCGAGTTTCTGCAGGATGGCCGCATCGACGATGCCGGCGGTCTCCGCCCCGCCAGGGCAGCACATCACCAGCACGTCGGCTTGCTCGGCCAGTTCCGCGATGCTGGGCACATGGGGCCAGGGCGCGTCGGGCTTCGGCCGGGGGCCGGACCAGATCACCTTCATACCGATGCCCTGCGCCCGCCGCGCCACCGCCGCTCCGATGCGGCCAAGGCCGAAGATGCCGCAGGTCTTGCCGAACAGCCGCGTGCCCGATTCCGCGCGGCCCTTGGCCCAAGCGCCAGATCGCACGAAGGCATCCGCATACACCACCCGCCGGGCGATGCCGTAGAGCAGCGCGATGGCGTAATCCGCCGTGTCCTCCGTCAGCACATCCGGCGTGTTCAGCACGGCGCAGCCCTGCGCGCGGGCGGCATCCAGGTCGATGCGGTCCAGCCCGGTGCCGGTGCTGGCCAACAGCTTGATGCCCTGAAGCCTGCCGAACATCGCCGCATCGCAGCCGGCCATGGCGCTGGTCACGCCGATCCGAAAACCCGTCACCGGCCCCGGCGGCAGGGCCGCGAGGTCCACCAGCCGATGCCCATCGGCCTCCAGCGCCTGGCGCAGATCGGCGGGCACCGCGGTCATCACCAGAAGGGATTCGCCGGGGCTGGCTTGCATGGAACGGGTCCTGTCGCGCTATGATGCCGGAAAGGCCAGGATAATGACCTTTTTGGGGAAGGATAGCCTGTCCACCATGCCGATCACCCAGCAGGCCGTGAAGACGCTCTCGGCCCAGTTATACGACTGGTCCCTGCGCCGCGTGCCGGACGACACCAAGGACGCGCTGCGCCGCGCCCGCGCCACCGAAACCCATGCAGGCGCGCAGCGCGTGCTGGAGATCATGCTCGGCTCCGCGCTGCGGGCGGAACAGACGGACCGCTTCGTCTGCTCCGATGCCGGCGTACCGGTGTTCCGGGTGACGCTGGGTGCAGAGGCGCGGTGGGAAGGTGACATCAAGGCCGCCATCACCGAGGGCTTTGCCGAACTGGTTTCGCGCATCCAGCCGCCGCTGCTGAAGCATGTGACGAACCCGCTGACCAATGAACGCGGCTACCAGGGCAAGGACATGCCCCTCGTGACGTGGGAAATGGAATCCGGCGTCGACTGGATCGAGATCGCCTGCCAGCCCAAGGCGCTCGGCTCCGGCCGCTGGGCGCAGGCAGAGACCTTCAGCTTCCCCTCGCTGGCGGATATCGAGGCCTATGTGATGAAGGCGGTGATGCAGGCGGGGTCGCAGCATTGCCCGCCGGTGATCATCGGCGTCGGCATCGGCGGCAGCTTCGACGTGGCGGCGAAGATCGCGAGCAAGGCCACCTACCGCGCCATCGGCAGCGTCAACCCGGAACCGGTGCTGGCGGCGATGGAGGAAAGGCTGCTGCGCGCTGTGAACGCCACCGGCTTCGGCCCGATGGGCACGGGCGGCGACACCACGGCGCTCGCCGTGCATGTCGATTACAGCGCGGGCCATGGCTACACGCCCGTCGCGGTCTGCTTCAACTGCTGGATCAACCGCCGCACCCGAGCGCGCATCCATGCGGATGGCAGTGTGGAGCGCATCGAATGACCATTCGTGGGATCGATGGAATGAGCGAGTATCGCCGCATCCGCATGCCGATGACGCGGGAGGATGCCCGCAGCCTGCGCGCCGGCGACATGGTGCTGCTGGATGGCGAGATCACCATCACCGCCGGCCTGCCCACGCATCACCGCATCCTGGCCTGCGCGGATGAGGGGCGCGACCCGCCGATCGATATCCGCGACGGGTCCCTGCTGCATCTCGGCAGCTACAGCCAGGACACGGCGGATGGCGGGCTGGAGGTGCTGTACATGAACCCCACCACCAGCACCCGCTTCAACCCGATCATGCCGCGGCTGATCCGCCATTTCGGGCTGACGGCGGTGGGCGGCAAGGGCGGGCTGGATGCGGCGTGCCGGGAGGCGATGCAGGAGGTGGGCTGCGTCTACCTCTCCTTCCTCGGCGGCGGCGCGCCGCTGCATTCCAGCGCCATCACCGGCGTGAAGGCGGTGGCCTGGAACGACCTGGTCGCGCATTACCGCCTGGTGCGGCTTTCGGTGAACGGCCTCGGCCCGGTCACCGTCGGCATCGACGCGCATGGCAACAGCCTGTTCGAGACGCTGTCCGCCCAGGCGCAGGACCGGATGCCCGAGATCCTGGCGCAGCTCGACCGCGACCGCGCTGGGTAGGGGTTACGCCAACTCCACCAGCGCATGCGGCAGCCCGCCGCCGGCCAGTGTTTCCACCCCCGTCTCCGTCACCAGCAGCATATCCTCCACGATGAAGCCGCCGAGCCCGTCCAGATACCAGGGCAGCTCAAAGGCCATCACCATGCCCGGCTCCAGCACCACGTCGCTATCGGCGGCGGTATAGGGAAACTCCTCCGACCAGATGGAGGCGCCGAGGCCATGGCCGAAATGACCGCGCGCATAGCTCGGGAAGCCCGCCCGATGCATGGCGCCAAGGCAGGCGGCGTGAATATCCCGCAGCGCGACGCCGGGGCGAAACATCGCCAGCCCCGTCTCGAAGGCCTGCCGCAGCGCCGCATGCACCTGGCGCGCCGGGGCCGGGGCCGGGCCACAAGTGAAGGTTCGCGCGAGGTCCGCCGAATAGCCGCCAACCACGGCGCCCACATCCACCTTCACAACATCGCCCCGCGCCAGCACGCCTGGGCTGGCCCAGGGGGAGGCGCCGAAGCCCACATATTCCCAGGCGGTCACGCCGCCCGTGCCGCGCACCCGCGCCACCTGCCGCACCAGGTCGAGAAAACGCTGCCCCAGCCCATCCCGCGTCGCACCCTCCCGGATCTCGGGGATCAGCGACAGCAGCGCGGCCTCGGTGATCAGCCCGGCCTCCCGCAGCCAGGCGATCTCGGCGGGGGATTTGTGGGCGCGCAGCCGTTCCACCAGCAGGGAGGCATCGTGCAGGCTGGCCGGTGCGACCGCTGCCTCCAGCGCCGGCAGATCGGCGGCCGGCACGGCGGAAAGCTCCACACCCAGACGGGCGCGGGAAAACCCCTGCACGGCCAGCACCTGCTGCAGCGCGGCCAGAGCCGCGGCACGGTCGAAGGTGGTGGGGCGGGCGAAGCCGGGGGGGCGGGCGGCGGTGGCGCGGGCCACCCAGGCGGCGGCATCGCCCGTATCATCCAGGAAGGGCCGCAGATCGGCTGCTTCGGGCCAGATGGCGTGGCGGATCAGCAGCGCGCAACCGGCTGCCTCCACCGGCCCGGCGAACAAATCGCTCACCACCGCCCCCATTGGCCGCGCCGGATCGGCCGGCACCACCGCGATCGCCGCCCCCAGCCGCCGCCAATTCGCCGCCACACCGGCAGGTGCGCCCGTGGCCCACCGGAAGCTCTCCGGTGCCGCCAGCACCAGCGCATCCAGCCCCGCCGCCTGCATCAGCCGCGCCGCGCGCGTCCGGTCGATCTGTCCTGCCATGGTTACAATGGGCGGCGTCCTTCCGGCGATTGTCAACGACGGCCTCCGCCCCCTATCGTTCGCGTAACCTTGGCGGGAGTGGCGAGAATGCGGAAGTGGATGCTGGGCGCGATGGCCGCCCTGTTCGGCCTGGCTGGCACGGCGCAGGCCCAGAATGTGGAATGGCGCTTCCACAACAGCTACGCGCCGACGCGGATCGAGAGCCAGCATGTGCGGGACCTCGCCGCGGATCTGCGGGAGCGTACGAATGGCCGCTTCACCCTCAACGTGTTTGAGGGCAATGCCATGAACCTGCGCGATGCCGACATGCTGCGGACCATGCAGGGCGCGACGCCGGAGATGAGCTTCATCTGGCCGCCCTTCCTCGGCCGCGACGATGCGGCGATGTCCTCCATCCTGGTCTTCGGCCTGATCCGCAATGCGCAGGAACTCACGCGGGTGATGCCGGCCCTGCAGGAAAGCCTGAGCCAGGGCATCCGCCGCTGGAACATCGAGCCGGTGGGCTACATGCAGCTCGGCCTGCTGGACGCCGCCATCTTCTGCCGCAGCCCGGTGCGGACGCTGGAGGAATTGAAGCGCGTGAAGCTGCGCGTCGGCTCGCGCGAGCAGGTGGAAACCTTCCGCGCGCTCGGCGTCGCCGCCCAGATCGTGCCGCAGCAGGAACTGTATGCCGCGATGCAGACCGGCGTGGTGGATTGCGCGCTTTACCCGCCGCGCATCGTCCACACCATCAGTCTGCAGGAAGTGGCCAAGCACGCGACCAGCACCGGCTTCGCCTTCCCGCCCACGCCCTACATCCTGTTGGCCAACCAGGCGCGGTTCCGGGCGCTGTCGGCGGATAACCGCGCGGCGCTGCAGGCCTCCGCCGCCGCCATCGAACAGCGCAGCGCCCGCTTCGCGCAGGATGCGGCGGATGACGAAGCCTCCCGCGAACGCCTGCGCGGCCAGGGCGTGACCTTCCACCCGACCTTCTCCGAGACCGAGCAGCAGGCCATCCGCACCGCCGCCATGGCGACGTGGGAGACGCTGATGCGCGAGGCCGGTGGTCAGGGCCCCGCCTGGCGCACCCGCATCCAGTCGGCGCTAGGCGCCAACTGAGTTGGAGCGGATCGACCGCGCCCTGCTGACGATCTCCCGCGCGCTGCTCGCTGTTTCCGCGGCGGCCTGCGCGGGGATTCTGGGGCTGGTCGTCGCGGCGGTGGTGATGCGCTACGCCGTCGCCGCGCCGTTCCGCTTTACCGAGGAATTGGCGGGGCTGCTGCTGTCAGCGCTGGCCTTCCTCGCACTGCCCTTCGCCATGGCGGGCAACGCGAATATCCGGGTGACCCTGCTGACGGACAAGCTGCCGCCGCTCGGCCGGCGCATCGCCTGGGTGCTCGGCCAGTGCATCATGGTCGCCTTCTGCGCGATCTTTGCCTGGGAGAGTTACGGCCTGGCTGAATTCACCTGGCGGCTGTCGCTGATGAGCGAACAGGCGCGACTGCCGCTCGGCCCGTGGGTTGCGCTGGCGCCGGCCGGTTTGGCCTTCACCGGGCTGATCGCCGCCTGGGCGGCGCTGCGGCCACCGCCGGCGGAGAAGGCGCAGCATCTGTGATCTGGACATTCTTGGTCGGCATGGTGACGGCCACCGTGCTGTCGGGTGCCGTGCTCGGCGCGGCGCTGGGGCTGACGGGCTTTGCCATCCTGCACTTCTTCGCAGGCGGATCGACCCGTATCGGCGTGCAGACGGTGTGGAACACGCTGAACGAGTTCACGCTGACGGCGATTCCGCTGTTCATCCTGCTGGGCGAATTGCTTGTGGCCTCGGGGCTGGCGCGTGGCGTCTATCGTGCCTTGGCGCCGATCTTCGCGCGGCTGCCGGGCGGGTTGCTGCACACCAATATCGCGGTCTGCGCGGTATTCGGCGCCGTCTCCGGCAGTTCCATGTCGGTCGCGGCCGCCGTGGGCTCCGTCGCCTATCCGGAGCTGAAATCGCGCGGCTATGACCGGGCGCAGACGGTGGGCACGCTGGCGGCCGGCGGCACGCTGGGGCTGCTGATTCCGCCCTCCCTCTCTTTACTGATCTACGGCGCGCTGACCGATACCTCGATCGGACGGCTGTTCCTGGCCGGCGTGCTGCCAGGGTTGATGATGGCCGGGCTGTTCATGGCCTGGATTTTGGTCGCCGCGCTCCGCAATCCGGCCATCGCCCCGGCGGAGCGCCGCGTGGCGCTGGGGGAGGCCTTGCGCGGGCTGGCGGGCGTGCTGCCGCTGATCGCGTTGATCATCGCCGTCCTCGGCAGCCTGTTCGCCGGGCTGGCCACGCCGACGGAGGCCGCGGGGGTGGGCGTGGCGGCGGCGCTGCTGCTCGGCTTCGCCATGGGCGACCTCACCTGGCGCGGCTGCGGCACGGCGCTGATCGGCACGGTACGGACCTTTGCGGTCATCGCCATGGTCTTCATCGGCGCGCTGGTGCTGGCGCAGGCGATCAGCCTGCTCGGCCTGCCGCAGCAATTGCTGGCGTCCGTGGCGGAATGGGGCCTGTCGCGCTGGGTCCTGCTGCTGGTCGTCGTGCTGGTCTATCTGCTGCTGGGCATGTTCTTCGACGGCCTGTCGATGATGATCATGACCCTTCCGCTGGTCTTTCCCCTGCTGACCGGCGTGGGGTTCGATGCGGTGTGGCTCGGCGTGGTGGTCACGCTGATGATCGAGGTGGGGATGCTGACACCGCCCGTGGGCATGAATCTTTTCGTTCTGGTCGGCATCACGGGTGGCGAGGTGAAGCTGGGCGAGGCGGCGCTGGCCGCCTTGCCCTACTGGATCGCGCTGCTGCTCGGCGTGGCGCTGCTGTGCCTGTTCCCCGGCATCGCCACCTGGCTTCCCTCACTCGCCTTCGGCTGACGCGCCGGCATTCCGCTGCGCCAACCGCAGCCCCGCCACATGGCCCCAGGCCATGTAGGGGCCGATGGTGGTGCCGGTGCCGACGCCGCGGGTGCCAAGCGGATTGGCGCTCGACGCTCCCGCCGCGAACAACCCCGCGATCACGCTGCCATCCGGCCGCAGCACCTCCGCCTGATCATTCGTGCGCGGCCCGCCCTTGGTGCCGAGGATCGATCGGTTGAACGGCATCGCCAGGAACGGTGCCTTTTCCAGCGCCTCCAGCCCGCCCCGCCGCCGCTTGTCGCCACTGGCCGCGGCATCGGCGGCGGAGGGGCGGCCGAAATCGTCATCCTTCTGCGCGGCGCAGGCGGCGTTGTAGCGCGCGACCGTCGCCCGAAGCGCCACCGGGTCCAGGCCGATGGCGCGCGCCAGTTCGGCCACGCTGCCTGCGCGATGCAGCCAGCCGGCATCATCCTTCGCCGCCCAGCGCGCCGGCGGCAACCGCTCCAGCAGCCGCGCATCGGCGATCACCCAGCAGGGCAGGTGGATCGGCTGGCCGGACGCGTCGCGCGCATCCATCGCCTCGCCGATGTTGAAGACCAGTTCGTTGACGAAGCGCGCGCCGTGGCGGTTCACCAGGATGGCGTTGGCCTCGGTGTGGAAGGGCACGGGGCGTGCCATCAGATGCCCCTCATGCCGCACCGGCACGGCGGGTGTCAGCGTCGCCTGGTCCATATGCGCCAGCGCCGCGCCGGCCGCTTCCGCCATGCGGTGGCCATCGCCTTCATTGCCCGGCGGGCTGCCGAGGTAGTCCACCTGCCCCGGGAAATGCTCGGCACGCAGCGCCGCATCCCACTCGAAGCCGCCGGTCGCGATGACCACGCCGCGCCGGGCCTGGATGGTTTTCTGGCGGCCGCCTTGCTCCATCACAACACCTGTCACCGCCCCGGTCTCGTCCTGCCGAAGCTCCACCGCGCGTGCCGAAAGCTCAACCTGCACCCCCGCATCCAGGCAGCCGCGCAAAAGCCCGGTGATCAGCGCGGTGCCCTTGCCGCGGCTGTTCACCAGCAGCCGCCAGGCGAGCCGCGGCCACAGTTTCAGCGCGGTGCGATAGGGGTGGTGGTACAGATCCGTCTCCACCGCCTCGTGATAGGTGAAGATCTCCGGGATGGTGGACCGGCGAATGCGGAAGGCGAAGCGCCCCGCCCGCCAGCGGCTGAGCGGCAGGGGCGAGAGCATGCGCCCGCGCGGCTTGGCACCGGGCAGGTTGCGCAGCGGGTCCCCCTCCGGCGTCAGGCGGAAGCGCAGCGGCGAATGCGCCTCGACGAAGCGCAGCATGGAAGGCGATGCCGTGACCAGCCGCCGCCACAGCGCATCTTCGGTCGCCTCCCAGCCTTCCGGCGCGGCGGCGCGGATATAGGCCAGCGCTTCCCCCGGACTGTCGGCGATGCCGGCGGCTTCCGCGTGGTGGTTCGCCGGAATCCAGGTGCCGGCGCCGGACATGGCGCTGGTGCCGCCAACCCGGTCCGTTTTCTCCAGCACCAGCACCCGCAGCCCGGCCACGGCGGCCGTCAGGGCCGCGGTCAGCCCGGCGGCGCCGCTACCCAGCACCACCGCATCATACGCCTCGTCCACGCGCCAAAAACCCCCGCAAGCCGGGGCCAGCTAAAGCACGGAATGCGCGAGGGCTAAATCCGCCGCGCCGCGTGTACCGCGGCGGCGGAGCCATTGCCGACCAGCCAGGACCAGCCGCGCAGCAGCAGGCCGGGCGGCGCATCGGCGGCCTCCCGCGCCTCGTCGCGGTGCTCCACCTCCTCCTCCTGGCAATGGGCCAGCATGGCGCGGATCTCGGGAAAGATGCGCTCCGCATCCAGCCGGTCGATCTGCGCCTGGTAGTGGTGATCCACGAAGGTCTCGACCGCATCGATGGTGGCGTAGATCGCGCGGTTGCCGGCCAGCGCCGGCAGCGCCCCGGTCAGCCAGCCCGCGACGCGCCAGATCGGCAGCAGCACGCTATGCTGGCGCCGCGGCAGCAGCCCTTCCAGCAGGTCCAGATGCCCCTGTTCGGTGGCGCCATGCCGCGCCGCGAAATCCCGGATCTCCGGGTCGCGGGCGAAGGCCAATATGCCGCGATAGATCATCACGGCGCCGGTTTCCCCGGCATGGTCGGAACGCAATTCGCCGACCAGCCACTTCGGCAGGTCGGCGGCGGGCGAGGGGGAGCGCATGTGGGTCATTGCCACCCGGACATGGCCCGGGTGGCGCCGACCACAAGCCGTATCAGACGCGCATCGGCATCAGCACGTACAGCGCTTCCGGCTTGGCGCTGTCCGTCACGATGGTCGGCGCGGAGCCGTCGGAGAAGCGGAACTCCACCGTCTCGGCGATCTGGTCGGTGATGTCGTTCAGGTAGCGCGCCTGGAAGCCGATCTCGAGCGGACCGTGCTCGTAGGTTACCACATCGCCATCCAGCTCCTCCTGCGCCTGGCCCAGCTCGGCGCTGGCGGCGGACAGCAGCAGGTGGTTGCGGTCGATGGACAGCTTCACAGGGCGCGAGCGCTCGCTGCTGATGCCCGCGACGCGGCCCACCGCATTCGCGAAATCAGCCTTCTTGACCCGCAGCACCTTGTCGTTGCCGCGCGGGATCACCCGCTCATACTCCGGGAAGGTGCCGTCGATCAGCTTGGAGGTCAGCTGCACCGCGCCCAGAGTGAAGCGGATCTTGGTGTCGGAGAGTGCGACGGCGATCTCATCCGTCACTTCCTCGGCCAGCTTGCGCAGCTCGTTCACCGTCTTGCGCGGCACGATCACGCCCGGCATGCCGTCCGCGCCATCCGGCAGCGGTTCCTCGACCCGGGCGAGCCGGTGGCCATCGGTGGCGACCGCGCGCAGCACCTTGGTGCCGCCGGCCTCCGTCGCGTGGATGTAGATGCCGTTCAGGTAGTAGCGCGTCTCCTCGGTGGAGATCGCGAAGCGGGTGCTGTCGATCAGCCCGCGCAGCATGGCGGCGCCGATGGCGAAGCGGTGCGGCAGCTTGCCCTCGGTCATGGAGGGGAAATCCTCCACCGGCAGGACGGAGAGCTTGGCGTCGAAGCGGCCGGCGCGCAGCGTCATCTGCGCGTCGCCGCCCGGATGGTCCAGCTCCAGCTTGGCGCTGTCCGGCAGCTTGCGGACCAGCTCGAACAGGGTTGCGGCTGGCGCCGTGGTGCGGCCGGCGCGCGCCACGGTCACGCCGGGCACATCCTCGACCACCGCGATTTCCATGTCCGTCGCGGTCAGGCGCAGCCCGCCCTCACGCGCTTCCAGCAGCACATTGGCCAGGATCGGGATGGTGTTGCGCCGCTCCACCACGCTCTGCACATGCGCGAGCGCCTTGAGCAGTACCGCCCGGTCCACCGTGAACTTCATGACCTGGATTCCCGAAATCTGGCGGCGACAGGCCGACCGCTACCCGCACCGCGCGGGCGCCTAGTCTAACAGGCTGGAATCGGCCTTTGAAGGGCCGGGCTTCCGTCCATTTTAGCCGCGGAAGGAGGGTGCCCGGACCAGCAGGCAGAGAATCTGGAACATCGCCTGGGCGCCGATCTGCGCGGTGGCGGTGCTGGCATCGTATTGCGGTGCCACCTCCACCACGTCCCCGCCCACGACATCCAGCCCCGCCAGGCCGCGCAGCAATTGCTGCACCTGCAACGGCGTCAGCCCACCCACCTCCGGCGTGCCGGTGCCGGGCGCGAAACCCGGGTCCACCGCATCCACGTCGAAGGAGACATAGATCGGCCCCGTCGCCACTTTTCGCGCCAGTTCCAGCACCGCCGGGAGGCCCATCTCGGCGAATTCATGCATCTGAATCAGTGTCATGCCGCTGGCGGTGGAGAATTCCCACAGATAGCCGGCGCCGCCGCGGATGCCGATCTGGATGGTGCGTGCCGGGTCCAGCACGCCTTCCAGCACCGCTTCCCGGAACGGCCCGCCATGGTGGAAGCGGGTGCCCTCATAGGCGCCGCCGGTATCGGCATGGGCGTCGATATGCACCATGCCCAAGGGCCGGCCGGCGCCCAGCGCCTTCAGGATCGGCAGGCTGATGGAATGGTCACCGCCAGCCGCCACGGTGCGGATGCCCGCCGCCCGCAGCGCCTTGAAATGGCTCTCGATATCCGTGTGGCAGGTTTCCAGCGAGAAGCGGGACGCCATCGGCACATCGCCGATATCCGCCACCCGGGCCTCCGTCAGCGGCGCCATGTGCAGGGCCGGCTCATAGGGCCCAATGCGTTCCACGCCGCGAATGGCGCGCGGGCCGAGGCGCGCACCGGCGCGGTTGGTCACGCCGAGGTCCATTGGCACGCCCACAAGCCCGATCTCGGGCGGGTCGGTCAGCGCATCGGCCTGGAAGGGGGCGCCGCAGAAGGTGGCGAGCCCGGCGAAGGGCCAGGTGCGGCGGTCGCCCTGGAACTGGCTTTCGATGATGCGGCGGAACAGCGGGTCTTCCGTCTCGGCCCCGCCACTCGCTTCATAGCGCGCCCGCAGCGCCGCCAGCTTTTCCGCATCCATGCCGCCGCCTCCCGCAACGCAAAGCGCCCGGTCAGGGGGGTGACCGGGCGCCACGCTGATTACTTCCGATCGGAATGGTCGGGCGAGCCGGCAGGGGAACCGGTCCTCGTCCGCCGGCGGTAGTCGGCCGGCCCGGCCACCATAGCGCGGCCAAACCGGCCGCGGCAAAAATTTCGCGTGGCCGCCGTTTCAGGCTGCTGCGCGCTGGGCCGGAACCGCCTCCGGCCGCCGTCCCGCGGCCCAGGCGGCGGCGGCGGCGCCGAAGGCCTCGAAGATCACGCGCGACCGGGCATCCTGTTCCCAGTCATATTCCGGGTGCCATTGCACGCCCATGACGAAGCCCGGCGCATCGGCCACGCGCACCGCCTCGATCGTGCCATCCGGCGCCCAGGCTTCCGCCACCAGGCGCGGCGCCAGGCGGCAGACGCCCTGGTTGTGCAGCGAATTCACCGGCACCGCCTCCGGCCGGATGCGCAGCCCGGCCTCGGCCCAGATGCGGGCGAGCTGGCCTTCCGGGGCCACGCGCACCGCATGGGCCTTGCCGGTCCGAACGCCCGGCAGCTTCTGGTCGGACGGCGTGGAGTGGTCCATCCGCCCCGGCAGGTCCTGGATCCGCTGGTCGAGCGACCCGCCCAGCGCCACGTTCAGCTCCTGGAAGCCGCGGCAGATCGCCAGCACGGGCAGGCCGGCGGCGATGGCGGCGCGGATCAGCGGCAAGGTTGTGGAATCCCGCTGCGGGTCCTCCGGCGTACCCTCCGCATGGGC
Source organism: Falsiroseomonas sp. E2-1-a4 (assembly GCF_051433165.1). Taxonomy (NCBI): domain Bacteria; kingdom Pseudomonadati; phylum Pseudomonadota; class Alphaproteobacteria; order Acetobacterales; family Roseomonadaceae; genus Falsiroseomonas; species Falsiroseomonas sp. E2-1-a4. The sequence continues at coordinate 277,405 of NZ_JBHMFS010000001.1, read as the reverse complement.
GGGGCCGTCATAATAATCGGGGTGCACGTTGGACCGGCTGCCGGTCAGCATCAGCCCATCCAGCCGCGGCAGGATATCCGGCACCAGCGCCTCCCCCGCCGCGGGCAGCAGCACCGGCACGGCGCCGATCGGCCCGAGTGAGACGCGGACGTAACTGTCCGAGGCGGCATGGTTCGGCGTGCCGAACAGGCCAAATGCTTTTACACAGCAGGAAATACCGACCATTGCGCGCATTATGAGAGCTTCGTGCCGCACCATGGCAGGATCAAGTCAAACTTGGGTCCAAGGGATGCGCGCGGATCGCATGGCAGACCGGACTTGCCGCTTTGCCTGGCGCCCGCGGCCCGGTTTCGCGGCGAAATTTGCATCCTGGTGGCAACCTGGCGCGTGGTTGCTGTTGCGCCGGCCACGCCAGCCCGCATGATGGGCGCCTTGGGACGGAGGCGGGCATGGTCGGGCGTCGGCAGGTTTTGGCGGGGATCGGCATGGCAGGGCTGGCCGTCGGGCCAGGGGCCTACGCCCAAACGGCCTGGCCGGAGCGGCCGCTGCGCTGGGTGGTGGGCTACCCGCCCGGCGGTGCCTCCGACACCTTCGCCCGGCTGATCGCGGCGCAGATGACCCCGCGGCTCGGCCAGAATGTGCTGGTGGAGAACCGCCCCGGCGGCGGCGCGGTGCTGGCCAGCGAGATCGTCGCCCGCAGCCCGGCCGATGGCTACACCTGGATGCATGTCGACAACGGTATCCTGGTCTACAATCCGGCGCTGTATTCGCGCCTGCCCTACAATCCGGACCGGGATTTCACGGGCGTCGGCTTCATCGGCCGCTTCCCGCTGTTCATCGTGGTGCGGCCGGATGATCCGGTGCGGGATTTCGCCGGGCTGGTCGCGGCTTCCAAGCTGCGGGCGCCGACCTATGGCACGCCGGCCGTCGCCTCCCCGCACCACCTGGCGATGGAATTGGTGAAGCGGCGCACCGGGCTGGCCGGGGAACACGTGCCCTATCGCGGTGGCCCGGCGGCGATGCAGGACCTCATGGGCGGCAATGTCGATGTGGTGGTGATCGACACCGCCACCGGCACGCCCTTCATCAAGGATGGCCGCTGCCGCGCGCTTTGTGTGATGAGCGAGACGCGCAGCGCCCTGTTCCCCGATGTCCCCACCCTGCGCGAACTCGGCCATGCGGAGGCTGTGGCCTATGGCTGGCAGGGCATGAGCGTGCCCAGCGGCACCCCTGCCCCGGTGATCGAGCGCCTGGCGCAGGAAATGGTGCGCGCCATGACCTCTGCCGATATCGCCCGGCGCCTGGCCGATCTCGGCATCGAGTACCAGCCCTGGACCCCGGCGCAATTCGCCGACTTCGTGCAGCGGGAGAACGCCCTGTGGCGGCCGCTGATCCGGGAACTGGGAATCCGGCTGGACGGCTAAGGTGGCGCCAGGCGGCGGTCAGTAGCGCAGAAGCGCCGCCGCCCGCACGCCCTCGGGCATCGCATCCTCGGCCAGCATGCGAACCTCGCCGCCGTTGCGCAGCGTCTCGACGGCCGAGGTATCGTACAGATCCTCGGAGGCATCGCCCTGTGCCTCGTCATCCCCGCCCTTGGCCAGCAGCAGCGTATCAACCCGCCCGGCCTCGGCGGCCTCCAGGATATCCTGGGCATTGATCGCCACCCGGCCATCGCCACTGCCAAGCCGGGCCTGGACGCGTTCCACCGCCTCGTGCTTCTCCGCCTCGAAGGCCGGCCGCACGATCTCATAGGCCGCAGCGTGAAGTTCGTCCCGATCCATGCCCTCCGGGTTCGTCTCGATCACGCCCGCAAGCTGGTCGCCGAGCTTGGTCTGCTGGCGGAAGTGACCCTGCGCACCGGCATCCGCCACCAGCACTACCGGGCGGGTATCATTCGCCAGATGCGCCTCCAGCGCCGCGGCGATGCGCCGCATGAACTCCACGCTGCGGCCCTTGCGCCAATCCTCCGGACTGTCGCCATAGACCTGCGCCTTACCCACGCTGACCGACCCGATATTCGGTCGGTTCACCGGCGCGGCCTGCAGCGGGTTTTCGTAATCGTCATCCAGGCCCGTCACCTCGTCCAGCGAACGCGGCAGCGCGGCGGCGCCATCCTCACTGAGGCTGAAGCGCGAGGCATCGTACAGCCGGACGATATCGGCCGTGATCGTCAGCACGACAAAGGCACCATCCCGCGCCAGCACCGGAAGCAACGGCCGGATGTGGAAGCCGGGGCGCACGACCACCTGTTCTTCCAGCGCCACTGGCAGCTTGTAGTAGCGCGGCTGGGCGCCGCCCAGGAACACGGCCAGGCCGTGCCGCTGGTGCTGCCAGAATTCGTAATCCTCGACCAGCGCGGTGGCCGGCGCCAGAAGCGCCTCGGCATCCTGGCGCGAGGTTCCGGACTCCATCAGCTTGTCCCGGGCCTCGGCCACCAGGTTCTTCAGCCGGATCGGGTCCTGCCGGATCTCGGCGCCCCGCACATGGGTGGGCAGAAAGATCGAGACGCCGGTGGCCGGCGCGTCATCCAGCAGCGCCCAAAGATCGTCCTTGGAAAACATCATCAGCGGTGCTCATTGTCGCGGATGGAGGCGGCACCCTTCTGGTCGGCCAGCTTGCCGAAGGTGCTTTCGGCCATGCTCCGCAGCTTCCGCGCCGCGCCGCGATAGGCTTCCTCCAGCGTCGCGGCCTGGTGCGTCACGGCCATGGGCTGGCGCCCGGTTGGCCGCGCTTCCATCAGGCAGCGCTTGTCCGCACCGCCAGATTTGCCGGCGTTTTCGTCGCTGAGATGCACCTCGATGCGGGTGAGCTGGTCGGAGAACCGGCCCAGGACGTTCTCGATTTCCGCCGTGACCTGCTGGGCCAGGGCGTCGCGTCCTTCGACATTGTCGTCGGTATTGAACTGAATCTGCATGTTGGCGCTCCCGGTTCGGGACTTAACGCCCCGGGCCGCGCCTGGTTGGTCCGCGTCGTGCGCTTTTTCGCCTCAAATCTGCCCGAGAGGCCGGCGGGACAGCAGCAGATCGGCATGGGTCAGCCCCGCCAGGCTGCCCTCAGCCAGCGGCTTCAACCCGCCGGGGGTGATCTCCTGCACATAAACCAGGCCAAGGTCGCGCAGCCAGGCCTCGAAGGCGCCCACATCCTCCCGCGCGCCCATCATATGGATGTCCCACTCGGTGACCATCAGCAGGTCGGGCGATCGGCGGATCAGCGCCTCCGCCCCGCGCAGCGCCTGCGGCTCGCTGCCCTCGCAATCCAGCCGCATCAGATCCGCCGCCGGCAATTCGGCCAGCGCATCGTCGATCCGCACGCCGCGCGCCTCGAACCGCTCCGGGTAGCCGGCTACCGTCTCGGCCAGCGCCACATGGCCGCTGCCGATATGGGCGGGGTGGACGGCGAAGGCGATGCGGCCGGGTTCCGCCAGGGCGGCCGCGGCATGCACGGTGACGCGGCCATCGAAGCCGTTCACCGCGACGCTGTCGCGCAGCAGGGCCAGCACGCGGGGATTGGCCTCGAAGGCATGAACATGGCCGGTGGCGCCCACGGCCTGCGCCATGGCGAGCGTGTGGTAGCCCATGCTGGCGCCCACCTCGACCACCTGCGCGCCCGGTTTCAGCAGCCGGCGCAGCAGACGTTCCACATGGCGTTCCCATTCGCCGGACAGCGCGATATGCGGCGTCATGCCGACATCGCGCACATCAAGGAAGATCTTTAGCCCGGAATGGGTCAGCGCCACCGCTCGGTTGCCAAGGAAGCAATAGGTGTTGCGCGACGCCGGGGCGGGGCGGGTCGGGCCGGGGCGGGAGGGAAACAGGCGTCTGAACACGCTTCGGCCACCTTCGGAACGGGGATCGTGGCGGCCAGCATAGCCGCCAGCGGCCGTCCCGCCAAAATCCTCCCCTGGCCACAACCAGCGGTTAATCCTGCCGATGCAGACTACGGCCTCGGCCAGGTGCCGCGACGCCAGGAGGGCGAACCCCAACCAGGGAACCCCTCCCCATGTCCGCAGCCCTTTGCTTCGATCCTCTCGGCTTCCGCGCTCCGACCCCGGTGCGCGACTTCCTGCGCGGGTTGCGCCGCTGGCTGACCTACCGGCCGGAGCGCCGCTACCTGGGTGGGCGCCGCCGGAATGCCGCCGGTTAGCCGCTTACTTCGGCAGGGCCGCGTGGGCTGCGAGGCAGGCGATGTCCAGGATTTGGTTCACCCCCGCCTCCATGCCGACGATCTGCACCGGCGCCGACAGGCCCATCAGCAGCGGGCCGATGGTCTGGGCGGAGGTCAGCCGCGGCACCGCCTTGGTCAGGATATGCGCCGCGTGCAGCCCCGGCATCACCAGCACATTCGCCGGGCCGGTCAGGCGGCAGAAGGGGTACAGGCTGGCGCGCAGGCCGGGGTCCAGCGCCACGTCGGCGGCCATTTCGCCGTCATACTCGAAATCCACCTCCCGCTGGTCCAGCAGCTTCACCGCATCCCGCACATTGCCCGGGATGCTGCCCTTCGGGTCACCGAAGGTGGAGAAGGCGAGGAAGGCGACGCGCGGTTCATGCCCCAGGCGCCGGGCGGCGGCGGCGGCGCGCGTTGCGATCTCCGCCAGCGTCGCCGCATCCGGGCGTTCATGGATGGCGGTATCGGCCACCAGCACGGTGCCGGACCGCCGCGCCAGCATCAGCGTCAGCCCGAACAGCACCGTGCCCGGCGCCGGGTCGATCGCCGTCAGCACGCCTTCCAGCGTGGCGGCGTAGCTGCGCGTCGCACCCGTCACCATCGCATCCGCATCGCCGGCGGCGACCATGCAGGCGGCGAAGACGTTGCGGTCCAGGTTCACCAGGCGCTGGCAGTCCCGCAGCAGGAAGCCCTGGCGCTGCTTCTTGGCATAGAGCCATTCGGCATAGGCGGTGTTGCGGTCCGAGATGCGGGCATTGTGGATCTCGATCCCCTCCGGCATCGGGATGCCGAGGCTGGCGACCACGTCATTGACCCGATCCTCCCGCCCCACCAGCACCGGGGTGCCGTAGCCGGCGTTGCGGAAGGCGATGGCGGCGCGGATCACACGTTCCTCCTCGCCCTCGGCGAAGACCACGCGGCGCGGATTGGCCTGCACCCGCTCCGCAATCGCCTCCATCGCATGGGCGGTGGAATCGAGGCGCCCGGCGAGGTCCCGGGCGTAGCGATGCAGGTCCAGGATCGGCTTGCGCGCCACGCCGCTATCCATCGCCGCCTTGGCGACGGCGGGCGGGATGCGGCTGATCAGGCGCGGGTCGAAGGCGTTGGGGATGATGTAGTCCGGGCCGAAGCGCAGCGACTTGCCGGCCCCGGCGCCGGCCACTTCCTCCGGCACATGTTCGCGCGCCAGCAGCGCCAGCGCATTGGCGGCGGCGACCTTCATCGCGTCATTGATCGTGCTGGCCCGCACATCCAGCGCGCCGCGGAAGATGAAGGGGAAGCCGAGCACGTTGTTGACCTGGTTCGGATAATCGCTGCGCCCGGTGGCGATGATGCAATCCGGCCGCACCGCGCGCGCCTCATCCGGCGTGATCTCGGGGTCCGGGTTCGCCATGGCGAAGATGATCGGGTGGGCGGCCATGGACCGCACCATCTCCGGCGTCACGGCGCCCTTCACGGACAGGCCCATGAAGCAATCGGCCCCCTCCATCGCCTGCGCCAATGTGCGGCAGGCGGTGTCGGCGGCATGCGCCGACTTCCACTGGTTCATGCCCTCGGTGCGGCCGCGGTAAATCACGCCCTTGGTGTCGGCCAGGATCACATGCTGCGGGTGGATGCCCATGGCCTTCACCAGCTCGGCGCAGGCCACCGCCGCCGCGCCGGCGCCGTTGATCACCAGTTTCACGGATTTCAGGTCGCGGCCGGTCAGGTGGCAGGCATTGATCAGGCCGGCGGCGGCGACGATCGCGGTGCCATGCTGGTCGTCATGGAAGACCGGAATGTCCATCAGCTCGCGCAGCCGCTGCTCGATGACGAAGCATTCGGGCGCCTTGATGTCTTCCAGGTTGATGCCGCCGAAGCTCGGGCCGAGGTAGCGGACGCAGTTGACGAAGGCGTCCACATCCTCCGTGTCCAGGCACAGGTCGATGCCATCGACATCGGCGAAGCGCTTGAACAGCGCGACCTTGCCTTCCATCACGGGCTTCGAGGCCAGCGCGCCGAGATTGCCGAGCCCCAGCACCGCCGTGCCGTTGCTGATGACGGCGACGAAATTGCCCTTGCTGGTGTAGTCATAGGCCAGCGCCGGGTTCTTGTGGATGTGCAGGCAGGGCGCCGCCACGCCGGGGCTATAGGCCAGCGAAAGGTCGCGCGCCGTGGTCAGCGGCTTGGTCAGCCGGATCTCCAGCTTGCCCGGCCGACCCTCGGCGTGCATCGCCAGCGCTTCCTGCTCCGTGATCCGGGCGGTGCGAGTATCGGCCAGGGCCTCGCCCGGTTCCTTGCGCACGTCGTCCATTGTTCGTGTCTTCCCCAACTCACCTTGCCCCTTCATCGCAGCCCGGGACGGACCTGGGAAGACGGCCGCTTCGCAACTGCGTCGGGCGACTTTGGCGGGGTAAGCAGCAGGCCCTTCGCATCGGCGATGCGGCAGTCTATCGAGGGGTGGTGAGCGATCCCGCCCTCCTACCGCTAGCTGAAGGCGCGACCCCCGCGCTGGCACAGTGGTTCGTCGCCAAGGCCGCGCATCCGGATGCGCTGGTCTTCTTCCGCATGGGCGATTTCTTCGAGATGTTCTTCGGCGATGCCGAGACGGCCTCCGCCGCGCTCGACATCGCGCTGTCCTTCCGCGGCGAGCATCGCGGCCAGCCGGTGCCGATGTGCGGCGTACCGGTGCATGCCTGGGAAGCCTACCTCGCCCGGCTGATCCGCCAGGGCCACCGGGTGGCCATCTGCGACCAGATGGAAACACCGGAGCAGGCGAAGAAGCGCAAGGCGCCCACCATCCGGCGCGAGGTGGTGCGCGTGGTGACGCCGGCCACCGTCACCGAGGACGGGCTGCTCGACGCCGCGCGCCCCGCCTGGCTGCTGGCGCTCGCCGAGGCGGAGGGGGAATTCGCCGCCGCCTGGGTGGACGTCTCGACCGGTGGCTTCGAGACCATGGCGTTGCCCCGCGGCGATCTCGGCGCGCTGCTTGCGCGGATCGAGCCGGTGGAGGCCTGCGCGCCGCGCGAGTTGGCGGAACTTCCCGACCTGGCCCAGCGCCTGCCCGGCCGCATCGCCGAACGCGCCCCGCCGCGCGACCCCGGCCGCCTGCTGCGGGAAGCCTTTGGCGTCGCCACGCTGGACGGCTTCGGCCGCTTCACCGAAGCCGAACTGGCCGCGGCCGCGCTTGCCTTGTCCTATGTACGGGAAACCCAGGCCGGCGCCCTGCCACGGCTGGACCCGCCGCGCCCGCAGGCCGGTGCGGCCGGCACGCTGGCGCTGGATGCGGCGACACGGCGCAGCCTGGAGATTCTGCGCGATCAGCGCGGCGGCACGGAGGCCACGCTGTTCGCCGCGGTCGATCGCACCCTGACCGCCGCCGGCGCGCGCGAACTGGCCGCACGGCTCGCCGCACCGCTGGCCGAGGAAGCGGCGGTTTCCGCCCGGCATGATGCCGTGTCCTTCCTGCTGGGCGCGGAGGCCACGCGGATGGCGCTGCGTGGCACGCTGAAGGGCACGCCCGACATGGCCCGCGCCCTCGGCCGGCTGGCGCTGGACCGCTTCTTCCCGCGCGACTTGGCCGCACTCGCCGGCGGTTTCGCCCGCGCCGAGGTGGCCGCCGATGCGCTGGCGGCCGCCCCGATCCCGCCGCCCCCGCTGATCGCCGCGGCCCAGGCCGCACTCCGCCTCGATCCCGCCCTCGCCGCCGAATACGCCCGCGCGCTGAACACCGAAAAAATGCCGGCGCGGCTGGAGGATGGCGGGGTGATCGCCACCGGCTATGACGGGGAGCTGGATGCGCTGCGCCGCCTGCGCGATGGGGCGCGGGAAGCGGTGGCCGCCCTGCAGATGGACCTCGCCCAGGCCTGGGGCGTCGCCAGCCTGAAGATCCGCCACCACCAGCAATTCGGCTTCCTGGCGGAACTGCCCGCCGCCGCCGGCCAGAAGCTGGTGCAGTCGCCGCCCGTCGCCGCCGGCCAGCCGCTTTCGCCCATCCTGCGCCAGACCATGGCAAACGCCATGCGCTTCACCTGCACCGCACTGGCGGAGCTGGATCGCAAGGTGGCGGAAGCAGGCGAACGCACCACCAGCCGCGAACGCGCCTGCATCGCCCACCTGAAACGCCTGGCGCTGGGCCACGGCACGGCCATCGCCGCCGCCGCGCGCGCTTTGGCCGAGCTCGATTTGCACGCGGCCAGCGCCCAGCTTGCGACCGAAGGCGGCTGGTGCCGGCCGGAGCTGACGGAGCGCGCCGAATTCTGCATCACCGCCGGCCGCCACCCGGTGGTGGAGGCCGTGCAGAAACGCGCCCGCGGCCCGGCCTTCGTGCCGAATGACTGCGACCTGTCCCCCGGCCGCCGCCTTTGCCTGCTGACCGGCCCGAACATGGCCGGCAAATCCACCTGGCTGCGGCAGAATGCGCTGATGGTGGTGCTCGCCCAGGCCGGGCTGTTCGTGCCCGCCACCGCGGCCCGGATGGGGCTGGTGGACCGGCTGTTTTCCCGCGTCGGCGGCGGCGACGACATCGCCGGCGGGCGGTCCACCTTCATGGTGGAAATGGCCGAGACCGCCGCCATCCTGAACCAGGCCACCGCCCGGTCCCTGGTGGTGCTGGACGAGGTGGGCCGCGGCACCGCCACCTGGGATGGTCTCGCCATCGCCTGGGCGGTGCTGGAGGCGCTGCATGACCGCATCCGCTGCCGCGCCATCTTTGCCAGCCATTTTCATGAGCTGACCGCACTCGCGGGCCGCCTGCCCGAAGTGCAGCTCGCCCGCATGCAGGTGCGGGAATGGCGGGGGGAGGTGGTGTTCCAGCACCTGGTCGGCCCCGGCGCCTCCGAACGGTCCTGGGGCGTCCATGTCGCCCGGCTGGCCGGCGTGCCGCGCCCGGTGCTGAAACGCGCGGCGGAGGTGCTGGCCGCACTGGAAAGCCGCGCCCGCGCCGGCGGCCATGATGCGCTGGCCGAGGAGCTGCCGCTATTTGCCCAGGCACCGCCCGCCCCGGCTGTGCCGGCGAATCCGGTACAGGCCATGCTGGCGGAGCTGGACCTCGACACGCTTTCTCCGCGAGAGGCGCAGGATGCCCTCTACCGATTGAAATCGCTTGCAGATCAGAAAACCGATCCGGATGCGGAAGTTACCGCAGCGCAACACGAGAACACTGTTGCTGCGACAAGTGACACGGTAGTGTGACGGTGATGACCGCCAGCCTCGGCCAACCGCCTTCCCCGGCGGCCGCTCTCGCGCTACCCGCCGAACCGCCCGAGGTCCTGCCGGACCTGATCGCAGGGCTGGTCGAACATGGTCGCCCTGTCGCCCGAGACATCGCGCTCGGCCTGCTGCGACGGCAGCTCGGCCGCGTCCAGGGCCGGGTGCAACGCGCCTTCGAAGCCTCGGACCTGTCCGGGCTCGGCGCCGCGCGCTGGCTGGCGGCGCTGACGGATGGCATCGTAGCCGCCATCCACACCTACACCCTTGCGGTCTGCGCCGACCCGCCCGATGGCACATCGGGCACGCCGGAGGCGCCCTTCGCGCTGATCGCCACCGGCGGCTATGGCCGCGGCGTGCTGGCGCCCTATTCGGATATCGACCTGCTGTTCCTGTCCGAACAGCCGCTCGGCCCGCAGGGGCGGCGTTCCGTCGAATTCCTGCTGTACCTCCTGTGGGATCTCGGGCTGAAGGTCGGCCACGCCACGCGGACGCTGTCCGAATGCATCGAGGATTCGCGCGGCGACGTCACCATCCAGACCGCACTGATCGATGCCCGCTTCCTGGCCGGCGAACGCCCAGTGTTCGAGCGTTTCGAGACCGCCTTCCTCGCCGCCCGCAAGGCCAGCGGCCTGGCGCCCTTCCTGACCGCCAAGCGCGCCGAACGCCAGGCCCGCCACGCCCGCTACGGCGAAAGCCCTTTCCTGGTGGAACCCCATGTGAAGGAAGGCCGCGGCGGGCTGCGCGATTTGCAGACTTTGTACTGGCTGGCCCGCCATGCCTTCGGCGTGCAGCGCATGCCCGAACTGGTCGGCCCGAACAGCCCCGGTGGCGGCCTGCTGACCCCGCAGGAGGCGCGCGCCATCCGCCGCGCCTGGAACTTCCTGTGGACCGTCCGCTTCCACCTGCACTACGTGACCGGCCGGGCCGAGGAACGCCTGACCTTCGACCTGCAACCCGTCGTCGGCGCCCGCATGGGATACACCCGGCATGGTGTGCAGGACGGCGTCGAGCGCTTCATGAAACACCTGTTCCTGACAGCACGGGACGTGGTGCGCCTGACCCGGCTGCTGGAACCAGCGATCGAACGCGCCGCCCTCGGCCCGCCCGCCGTGCTGCCCGCCGGCGATGCCGCCCTCTCCCAGGCCGGGATGGCGCTGGCAGACGGAAAAGTGCTGTTCGCGCCGGATCGCAACGTGGCCGCGGACCCTGCCATCATGCTGCGCTTGGTGCGCGCGGCGCGGGACCGCAACCTGGACATCCACCCCCTCGCCCACCGCGCGCTGATCCGCAACGCGCGCTACGCCGTGCAATTGCGGGATGACCTGCCGGCCAACGCGCTGTTCGTGGATGTGCTGACCGGCCGCGACCCGGCGCGCTACCTGCGCGTGCTGAACGAGGTGGGGTTCCTGTCCCGCTTCATGCCGGATTGGGCGCGCATCGTCGGCCTGATGCAGTTCGACACCTATCACGTGTTCACGGTGGAGGAGCACACGATCGAAGCGATCGGTGTGCTGGCGGCGCTGGAACGCGGCGAACTCGGTGAGATTGCACCTGTCGCCTCGGAACTCATCGGCCAGATCCAGTCCCGCCGCGCGCTGTATGTCGCCGTCCTGCTGCACGATATCGCCAAGGGGCGCGGCGGCGACCATTCGGAATTGGGCGCGCAGATTGCGCTGGAAATCTGCCCCAAGCTCGGCCTTTCGCCGGAGGAGACGGAGACCGTTTCCTGGCTCGTGCTGAACCACCTGCTGATCAGCCAGACCGCCTTCAAGCGCGACATCGACGACCCCAAGACCATTTTGGATATTGCGGAGACGGTCCAATCGCCGGAGCGGCTGCGGCTGCTGTTGGTGCTGACCGTCGCCGACATGCGCGCGGTGGGCCCGAAAGTCTGGAATGGCTGGAAGGCGACGCTGCTGCGCGAATTGTACTGGCGCGTGGCGGAAGTGCTGGCCGGCGGGCTTTCCGTGCCGGAACGCGACACCCGCGTGGCCCGCGCGCGCGCCGCCGCCGCGGCGCTGCTGACGCATCAGACCAAGGCCGAGACGGATCTGTTCCTCGGCCTCGGCTATCCCGGCTACTGGCTTTCCTTCGACCCCGAGACCCATGCCCGCCACGCCGAGATGATCCGCGAGGCCGAGGCCGACAACGCCCCGCTGACCGTCCGCACCCGCGTGATCGAGGCACGATCCGTCACCGAGGTGACGGTCTACTGCTCCGACCACCCCGGCCTGTTCAGCCGCATCGCCGGCGCGCTGGCCGTCGCCGGCGCCAGCATCGTCGATGCGCGCATCCACACCATGACCAACGGCATGGCGCTCGATACCTTCTGGGTGCAGGACGCCGCCGGCGGTGCCTTCGACGCGCCGCACCGCCTGGCCCGCCTGGCCGTGCTGATCGAACAATCGCTGTCCGGCCGCCTGCGGCTGGAGGAAGAAATCGCCAAGGTCCGCCGCGAACCGGCGCGGCTGCGGGCCGTGACGATTCCGCCGCGGGTGGTGTTGGACAACCATGCCTCCAACACCCACACGGTGATCGAGGTGAATGGCCGCGACCGGCCGGGGCTGCTGCATGCGGTGACGACGGCGATCAGCGAACAGGGGCTGCAGATCGCCAGCGCGCATATCACCACCTATGGCGTGCGGGCGGTGGACGTCTTCTATGTGAAGGACGTGTTCGGGCTGAAGGTGGAGAACGAACGCAAGCTGGCGACGCTGCGGAGCGCGCTGCTGGTGGCGCTGGGACTGCCGGATATGCCGGGTGACGGGTCCGTGCGGATCGTGTGATCCGGGACGGCAGCGCTACCCCTTCACCATCCCGATCGGCGCCACCTCCTCAGTCACCCCCGCCAGCACCTCTGCCACATGCCGCACCTGGACGGGCGAACCCTCCCGTCCCAGCTTGCCGGCCATGTTCAGCAAGCAGCCGAGGTCGCCGGCCAGCAGCGTGTCCGCGCCGGTCGCCGTCACGTCCTTGGTCTTGTCGCCTACCATCCGGGTCGAGATGTCCGGGTACTTCACGCAGAAGGTGCCGCCGAAGCCGCAGCATAGTTCGCTGTCGCCCATCTCCCGAAGGGACAGGCCGGACACCGTGCCGAGCAGCTTGCGCGGCTGCGCCTTCACGCCGAGCTCGCGCAGGCCGGCGCAGCTGTCGTGATAGGTGGCGATGCCGTCGAACTTCGCCTCCACCTGGGTCATGCCGCGCACATCGACCAGGAAGGAAATCAGCTCATGCGTCTTCGCGGCCAGCGCCTCCGCCTTGCCGCGGTAATGCGGGTCGTCGGCGAAAAGACCCGGGAAATGGTGGCTGATCATCCCGGCGCAGGAACCCGAGGGCGCCACGACATAGTCGAAGCGCAGGAAGTCATCGACCACGGCGCGGGCGAGTTCGGTCGCAGTGGCGCGGTCGCCGGAGTTGTAGGCGGGCTGGCCGCAGCAGGTCTGGCTTTCCGGTACCACCACCTCGCACCCCGCCGCCTCCAGCAGCTTCAGCGCGGCGAAGCCGACCGAGGGGCGGTACAGATCCACCAGGCAGGTGACGAACAGCGCGACGCGGGGGCGGGTTGGGGTCATCCGCGCAGCTTATGACAGTGGCGGCGCCTCGGCGAGGCTGATCCACAGCGGGTCCTTCAGCTTTGTCGCGACGAAGGCCGCGTGCGCCGCCAGCTCGTCCTCGCGCGGGATGATCGGGCGCGGCGTGCGCGCCACCGGCGCCACCAGGATGCTGCCCGCGGCCAGCGGCCGGGCGGGGCGGGCGGCGAGCTCCAGGCCCGGCTGCTTGCCGCCCATTAGCTCCAGGTAGACCTCGGCCAGCAGCTTCACGTCGAGCAGCGCGTTGTGCGCGGTCCGCATGGTGTTATCCACGCCCAGGCGGCGGCACAGCGAATCCAGGCTGTTCGGCAGGCCGGGGTAGCGGCGCTTCGCCACCGCCAGGCTGTCCACCATGCGGGCGCGGTCCAGCTTCGGCTGGCCGGCGCGCACCAGCTCCGCGTCCAGGAAGCCGAAATCGAAGGGCGCGTTGTGGGCGATGATCTCGCTGTCGCCGAGGAAATCCAGCATCCGGCCTGCGATGTCGCGGAACAGCGGCTTGCCGCGCAGCATCTCCACCGTCATGCCGTGCACGCGGGTGGCTTCCTCGGGGATGTCGCGCTCCGGGTCCACCAGCTCGTGGAAGGTCGCGCCGGTCGGCATGAAGTTGAAGATCTCGATCGCCGCCACCTCGATCACCCGGTCGCCGGAGGCGGGGTCGAGGCCAGTGGTCTCGGTATCCAGCACGATCTGGCGCATGGGCTAGCGCATCCTTCGAACCAGCGCGCGGATCTGGCGCTGGGCATTGTGACGGGACTGGCCGGTCTGCACCACCGCATCGGCCATCCGGCGTTTCCGGGCATCCGGCATCTGGCGCGCGAGGATGGCGGCCAGGCGATCCGGCGTCATGCCCGCCCGCCGCAGGACCCGGGCGCGCTGGACGGCGGCGGGGGCGGAGACGACCAGCACGAAATCCACCCGGCCCTGGCCGCCGGTTTCCAGCAGCAGGGGAATGTCGAGCACCGCCAGCGCCTCCCCCCGCCGGCGGCAGGTGGCGAGGAAGCGTGCCTCCGCGCGACGCACCAGCGGGTGCATGATGCCCTCCAGCCGGCGCAGCGCCGGGGGGTCGCCGAGCACGCGGGCGCGCAGCGCCTCCCGGTTCACGCGGCCATCCGCGGTGGTGCCGGGGAAGGCGGTCTCCACCGGGGCGACGGCGGCGCCGCCAGGGCCTTGCAGCGCATGCACGGCGGCATCGGCATCGAAGACCGGGACGCGGAGGCGGCGAAACGTGTTGGCGGCGGTCGATTTGCCCATCCCGATACTGCCGGTCAGGCCGATGATCTTCACGCCAGCAGATCCGCCGCAACGAAGGCGCGCAGCTTCGCATCCACGGTCGGCGCCACGCCGAACCACTGGTGAAAACCGGGCCGCGCCTGGTGCAGCAGCATGCCCAGCCCATCCACCGCCCGCAGGCCACGCGCCCGTGCCTGGGCCAGCAGCGCGGTCTCCAGCGGCACATAGACCATATCCGCCACCACGGCCGTGCCCGGCAGCGGCGCCAGATCGATCGCCAGCGGCGGCTCTCCGACCATGCCGAGGGAGGTGCCGTTGACCAGCAGGGAAGCGCCTTCGAGCCGGGGTGCGTCCGCCACCTCCACCGGGCCACCGAGATCGCGCGCCAGCGCCTCCGCCCTCGCCACGGTGCGGTTGGCCAGAACCAGGCGCGGGCAGCCCGCATCGAGCAGCGCGGCCGCGACGGACCGGACCGCGCCGCCGGCACCCAGAATCACCGCCGGCCCATCCGCCGCCTGCCAGCCCGGCGCCTGTTCATGGATGGATTCCAGGAAGCCGTAGCCATCCGTGCTGGTGCCCTCGATCCGCCCGTCGTCCCTGAAGAACAGCGTGTTCACCGACCCGGCCCGCTGCCCCACCGCATCCACCGCGTCGCACAGCGCATAGGCCGCTTCCTTGTGCGGGATGGTGACGTTGGCGCCCGCAAAACCCATCCGGGCCAGGGCACGCACGGATTCGAGAAAGTGTTCGGGCCGCACCGGCAGGGGCAGGTAGGCGCCATCGATGCCGTGCTGCGCCAGCCAATAGCCATGCAGCCGCGGCGAGCGGGAATGCGCCACCGGCCAGCCCAGCACCCCGGCCTTGCGGGCCTTTCCGGAGAGGATGTTCATTCCCGTGAAGTGCCCCGCCGCCGCCGCGCCGGTCAATGCCCGCGACCTCCCTCTTTCAACCGGGCGCCGGCAATGCGACAGGAGGGGCCGAAACGGAGAACCCCCCATGGCGCGCAGCCTCAAGGTCGCGGTCCAGATGGACCCCATCGCCTCCATCAACATCGAGGGTGACAGCACCTTCGCGATGATGCTGGAAGCCCAGTCCCGCGGCCACGCGCTGTGGCACTACCATGTGCGGGATCTGGCGCTGCTCGGCGGCCAGGTGCTGGCGCAGGCCCAGAAGGTCGAGGTGCGGCGGGAGAAGGGCAACCACTTCACCCTGGGCGCTGCGGAGGAGCTGGATCTCGGCCAGGTGGATGTGGTGCTGATGCGCCAGGACCCGCCCTTCGACATGGCCTACATCACCGCCACCCACATCCTGGAACACATCCACCCGAAGACCCTGGTGGTGAACGACCCGGCCAGCGTGCGCAACGCGCCGGAGAAGCTGTTCGTCACCCATTTTCCGGAACTGATGCCCGAGACGCTGGTGACCGCCGATGTCGGGCAAATTCGGAAATTCCGCCAAAAGCACGGCGACATCATCATCAAGCCGCTGTTCGGCAATGGCGGCGCCGGCGTCTTCCACCTGCGCCCCGAAGACCCGAATATGAATGCGCTGGTGGAAATGTTCACCGAGCGGTCGCGGGAGCCGCTGGTGATCCAGAAATACGTCCCCGCCGTGCGGGAGGGCGACAAGCGTATCATCCTGGTGGACGGCGTCGCCATGGGCGCCATCAACCGCGTGCCCGCGGCCGGTGAGGCGCGGTCCAACATGCATGTGGGCGGCAAGGCCACCCCGACCGTGATGACGGACCGCGAAAAAGAAATCTGCGCGGCGATCGGGCCGGAATTGCAGGCGCGCGGCATGATCTTCGTCGGCATCGACGTGATCGGCGGCTATCTGACCGAGATCAACGTCACCTCCCCCACCGGCCTGCAGGAAATCGCCCGCTTCGACGGCGTGCATCTGGAGCGTGCGCTGTGGGACGCGATCGAAGCCAAGGTCTCGCCGTGAAACACAAGGCACCGCACCGCAACGCGGACTGAAATCGCCGCGCGACCCGTCCCGCCCATGCTGCGGGGCGGGAGGACAGGGCGATGTCGGACTACAACACGAAGTTCGCTTCCCGCATCGGCGCGGTGGGGCTGAAACATTTCAACGCCTCGGAACTGCTGTCGCGGACCGCGGGCAAGAACAAATTCGGCACGAAGAACAGCAAGCCGCCCGAGAAGCTGTGGGACAACATCATCCCCACCATCATCGTGCTGGATGCGCTGCGGGAACATCTCGGCAAGACGATCAACCTGGTCAGCATCTATCGCAGCGAGGCCTACAACCAAGCCTCATCGGACAGCAGCACGGGCTATACCGGCCGCGCCAAGACCAGCCAGCACATGGCCTTCACCGCCATCGACTTCAAAGTCGCCGGCATGGCCTGCACGGAGGTCGAGAAGATCCTGAAGGAGTGGAGCAATTCCGGGAAGATGTTCCATTCCCCGGTGATGTTCGAACGGAAGGCGGAGAAGGTCGCCGCCGGCAACATCCCCTTCGGAGAGTTGCCGCGGCTGTGGAAGCTGGGCCCCTTCGGCGTGTGGTTCGCCTTCAAGGGCTACATCCACGCCTATCCGTCCGAGAACTTCACCCACATCGACACCCGCGGCATGACCAGCAAGATGTCGGAGTGAAGCTCAGCCGCGGCGCCCGGCCACTGCCCGGAACACCGCCAGCACCAGCACCGCGCCGACCACCGCGCCGATGAAGCCCGCACCCTCCCCGGCCCGGTACCAGCCGATCGCCTGGCCCAGCCAGGTCGCCACCACGGCGCCCAGGATGCCGAGCAGGATGGTGATGATGAAGCCGCCCGGGTCCCGCCCCGGCATCAGGAATTTTGCCAAGGCGCCGGCCAGGAAGCCGATGATGATCGTCCAGATGAAACCCATGTCGTCGTAGCTCCGCGTGATATCGATGAAAGCGCCGCAGGGCGCGCGGGTTCCCCGAACGAAAATCCTACCGGCGGCACACCAGGCGCGGACGTGCGCCGGCGCCCGGTGGGATCACCAGCCGCGCCCGCAACCCCGGCGCGCATAGCCCGGCCACCACCCTTGGCGCCAGCGCCGCACCCTGCGCCACCCGCACCCGCGTGTGATAGGCGAGGCCCCGGCCCGGCTCGGCCGAATGATACTGCGCCACCGCCTCCGCCCAACTCGCCGTGCGGCCGCGCAGCTCCCGCAGGAAGCGCACGGCATAGGCAACGTTGCTGGGCGGGTGGAAGGCCTGGGTAAGGTCCGGAAAGGCCTCCGGGTGATAGACCAGGTTCACCTGCATGCAGCCGACATCGATGGAACGCCGGCCATCCTCGCGCAGCGCCTGCACCGTCTCCACCGCCTCGGTCGCGGTTTCCGGGAAGATGCTCTCGCCGCCGGCATTCAGCGCGAAGGGCCAGGGGGCGGCGCCGCCACCGGGGCGGGCGCGGCTGCTTTCGACCCGGGCGATGGCCAACAGCAACCCATCCGGGATGCCGCTCCGG
Organism: Falsiroseomonas sp. E2-1-a4; assembly: GCF_051433165.1. NCBI lineage: Bacteria > Pseudomonadati > Pseudomonadota > Alphaproteobacteria > Acetobacterales > Roseomonadaceae > Falsiroseomonas > Falsiroseomonas sp. E2-1-a4. Next base: position 259,771 of record NZ_JBHMFS010000001.1, on the reverse strand, counting down.
GACTCCGCGGCCGTGATGGCGCGGGTGCAGGCGGTCCAGGGATCATCCACGGCGACCTGGGCCGACAGGCCCGACGACCAGGTGAGCAGCGCGAGGAGGAGGGCAAGGCGCAGCATGGCCGCCACCTGCCCGCCTTGCCCGCGGGGCGTCAACCGTGCCGGGTTCAAAGCCAGGCGATCGGCACCTCCATCCAAGTCCGGGAACCAGTCAGGAAGCCGGTCAGGAAAAACGCCGGCTCGACCGGCCCGACCAGCAGCAACAGGCCCAGCCCGACCGCCGCGACGGAGGCCAGCAGCAGCGCCACCATCCGCCCGGCCCCCCGCACCGGCGCCACAAGCAGGGAGGACAGCACCCCCGCCCCGCCCGCCAGCAGCAGCGATGCCGCCGCGAACACCGCTGTCATTCGCACCCAAGCCCGCCCCATGTCGCGACCCCCGTGTTGCCGCAGGCTAGCCCGGCCGTTGTAACCGCCATGTGGCGCAATCATGTCGAAAGCTTGCCACCGGGGCAGCGCCGCCCGACATAGGGCGATGATGCCCGACGGGCACGCCCCGGCGCGGTTGACCCGGCCACATCCCGCCCCCTAGCGTCATCCCTTTGCAACTTCACGGTTTGGGACATGCCCCTATGGGTCCAATCGCCAGGCCGCCGCGACCCACCGGGTCGCCCGCGATGAGCCCCTTGCCACCCGGGCTGGACGACCGCAGCGCGGCGATCTTCCGGGAGCTGGTGGAAACCTACGTCCAGACCGGGGAGCCGGTGGGGTCCCGCACCCTGTCGCGCCGGCTGCCGCACGCCCTGTCCCCGGCCACCATCCGCAATGTCATGGCGGATCTGGAGGATGCCGGGCTGCTGTTTGCCCCGCACACCTCCGCCGGGCGGCTGCCGACGGAACGCGGGTTGCGGCTGTTCGTGGACGGTTTGCTGCAATTCGGCGCCCTGCCGGAGGAGGAGCGGGACGCCATCGCCGCCCGCTGCGCCGCCGGCGGCCGGTCCTTGCAGGAAACGCTGGGCGAGGCGAGCCAGATGCTCTCGGGCCTCGCCGGCGCCGCGGGGCTGGTGGTGGCGCCCAAGCGGGAAGCGCCGGTGCGGCATATCGAATTCGTGGCACTCGGCACCGGGCGGGCGTTGGTGGTGCTGGTGACGGCCGATGGCCAGGTGGAGAACCGCGTCATCGAGGTGCCGCTCGGCCTGCCGCCTTCCGCCCTGCAACAGGCCAGCAACTACCTGAACGCCCGCCTTTCGGGCCGCACGCTGGAGGAAACCCGCGGCACGGTGGCGGAGGAGATCGCCGCCAACCGCACGGCGCTGGACGCCCTGACGCAGCAGGTGATCGAGGCCGGGCTCGGCACCTGGGCCGGCGGCGCCGGCGGGTCGCTGATCCTGCGCGGCCAGGCCAAGCTGTTGCAGAATCTCGGCCTGGACCACGCCCAGCGGGTGCAAGAAATCCAGGCGCTGTTCGAGCGGCTGGAAGCGCAGGAGACGATGCTGCGGCTGCTCGACCTGGCCCAGCGCGGGGAGGGGGTGCAGATTTTTATTGGTGCCGAGAGCGGGTTGTTCGACAGCGCCGGCCTGTCCATGGTCGTCTCGCCCTTCCGCAACGGGGCGGAGCAGATCGTGGGCGCCATCGGCGTGATCGGGCCGACGCGCATCAACTACGGGCGGATCATCCCGGTGGTGGATTACACGGCGCGGGTGATCGGGCGGCTGCTGGGCTAGCAGGCGCGATCTAAGCTATATCTGCGGCGAGCAGGAGAGCACCTTGGTCCACATCACCTCCCCCGCCTTCAAGGCGAATGCCGCCCGCGCCCTGGCCGATGCCGGGCTGCAGAAGGCGCTCGATCGCAGCAAGAGCACCTCCCACGGCAAGCGCGCCGCCGCGGTGGCCGCCCTGCCGGAGTTCGAGCAGCTGCGCGACATCGGCCGCGACATCAAGAACCACACCCTGGCGAACCTGGATTTCTACCTGGAGGCCTATGCCGCCCAGGTGGAGCGCGCCGGCGGCACCGTCCATTGGTGCTCGACCGCCGATGAAGCCCGCGCGGCGGTCCTGAAGATCTGCCGCGACAAGGGCGCGCGCACGGTCACCAAGGGCAAGTCGATGATCTCCGAGGAGCTCGGCATCAACGAGCATCTGGAGGCCCATGGCATCGAGCCGGTGGAAACCGACCTCGGCGAGTACATTTTGCAGATTCGCAAGGAACCGCCGAGCCACATCATCGGCCCGGCTTTCCATCTCAATCGCGAAGACTGGGAAAAGACCTTCCGGGAGATCCATACGGAACTTCCGAAGGACCGCGTGTTCCACGAACGTAGCGACATCATGGCCGAAGCCCGCACCAAGCTGCGGTCGCGCTTCCTGGCCGCCGATGTCGGCATCACCGGCGCCAACTTCCTGATCGCCGAGACCGGCAGCAACGTCATCGTCACCAACGAAGGCAATGGCGACCTGACGCAGACGCTGCCCAAGACGCACATCGTGCTGGCCAGCATCGAAAAGGTCGTGCCGACGCTGGAGGATGCGACCAGCCTGCTGCGCCTGCTGGCGCGGTCCGCCACCGGCCAGGATTTTTCCGTCTACACCACCTTCTCCACCGGCATCCGGCGCGAAGCCGACCTGGATGGGCCGGAGGACTACCATGTGGTCCTGATCGACAATGGCCGGTCCAACATGATCGGCACCGATTTCCAGGAAATGCTGCGCTGCATCCGCTGCGCCGCCTGCATGAACCACTGCCCGGTCTATGGCGTGGCCGGCGGGCATGCCTATGGCTGGGTCTATCCCGGCCCGATGGGCAGCGTGCTGACCCCGACGCTGATCGGCATCGACAAGGCCGGCAACCTGCCGAACGCCAGTACCTTCTGCGGCAAATGCGAAAGCGTCTGCCCGGTGAAGATCCCGCTGCCAAAACTGATGCGGCATTGGCGCGAACGCGAATTCGAGCGGCATCTGTCGCCGCAATCCGTCCGCTCCGGCCTCGCCTTCTGGGCCTGGTTCGCCAAGCGGCCCGGCATGTACCGGATGGCGACCAGGCTCGGCATCGGCGCGCTGTCGCTGCTCGGCCGCGGCAAAGGCGCCTTCAAGTCGCTGCCGCTGGCCGGCGGCTGGACCGCGGGGCGGGATCTGCCGGCGCCGGAACCGGGCGGGACCTTCATGGCCCGCTACAAGGCCCAGCAGCGGGCGGCGCGCCGATGAGCCGCGACCCGATGCTGCCGGCGGGCGACGAGGCGGAGCGCATCCATGGCTACCGCTTCCCCGACCAGCGCGCGCCCACTCGCACCGCCCCCCGCCCCACCGGGACACTTGAAGAAATCTATGCCCGCATCGACGCGGACACCCCCGCGGCGCGGCTGAACGAGGATCTGGACCGGATCGAGTTCGCGCTGGGCAAGCTGGAACAGGCGGTGCGCGACGCGATGGAGGCCGAACGGCCATGAGCAAGGACGCCATCCTCGGCGCCATCCGCCGCGGCCTGAAGCGCGGCCCGCTGCCGGCCGACCAGCAGGCGATGCTCGCGGGCCGCATCGCCACGCATCCGCGCCATCTGATCCCGGCCCGGTCCCGCCTGCCGCGGCCCGAGCAGATCGCGCTGTTCATCCGCAATGTGGAGAAGGAATTCGGCACGGTCGAACGCGTGCCCGACCACGCCGCCATCCCCGCCGCCGTCGCCGATTACCTGGCCGCGCAGAACCTGCCCGCCCGTCTGGTGATGGCGCCGCACCCGGAGCTGACGGGCATCGACTGGTCCACCCGCCCGATGCTGGAGCGGGAGGCGCGTCGTGCCGAGGCCTCCGATGCCGTGTCCCTGCAACATGCCTGGGCCGGCATCGCGGAAACCGGCACGCTGGTGCTGCCCTCCGCCGCCGAGCGGCCGACCACGCTGAACCTGCTGCCGGATACGGAAATCGCCGTGCTGCGCGCGTCCGACGTGGTCGGCGCCTATGAGGAAGCCTGGGACCGGCTGCGGGAAGGCACGCCGGATGCGCTGACCGGCGGGTTCATGCCGCGCAACATCATGCTGGTCACCGGCCCCTCGCGCTCCGCCGATATCGAGCAGACGCTGGAGCTCGGCGCGCATGGCCCGCGCCGGCTGCATATCCTGCTGGTGGAGGATGAGCCCGCGCCGCGCATGGAAAGCCCCGCCGAGGCACGGGCGGACGCCACCACCCAACCGGGCGCCCCCGCCGCGCCAGGCGATTGAACCGGGCCATGCGCGAAAAGCGGCTGAACCAGGCCGATCTCGCGCTGTGGCGCGCCTTCACCGCCGAGATCCGGCCGCTATTCGGCCATCAGCGCCCGCCGGCGCCCCCCGCCCCAGCGGCGGCACCCGCACCTGAGCCCCCGGCGCAGCTTGCCATAGCCCCTCCGCCCAAACCCGCGCGCCCGCTGCCGCCGCCCGAGATCCGCGTCGGCGAGGTGCCGGGCGGCCTCGACCGCAAGCGCTGGGCCGCGTTGCGCCGCGGCGACATGCGGGCCGAACGCACGCTGGACCTGCATGGGCGGCGCGTGGCGGAGGCGCATCTGGTGTTTCGCGCCTTCCTGCACCGCGCGGCGGCGGAGGGCATCCGCACCGTCACCATCGTCACCGGCAAGGGGCCGCAGCCGGAAGGCGGCATCCTGCAGCGCGAATTGCCGCATTGGCTGAACGACCCGGAACTGCGCCCCCTGGTGCTCGGCGCCGCGCATCCGCACCCGACCAATTCGGGCGCGGTGAATCTGCTGCTGCGCCGCCGGCGCACAAACAACCTGCCGCCCCCCAAGGCGCCGCCCAACGGCAGGCGCCGGTGACGCCCTTCGGCGCCCGGCTGCGGATGCTGCGGCGCCAGAGGCGGGTGACGCTGAAGGACATGGCGACCCACCTGCAGGTCTCATCCGCCTATCTGTCCGCGCTGGAACACGGCCATCGCGGCCGCCCCTCCGCCGGGCTGGTGCACCAGGTGAATGAGTTCTTCGGCCTGATCTGGGACGAGGCGGAGGCGCTGTCCCAGCTCGCGAAGCTCTCCCACCCCCGCGTCACGCTGGACACGGCGGGACTGACGCCGGAGGCGACCGCGCTGGCCAACCGGCTGGCGGAGGGCATCCACCGCCTCAGCCCGCAGACGGTAGCGGCGATGCACGGGCTGCTGGACCGGGAAGTGCCGGCCGGCGAAAAGCCGCGGCTGCGACGGGCGGCGGGGCGGTAGCTGTCACGCAGACGCATTCTTGGAATCGGCGAAGCGGCCCGACGGTTCGGAACGGGCTCGGACCGATAGCGCAAGGTCAGCTGGTCCGGCGCAGCACGTAAAGCCCCTCGGGGGCTGGGCAGGCAACAAAGCCGGGCGGCGTGAAATCGTTCGCACCGCGCAGGATGGCCAGCCGGGCGCCAACAGCCAGCCTTTCCCTGAAAGCGGCGAGAATAGCCATCAGGCGGTCCAGCCCCGCCTGTCCATCCATCACCAAGACACCCACGAGCTGGCGATTGATCTGGGCAAAGTCGGTGACAGGCATATCCACGATGCGAAGTGCATCGGCCGCACCACCCAGACCGACCGCCATCAGAAACCGCCGCCGAGGGCCGGAGGGAACCCAGAGGCCCGCCAACTCCACGGCGGCGCAGGGTCGCGGCTTCGTGCGAGACAGCGCGCCGGCCGCGAGGGCGATGGCCAGGCCCGGCACCGGGCAACGTGCCAGCACGGCGATGCCTGGCGTGTCGGCACGCGCCAGCTCGAACACCGCTTCCGCTACGCCTGGCGGCAGGTTCTCCGCGAAATCCGGCAGCATCGGTGCGGCCTCGGCCAGGGTCGGTGCAGCGCGTAGCCGGACCTCCGCATCACCCGCCCGGCCCACCAATCGCTCCGCCGCCAAGTGGCGCGCCTGGCTTCGTTCCAGCACGCCGCTGAGTGAGACGATGAGGCGTTCGCGCGCTGCCAGCATGCGGGCGAGGTCCGGTGCCGCGTCACCAGGTCTCGGTGCCCAGTCATTCGGGTCGTAGCCAAAGGCCTCGAAATCCGCCGCATAGGCCCGCGAGACCATGTGCGCGAGCCGCGCATCATAAGCCTGCCGCCAATTTCCGGACTCGCTGACATTGAGACGATGGGGCTGGAATGCAGCAGCCGAGCCGCCTCGTTCGGCCACCGCGGCCGCGACGTCAGCAAAATCGGACGCCATCGATTCCACATGGCCGATCAGGCCGTAGGGGATGGCGCCCGGGAAAACGATGTCGACCTGCCGCGCCCAGTGGGGGTCCCTGTCCTCGGGCGGCTCGGCACAGACAATCTCGAGAAACCGGGCGAAGGAGACGCCGGTCGGCGCGGCCTCGCTTGGTTCGTCGCCCGGTCCTTCGCCCGATCCTTCGCCCGATCCTTCGCGCATCCGCCGGATCACCGGCTGGAATTGCGGTTCCCAGCCCAGGCGGATCTTGTCGGCCCAGGCGGAGTAGAGTCGCGCGAAAGGGTTGCGTACGAAGGTGAAGCGGAAGACCCCCGGGTCGTCGAGCAGGGAAGCGGCCTCGGTATCCGGCAAGCTGGGCAGCGATGGCAGGCCGACGGCACCCGCCATGTGGATCCGCATGTCCCGTGGCATGTCCGGACTGTAGGGCCATGCCTCGGCGCTGCCAGGCGGTGCCAGGGCAGACAAGGCGGTCTTCACGGTGGTGCAGGCCGCCTTTGCCACCGTCACCGCCACGATGCGGTATCGTACCGAGACGAAGCTGCAGTAGCCGAGCCGCCGGCGAACCACGGCCGGATCGGTCCCGAATGCCTTGGCTGACCGGCCGAAGATTTGCGGCCCCACCAGGCTCATCGCGCGTGGCCATCCCGCAGCAGCGCCGAAAGCCGGCCGAAATCCAGCCCCTCCAGCAAATCATCCGCGGCCAGGCTGCTGCCCCACATCGCCTCCAGCACCGCCACCGTCGCCTGGGTCAGCGGCATGGCGACACCGCGCGGCGCGGCCAGGCGCAGCCATAGCGACAGGCCATAGGTGACGCTGACGGCCAGATGCGCCGCATCCAGCCCGCGCAGGCCAGGGCTGGGCCGCGCCGCCGCCAGGGCGCGGGCCATCACCGGCAGCGGCGCTTCCGGCACGCCGCCCAGCCGGTGCAGCCCGGCGGCCAGGCTCGGCACCGCATGGCCATAGGCCTTGGCGAGGTCCAGCCGCTCCGCATCCAGCCGTTCCGCCAGGCGGCAGATGGCGGGCGTCATGCGGGCGTGCTGGTCCCAATCCTCCCCGGCCTCGATCCGCGTGACATTGCCCAGCGCCAGCGCGGCCTGCAGCACCGGCTCATGCACCGCCAGCGCCGCGCCCAGCGCATCGGCCAGCGGCACGAAGCGGATGCCGAACAGGTCCATGCACAGGCCGGCCAGAGGCCCGGCGGCGGCGGCGGGGACCGCGGCCAGCTCCACCACCTCCGGCAGCGCATGGATGCGCAGTTCATCGCCGGCCAGCCGTTCCGCCACCACCGGCGGGGTCGCCATGGCGCCGATCGGGGCGCGGCGGCCATGCCGGGCCAACAGGCGGTCCAGCAGCAGCGGGGCCAGGGAATGGCTCGGCGCCAGCAGCACGGGCACGCCTTCGGCCAGCATCGGCGCGATGCGGCGCAGCACCGGCCCCAGGGCATGCGGCGGCACGCTGACCAGCACGGCATCCGCCCCGGCCAGGGCGCGCGCCACATCCACCGCCACATCGACCCGCGCGGTGCCGGAGAGCACACCCTGCACGGAAAGGCTGCTGCCGATGCCATGCGTGCCGCCGCCGCGCGGCGACCACAGCGCCGCCTCATGCCCACGGCTGACGGCGAGCGCCGCCGCCCCCGGCCCCACCGCACCGGCCCCCAGGACTGCCAGGCGCATGCGGCTCAGTCTTTCAAGGGCGGCGCGGCGGCGCGCAGGCCAGGCAAGGCGGGGTCGGATAGGGCGAATGCGATCATCGGTGCCACCTTACAGGTGCTTGGCCGGTTTCGCACCCCGCCGCGCAACGGCCTGCCGCACAAAGCCCGGCCGGGGGGGCGTGCCTGCTGCATCGCAGCAGCAACAATTCTTTTGGATTTCTGCCGGTGTTCATGGGACCGTCGCCAGTCCTTCATTGCCCTGCCTTCAATCGCGGTATTAATGCTTCTTCATGCAGGCAACAGCCCGACTGACCGCGCCGGATGTGCTGCGCCCCCGCAAGCGGCGCCTCGCCATCCAATTCTCCGCCTCGGACCCCGAGGGGATGTGGGGCGATGTGCTGGGCGAACGCCCGCTCGGCGGGCGCTTCCGCGCCGTGCGAAGGCTGGTCTTCCTGGTGCTCTGGACCCTCATCGCCATCCCGATCCAGGCGCTGCTGCTGGTGCTGCCGGGCGGCGGCGCCGCCGCCTTCGCGCGGGTCTATCACCGCACGCTCTGCGGGTTGATGGGCCTGCGGATCCAGGTGGTGGGGGAGGCTTCCACGGAGAAGCCGGTGCTGTTCGTTTCCAATCATTCCTCCTGGCTCGATATCCTGGTGCTGGGCGCGACGCTGGAGGCGAGCTTCGTCGGCAAATCGGATATCGAGCGCTGGCCGCTGATCAACGTCGTCGCCAAGCTCGGCCGTACCGTTTTCGTCAGCCGCCGCCGCACCGGCACGAAGGGGGAGGCGGATGCGATCCGCGCCCGCCTCGCCGCTGCCGACAATTTGATCCTGTTCCCCGAGGGCACGACCAGCGATGGCGGCCGCGTGCTGCCCTTCCGCAGCGCCTTCCTGTCGGTGGCCGACAGCGCGCGGGTGGTGCAGCCGGTTTCCGTGGTGTTCGATCGCCTCGGTGGCCTGCCTGCCTGCCGGCGCGACCGGCCGCTTTTCGCCTGGTATGGCGACACCGACATCTTCACCCATTTCTGGCGGCTGGCGCGGCGCCCCGGCGGGCGCGCCACCATCATCCTGCACGCGCCGCTGGACCCCGCCGCCTGGCCGGATCGCAAGGTGCTGGCGGCGGCCTGCGCCCAGGTGGTGGCGGATAGCTGTTCCACCCTGCGGCAGAACCGCCCGGCCCTGCCGCTGAGCGCCACGCCGCCCCAGCCCAAGGCGGGCAAGCAGCCGGAATTGCTGCCCGCGTGAGGCCCCAGGCCCGCGCTTCCCGCTTGACCCGGCGCGCGCCGATCCCGCAGCCTGTCGGCGTGGAGAGACAAAGGCGGCAGACCTTCCTGGCCGCGGGCCGGATGCGCCTCGCTTGACCCGGGCGCGCGGCCTGCGCAAATCCCCGGCTTCCCCTCGCTTCCTTCCAGGCGGGGCGACGGAGCTTGGCCCCGAATGACTGTGTCCCCATCCCCCCGCAAGCGGTTGTTCATCCGTAGCTGGGGCTGCCAAATGAATGTCTATGACAGCGGCCGCATGGCCGATGTCCTGGCCCCGCTCGGCTACACGGCCACTGAAACGCCGGAAGACGCGGACATGGTGGTGCTGAACACCTGCCATATCCGGGAGAAGGCCAGCGAGAAGCTGTTCTCCGAACTCGGCCGGCTGCGGGTGCTGAAGCAGGCGAAGGAACAGTCCGGCCACCGCATGATCCTGGCCATTGCCGGCTGCGTCGCCCAGGCCGAAGGGGCGGAGATCACCGCCCGCGCGCCCTATGTGGATCTCGTCCTCGGCCCGCAGAGCTATCACCGGCTGCCGGAAATGGTGGCCCGCATCAGCCGCGCCGCCGGCGCCGTCATCGAGACCGATTTCCCCACCGAGCAGAAATTCGACTTCCTGCCGGATTCCACCACGCCCCAGGGCGTCACCGCCTTCCTGACCATCCAGGAAGGCTGCGACAAATTCTGTTCCTTCTGCGTCGTCCCCTACACCCGCGGCAGCGAATACTCCCGAGCCGCCAGCGCGGTGCTTGCCGAGGCGAAGCGGCTGGTGGCGCAGGGAGCTCGGGAGATCACGCTGCTCGGGCAGAATGTGAATGCCTGGCATGGGGAGGGCCTGTCCGGCGGCGCCTGGACGCTGGACCGCCTGCTGCTGGAACTGGCGGAGATCCCGAACCTGGCCCGGCTGCGCTACACCACCAGCCATCCGCGGGACATGGATGACGCGCTGATCGCAGCCCACGGCACCATCCCGCAACTCATGCCCTTCCTGCACCTGCCGGTGCAGTCGGGCTCGGACCGGATGCTGGCGGCGATGAATCGCGGTCACAAGGCGGATGTGTATCGCCGCATTGCCGACAAGCTGCGCGAGGCGCGGCCCGATCTCGCCCTGTCGTCGGACTTCATCGCCGGCCATCCCGGCGAGTCCGAGGCGGACCACCAGGCGACGCTGAAACTGATCGAGGATGTCGGCTTCGCGCTGGCCTATTCCTTCAAATATTCCGCCCGCCCTGGCACGCCGGCCGCGACCGCCCAGATGCAGGTTGCGGAAGCCGAGAAGGACCGCCGGCTGCAGGAAATTCAGGCCCTGCTGCGGGAACAGCAGGATGCCTTCAATCGTTCCTGCATCGGCCGCCGCTGCGAAGTGCTGGTCACCGGCGCCGGGCGGCATGAAGGTCAGTTCGCCGGCCGGTCGCCCTGGCTTCAGCCGGTGCACGGGCTTGGTTCGCCCGATCTCACGGGCCAGGTGGTTCCGGCGGTGGTCACCGCCGCGATGCCGAATTCGCTTTCCGTCCGCCTCGAGGGGAATGAGGCGCTCGGTCCTCCGCCACAAACGCCCCGTCAGGAGAAGGCCGCCGCTTGAACACACCCCCCGCCGCGATCAGCCTCCGCCCGCCGCCACGTCCCGCCGCCACTGCGCCGCGGGACAGCAACACGCAGCGTGTCGTCACCATGCAATTCGACGACAACGCCCTGCTGCCGCTGCTGTATGGCGAGCACGACCGTAACCTGGCCCGGATGGAAGTCCGGCTGGGCATCCGCCTCGGCAGCCGGGGCAACCGGCTGACCATCACCGGTGCGCCGGAGCGGACCGATGTGGCGGAAGCGGCGCTGATGGCGCTGTGGCGACGATTGCAGAAGGGGGAACCGGTGGGCAGCGCGGAGGTCGAGGCGGCAATGCGGATGGCGGAGGGGGCGCAGGACAGCGACCCTCGCCTGCCGCTGCAGGACCTGCCGGCGATCCGCACCCGCAAGGGCGCCATCGCGCCGCGCACCCCGGCCCAGGCCGCCTATATCGACGCGCTGGCGCGCAGCGAGATGGTGTTCGGCGTCGGCCCGGCCGGCACCGGCAAGACCTACCTCGCCGTGGCACAGGGCGTGGCGCTGCTGCAGGCCGGGCGCGTCGATCGCATCGTGCTGTCCCGCCCCGCGGTGGAGGCGGGCGAAAAACTCGGCTACCTGCCGGGCGACCTGAAGGAGAAGGTCGATCCCTATCTCCGCCCGCTGTATGACGCGCTGCACGACATGATGCCGGCCGAACAGCTCACCCGCCGCATGACGGCCGGCGAGATCGAGGTGGCGCCGCTCGCCTTCATGCGCGGCCGGACCCTGGCGCATTGCTACGCCATCCTGGACGAAGCGCAGAACACCACAGCCGCGCAGATGAAGATGTTCCTCACGCGCATGGGTGAGGGCAGCCGCATGGTCATCACCGGCGACCCGACCCAGGTGGACCTGCCGCCCGGCCAGCGTTCGGGCCTGGCGGAGGCGCTGTCGATCCTTTCGGGCGTGGAAGGCATCGCAGTTGCGAGATTTGCCGAGGAAGATGTGGTAAGGCATCCCTTGGTTGCGCGCATCGTCGCCGCATATGGTCGGATGGACCAGGCGGCGCGTGGGCGCGGATGAGTTGTTCGGTGCCGGTCCCCCGCTGATGGCGGGCCAGGCACCGGGGGCATTTGGAGAGCGATGGAACCGTTAAGTAGACATCCCGGCACGGGCGCGGAAGCCCGGGCCGGGATGCAGAGCGGGGAGGCGGGCATTACCGTCGTCCTCGCCACCCAGGGCTGGCGCGCCACCGTGCCCCAGCCGGAGGCGCTTGCGCGCCGCGCCGTGGCCGCGGCCCTGCGGGAGGCCGGCGCCGAAGGCGCCGTCACCGTGCTGCTGACCGACGATGCGGAGGTCAAGCGGCTCAACACCGGACACCGTGACAAGGCCAAGCCGACCAATGTGCTGTCCTTCCCAGGCGGCCTGCCAGGCCATCTGGGCGACATCGCCCTGGCGCTGGGCGTGGTCCGGCGCGAGGCGCGGGAGGCCGGGCGCAGGCCCGCCGACCATCTGGCGCATCTGGTCGCCCATGGCGCCCTGCATCTGGCCGGCCATGACCATCTGGAGGCCGGCGAAGCACGACGCATGGAACAGGCGGAAGCGCGCGTCATGCGCCGCCTCGGCCGCCCCAACCCCTGGAAGGAGGGCCGGGGACGGCCAGCGACATGAACGGCAACGGAGACCACTCCCCCCAGCCCTCGCCGGTCGAACGCCGCAACAGCCTGCTCTGGCGCATCCAGGGCCTGCTCCGCCGCCGCACCGCGGATACGGTGCGCGACCAGGTCGAGGAATTGCTGGAAGGCCGGCAGGAGGAAGGCGTTCCGCACGACCCGGAACATCTCGCCAGCGGGCTCGACTCCAATGAACGCGCGCTGCTCGGCAATGTGCTGCGGCTGCGCGACAAGGCGGCCTATGACGTGATGGTGCCACGCGCCGATATCGTGGCGATGCCGGAGGACCTGACGCTGGACCAGGCCATCAGCATGATCCAGCGCGAGGGCCATAGCCGTTTCCCAGTCTACCGGGAGAACCTCGATGACATCGTCGGCATGGTCCACATCAAGGACGTGTTTGCCTCGGTGGGGCGGGACCCGGCCAGCTTCTCGCTGAAGGCCATCCTGCGCCGGCCCTTGTTCGTGGTGCCGACCATCCCGGTGATGGACATGCTGCTGCAGATGCGCGCCGCGCGCATCCACATGGCCCTGGTCGTGGATGAATATGGCGGCATCGACGGGCTGGTGACGATCGAGGATCTGGTCGAGACCATCGTCGGCGACATTTCCGACGAGCATGACGAGGTCGCGCCGGTCACCATCCTGGACCGCCCGGATGGCACGGTGGAGCTGGATGCGCGCACCACGGTCGAGGATTTCGAGCAGAAATTCGGCGCGGTGCTGACGGATGAGGAGCGCAGCGCGGATATCGATACGGTGGGCGGGCTGATCTTCACCCTCGCCGGCCGTGTGCCGGCGCGGGGGGAGCTGATCTCCCACCCCTCCGGCCTCGAATTCCGGGTGCTGGATGCCGATCCGCGCCGCATCCGGCGGTTACGCGTACGCCGCCCCGGCGCGGCCGGGGAGCCTTCGAGGCAAGCGGCGGAATAGTAAAAGCCCTCTCCCCCCGTTGGGGGGAGCGGGCTTTCAGTCGCCGGCGGCGACGCGACCGGCAGCGACTTCGTCATTCACCGCCATCGGCGGCACCACCTTCTGGATGCGCTCGAAGGTGGCCAGCGCCTGCCCGACGACCTGGTCCATGTTGTAGTAGCGGTAGGTCGCGAGCCGCCCGACGAACCAGGTATCCCGCTCGGCATCCGCCAGCGCCTCGTACTTCTTGTACAACGCCTGATTTTCCGGCCGGGGGATCGGGTAGTAGGGGTCGCCCTCCGCAGCCGGGAATTCGTAGGTCACGCTGGTCTTCGGATGCACCTGCCCGGTCAGGTATTTGTATTCGGACACGCGGGTATAGGGCGTGGCCTCCGCCGGGTGGTTCACCGTGCCGGTCGGTAGCGCCTTTTCATGGTCCAGCGTTTCATGCCGGAAGCGCAGGCTGCGATAAGGCAGGCGGCCGTGCCGATGGCCGAAATACTCATCTACCGGGCCCGTCCAAATCACCCTGCGAAAGCTGAAGCGACGGCGCGCCTCGGCGAATTCCATCCCGGTGCGGACCGTGATGTTCGGGTGGTCCAGCATGCGGCTGAACATGGCGGTGTAGCCATCCCGCGGCATCGCCTGGAAGCGATCCGTGAAATAGCGGTCGTCGCGATTGGTCCGCGTCGGAACCCGGGCCGTCACGGACTTGTCCAACTCGCTCGGGTCCAGCGCCCATTGCTTGCGCGTGTAGCCGCGGAAGAACAGCTCGTACAATTCGCGGCCAACCTTGCCGACCACCACATCCTCGGAAGACCTGACCTGGTCCACCTGCTCGGCGCGTTCCGCGAACCAGGATTCCAGCTGATCCTCGGTGAGGTCCAGGCCGTACAGCCGGTTGATGGTGTCGAGGTTGATCGGCATCGGCACCTGCACCGTCTCCCCAGTCGTGGGGCTCACCACCTCGGCCAGCACGCGGTGCTCATAGGGGCGCCAGGCGGTGAAGCGCGACAGATGGGCGAACACCGCCTCGCTGTTGGTGTGGAAGATGTGCGGGCCGTAGCGGTGGATCATCACCCCCGCATCGTCCAGGTGGTCATAAGCATTGCCACCGATATGGTCGCGCTTGTCGATCACCAGCACGCGGTCGCCACGGGACGCCGCCAGGCGCTCCGCCAGCACGGAACCGGCGAAGCCGGCACCCACGACGAGCCAATCAAACATGGGCCACCCCCTTTGCCATCGCTGCGACCGGTGCCGCTTCTGGAACCCGCAGCAACGCGGCCATCCGCGCCCAGGTCATGTCCCACGAATTTTTCGCCAATTGCTGGTCGACCCGTGCCAGGAATGGCTCACGCGGCCGCGCCAGCAGCGCATCCGCCTGCTCCGCCAGTTCCGCGGCCGATTCCACGATCTCGACCAGCCCGGCCTCGCCATAGTCCCGCACCACATCCACCACCGGGGTGGACAGCACCGGCAGGCCGGAGGCGAGGAATTCAGGCGTCTTGGTCGGGCTGATGAAGCGCGTGCTCTCATTCAGCGCGAAGGGCATGAAGCCGAGGTCCCAATGCGCCAGGTAGTCCGGCAGCTCGTCATAGCGGCGGCCGCCAAGCCAATGCAGGTTCGGCCCCTGCGGCAGGCTGGCCGGGTCGATCTTCACCACCGGGCCGAGCATGATGAGGTGCATGTCCGGCCGCAGCGCGGCGAAGGCGGCGACGAGCGCCAGGTCCATCCGCTCATCGATCACGCCGAAGAAGCCGATCCTGGGGTGCGGGATGCCGGCCAATGCGGCCGGCTCCGGCAGCTCGCCCCGGGCGCGGCCGAAATGCGCGGTGTCGATGGAGGAGGGGAAGCAGTGCACGCGATCGTGCCGGTCGCGCTTCGCCTCGAACAGGCTGCGACCGCCGGTGAACACCTCGTCGGCCAGGTCCAGCAGCCGGCGCTCCATCGCCAGCATGGCCGGCGGCGCGCCGCGGAAGGCGGAGAGTTCGTCCATGCAATCGTAGATCGTCACATCCGGCCGCAGATGATCGGCGAAGGTGAGCGCCATCGGCGTGTAGAACCAGGCGATCAAGGGGCGCCCAGCGCGTTCCGCCAGCATCGCGTCCAGCAGCACCCGCAGGGCTGCCGCGCTGGCCGCGGCATCGAGACCATGCGGCAGCACCGGCACCGCGCGCAGCACACCTCCCTGCTGCATGGACAGGTCGAGCCGCGGCTGCGGAATCGCCTCCTGCAACGGCTCCTCGAAAAAGATCACCTCATGGTCCTGCGCCGCGCGCGTCATCAGGTGCTGCGGGCGCTGGAAGACGAAATCCCATCGCAGATGGGAAAGGCACAGCAGAACGGGTTTCACCCTGCCGCCGAGTCGTGTCGGTGGAGCAGCCTGCATGGTTCTGGTCTCCTGGTGTCCAGCATCCCGGCACGCGCCATCGCGCTCAGCAGCGATCGTTCGCGACCGCTGCGCCGGACCTTGCTGGCTGTCCTGATGCGGGGAAAACGCGCCATGCTGCGCTGCGGTTCCAAGCGAGACCGCAATGGTGGCAAGTGGATAAGGCTAGGCCTGGCGCAGGCCCGGCTCGGCGGACAGGCCGGCGATTTCCCGGATCAGCTTGCGCCGCACCGCCTGGCCGAAATTGTCGAAATTCTCCGCCGCGATCATGAAGGCGCCGGGCCCGCCGATCACGCTCTCCCGATAGTAGATGTCGAGCGGGATGGGCGGGCGGCGGCCGAAGGTCGGGCGGTCGTTCAGGATCGGCAGGCCGTTGATGGTGATGCCTTCCGCCACCGCCCGGTCACGGGCTTCCTCCGCCGGCGCGCCGCTGTTGTTGACCCCATCGCCCGACACATCGATCACCCGGCGCGTCGCCTCGAAGGGGCATGCCGCCAGGGTGCTGCGGGAGAATTCGATGGCCGCGGAGATCGAGGTCCACGACAGCGACACGCGCGGCGCCTCCGCCAGGGCCGAGGCCCAGCTTTCCGCCTGGGCCTGGTTGCCGATGCGGGTCCAGGGCAGCACCAGGCGCTGATATTCAAGACCCGCCCATTCGACATAGGCGACGGCGATCGCACCGGTCATGCCGCCCCGGATCGCCTCCACCAGCCGGGGGTCCGTCATGGCGCTGCGGTAGCCTTCCCGCTGCAGCCGGGCCTCATCCTCATCGACGGAGCGGCTGATATCCACGGCGAGCACCAGCGCCACATCCACAGGATCTTCCGCCCGGGCACCGGCGGGTCTTAGAGCGGCCGCGGCACCCGCCGCGGCAAGAA
Organism: Falsiroseomonas sp. E2-1-a4; assembly: GCF_051433165.1. Classification (NCBI taxonomy): domain Bacteria; kingdom Pseudomonadati; phylum Pseudomonadota; class Alphaproteobacteria; order Acetobacterales; family Roseomonadaceae; genus Falsiroseomonas; species Falsiroseomonas sp. E2-1-a4. Next base: position 243,308 of record NZ_JBHMFS010000001.1, on the reverse strand, counting down.
GGGACCTGCGGCGCATCCGCGACCTCCCGCTGCATGAACGAGCATCATGCAACCGCACCGGGAGGGGCCGGTTCAAGCGGGAAGATATTTTTCTTCCAGCCGTCTTGCGCCCCGCCTGTTCCGCCAGAGCGGATCAGCGGCGGGCGTAGGCGGCAGCCTGGCGGGCCAGCGCGGCGATGCCGGCGCGGGCCAGCATCTCATGCACCTCCCGGAACGCGGTGGTCTTGGTGCGGCGTTCGGCCTCCAGCAGCGCCGCGCCCTGGGCCTCGAGCGCCGCCAGCGGCCAGATCCGCAGCGCCCGGTCGAAGGCGGGCTTGTGGCGGAAGAACACCGGCGGGCGCAGCACCCCGGCATCGCCGGCCAGTTGTGCCTCATGCAGCCGCTGCACGTGGCGCAGTGTGGCGCGCACCACCATCACGGCATTGGCCCCCTCCGCGAAGGCGGCATCCAGCGCGCGGTCGGCGGCCTGGGCCTCACCAGCGGTCGCGGCCATCAGCGCCGTGTCGAGATCCGACGTCGCACCATCCGCGACGCAGGCCATGGCCGCGGCCTCATCCACCCGGCCCTCCGGCCCGGCATGCAGCGCCAGCACCTCCACCGCGCGGCGCAGCAGCATGCGGTCCTCGCCCAGCCGTGCCGCCAGCCAGGCGAGCACCGGCGGGTCCGCCTGCACGCCCTGTTCGCGCAGCAGCCGGGCGATGGTGCCGGCCAGTTCCTCCGGCCGCTCGCGGTAGCAGGGCAGCACGGCCACATCCGGCGCGGCTTCCGCCATGGCGCGCAGCTTGGACCGGGCGGTCATTTCGCCACCCTCCAGCAGCAGCAGCGTATCCCCGGCGCCGGCCAGGGCGTCCTTCAGCGGCGTGGCGTGCGCATCGGTCGCGTCGCGCAGGCGGATCACGCGGCGGCCGCCGGTCATCGCCAGGGCCGCGGCTTCGCCGGCCAGGGCGCCGGGGCGGGCGGCTTCCTCCCGGCTCAGCTCCGCCAGGCGGAAGGGGTCCGGCGTGGGGCCGAGTACCGCGTGCATCAAGGCTTCCGCCCTTTCGCGCGCCAGGCCGGCATCATCGCCATGCAGCAGCACGGCGCGGGTGGCGCCGGGGTTGGCCAGGAAGCCAGCAATCCGCTTGGGGTCGAGCTTGGCCATCCCGCCTCAGCGGATGGCGGGCGTCAGCCCGGCGGCACCGGCTTCCCGCCGGCGGAAATCCACCGCAATGCGGGTCACCACCAGTTCCGCCAGCAAATCCGCCAGCCGCTGTTCCGCGAATTCGCGGCTGCTGTCGGAGGCGAAGAACTGGTTCGGCGGAATGTTGTAGGCCTCGGTGGCGCGCTCGGTGCCGGTCGCCAAAGTCTCGCGCGGCGGGCCGATGCGGGCGAGCAGCCAGTTGGCGGTGCCGATGACGCGCACGCGGGTCGGCGTGCCGTCGCGCTGGATGCCCACGCCCTCCGCCTGCTGGGCGGGTGCCACCTGCAATTCATACAGCGGTTGGGCCGGCCCACCGATGGACTGACCCATACGCTGGGTCAGCGCGCGGCGCAGCAACTGTCCGAAGCGTTCCTGGATGAGGGCGACGCGGATCTGCGACAACTCCGTCCGCACCGCCCCCGAGCTACCGCCGCCATAAAGCGGCCGGAAGCCGCAGCCGCCCAGCGCCAGCAGGCCCAGCCCGCCGAGCAGCCCGCGCCGCGAAGGGGATTCAGACGACGTAATTGACCACCCGCCCCGGAACATGGATTCGCTTCTTCACCGGCTTGCCGCCAAAGGCACGCTGCACGTTCTCCTCCGCCTCGGCCAGGGCGAAAATCTCCGCCTCCGGCGCGCCGACGGCAACCTCGATGGTGGCGCGCAGCTTGCCGAGCACCTGCACGGCCAGCGTCATCGTCTCCGCCTTTACCAGGACCGGGTCGGCTTCCGGCCAGGGAAGTTGGGCGACGAGGTCCGGCGCGGCGGGGTTGAGCAGGGCGAAGAGCTCCTCCGCCAGATGCGGCATCATCGGGGCGGTGAGGCGGGCCAGGGTTTCCAGCGCCTCCCGCCGCGCTTCGCCCATGCCTTCGGCCGTAGCCTGGGCCTCGGCGTCGCCAATGGCGTTGGCGAATTCATGGATGCGGGCGACGGCGACATTGAACGCAAAGCTGTCCAGCGCCTCCGTCACCGCGATGATGGTCCGGTGCGTCACCTGGCGCAGCTTTTTCGCAGCGCCAGCCGCCTCGGGCATCGGCGTTCCAGGTGCCGGCAGGGTCGGCAGGGCATTGCTGGCCAGCCGCCAGACGCGCTGGGTGAAGCGGAAGGCCCCGGCGACGCCGGATTCCGTCCATTCCATGTCCCGCTCGGGCGGGTTGTCGGACAGGATGAACCAGCGCGCGGTGTCGGCGCCGTATTTGCCGATGATGGCGCCCGGGTCCACCGTGTTGCGCTTGGACTTGGACATCGCCTCGACCCGGCCGATGGTCACCGGCTCTTGGCCGCCCTTCAACGTCGCGCTGCGGCTGCCATCGGCGGCGAGGCTGAAATCCACTTCCTCGGGATACAGCCAGCGGCCATCCGGGCCCTTGTAGCTTTCATGCTGGACCATGCCCTGGGTGAACAGCCCGGCGAAGGGCTCCTTCACGTCCAGGTGGCCGGTGGCCTGCATCGCCCGGGTGAAGAAGCGGCTGTAGAGCAGGTGCAGGATCGCGTGCTCGATGCCGCCGATATACTGGTCCACCGGCAGCCAGGCATTCACCGCCGCCTGGGTGACGGGCTCGGCGGCGCCGGGGGAGCAGAAGCGGGCAAAATACCAGGAGCTGTCGACGAAGGTGTCGCAGGTATCCGTCTCCCTGCGCGCTGCCGCGCCGCAGGAGGGGCAATTCACATGCTTCCAGGTCGGGTGATGATCCAGCGGATTGCCGGGGCGGGAGAAGTCCACATCCTGCGGCAATTCGACCGGAAGTTGGTCCTCCGGCACCGGGACGGCACCGCAGGCATCGCAGTGGATGACCGGGATCGGGCAGCCCCAATAGCGCTGGCGGGACACGCCCCAGTCGCGCAGGCGCCAATTGACCACGCCAGTGCCCTGGCCCTGGGCCTCCAGCGTCTCGATCGCCGCCCGCTTGGCGGCTGGCACCGGCTTGCCGTCCAGGAAGTCCGAGTTGAACAGCGTGCCGTCATCGGTATAGGCGGCGCCATCCAGCGCGAAGCTCGCCGGGTCGGCCCCCGGCGGCAGCACCACCGGCTTGATGGACAGGCCATATTTCGTGGCGAATTCGAAGTCGCGCTCGTCGTGGCCGGGGCAGCCGAAGATGGCGCCGGTGCCGTATTCCATCAGCACGAAATTCGCGATCCAGACCGGGAAGGTCTGGCCCGGCAGGAAGGGATGCGCCACCCGGAAGCCGGTGTCGAAGCCGCGCTTCTCCGCCTGCTCGATCGCCGCCTCGCTGGTGCCCATGCGGCGACATTCGGCGATGAATTTTTCCGCGTCCGGATTCGCGGCGGCGGCCGCGGCGGCCAGGGGATGCTCGGCGGCAACCGCCATGAAGGACATGCCGAACAGCGTGTCCGGCCGGGTGGTGAAGACCTCGATTTCCGACGTTTCGGCAACCGGCTCCGTCAGCGGGAAACGCACCCGCGCGCCCTCGCTTCGGCCGATCCAGTTGGACTGCATCAGCTTCACGCGCTCAGGCCAGCGGTCCAGCCCGCCCAGCGCCTCCAGAAGGTCCGGCGCGTATTTGGTGATGGCCAGGAACCACTGGGACAGCTTCTTCTTCTCGACCAGCGCGCCGGAACGCCAGCCGCGGCCGTCGATGACCTGTTCATTGGCCAGCACGGTGCCGTCCACCGGGTCCCAATTGACCCAGCTTTCCTTGCGCTCGACCAGCCCGGCCTTCCAGAAATCCAGGAACAGCTTCTGCTGCTTGCCATAATAGGCGACGTCGCAGGTGGCGAATTCGCGGGACCAGTCCAGCGAAAGGCCCATGCGCTTCAGCTCGGTGCGCATGGCGGCGATGTTGTCGTAGGTCCACTGGCCCGGATGAATGCCGCGCTCGCGTGCGGCGTTTTCCGCCGGCAGGCCGAAGGCATCCCAGCCCATCGGGTGCAGCACCAGATGGCCGCGAGCGCGCTTGTAGCGCGCCACCACATCGCCCAGCGTGTAGTTCCGCACATGACCCATGTGGATCTTGCCGGAGGGGTAGGGGAACATCTCCAGCACATAGTACTTGCTGGCGCCCTCGGGCGGCACGTCCGGCACGGCAAAGCAGCCGCGGCGGTCCCACTCAGCCTGCCAGCGCGGCTCCGCGGCGGCAAAATCATGCCGGGCCGGCTGTGGCTGGCCAGGTTCTGGTGTCGGCGACATTTCGTTCATCGTGCTGAGCCGGCGCTACCGCGCGGCGGCGGTGGATTGCGCGCGCAGTTCCCGCGCCCGGGCGAGCACTTGGTCCTCAAGCTCCGAGGCGGTGCCGGCGGAAACCGGCGCCTCCACCCAGGCATTGCCGCGCAATTCCTGCCGGAACAGCGCCACGCGCACGCCATCCGAGCGAAGCTGGCGGCCGAGGATATAGGCGGTGGCGCGGAAACGCTCGCTCGGGTTGCCCGGCGGCGAATACCAATCCGTGATCAGCACCCCGCCGAAGGGATCGGCGGAGGACAGCGGCATGAAGGACAGCGTATCCAGCGCCGCGCGCCAAAGGAAGGCATTGACGCCGATGCCGACACCACCCTGGTCGGCCGCGCCACGCTGCTGGCTGCGATCCGTGCCGAAGATCAGGATGCCATCGCTGCCACCGAGGCGGCCTCGCACCTGGTCCCGCCGGCGGTCGGAACTGTATTCGTCGAGTTCGGGTGTGCGGAGATTGCCGTCCATCGAGCTGCACGCCACCAGCAGCGTTCCGGTCAGGCCCAGCATCATCAATCGCGTCAGGCGCATCTTTCCCATCCCGGCCCGGCGGGGGCCCTTTCTCAGGATGGTCTTACCCTTCCGGCGCCCGATCGCAAAGCCGGGGGAGGGCGGGCCGGAGTGTCGCGCATGAAAAAGGGGTAGCAGGTTGCCCTGCTACCCCCTTCAGGCTCGCCGATCCGGAAGGATCAGAAGGCCAGGCGCGTGCCGATGATGAACACGTCGATGTCGCGGTTGCGGCGCGAGATCGAGGTCGGGTTCGCGGCGTTGTTGGCGATGTTCTCGTCGTCGACGTTCGTGTAGTTCGCGAACATCTCCAGGCCCGGCGCGACGGTGTAGACGGCGCCGACGCCCATTGCACGCTGCTCACGGTCGGCCAGCGCGCCGCCGTTGTCACGCTTGCCGAGCGAGTAGAAAGCGCCGACAGCGATCGGGCCGGTGCGGTAGGTCGCGCCAACCGTCCAGTTGCTGGAGTTCCCGAGGCCCTCGCGGATGCCCGCGCGGCCCATGGAGCTGCCGGCGTACTTGCCCCACACATAGTGGCCACCGACGGTGAAGCCCATGGCGGACAGGTTCAGGCCGGCCTGGTAGGCATTCGGGTTCTGGATCTGAACCGCGCCACTGTGCGCGTCAGGCGCATCGCCGCGCATCGCGGAGAACGCCGCCGCCACGCCGACATTGCCGAAGGAGCCGCGGTAGCGGATCGCACCGGACAGTTCGTTGCGGATGGAGCCGGCGTTCGGGTCGCGCTGCAGAACGGTGGAGGAACCACCGATCAGGAAGTTCTCGCCCTCGTACTGGCTCGGCGCAAAGCTGACGCCGAAGTCGAAGCCGAAGAACTGCGGGGACAGGTAGATGATCTTGGTGGCGTCGCTGCCGTCGTTGATCGTCGACAGGATGTAGCGGGTGCCATCGGCGTTCGGCGCGATAAACTCGTCCCAACCACCGGATTCACCGAGGTTCGTCACGCCCGGGGCGGCAACCTTCAGCTGGTCGGCGGCGCTGTCCTGGTCACCAAACTGCAGGGTGCCCATGGTCGGGGAGGAGATGAAGCCCCACATCTCGTCGGTGTCGATGGCGGTCGAGGACGTGTTGTTGGCGTCCATCTGCAGCTCGATCTCGGCGCCGTAGGACAGGCCATTGGCCGCCTTGCCGCGAACGATCACGGAGATTTCCATGTCGGAGCGGAAATCGAACTTGGAACGGCTGGCAGTCTCGTTCGGACGACCCGGAGAAGTCAGGGTCACGGCGCCGCTGTCAGCGCTGTCGTCGATGAAGCCGCCGGTGAACTCGAAGTAGCCGCCCACGCGAACCGTCGGAGCCGTCTGCGCCTGGGCGACAGTGACGCCCATCAGCGCGGCGCCGACCACGGCGGTGGTGCCCAGCAGAATCTTGCGCATATCTAAAAACCTCCTCCTGCGCCGGGTGGCCCCCGGCATGCGACGACCCGCCTGCCCCCCTCGGCAGGACGCCGCCACCAGGTTCCCCCCCGGTAGCAGTCAGGTCCGGGGCGGATAATGATCCGTGCAAGCGTGACAGGGCAACGGCGCAGCGGCGCGTGCCGCGACTTCCTTGAGACACTGTGGCGAAATGGCCACAAGCCAGATCAGCGCCGCAACGCGCCGATTGCGGCCAGGCCTGCGAGCCATTGGCGCGGCAGCCTTCCCGCCGTGGCGTCCCCAACACCGCCCAGCGCCACCGCCGGCCGTCCCAGCCCCGCGGCCAATTGACCCCAGCGCAAGGCCCCCAGCCCTGGCGCACCAGGGTGGCTGGCCGTGGCGAAGGCCGGGGAGACGAAGCCGAAATCCGCGCCCAGCCGCCGCGCCCGCCGCACTGCGGCGCGCCCATGCACCGCCAGCGACAGCCGCGCCCAGGGCGCGCCGCGCCGCCGCGCCGCCAGGAAGGCGTTCAGCCGGGGTGGGTCCGCGCGGTCTGGCAGGTGCAGGCCGCAGCGCGTGCGGAGCGCCGTTGCCGGATCGCCGCCCAGCAGCAGCACCAGGCCCCGTCGCCGCACAATATGGCGCAGACGCGCCAGAACCGGCGCCTTCAGGCCACGGGCCAGCACCCCGGACCCGCGCGGCAGGCGCGCAGCAGCGGTACAAGGGTCCGGCAGGCGGACCGGGTCCGTCACCAGCCAAAGCCGGGGGATCGGACCGCGCAGGTCACGGCGCGGCTTGAGCCGGCGCGACCAGCCCTCTAGCGTCCCTGCCATGCCGCATGACCTCCCCGCCGATCCGACCATCGCCGCCAATCTCAGGCAGATCCGCGACAGGATCGCCGAGGCCTGTGCCCGTGCCAACCGGCCGCCCGGCGCCGTCTCCCTGGTTGCCGTTTCCAAGACCCATCCCGCCGCCGCGGTCGAAGCGGCGCTGGCCTGTGGCCAGGTGATCTTCGGCGAGAATCGGGTGCAGGAGGCGGAGGGCAAGTTCCCCGCGCTTCGCCCCGCCTGGCCCGCACTGCGCCTGCACCTGATCGGCGCCTTGCAGACCAACAAGGCGCGGGAGGCGGTGCGGGTCGCCGATGTGATCGAAAGCCTGGATCGCCCGAAGCTCGCCCTGGCGCTGCGCGACGCCATGGCGCGCGAGGGCCGCCAGCCGCGGCTGCTGGTGCAAGTCAATACCGGTGACGAGCCGCAGAAGGCCGGCATCGCCCGTGCGGAGGCGGATGCCTTCATCCGCCTCTGTCGCGAAGAACACGGCCTGCCGGTGGACGGGCTGATGTGCATCCCACCGGCGGAGGACGACCCACGGCCGCATTTCGCCTTGCTGGCGGCGATGGCCGCGCGGCACGGCCTGGCCACCCTCTCCATGGGCATGAGCGGCGACTTCGAGGCCGCGATCGCCGAGGGTGCCACCCATGTCCGCGTCGGCTCCGCGATCTTCGGGCGCCGCGACTGACGGCCCTCAGTGGTGTTTCCAGGACACCTCGGTCAGGGCCGGCTCGGTCGGGTCGCAGCGCAGCCAGGTGCCGTTCGCGACGGATTGGCCCGTCATCGCCAGAATGAAGCCCCAATGCGCGACAACCAGCGTGCTGGACCAATCCTCCAGCGCCGACATCTCGCCACGGAACAGGGCGGCGCGCGCCAGCACCTGGTCCGCCGGTTCCTCCTGCGCCGGCCACCACACTTCCTCCACATGGCGGAAATCAAGATGTGGCCATTCGGCGGATAGCGCCGTGGTGGGGCTACCGATGTCGCAGGTGAAGGCATAACGTTCCCGCACCAGCGGCTGCACCAGCACATTCAGGCCCAGCCTGCGGGCCAGGGGTTCCGCCGTCTGCAAGGCGCGGCTGTAGGGGGAGGCGATGATGCGCGTGATGCCCTGTGCCGCCAGCGCCTCCGCCGCCTGCTCGGCCTGGCTGTGGCCGAGCGGCGTGAGGCGCGGGTCGGGGATGCCGGGGTCACGTCGCGTTGCGCTGAAGTGCAGGTTGAATTCGCTCTGTCCGTGGCGGAGCAGGATCATCGGCTTGGCAGCTCCCGAAGGGCATGGGGGGATGGTGGATGCAGACGCGGGAACAATTCGCGGCGGCATTCGGGCGTTCAAGGGGATCTATTGACGCTTCAAGCGCATCATTGGTGGTGAAGGCGTTGCGAGGGGGCAGAGGCCGCCTTAAGTGAGTGCTTGATGAGGAGTTGGCAATGTCGGGCGGCTTTCCTGTCGATCTGATCCTGTTCGCAATGGTCGCGGCCTTTTTGGTGCTGCGACTGCGGAGCGTGCTCGGCCGTCGTACCGGCTACGAGCGTCCGCCGCGTGAGGGTGCGGCACCCTATGATCCGCGTGGTCCGCGCCCGGTGGGTGAGTCGGACCAGCCGGAACTGCCGCCACCGGCCGCCGCCAGTACCACGCGCCATGTGGTGCCGGACGCGCGCACGCCGGCCGGCCAGGCGATGGCCCGCATCAAGGGCGTCGACCCGTCCTTCGAACCGCATGGCTTCCTGAACGGCGCCGAGGGCGCCTTCCGCATGGTGGTGGATGCCTTCGCCCGCGGCGACCGCGAGACCCTGCGCGCGCTGCTGGCCGATGACGTCTATGGCGGCTTCGAGGGCGCGATCACCGCCCGCGAACAGGCCGGTGAGACGCAGCGCTCCGAAGTGCGCGCCATGCAGGAGGCCGGGATCGAGGCCGCCGACCTGCGCGGCTCCACCGCCGATGTCACCGTCCGCTTCGTCAGCGACCAGGTGAACCTGACCACGGCGAGCGATGGCAGCGTCTCCGCCGGCGCCGAGGCGGTGACCGAACTGACCGACATCTGGACCTTCCAGCGCGACCTTGGCAGCGAAGACCCCACCTGGCGCCTCGTCGCCACCCGCTCCGCTTAGTTTCGAGGCGCTGCCGCGGTCGTGTGGCGGAGGTTTCTCTGGGCCGGCCTTGTTGGGCTGGTGGGATGTGCGGAGCCGGTTCCCTTCCCCCGGCAGGTGAGCTTTGCCGAGCTGCCGGGATGGGCCGAGGATAGGCTGGAGGCAGCGCTTCCGGCCTTTCGCGCAAGCTGCGCCGTTCTGGCGCAGCTGCCAGCAGACCGGACCCTGGGTGGAGAGGGCGCGCTGGCGCGGAACGCGGGGGATTTCGCCCCGGCCTGCGCCGCGGCCGCAACCCTGCCGGCCAGCCCGCCAGCGGCGCGGCATTTCTTCGAAACCCACTTCATCGCCTATGCCGTGGGCGAGGATGTGCTGACCGGCTATTACGAGCCGGAGCTGCGCGGCAGCACCCGCCGCCACGGCCCCTATCAGACCCCCCTGCACGCCCAACCACCGGAGCTGGTGCAAGTCGATCTCGGCCAATTCGCCCAGGACCTGCGCGGCCGGCGCACCGCGGGCCTGGTGCAGGATGGGCGACTGCATCCTTTCGCGGACCGCGCGGCGATCATCGGCGGCGCGCTGGATGAGCGCGGGCTGGAGCTCGTCTGGGTGGATGACCCGGCCGATGCGTTTTTCCTGCAGATTCAGGGCTCTGGCCGCATAAAGCTGGCGGAAGGCGGCGTGCTGCGCCTCGGCTACGCCGCCCAGAACGGCCACCCCTACTACGCCATCGGCCGCGCCCTGGTGGAGAGCGGCACCCTGACGCGGGAGACGGTCTCGATGCAGGCGATCCGCACCTGGCTGGCCAGCGCCCCACCCGAAGACGCCGCGGCGCTGATGAACCGCAACCCGAGCTACGTCTTCTTTCGCCCCCTGACGGAGCTGCCGCCGGAGGCAGGACCGCTGGGCGCGCTGGGCGCCCCGCTGACGCCCGGGCGGTCGCTCGCGGTGGATCGCACCCGCACACCGCTCGGCGCACCCGTCTGGGTGGCGGCACAGGCGCCGCTACGGCGCCTTGTGATGGCCCAGGATACCGGGGGCGCCATCCGCGGCGCGGCACGGAGTGACCTGTTTACCGGGTGGGGGGATGCGGCGGGGGCGGAGGCGGGGGGGATGAGGGATCGGGCGGCGTTGTTTGTGATGGTGCCGCGGTAGGATTGGCCGGGGAGAAGGTATTCTCCCCGGGCCCCTCATCTATTTTTGGGACTAAAGGCCCGCGCGGACGATGCGGACGAGATGGGCGACATGCTCGGGGGGGGTCACCTTCTCGATGCCGTGGCCCAGGTTGAACACGAAGGGGCGGCCACGCATCGCGGCCAGGATCTGGCGCGCCTCCGCCTCCATCGCATCGCCGCCGACAATCAGCGACAGCGGGTCGAGATTGCCCTGCAGGCCGACCGTGGGCGCGACCGCGCTGGCAGCGAAACGCGGGTCCATGGAGGTGTCCATGGCGACCGTGTTGACGCCGGTGCGCAGCGTGTACTCGCCGATCAGCGGCCCGGCCAGGCGCGGAAAGCCGATGATCGGGATGGAAGGATGCAGCCGCTTCAGGCTGCGGACGATGGTCGCGGTCGGCTCGATGACCCAGCGGCGGAACTGCGCGGGGGGCAGCAGGCCGGCCCAGCTATCGAACAGCATCAGCGCCTCGGCCCCCGCCTCGGCCTGGGCCAGCAGGTATTCGGTGGTCGCCTCGACCAGGGTGCGGATCAGCTTGCCGAACAAGGCCGGGTTGCCATAGGCCATCTGCCGCGTCGTGGCGAAATCCCGGCTGCCATGGCCCTCGACCATGTAGCAGGCCACCGTGAAGGGGCTGCCGGCGAAGCCGATCAGCGCGGTCTTCGGGTGCTGCGCCTCCAGCGCCGCGCGCACCAGGCGCACCGTCTCCAAAATCGGGGCAGACCGTTCCCGCACGGCGCCCACTTCCAGAGCATTCACCGCGGCCAGGTCGCGCAACGGCTCAAGCTGAGGGCCCTCGCCCTCGGCAAAGCGCAACGGCTGGCCCATGGCCCAGGGGACCATCAGGATGTCGGAGAACAGGATGGCGCCATCCATGCCGTAGCGGCGGATCGGCTGCAGCGTCACCTCCGCCGCCATCTCCGGCGTGGTGCACAGCTTGATGAAGCCGCCGGCCTCGGCGCGGATCTCGCGGTATTCGGGCAGGTACCGGCCAGCCTGGCGCATCAGCCACATCGGCGGCGGCCACACCGCCTCCCCGGCCAAAGCGCGCAGCAGCGGTTTCCCGGGCGCATCCATGGTCGTCATGCCCGCTGTCTCTGCCGTCAAACCCGCCTCCCGTGGCTTTGTCCCATCGCCCTCTGCCTAGGGCACAGCCGCCGAAACGCCAATTCCCCAATAAGAAGAAAGAATCCTAAAGAGTCTGTGGCAGTAGTAGGGGCCTGTGCACGATGGGGATTACGGCTCGCCCGCTTTTCATCCACAGGCCTGTCCCGTGCAGAGTCGGGGTGCAAGCGGCTGAATCGCCTCGGTGAATCGGATTACCCCCGGAAACGCTCCGCAGCCGCGGCGATTCATCCCGTGTACCGGCGCTGAGACGGTTGTCCCCGCTGCGCCGTTCGCATGGCCGGCTCGGGCAAAGTTCTCCCCAGCATCCACCGTTTTCCCCAGGCCATTTGGAGCCCCACCGCCTTCCGCCGTGCCGCCCTGTCATGCGCCGCCGCCATGCGGTAAGCCGGAAGCTTGGGGAAACCACCCGGAGCCAGGCGCATCACCATGCCCAGCCGAACGATCAACCTGCACCTCGTCTCCGACAGCACGGGGGAGACGCTGAATTCCATCGCGCGCGCCACCCTGTCCCGCTTCGAGGACCCGCATGTCATCCATCATCGCTGGTCGCTGATCCGCTCCCGACTTCAGCTCGACCGGGTGCTGGAGGGGATCCAGTCCGAGCCCGGCCCGGTGCTGTTCACCCTGGTGGATCGCAGCCTGCGGCATGCGCTGGAGGAACATTGTCAGCGCCTGCACATCGAATACATGTCGCCGCTGGAGCCGGTGATGGAGATGCTGCAGCAGGCCATCGGCGCTCCGGCGCGGGAAAAGCGCGGCGCGCAGCACGTGATGGATGCGGACTACTTCCGCCGGATCGACGCCATGCACTATGTGCTGGCCCATGATGACGGCCAGGGCACCGCCGGCATCGCGGAGGCCGATGTCTGCATCGTCGGCGTCTCCCGCAGCAGCAAGACGCCCACCTGCTTCTACCTGGCCAATCGCGGCATCAAGGCGGCCAATGTGCCGCTGGTGCCCGGCGCGCCGCTGCCGGTGGAACTGGAAACCGCGCCCTGCCCGGTGATCGGCCTGCATATCGAGACCAATGCGCTGATCGAGATCCGCCGCCACCGCCTGAAGCTGATCGGCGCGCATGGCGTGCATCACGACGCCACGGATTATGTGGACCATGAGGCGGTGAAGGCGGAAATCCAGGCCGCCCGTCGGCTCTGCACCCGCTATGGCTGGCCGGTGATCGATGTGACCCGGCGCTCGATCGAGGAGACGGCGGCCACCGTCCTGCAATTGATGGAGGCCTGGCACGCCCGCCGCGGCGCGCGGCCGCCGGAGCCGCCGCGCCCGACTGATCCGGCCGCCGGCCTGCCCGCCTGATGCGGCAGGCGGCGGAGCCGGCCCTGGTGCTGGCCAGCGCCTCGGTCACGCGCCGGGCGCTGCTGGAGGCGGCCGGGCTGCGCTTCGAGGCAGTGGCCGCGGCGGTGGATGAGGCCGCGATCAAGGAAGCTGCCCAGGCGGAGGATATCCCGCCCGCCGAGGCCGCGATCATGCTGGCCGAGGCCAAGGCCATGCGCGTGGCACGCAAGCGGCCGGAGGCGCTGGTGATCGGCTGCGACCAGCTTCTGACCTGCACCGATGAAGCCGGCGTGCCGCGCTGGTACGACAAGCCGGAAGATATGGCGGCCGCGCGTCGCCAGCTTTTGGCCCTGCGCGGCCGGCGGCATGAGCTGGTGACGGCCACCGTGGCCTGGCGCGGCGGCCAGCGCATCTGGCAGGACGTCACCACCCCGCGCCTGACCATGCGGGATTTTTCCGAGGATTTCCTCGACGCCTATCTGGCCGCCGAGGGCGATGCGGTGCTGTCCAGCGTCGGCGCCTATCGGCTGGAAGGGCCGGGGGTGCATCTGATGGCGAAGGTGGAGGGTGACCATAGCGCCATCCTCGGCCTGCCCCTGCTGCCCCTGCTGAGCTTCCTGCGCCAGCACCGCCTGCTGGGGACCTGAGTCTCAATCCACCGGCAGAAATATGAAGATTACCGCCGCCACCAGGCAGCCCATGGCCGCGAATTAGGTCCAGCGGAGCTGCTCGCCCAGGAACATCACGCTGAACACGGCGAAGACCGCCAGCGTGATGACTTCCTGCATCACCTTCAACTGCTGCCCTGTGAAGGTGCCGTAGCCGATGCGGTTGGCCGGCACGGCGAAGCAGTATTCGAAGAAGGCGATGCCCCAGCTCGCCGCCACCGCCAGCCACAACGGCCAAGCGGGCTGCTTCAGATGGCCATACCAGGCGAAGGTCATCAGCACGTTGGAGAACACCAGCAGCATCGGTGTCAGGAAGTAGGGGCTCGCCATCATCCGGTCAGGTCTCGCGCGGGCTGGACCACGGGCTGAGCGGGCGGCGGCAAGTGTTTCAGCAGGAACAGCATGATGACCATGGCCGGCAGCGCGGCCAGGGTGGTCAGGCCGAAGAACCAGGACCAGCCCAACCCTTCCGCCAGCCAGCCGCTACCAGCCCCCAGCGTGCGCAGCGGCACCGCGGCCAGGGAGGACAGCAACGCATATTGCGTGGCGGTGAAGCTGCGGCTGGTCAGTGCGGACAGGTAGGTGACGAAGGCGGCATCGGCCAGGCCATCGGTGAAGTTCTCCACCCCCACCTGAAGCCACAGCATCGGCATCGAATAGCCCGTCTGGGCCAGCGCCACATACATCAGGTTGGACAGCATCTGCAGGATGCCGGTGTAGATCAGCGCCCGCGCGGTACCCAGCCGCGCCACCACCCAGCCGCCGGCCAGCGCACCGCCCAGCGTCATGAACAGCCCGAACACGCTGCCCACCGCCGCAATCTCCAGCCGCGAAAAACCGAGCGAGCGGTAGAAGGGCGCGGTCATGATTCCGGCCAGCGCCTCCCCCAGTTTGAACAGCGCGACGAAGGCGAGGATCGCCACCCAGTAGCGGCGGCCCATGAAGTCCACGAAGGGGTCCACCACGGCCAGTTTCAACCGGCGCGCCCAGGGCAGCACCACCACCGGCGGCGCCTCCGGCTCCGGCCCAAACATCACGGCCGCGAAGCCGATGCCGACCAGCGCTGCGCAATAGGCGAAGGCGGCTGTCCAGCCGGCGAATTCCGCGATGGTCAGCGCCCCGGCATTGGCGGCCAGCAGTGCCGCCCGGTAGCCCCAGATGTAGCAGGCGAGGCCGTAGCCCTGGTTGCTCTCCTCCAGCACCTCGATCCGGTAGGCATCCACGACGATGTCCTGGCTGGCCGACAGGAAGGCGACCAGCACCGCCACCATCACCGTGACCTGCGCCGCATTCACCGGATCGGTGAAACCGAGGCCCAGGATCGCCGCCGCCAGCACCGGCTGGATGCTGGCCAGCCAGCCGCGCCGCCGGCCGAGCCAGCGGAAGGCCGGCGGCGCCGCGTGATCCAGCACCGGCGCCCAGAGGAATTTGAACGCATAGGCCAGCCCGATCAGCGCCGTCAGCCCGATGGCGGTGAGCGAGACGCCCGATTCGGAGAACCACTGGCGCAGGGTGAAGGCCGTCAGCGGTAGCGGCACGCCGGCGGAAAAGCCCAGCGCCAGCAGGATCAGGAAGCGCCGATCCCGGAGAAGGGGCGCCCGGCTCAGGGCGCCGCGGAACGGGTTGGGCAAGCGGAACTCCTTTTTGGCCGCCCCCCAGCCCGGGGAGGCTGGGACGGTCTAGAAGGTTTTGCCTCCGCGTGGAAACGCCGAGAGCTTCAGTCCTGCAAAGCCTCGGTCAGCGCAAGCCGCGCTGCCTTCAGCCGGCCGAGCAGCCGCCCCGGCGTTACCAGCCGCAAGCCGGGCTGATCCACCCGAAGTAGCAGCACCGTGCCCGGCACCAGGTTCAGCGATTTGCGAAGCTGGCCCGGCAGGGTCAGCCGGCCCTTGCCATCCAGCGTGGGCTGGCGGCCGCGCTCGGCATCGTCGCCGGGCGCGATGGCCAGTTCTCCATCCTCCACCGCCACCTGGAGCTTCACGCCAGGCACAAGGCCGGTCGCTGCCCGCAAGGCGGGTGTCAGCAGCACCCGCCCGCGCGAGTCGAGCTGCAATCTGATAGCGCGCATCCAAGGATCCGACCGTTGCGTGGGCGGAGTGTGCCGCAGAAACGTGATCGAAAGCAAAGCGCGCTTCACAGACATGGGAGGCGCGCCAACTTCGCATGACCGGGCACGCGAAACCCTTTTGGGCGCGCAGCGATAGCGGTGTAGGCTTCACATGACGGTCTCGTGGCGCCCCCCGCCCGGGTCCGGCCCTGCGGCGCGCCGCACTTCTACAGACCGGACCTCCTCCGGCGGCGCGTCGCAGGGGCCCCCCTTCAGACCAGGATGATGTTGGTGACCCCGGTGAAGCGCAGCGTCGCGCCCCGGATCGTCAGGTCGCCGCTGAAGGGCATTATCTCGCCCGCGTGGTCGACGAAGCCCAACCCGCCATCCCGATCCAGATGCAGCGACAGGCCCGGCTCCAGCACATTGATCGCGATGATGAGCTGGGTGAGGGTCACCCCTCGCAGGGCCAGCACATCCGCGGCCGGACGGCCGGCGAAATGGGCATCGCCCTCCGCGGGCGCCCGGCAGCAGGCGGGCTGCGCCCCCGCCTTGCCGGTGGCGGGCCGTGCGGGGCTGTCGCTGCGGCGGGTCGCGGCGCCCTGGCCGGTACGGCCCCAGCTTCCCGCCAGGTCCTGCCAGCCACGCCCCCCGCGCGGGCCGCGCCAGGGGGAAGGGTTATCCTGATCCGCGCTCATGGGCTTCCTGCTCTCACACCTCGATTGGGGCAAGGCTAGGGCCGGGGCGGGAAGGGGAGCAGGCGCGGCGTGCCAATGGCGCAAATAGGCGGCGCCTTTGGCGCCCGACACGAAAAGGGCGGCACCGGCAACGGTGCCGCCCTCCAATTGTCTCAGCTCCGAGCGGCTTATGCCGCTTCGCTGTCCGACTTGCGCGCGTTCTTCTTGCGCTCATGCGGGTCGAGGTAGCGCTTGCGCAGGCGGATGGCGCTCGGCGTCACCTCCACCAGCTCGTCTTCCTCGATATAGGCGATGGCCTGTTCCAGGCTCATCCGGCGCGGCGGCACCAGCAGAAGCGCCTCATCCTTGCCGGCGGCGCGGATGTTGGTGAGCTTCTTTTCCTTGATCGGGTTCACATCCAGGTCGTTGTCCCGGGAATGCTCGCCCAGGATCATGCCGACATAGACCTTCACACCCGGGTCCACGAACAGCGTGCCACGCTCCTGCAGCGAGAACAGCGAATACTGGATCGCCTCGCCATCGGAGTTGGAAATCAGGGACCCGTTGCGGCGGCCCTCGATCGGGCCGGCCCAGGGCTGATAACCCGCGAAGATGCGGTTCATGATGCCGGTGCCGCGCGTGTCCGTCAGGAACTCGCCATGGTAGCCAATCAGGCCGCGCGACGGGATCAGGAAGGTCAGGCGCAGCTTGCCGCCGCCGGAGGGCCGCATGTCCTGCATCTGGCCCTTCCGCAGGGACAGCTTCTGGACGACGACGCCGGAGTATTCCTCATCAACGTCGACCAGGCATTCCTCGAACGGCTCCTCGCGCTCACCGGTCTCGGCATTCTCGCGCGTCAGCACGCGTGGGCGACCGATGGTGAGCTCGAAACCCTCGCGGCGCATCTGCTCGATCAGCACGCCAAGCTGCAATTCGCCGCGGCCGGCCACCTCGAAGGCGTCCACTTCCTCGGACACCTTGATGGAGATCGCGACGTTGCCCTCGGACTCCTTGAAGAGCCGGTCGCGGATCTGGCGGGAGGTGACCTTCTTGCCCTCGCGGCCGCCGAGCGGGCCGTCATTGATGCGGAAGGTCATGGACAGGGTAGGCGGATCGACCGGGATGGCCGGCAGCGGTTCCATCACGGCCGGATCGCAGATGGTGTCCGGGATGGTGCCATTGCCAAGGCCGGCGATCGCGATGATGTCGCCGGCATAGGCGGTTTCCACCACCACACGGTCCAGGCCACTGAAGGTCATCAGCTTGGTGAGACGCCCGGTCTCGACCACGGAGCCATCCCGGCGCAGCACCTTCACCGGCATGTTGAGCCGGGCGGTGCCCTGCTCGATGCGGCCGGTCAGGATGCGGCCGAGGAAATTGTCGGCCTCCAGGATCGCGGCGTTCATGGCAAATGGCAGGTTCGGGTCGAGGCCCGGCGCCGGCACATGCGACAGGATCAGGTCGAACATGGCCGACAGGTCCTTGCGCGGACCGTCCATCGTCGTGTCGGCCCAGCCCTGGCGGCCGGATGCGAACAGCATCGGGAAGTCGAGCTGGTTGTCATCCGCGCCGAGTGCGGCGAACAGGTCGAACATCTCGTTATGGACTTCGTCGGGACGGGCGTCCTGGCGGTCCACCTTGTTGACGACGACCATCGGGCGGATGCCGCGGGCCAGCGCCTTGGTCAGCACGAATTTCGTCTGCGGCAGCACGCCCTCGGCGGCATCGACCAGCACCACGGCGCCATCGACCATCGACAGGATGCGCTCGACTTCACCGCCGAAATCGGCGTGGCCAGGGGTGTCCACGATGTTGATCTTCACACCCTTCCATTCCACCGCGGTGGATTTGGCAAGGATGGTGATGCCGCGCTCGCGCTCGAGGTCGTTGCGGTCCATCGCGCGTTCCGCCACCACTTGGTTGGTGCGGAAGGCGCCGGCCTGCTTCAGAAGATTGTCGACGAGGGTGGTCTTGCCGTGGTCGACGTGGGCGATGATCGCGACGTTGCGAATATCCATGGGTGCGTCCGGGTTCCGGCCTTAAGAGTTTCAGCGAGCGATCCCGAGGAACCACTTCGCGCCGACCCCCGCCGTCCCGGGCATGACCGTCACGGGACGGTCATCCAGGCACTTCGCTGGGCCATTGGCTTTGATGCGGCGCACACATAAGGCGGAAACCGCCAAAAAGCGAGCGAGAACCGCATCGCGTCGGCCCGGGGCAGCCCCGTCTTGTGGGCGGGGCTGCCCGGCAGCGCCCTACATGCGGCCGGGGCTGGGCATCGGGCCGGGCTGGAACATCGGCGCCGGCGCCGGGCCGAGGTTGCGCGGCACAGCCTGGCCACCCGCGCCACCGCCGCCGGACGGGGCCATCGGCATGCCGTGGCCGGTGGCGGTGTTGCCACCCATCATCGGCTTCGGCTCACGAAGCTGCGCCATCGCCTGGTCGATATGGCGGTTCACCGCGGCGCGGTCGCGCCGGTCAAGCGCCTCACGCGCCGAGGAAATGGCCGCGACCGGGCCGCGATCCATCGGCGTGCCCGCCTGGCTCGGCATGACGGAGCGGGTGAGCAGGCGGGTCTCGGCCTGTTCCAGGCTGACGCGGGCCTCACGCATGCGCCCCGCCGCGAGCGCCTGCCGCGCCTCCCGCAGGAAATTCTCCGCGGCCGCGGTGTCCATGTCGGACTGGCCCATGGCCATGCCAGGCATCGCGCTGCTGCCCATGCCAGGCATCGTGCTGCCGGTGGCCGAGCCATGCGGTCCCTGCTGGGACATAGGCGCCTGGTGCATAGGCGCCTGGTGCATAGGCGCCTGGTGCATCGGGCCCTGGGACATCGGCGCCCGGGGCATCGGCTCGGTCATCTGGGCCTTGGCGGCCCAGGGAAGAATCAGGGCGCTGGCCAGGATCAGGGCGGGTTGAATTCGCATGCCGAGCCTCCTTCTCAGGCCTGGATTGGCCCGTTGGAGGTAGCAACGCGGGGTGGCGCGCCCTGGTTCCAGGCCGCGCTAAACCCCGTTTCCGTAACAGTTCCGCCGGCTCAGCCGGCGACGAGCGCCTTCAGATCGGCCTGCGGGCGGGCGCCGAAATGGCTGATCGCCTCCGCCGCCGCCACCGACCCCCAGCGGCCGCATTCGGCCATCGCCTTGCCCTGGGCCAGGGCGGCCAGGAAGCCGGCGGCATAGGCATCACCGGCGCCGGTGGTGTCCACCACCTGCGTCGGCACGGCGGCGACCTGCCATTGCTCGGCACCGGCCACCACCAGGCTGCCATGCTCGGACCGGGTGATGGCGGCCAGCGACACCTCCTGCCGCACCCGTGCCACGGCGGCGTCCAGATCCTCCGTCTCGTACAGGGACAGGATCTCAGCCTCGTTGGCGAACAGGATGTCGGTCTCGTTCTTCACGAATTCCTGGAAGGCGGAGCGGTGGCGGCCGACGCAGAAGGGGTCCGACAGGGTCAGGGCGATTTTCCGACCGGCCGCGTGCGCAGCCTGGGAGGCTTTGAAAAAGGCGGCCTTGGCCTCGGGCGGGTCGAACAGGTAGCCCTCGAGGTAGGTGACGGCGGCGGACGCCACCTCCGCCACATCCACATCGTCCGGGCCGAAGGCGACACAGGCGCCGAGGAAGGTGTTCATGGTGCGCTGGCCATCCGGCGTCACCAGGATCAGGCAGCGCGCGGTCGGCGCGCCGCCGGACAGCGGCGCGGTCGGGAAGCGCACGCCGGCGGCCTGGATGTCATGCGAGAAGACGCGGCCCAGCTCATCCGCCGCCACCTTGCCGAGAAAGCCGACCCGCGCGCCGAGCGCCGCGGCGACGGCGCAGGTATTGGCGGCCGAGCCGCCGCTGCCTTCCACACCCGGACCCATGGCGGCGTAGATCCGTTCCGCCGACGCGGTGTCGATCAGCGCCATGCTGCCCTTGGTCATGGCATGCGTGGCCAGGAAGCCGTCCTCGGCACGGGCCAGCACATCGACGATGGCATTGCCGATGCCGAGAAGGTCGAGCGTGGGCGGGGGGGCGTTGGTCATCTGGGGTGAAGCCTTGTGCGATTGCCGCGGAACCTGCCGGAAGGGCGGGGCCAAGGCTAGCCCGTGCCAGATAAAGCTGGGCCAGACAGAGCTGGGCCAGACAGAGCTGGGCCAGACAAAGCTGGGCCAGACAAAGCTGGACCAGACAAAGCTGAAGGGCACGTGACCGGCGTCCCGCTTGGCCCGGCCGCCGCGCCGGTCCATCTCCGCCGCCATGCTGCAACCCCTGCTGCTGGCGCTGCGCCAGATCCCCGACCCCGCCTTCCGGCGCCCCTTGTTCTTCGGCGCGCTGGGCGCGCTGGCCGGGCTGTCGGGGCTGGCCTGGCTGTCCGCCTGGGGCCTCGGCGCCGTGGCGGGGGGCGAGGGGTGGCTCGCCACCACTGCCGCCACGGCCGGGGTGGTGCTGGTGGCGGTGGCCGCCTGGTGGCTGTTCATTCCGCTGCTGCTGGCGGTGGCCGGGCTGTTCCTGGATGGGGTGGCGGAGGCGGTGGAACGCCGCCACTACCCGGCCCTGCCGCCACCCCAGGGCGCCAGCACGGCGGTGCAGGCCTGGGGGGCGGCGGTGATGGCGGCGAAGCTGGTCGGCCTGACCCTGGTCCTGCTGCCGCTGTCCCTGCTGTTGCCGGTGGTGGGCGTGGTGCTGCTATGGGCGGTGGCCGCGATCTTCCTGGGCGACGGGCTGTTCGAGGGCGTTGCCCTGCGGCGGATGGAACGCGTTTCGGCGGATGCGCTGCGCCGGCAGCGGCGCCTGGCGATCTGGAGCCTGGGTGGCGTGCTGGCGCTGCTGGCCGCGGTGCCGCTGGCGAATCTGCTGGTACCGGTGCTCGGTACCGCCGCGATGACGCATCTGCTGCATCGGCGGGACTGAACAGGATGACGCCCCGGAACTTTCCGCCCTGAACTTCCGGTGGATGAGTTGGGGAGAATTGCGGTTGCATCGCGCCGCGGCGTTGTCTGAACGCGGTGGCGCGTGTTAGCCGATGCTTCTGTACGGTGCGCCGGCAGCGCGCCCGCCAGACCATTCGGCGCCGGTTGCGCCCGGTCGCCTGTTGCGCCCGGTCGCGATGCTGCCGCGAGACACCACAGAAGGGGGACGATGATGAATGTCTTCGGCCGTCGCCGGGAAGAAAAGCCCGCCGAGCCCAGCCCCGAGCCGCAATCCGCCACCGTTCCGACCTCTCGCGACCCCGATCTGGGCGCGCCCAACCGACCCACCAGGGATGCTTCCAACATGAGCCTCGCCCCGAAGCCGCCGACCCCCACCATGCCGACCGGCCCGACGCCGCCCGCCGGCACCGCCATTCCGCCGCGCCCGCCGCAAATGGGCGGCCCCATGGGCAGCCAGATGGGTGGCCCCATGGGCGGCGGCCAGCAGCCCGGCGGCGCGCCGACCATGCCGACGCCGCGCCCGCAGGCGCCGGATCGTCGCACCCTGGTCGTCGGCCGCGGCATCAGCCTGCAGGGCACCGTGGCCGATGCCGAGCGCCTGGTGGTCGAGGGCACTGTCGAAAGCCAGATGATCCAGGCGACGGAGCTGTCCATCAGCCAGACCGGCGTGTTCAAGGGCGAGGTCCAGGTCGAGGATGCCGAGATCGCCGGCACCTTCGACGGCACGCTGACGGCGCGCGGCCAGCTGGTCATCCGCGGCACCGGCCGCGTCATCGGCACGGCGCGCTGCCGCCGCCTGATGGTCGAGGATGGCGGCCAGATCTCCGGCAAGATGGAGATGCTGGGCGACGCGCAGGTCTCCCCCGGCCCGGCGCCGCGCGCCGCCTACGCGGAGGGCTGATGCAGCCCCGCGGCGCCGTTCCGGTGTCGCGGGCGCATCCGCTGCGGTGGCTACGGCTTCCCACCCTGGCATCCCTGCTGCTGGGCGCGGCCTGCGCCCAGCCGGACCGGGCCGACCCGGTGGTGGTGTTGCAGGAGGCGCTGGCCTCGCATCAGGCCAGCCTCGCCGGCATCGTCCCGCGCCCGGTTGCAGCCGGGGGGGAGGGCTCGGTCGCGCCATCCACCCCGCCAGCCCCATTGCCGTCCCGCAATGCGGCGGCCGGGGCGCCACCCGCCATGGCGGGGCAGTTGGTGGGTCACCCACCCGGTGCGGTCCTCGCCTGGCTCGGCGAACCCCGGCTGCGGCGGGAGGAGGGCCATGCCGAGATCTGGCACTACCAGGGCCCGCAATGCCACCTGGATCTGTTCTTTTACCGCGACGACGCGCCCGGTGCCGGGCTGCTGGTGGCCTTCGCCGCCGCACGCGCCATCGGGACTGCCCGGCGCGGCGAAGCCGCCTGCCTGCAGGACATCGCCCGCGGTGCCACCGCCCCTTCGGTCCCGGCCTCGGCACCGGAGGAAGCGCCGGAGCCGGTGCGGGGTGCCTGAGGCGTCGGACCGCTGCCCTCGCCTCGCGGTGACTCCTTCCCCAACGCAACCCTGCCTCTATGTCGTGGCGGTGGCGCGACAGTGACGGCTTCCGCAGGATGGGCGCCAACCTATCGAGGCGTCTGACCGGATGATTCGGACTCTATGACCCATTGGCTGGACGCCTTCGTGCCGGTCTTCGGCCTGCTGGCCCTGGGCGCGCTGCTGCGCCGGCAATTGCTGCGCGACGACACGATCTGGGCGGGCATTGAAAAGCTGGTCTTCTGGGTGCTGTTGCCCAGCCTGATCGTCACCGCCCTGGCCAGTATGCGGCTGGCGGATCTGCCGGTGGGCGGGCTGGCGGGGACGATCTGGGGGGCGCTGCTGGCCGGGACCGCGATTTCACTGGTGCTGGCGCGTGGGCTGGGGGTGGCGCATCCGGCCATGACCTCCATCCTGCAGGGCGGCATCCGCTTCAACAACCTGATGGGCTTCGCCATTGCGGGGGCCATCTGGGGGCCGGCGGGCATCGCGCTGTGTGCCATCTGCACCGGGCTGATCGTGCCGATGGTCCAGACCATCACCACGCTGGCCTTCGCCTTCGGCGGCGAAGGCCGGGTGCGGCCGGGGCGGTTGCTGCGGCAGGTGCTGCTGAACCCGCTGATCATCGCCTGCGCGCTGGGCTTCGCGCTGTCCCTGCTCGGCGGCCTGCCGCCGGGGCTCAGCCCGACGGTGCGGGTGCTGGGGCAGGCCTCGGTGGCGCTCGGGCTGCTGTGCGTGGGCGCGGCGCTGACGCTGAAGGGGCTGGGCGACCGGCCGCTGGCGCAGGTGGCGACGGCGGTGCTGAAGCTGGGCGTGGTGCCGCTGATCACCTTCGGCCTGGCGAGCGCCTTCGGCCTGGCGCCGCTGCCGACCGCCATCGTGGTGATGCTGATGGCGCTGCCCACGGCGGCGACCAGCTATGTGATGGCGCGCGCCATGGGTGGCGATGCGCCGCTGATGGCGGCCATCACCACCAGCGAGCATGTGGTGTCCATCATCACCCTGCCGCTGTGGATATGGTTCCTCGGCAGCCGGATGTAGCGAGCCTCATGGCGTGCCACCTGCGGCCGCCGAAGGCGGGCGAGCGCCCGAACGGGCGCCGCGGCTTCTGCCGCGCAGCCAAGCGCCCGAAGGGGGCGCCGGCGCATGAGGGAACTACCGGCGCGGCAGGAACCCGACAATCTCCTCCGCCCGGGCGCAGATCGGGGCTGCGATCGCCTCCGCTCGGTCGGCGCCGAGGCGAAGCTGGGCGTCCAGCGTCGCCGGATCGTCCAGCAGCCGGGACATCTCCTTCCGGATCGGGTCCAGATGCGCGACCAGGGCGCCCACCAGCACTTCCTTGAACGCGCCGAATCCCTTGCCCTCATGCTCCCGCAGCACGTTCTCCGGCAGGGTGCCGGTGATGGCGGCGAGGATGCCGATCAGGTTGCGCGCTTCCGGCCGGTTCTCCAGGCCCGAGGCATGGCCCGGCAGCGGCTCGGCATCCGTGCGCGCCTTGCGGATCTTCTGGGCGATGGCGTCGTGGTCGTCCGTCAGGTTGATGCGCGACTGGTCTGAGGGGTCGGACTTCGACATCTTCTTCGTGCCATCCCGCAGCGACATCACCCGGGCGGCGACGCCCTGGATCAGCGGCTCGATCTTCGGGAAGAACTCCACGCCGTAGTCGTGGTTGAACTTCTGGGCGATGTCATTTGCCAGCTCCAGATGCTGGCGCTGATCGTCGCCCACCGGGACCTGGGTCGCGTGGTAGGTCAGGATGTCGGCGGCCATCAGGTTGGGGTAGACGTACAGCCCGCTGGAGGCGGCCTCGCGGTCCTTGCCGGCCTTGTCCTTGAACTGGGTCATCCGGTTCAGCCAGCCCAGCCGCGCCACGCAGTTGAAGATCCAGGCCAGCCGCGTATGGGCATGGACATGGGATTGCAGGAACAGGGTGCAGCGCTTCGGGTCCAGCCCGCAGGCGATCAGCGCCGCCGCCATTTCCCGCGTCTGCCGCGCCAGCTCCTTCGGGTCCTGCCAGACGGTGATGGCGTGCAGATCCACCACGCAGAAGATCGCCTCATGCGTGTCCTGCATCGGCACCCAGTTGCGGATGGCGCCGAGGTAGTTGCCGAGGGTGGGCACGCCGGAGGGCTGGATGCCGGAGAAGACGCGGGTCATCAAAGGATACTCTTCTTTGGGCGGGATGTTGGTTGTGCCGCCTACGCGGCGCACGTCAAGGCGTCTGGTGCCTGTGCGCCACACGTCAAGCCGTGACCCGCTTCACCCTGGCCCGGCGCGGTGGCGCGTGGTAGCCCGCGGCAGCCGATCTTCGCATGAGCGGGAACCCCGATGTCCGACCTGAACGCGCCTTCCTCCCCCATCCCGAACGGTCCAGTGCCCGGCCCAACGCAGAACGGCCAGCCGGCCCCGCCGCTGCAGCTCAACATCCAGTACACGAAGGACCTGTCCTTCGAGGTGCCGGGCGCGCCCGAGATCTATGTGACCCTGCGCGAGCAGCCGCGGGTCGACCTGGCGCTCGATGTGCAGGCCCGCCCGATCGAGCAGGGCCAGAACGTCTTCGAGGTCTCGCTGCAAATCCGCGCCGACGCCAAGGTGGGCGAGACGCCCTGCTTCATCGCGGAGCTGGTCTATTGCGGCGTCTTCACCATCAATGTGGAGCAGCAGCATCTGGAGGCGGTGCTGCTGGTGGAATGCCCGCGCCTGCTGTTCCCCTTCGCCCGCAACATCCTGGCCGACATCACCCGTGACGGCGGCTTCCCGCCGGTGATGCTGGCGCCGATCGACTTCGTGGCGCTGTGGCAGAGCCGCCGCGGCCCGGGCGCCCAGGGCGCCGTGGCCCAGGCGCCGGTCGGTACGGCCTGAGGCTGCGCAGCCCAAGGGGCGGCGTGAGGGCCTGGCCGTGAAACCCGCTCGCGCCGCACCGCGTGAGGGTGTCGTCCGCCGCCTTGCCACCCCCGGCCACTGGCGCGATGCGCTGACGCGCCGGCTGGCCGGGCCGGGCTTCTGGCGGGCGCTCGCCACCGCCTTCGGGCTGGGCGCCGCCACGGCGCTCGCCCTGCCGCCGGTGCATCTGGTGCCGGTGCTGCTGATCACCCTGCCCGGCCTGTTCATCATGGTGACGGCCGCGCCCAGCGCCCGGCGCGCGGCCTGGATCGGGCTGGCCTGGGGCTGGGGCTTCCATGTCGCCGGCCTGCATTGGCTGACCAACGCCATCCTGACCGAGGTCGAGCGTTTCTGGTGGCTGGTGCCGATCGCGGTGCCGGCGCTGGCCCTGCCGCTGGGCGCCTTCACCATCCTGCCGGCCCTGGCCGCCCGCTGGGCCAGGCCGGGCGTACCGGCCGCGCTCGCCTTTGCCGCCGCCTGGCTGGCAGCCGAACTGCTGCGCGGCGTGGTCTTCACCGGCTTCCCCTGGAACCTGCTTGGCACCGTCTGGGCTTTTGCGAGTTTGCCGATCCAGGCGGCCGCCTGGGTGGGCGTGCATGGCCTGTCGCTGGCGACCGTCCTGCTCGCCTTGGTGCCCCTGGCCGGCCGGCGCGGCTGGATCGGCGGCGGCCTGGCCCTGCTGGTCTTCGCCGGCATCGGCCTGGGCCGGCTGTGGCCGGAGGAGCCGGAGCCGGAACCCGTCACCATGGTGCTGGTGCAGGGCAATGTGGCGCAGGAGGCCAAATGGCGGGAGGACACCCGCCTGCCGATCTTCCAGCGCTACATCGACCTGTCCGCCGGCGGCATCCGAACGGCGGCACAGGAGGTACCGGGCAACCGCATCGTCGTGGTCTGGCCGGAAACCGCCAGCCCCTTTCTGCTGGCCAGCGACCCGCGCGCGGCGGAACTCGCCACCGCCCCGCTGCCGCCCGGCGCTCTGCTGCTGGCCGGCAGCGTGCGGGCGGAATTCGGCGCCGATGGCCGCGCCTCCCGGGTCTGGAACAGCCTGGTGGCGCTGGATGCGCAGGGCGCGGTGCTGGATGCCTATGACAAGGCGCATCTGGTGCCCTTCGGCGAATACACCCCGCTGCGCGGCCTGCTGCCGATCCGTATCGTCGTCTCGGCGCTGGATTTCAGCGCCGGGCCCGGGCTGCGCAGCGTCCGCCTGCCCGGCCTGCCGGCCTTTGGCGGGCTGATCTGCTACGAGGTGATCTTCCCCGGTGCGGTGACCCCGGCGGACCGCCCCGGCTTCCTGCTGAACATCACCAATGATGCCTGGTTCGGCATCTCCGCCGGCCCGTACCAGCACCTGGCCGCGGCGCGGCTGCGCGCGGTGGAGGAAGGCCTGCCGCTGGTCCGCGCGGCGCAGACCGGCATCTCGGCCGTCTTCGATGCGCGCGGCCGCGTGGTGGCGCGGATGGGCCTGGCGGAGACGGGGGTGGTGGTGGCGCCATTGCCGAGCGCGGCGTCAGCCACACCGTTTGCGTATCTTGGATTGTGGATTCCGCTCGTTTTGCTCGCTCTGGTATCTGCTGTTGCGACCCTGGGTTCGATTTCGCGAGTTGCCTCCGGTAGCGATGAGGCGTCTCCATGATCCGACGCATCCGGGGGTAAGGGAGCTTTATTGAGATTTCTCAAAAGAGTTGACAATTCGTGACCAGCCGGATACGCCTTGATGCGGCCGCTGGGCGGGCGCTTCCAAGCCCCAGCATCGGCTCCGCCCAGGCCAGGATGGCCCCCTGAACGGGTGGACATGAACTTCCCTGGACTGGAGTGCGAGTGGTGGCCATCCCGAGCGAAGACGTGGTCGAACGAACCGAAAAGGAACATCGGCCGAGCCCGATCGATGTCCATGTCGGCAGCCGCGTGCGCCTGCGCCGCACCCTGCTCGGCATGAGCCAGGAAAAGCTGGGCGAGGCCTTGGGCCTTACTTTTCAACAGGTTCAGAAGTATGAGCGCGGTGCGAACCGGATCGGCGCCAGCCGGTTGTTCGACATCTCCCGCGTCCTGGATGTGCCGATCGGCTTCTTCTTCGACGACATGCCGCCCGAGATGGGTGGTAACCAGGGCAACCGCCGTTTCGGTGGTTTCCAGGAACAACAGGAAGGCTTCGAGGACGATACCCTGCACCGGCGGGAGACGCTGGAGCTGGTTCGCGCCTATTACCGGATCACCGATGCCGCCGTCCGCAAGCGGGTTTTCGAGCTGATCAAGAGCCTGACGCCCACCGACTGAATTAACACTCAGTGCAACTGGGGGTTGTCGAAAACGGGTTCACGGTAGCGCAGAAGCGCTGCCTTCAGCGCCTCGCCCAGATCGCGTTTCTCAGCGTCTGAGAGGAAGCACCCGACCTCCACGCGGCGTCCGCGCTGCACCAGGCTCAGCCGCGCCACGCCGCCCGCCACCTCCTCCAGCGCCACACGGGTCCAATAGGGCTGCAAAACGGTCTCCCGCACCCCGCCGCGGCCATTGGCGGTGACGATGTGCAGATGGCGCTCGGTCAGCCGCACCACCTCCCGCGCCCGGGCGCTCCAGCGCCGGTGCAGCGCGACCATCCACAGCACCAGCACCACCTCGACGCCCAGGAAGCCGAGCACCGGCCAGGCGCCCAGTACCAGGAACAGCACGCCCGGCACCGCGGCCCCGGCGGCGGAGAGCAGGCACAGCAGCTGCATGCCCCGTGCAGACAGGCTCTGCGACGGCGTGCTGACGGCTTCGAACAGGATTGGCTCGGCGGTGGCTGACATCCCTTCTCACTATGGGGTAGGGCTGGCATTCCGCCATGTCCGAAATCGTGAAACCCACCCGCCCCGCCCGCCCGCCCCGCAAGGCGCGGGCGATGAACCGCGCCCAGGCCGAGGCCTTCCTGCGCGCGCTCGCCGCCGCCAACCCGGCGCCGGAGACGGAACTGCATTTCCGCGATGCCTATACTCTGCTGGTGGCCGTGGCCCTGTCTGCCCAGACCACCGATGTGGCCGTGAACAAGGCCACCGCGACCCTGTTCGAAGCCGCCGCCACCCCGGCCACAATGGTGGCCCTCGGCGTGGAGGGCGTGGCGCCGCATATCCGCCGGATCGGGCTGTGGCAGGGCAAGGCGCGCAATGTGGTGGCGCTGTCGCAGCTCCTGCTGGACCGGCATGGTGGCGAAGTGCCGAATGACCGCGCGGCGCTGGAGGCGCTGCCCGGGGTCGGCCGCAAGACCGCCAATGTCGTGCTCAACGTCGCCTTCGGGCAGGAGACGATGGCGGTCGATACGCACATCTTCCGCCTCGGCAACCGCACCGGCCTGGCCGCCGGCAAGACCCCGCGGCAGGTGGAGGATGGGCTGGTGAAGCGCTGCCCGCCCGACATGCTGCGGGACGCGCATCACTGGCTGATCCTGCATGGGCGCTACATCTGCAAGGCGCGCGCCCCGGAATGCTGGCGCTGCCCTGCCGTGGCCCACTGCAACTTCCCGGCCAAGGTCCTGGCCCCGCCGGTGAAGTAGCTACCGCTCGACGTCTTCGATCGACAGGCCGAAGGCGGCCACGCCCTCCGCCAGCAGATCGCCAAAATTGTCCATGGCGAGCAGGATTTCGGCGGCATCCGCGCCATTGTCGCGCTCGGCGCCCTCAGTGATGGCGTCTTCCCATTCCTCCGGCGTGAAATCGCCACGGCCGACCAGAGCGAGGCCGATCAGCGCGGCCTGCTCATCCTCGTTCAGGGCGAGGATGGCAGCGCGCAGGCTGTCCTCGTCGAACTCATCCTCGACCGCGCCGGTGTCGGGGTCTGTCTCCGCCTCGGCATCGAGGTCCACCACCTCGGTGCCCTGCACCGCCCTGGCATGGTCCACCAGCGTTGCCACCACTTCCAGGCTGATGCCTAGGTCCAGATCGTCTTCTGATGCCTCGGCCATGTGGCCACCCCTTCTCGTCACGCCTGGATTAGTAGCCTCGGGCCGGCCCGGTACCAGGGCCACCCGTCAAAAATCGCCTCAACCGTTCACCCAGTCGGGCGCCATGGCGGGATTCACGAAGCGTCGGTCCTTGGGCAAGGCCGCGATCGCCGCGAGATCCGCCGCATCCAGCTTCACATCCAGCGCCGCCAGGTTTTCGGCCTGACGCGCCGGGCTGGCCGCCTTCGGCACCATGGCAACCCCGGGCTGCGCCAGCAGCCAGGCGAGCGCCACCTGCGCGGCCGTGGCGCCATGCTTGCGGGCGATGTCCTGCAGCACCGGCTGGTTGGCCGTCTCACCCTTGCCGAGCGGCGAATAGGCGGTCAGCGCCATGTCGTTGGCGCGGCAGATCTGCAGCAGCTTCGACTGGTCCAGCAGCGCATGATATTCCACCTGAAGGCAGGACAGCCCCACGCCCTGGTCGATCGCGCGTTGCAGCAGCCTGGGCGGGAAGTTGGAGACGCCGATGGCCTTGGCGCGCCCCTCCGCCCGGATCGCGGTGAGGCCCGCCAGGGCATCCGCCAGCTCCAGCTCCGGGCTGGGCCAATGAATCAGCAGCAGGTCCACATAGGGCGTCGCCAGGCGCTTCAGGCTGGCCTCGAACGCCGCGCGGATGGCGGCGCCATTCGGCTTGTCGTTCCAGATCTTGGTGGTCAGGAAGATCTCGGCGCGCGGCACGCTGCTGGCGGCGAGGCCGGCGCCCACCGCATCCTCATTGCCATACATCTCCGCCGTGTCGATGTGGCGGTAGCCGAGCGACAGCGCCGATTGCACGGCGGCGCTGCATTCCGCGCCCTTCATCGGCCAGGTGCCGAGGCCGAGGCGCGGCATGCGGATGTTCGGGATGACGGGCATCTCCATGCGGCGCTCCTCAGCGTTTCGAAAGATCGACGAAGCCGGCCAGCCCGGCCTCCGTGCCGAAGGCCAGCCTGGTACCGGTGGCGTTCCAGGCCAGGCTGGTGATGGCGGAACCGCGCGGCGGCGCCACCGGCACCACTTTGCCACTGGCCACTTCCGCCATCAGCACCAGCCCATCGCCGAAGCCGGCGGCAACCACTTCATGCTGGGGGTGGCAGGCGACGGCGCTGCACAGCACCTCATCCCCCCCGGCGAGTTCCGTCGGCGCCTTGCCCATCGGCCCGCCGCCGAAGAAGGGCCACAGCACCACGGATTCCGCGCCGCTGGTCGCCAGCCAGCGGCCACGGCTGGTGAAGGCGATGGAATGCGTCTTGCCCGGGTAGCCGGACATCCGCATGTGCTGCCCATCGGCCAGCCGCCAGCCATGCAGCGCGGTTTCCTGCATGGCGGTCACCACATGGGTGCCGTCCGGGCTGAAGGCGATGGCGTGGTGGCTGCCCTTCCATTCCAGCAGCTTCGGCTTGTCCTCCTTCGCCGCGACGAACCAGAGCGAGGCGCCGCCGTAATGGCTGGCGGCCAGGCGCTTGCCCTTGGCATCGAAGGCCAGCCCGCCGACGGAAGACGGATGCGCCAGGGATTTCAGGATCTTGCCCGCGCCATCCAGCACATGCGCGAGCTTGCCGACGGAGGCCGCGCGCACGCCCGATTCATGGGCGGCGACGTGATCGACCCATTTGCTGCCGAATTTCGCCACTTCGGTGACGGTGCCATCCGGCGCGGTATGCACCAGGCGGCCATCATCGCCGCCGGTCAGGAAGCCGCCCTTGGCATCGGCGCAGGCCGAGAGGATGGCGCCGTCATGCGCTTCGGCCGTGACATCGCCGATCCGCACCGTGCCATCCGCCAGCGCGAAGCCCAGCACCCCGCCGCGGTCGAACACCGCCGCGACGACCCAGCCGCCCAGCTCCTGCGTTGCGCCGCGCTGCGCCAGCAGGAAATCCGCTTCCGCCACCCCTGCCATCAGGCCGGCACCTGGCAGGCCTCGAAGCCGCGGCGCAGTTGCGGGCGGTTCAGGTCACGGCCGATGAAGACGATCTTGGAGCGGCGCGGGTCGCCTTCCTTCCAATTGCCGATGTAGTCGCCATCCGCGATCATATGCACCGCCTGGAAGGCGAAGCGCCGATCGTCATTGGCATAAGACAGAATGCCCTTGGTGCGCAGCAGGTCCTGGCCCTTCTTCTGCAGCAGATCGCTGATCCAGGCATTGAACTTTTCCGGGTCCAGCGGGCGGGTGGCCTCGAAGGACAGGCTCATCACCGCGTCGTCATGCGTGTGGTCGTCCTCGCCGGACAGAAATTCCGGGTCCCGCTCCAGGATGCGCTCCAGGTTGAAGGCGTCGCGGCCGATCACGGCCTCGATCGGCACGTCGGATTTCGTGGCGCGGCGGATCTCGGCATAGGGGTTGATGCCGCGGATGCGACGCTCCACCGCATCGGCTTCCTCGGGCGTCACCAGGTCGATCTTGTTCAGCACGATGATGTCGGCGAAGGCGATCTGTTCCTGCGCTTCCTTGCTGTCCTCCAGCCGGGCGAACAGGTGCTTGGCGTCCACCACGGTGACGATGGCGTCCAGCTTGGTGGCGCGCTTCACATCCTCATCGGCGAAGAAGGTCTGCGCCACCGGGGCGGGGTCGGCCAGCCCGGTGGTCTCGACGATGATGCCGTCGAAGCGGCCCTTGCGCTTCATCAGCCCGCCGATGATGCGGATCAGGTCGCCGCGGACGGTGCAGCAGATGCAGCCATTGTTCATCTCGAACACTTCCTCGTCGGCATCGACGACAAGGTCGTTATCCACCCCCAGCTCCCCGAATTCGTTGATCACCACGGCGAATTTCTTGCCGTGGTTCTCCGACAGGATGCGGTTGAGCAGCGTGGTCTTGCCGGCACCGAGGTAGCCGGTGAGCACGGTGACGGGAACGGGGGTATCGGCCATCGGGGAAGTCTCCGGGATCGGTTTGGGCGCATATATGGGATTGCGCCGCCCGGCTACCCGTGCGGCGCATGCAACCCTGTGATCCCGCGCCGGGGTTACGCGCCGTCAGGCCGCTACGGCGCGGATCGCCTCGTCCAGCGTGCCGAACAGCCGGTCCACATGCGGCTTCTCGATGATCAGCGGCGGGGACAGCGCCACGATGTCGCCGGTCACGCGCACCAGCACGCCCTTGTCGAAGCAGGTGCGGAACACCTCCATGGCCCGCGCGCCCGGCTTGCCGGGGTGCGGCTCCAGCTCCACGCCGGCGATCAGGCCCATGTTCCGCACATCGGTCACGCCCGGCGTGGCGCGCATGGCGTGCGCCGCCTCCTCGAAATAGGGCTCCATCGCCAAAGCGCGGCCGGGCAGGTCCTCCGACCGGTGCAGGTCCAGCGTCGCAATGGCGGCGGCGGAGGCCAGCGGGTGGCCGGAATAGGTGTAGCCGTGGAACAGTTCGATCCCCGCCGGCACGCCATCGACGATGGTCTGGTAGATCTCGTTGCTGGTGGCGACGGCGCCCATCGGCACGGCGGCGTTGGTCAGCCCCTTGGCCATGGTCATGATGTCCGGCGTCACTCCCAGGCGTTCCGCGCCGAAGGGCTTGCCGATGCGGCCGAAGCCCGTAATCACCTCATCGAAGATCAGCAGGATGCCGTGCTGCGTGCAGATCTTTTGCAGCTTTTCCAAATAGCCCTTCGGCGGCACCAGCACGCCGGTGGAGCCGGCGACGGGTTCGACCATCACGGCCGCGATGGTGTCGCCATGCAGGGCCACCAGGTTCTCCAGCGTATCCGCCAGATGCTCGCCATGGTCCGGCTGGCCCTTGGCAAAGGCGTTCTGGGCCGGCAGGTGGGTGTGCGGCAGGTGGTCCACATAGGGAAGCTGGGCGCCGAACTGCTTGCGGTTGGGGCCAATGCCACCCACCGACATGCCGCCGAAGCCAACGCCGTGATAGCCGCGTTCCCGCCCGACCAGCCGCACCCGCTGCGACTGCCCGCGCGCCTTGTGGTAGGCCAGCGCGATCTTCAGCGCGGTATCGGCGGCCTCCGAGCCTGAATTGACGAAGAAGACCCGATCCATGCCTTCGGGCGTCATCTCCGCCACGCGCGCCGCGGCCTCGAAGGCGATGGGGTGGCCGAGTTGGAAGGTCGGCGCGAAATCCATGATCGCGGCCTGCTTCTGGATCGCCTCGACGATCTCTCGCCGCCCGTGACCCGCATTGCAGCACCACAGCCCCGCGGTGCCGTCGAGGATCTCAGTGCCTTCCGGCGTGAAGTAGGACATGCCCTCGGCGCGTGCGAGCATGCGCGGGGTGGATTTGAAATACTTGTTGTCGCTATAGGGCATCCAGAACGCGTCGAGGTTGTTGCGACGCGGGATCTGTATTTCGTTCATCGGAGTGGTCCTTCTGCGCTGCGATCCAAGCAAGCGGCGCGGCTGGGGGCAAGCGTTGGTGAGCGCAGCCTAGGCGCGCGTGGCAAATGAATCTCCTGGTTCTTGATGGCGCGCTCGCCCGCTGCTCCGCCGCTGCCTTCGCGGATGGGGTGCTGGTGGCGCAGGAAGCGGCGGATGGCGCCCGGCAGCAGCCCACCGCGCTGCCGCCGATGGCCGCGCGGATGCTGGCCAAACTGGGCGGGCTGGATGCGGTGGCGGTGGTGGTCGGGCCGGGTGGCTTCACCGGTCTGCGCGCCGCCATCGCGCTCGCCGAGGGGCTGGCGCTGGGCGCCGGTGCGCGGCTGATCGGCGTCACGACCGGGGAGGCGCTGGCGGCTGCGCTGCCGGATGCGCTGCGGCAGACCCATGCGGTGTGGTCGGCGGTGGATACGAAGCGCGGCCGACTGGTGCTGGAATGCCTCGCCCCCGGCGCCTGGACCGCGGAGGGCCCGCCGCGCCCGATGGCGGAGGCCGAGTTGCCGCGCCCGGATGGGCCGGTGGCGCTGGTCGGCGATGCGGCCGCCATCGCCGCCGCCCGGCTGCTGGCGCGCGGCGCCCGCGCGGTGCTGACCGACAGCCGCCTGCCGCAGGCCGCCGCGGCCGGCCGGGTGGCGCTGCTGCGCCTGGCTGGCACGATCGCCCCGCGGGATGCTTCGCCGCTTTATGCCGAGCCGCCGGCGGTGCGGCTGCCCGTTGCCAGATGAACCCGGCCGATGCCGCGGCGCTGCATGCCGCCAGCTTCCCCCCAGCCGAGGCCTGGGGCACGGCTGCCATTGCGCTGATGCTGGACATGCCGGGCGCCTTCGGCGTGCTGCGCCCGGGCGCGGGTTTCGTGCTGGTCCGTGTCGCCGCCGATGAGGCCGAGATCCTGACCTTGGCCGTGGTGCCCACGGCACGCCGCGCGGGCCTCGGCTCCGCCCTGATGGCCGAGGCGATGGCCGGCGCGCGGGCGCGGGGTGCGACCGCGCTGTTCCTGGAGGTTTCGGACCGCAACGCGCAAGCCCGCGCGCTCTATGCCGCCTGCGGCTTCACGGAGGTCGGGCGGCGGCGGCGCTACTATGCGGATGGGGCGGATGCGCTGGTGCTGCGGCGGGCGTTGGACGAATAGTCAGCCCTTCTTGCGGATCCGCAGTATCTGCACCCCATCTGCCGCTTCCGTTGCGGATAATACGGTGTGGCCCTGTTCGGTCGCCGTGCGGGGCACGTTCCGGCGCGGTTCGTCGCCTTGCAGCCGCAGCCGCAGGACCTGCCCTGGCTGCATGCGGTCGAGAGCCAGGCGGGTACGCACAAAGGTCATCGGACAAGTCTCGTTTGTGATATCCAGGTCCCGATCGTGGGTCTGTTCTTCGTCTGTGACAGGATTCATCGGAACGCACCCATTTTGTTTGACAATGATCGTTGCAATGAAGCGATTCTGGGCAATATATTCGCGCGAAGTAGCGTGGCCCAGGACATCTCGTCCGAGCGCCACGGACGCGTCGGCCGTTCCCGGCCCGACAATGCAGGCGAGACCGGAATCATGGCTGAAACGACTTCCAATCCCGACATCCTTGGCCTGACCGCCGAGATCGTTTCGGCGCATGTGTCGAACAATTCCGTGGCGGTGTCCGACCTGCCTAACCTGATCCAGGAAGTCTACCGGACCCTGTCCACCATGGGCCAGCCTGTGATCGAGGTGGCGGAACGGCCGCAACCCGCGGTGCCGGTGAAGAAGTCGGTCACGCCCGAATTCCTGATCTGCCTGGAAGATGGCAAGAAGCTGAAGATGCTCAAGCGGCATCTGAAGACTTCGTTCAACCTGACGCCCGACCAGTACCGGGAACGCTGGGGCCTGCCGTCGGACTACCCGATGGTGGCGCCGAACTACACCAAGCACCGGTCCACGCTGGCCAAGCGCATCGGCCTGGGCACCAAGCCGCGCGGCCGCCCGCCCGGCCGGGGCCGCACGGCGACCGCCGCGCGCGAGGGCTGAAAAGCACTCTCTGCACCCGCCGCATCCCCTGGGTGGTCTGGCGCGACGGTCGGGGCTATTGATAGCGCTCCGGCCGTCCTGCGCCGGATCGCCGGAGGGTGCCGCGCCTGAACATGCAGAGTTCCGACGCCCCGACACGCGCTGATGCCGTACGCCCGGATCCTTCGCGGATCGAGCGACTCTGCATCGAGCGTGGACTGAAAATGACCGGTCAGCGCCGGTTGATCGCACGCGTGCTGAGCGAAGCCGAGGACCACCCGGATGTGGAGGAACTCTATCGCCGCGCTGTCACCCTCGATGCCAAGATCTCGGTGGCCACAGTCTACCGCACCGTCCGGCTTCTGGAAGAAAAGGGAATCGTCGAACGCCGCGACTTCGGCGGCGGCCGCGCCCGCTACGACCCGACGGATCGTGGGCACCACCACCATCTGATCGATGTGGACACCGGCAAGGTGCTGGAATTCGAAGATCCGGAGCATGAGAAGCTGGCGCAGGCCATTGCCAAGCGCCTCGGGTTCACACTTGTGGGGCAGCGGCTGGAATTGTTCGGCCGTCGCGCCCCTGTCGCCCTGGCGACACGCCCGCCCCGCCCCGGCAAGATCCGCGGCTGAGCGTGCCCTGTCGGGGACAAGCCGCGGAGATATGCGAGAAGGAATCCGCATGAGTGTGGACGGCCCCCTGCAGGACGACGCGCCGCTTCCCAGCCCACCGGCCCCGCTTGGGGCAGGATTTGAGGAACTGCGCGCAGGCAATCTCGGCCTGCGCCTTGCGGAAAGTGCGGCGGAGATCGATGCCGCCCAGGCGTTGCGCTACCGCGTCTTCTACGAGGAGATGGGCGCGCATCCGGATGCCGCGACGCGGGCCAGCAAGCGGGATTGCGACGCCTTCGATTCCGTGGCCGACCACCTGCTGGTGCTGGACCATGATCTGGGCAACGGCGCGGAAGCCGTGGTGGGCACCTACCGGCTGATCCGCCGCCCATCCGCGGACCGGCTCGGTGGCTTCTATTCGGCGGCGGAATACGACCTTGCACCGCTGCTCGCCTATGACGGGCAGATCATGGAGCTGGGCCGGTCCTGCGTTGCCAGCGCCTACCGCACGCGTGGCACCTTGCAGCTTCTATGGCGCGGTATTGCCGCCTTCGTCTTCCGCCACCGGATCGACCTGATGTTCGGCTGCGCGTCCCTGCACGGTACGGATCTGGATGCGTTGGCGCCGCAGCTCAGCTATCTGCACGCCAACCACCTGGCCCCGCCGGCCCTGCGCCCGCGCGCGGTGGCGGACCGCTACATCGCCATGGACCGCATGCCCGCGCAGGCGATGGACATGCGGGCTGCGCTCGGCGCCCTGCCGCCGCTGGTGAAGGGCTATCTGCGGCTGGGCGGCTTTGTCGGCGATGGCGCGGTGCTCGACCCGCAATTCAACACCACGGATGTCTGCATCGTGGTGAAGACCGATCTCATCACCGACAAGTATTTCCGCCACTACGAGCGCACCGCCGGCCCCGGCTGAGCCTTACGCGGCGCGGATGGCGCCGAGGAAGGTATCCACCTTGCCGCGCAGCGTCTCGGCCTGACGGGCCAGCTCGGCTGAGGCACTGCGGACATCAGCGGCGGCGGTTCCGGTTCGCGCCGCATCCTCGCTGACGCCCGTCGCGTGATGCGCCGCCTGCCTCGTACCGCTGGCGGCTTCGGCGACCGCCTGGCCGATCTCCGCCGTCGCCTGGGCCTGCTGGGAAGCGGTCTCCGCCACCTGGGCGGTGGTCGCGTTCAGCGTCTCGATGGTTCGCGCGATGGCGCGCACGACGTCCACGGTGCGGTTGGTCTCGGTCTGCATGGCACCGATCTGGGCGCCGATATCCTCGGTCGCCTTGGCGGTCTGCGCGGCGAGCAGCTTCACCTCGCTTGCCACCACGGCGAAGCCCTTGCCGGCTTCCCCGGCGCGGGCCGCCTCGATGGTGGCGTTCAGCGCCAGCAGGTTGGTCTGGCCGGCGATGTCGCCGATCAGGCGGACGACGTCGCCGATGCGGGACGCCGCCTCGGACAGGCCGCGGACGGTGGAATCGGTGGCCTCGGCGGCGGCGGTGGCTTCCCGCGCCGCCTGGGCGGAGGCCTCGATCTGGCGGACGACCTCGGCGATGGAGGCGGAGAGCTCCTCCGTCGCGGCGGCGACACTGCCGACATTGGTGCTGGCGAGGGCCGAGGCCTCGGCGACGGCATTGGCGCGGGAAGCGCCGCTTTCGGCGGTGGCGGCCATGGAGCCGGCGGTGGCGTCGAGTTCGGTGGCGGCGGAGGCGACGGTGCGCAGCACGTCTGCGGTTTCGCCCTCGAAGCCGTGTAGCAGCGTCTCCACCGCGGCGGCGCGGGCCAGGCGGGTTTGCCGCTCGGTGGCCTGCGATGCTTCCAGGGCTTCGCGCTGGAGCGAGGCTTGGCGCAGATTTTCGACGGCGCCGGCCATCTCACCCAGTTCGTCGGTGCGGGTGCGGCCGGGCACGTCCAGCGTCAGCTCGCCGCCGCCGATGCGGCCGACCACGCTGGTCAGCGCGCCCAGCGGGGCGACGATCCGGCGCAGCATCACCACCAGCGTGCCCAGCACCAGGCCGAAGGTGGCCAGCATGGCGAGGCCGGTGAATTCCAGCGCCCTCCAATGGCCCGTGCTGGTCGCCTCGCCGGCGGCCAGGGCTTCCTCCAGCGCCGCGTCCCGCATCCCCAGCAGTTCGGCCAGGGCGGCGACGGAGAAGGGGCGGAACTGCGCGATGGTCACCGGCCAGGCGGCGGCTTGCGCGGCGGGCGGCGCGCCGAGGCGGCTGGCGGCCTCGTCGATCAGCCGGCTCCAGCCCGGCTCGGATTGCCCGACATAGCTGCGGCGCTGTGCCGCCAGGGCATCCATCAGGCGCGGCGTGCCGAGGGCTTCGGAGAGGCGCTCGATGTTGCTGAAGGACTCCTGCATGCGCCCGGTCAGCAGGCGGGCCGTGGTGATGGCCTGCGCTTCCACCGGGCGACCGCCGACCCAGCCGGTGATGAACAGGGCGCGGCGGCCGGCGAGGTCGCGAAGCGTCGCGGCATGGATGGCGACCTCGGCCCGGATGGCCAGGTCCGGCGCGGTAGCGGCCAGGCGGCGGCCGACGGTTTGCGCCAGGGCGGTCATGCCATTGCCGATCTCGTTCCGTGCCGCCGTGAGGTCCCGCAGGATCGCCGGATCGCGTTCCGCCACCGGACGGGCCGCGGCTTCCGTGACGCGCCGCAGCAGGTCCGTCGCCGTCTGGGCGGTGCGCCGCATGACCGCGGGATCGAAGCCGGCG
The DNA here is from genome assembly GCF_051433165.1 of Falsiroseomonas sp. E2-1-a4. Classification (NCBI taxonomy): domain Bacteria; kingdom Pseudomonadati; phylum Pseudomonadota; class Alphaproteobacteria; order Acetobacterales; family Roseomonadaceae; genus Falsiroseomonas; species Falsiroseomonas sp. E2-1-a4. Next base: position 204,290 of record NZ_JBHMFS010000001.1, on the reverse strand, counting down.
GCGGTGGCGCTGGCTTCCGCCGCGTTCAGCATGGTCAGCGCGGTTGCGTGCCCCTCCCGCAGCTCGGTCAGGTTCGGTTGGGGCAGGACCAGCGCGGCGCTCAGTCGGCCGGATTGCACGGCGTAGCCGATCTGGGCGCGCAGCACGTCATTCAGCGTGCGGGTCTCGAGGATGCTCCGCTCCGCCTGCTGTGCGCTGCGCCAGGCGTCATTGGCGAGCCAGGCGGAGAGAAGGAATCCAGGTAGCGCGATCAAGGCAAAGCCGATGAAGAAGACGGTTCGGATGCGCATTTCGAGGAATAACCTTTCCGTGATCGCTCCATTATTGCGGTGGTGCGTCTTGCCGCAGCGTTAAAGCGCGGGACTTCGATCGGCCAAAAGAACGTTTTCTTGGAATATTTTGTCTACAATGCTGCAAAATAAACGAAACTCGGCTGATTGGGCGTTGGACGGGCTGGCTACCGCGCCGGTCGCCTACGGCGACCAGACAACAGGGCGGAGCATTCGATCGCGAAAAGCAGCGAAACGCTGGGTGATTTGGCCGCTCGGGCGGGTGGGGATAATGAGAGCGCCGAAACCTGCCGACGGATGCCCATGACCAGCCTTCCCCCCATCGCCCTGTTCGACATGAAGGCGCAGCAGGCGCTGATCCGCGCGGAGTTGGACCAGCGCTTGGCCTCGGTGCTCGACGGTGGTCGCTTCATAAACGGGCCGGAGGTGGCGGAGCTGGAGCAGAAGCTGGCTGCCTTCTCCGGCTGCGCACATGGCGTCGGCGTGTCCTCCGGCACCGATGCCCTGCAGATTGCGATGATGGGCGAGGGGATCGGCCGCGGTGATGCGGTGTTCTTGCCAGCCTTCACCTACACCGCGACGGCGGAGGTGCCGCTGGTGCTGGGGGCGACGCCGATCTTCGTCGATGTCGACCCGGTGAGCTTCAACATCGATATCGCCGACCTGAAGCGCCGCATCGCGCTGGTCGAGGCGGAGGGCCGGCTGCGCCCGGCGGCCGTGATCGGGGTGGATCTGTTCGGCCTGCCGGCCGACTGGCCCGCGATCGAGGCGATCTGTGCCGAGAAGGGCATGTTCGCGCTGGATGACGCGGCGCAGGCCTATGGCGCGGCGCTCGGCAACAAGCGGCTGGGTCGCTGGGGCCATGCCACGGCACTCAGCTTCTACCCGACCAAGACGCTGGGCTGTTACGGCGATGGCGGCGCGCTGCTGACCGATGATGCCGACCGCGCCGAGCTGTGGCGCAGCCTGCGCACCCACGGCGAGGGCAAGACCCGCTATGAGGTGGAGCGTACCGGCATGAATGGGCGGCTCGACACCATCCAGGCCGCCATCCTGCTGGCCAAGCTGCCGCTGCTGGACGGTGAGCTGGCCGCGCGCACCAAGGTGGCGGCGGCCTATCACGCCGGGCTGGTGGGCCGCGTGCAGGTGCCTGAGATGGAGCCGGGCCATGCCTGGGGGCTTTATTCCATCCTGCTGGCCGATGCGGCGCAGCGCGCGCGGGTGCAGGAGGTGTGCAAGGCGGCTGGGGTGCCGACCTCGATCTACTACCCGAAGTCGCTGCATCGCCAGCCGGCCTATGCCGCCGCCCATGCCGGGGGCATTGCCGCCGGTGCGCCGGGGCTGCCGGTGGCCGAGATGCTGTGTGAGCGGATCCTGTCCCTGCCCATGCACCCCTATCTGAGCGAGGCCGAGGTGGCCCGGGTGATCGCGGCGGTTGCCGGCGCGGTCTGAAACGACCGGGCTTATGGGGGCGGCGGCTCAGCCGCCGCCGTTAAGCAGCCGGATCAGGCCGTCGAGCTGGTCGAGATCACGGTAGCGGATCACCACCTCCCCGCCCTTGCCGGCGTGGCGGACCAGGACCTGGAGGCCGAGGCGTTCCGTCAGGTCGCGCTCCAGCGCCCGGGTTTCCGGGTCCTGCGGCCGGGGTGGCGTGCCTTCGGGCTTCGGCTTCGCGCTGGCCAGGGCTTCCGTCTGGCGGACATTCAGGCCGCGCGCGACCACCTGTGCGGCCAGGCGGCCCGGATCCGGCGTGCCGATCAGGGCGCGGGCGTGGCCGGCGGTCAGCACGCCATTGCGGACCAGGTCACGCACCGGGCCGGGCAGGTTCAGCAGGCGCAGCGTATTGGCGACATGGCTGCGGCTTTTGCCGACCGACTGGCCAAGATGTTCCTGCGTCAGGCCGAATTCCTGGAGGAGGCGCTGGTAGCCCTCCGCCTCCTCCAGCGCGTTCAGATCCTGGCGCTGCAGGTTCTCCACCAGGCCGGCGGCCATCGCCTCGCGGTCGCTGAGGTCCCGGATGACAACCGGCACCTCATGCAACTGCGCGGCTTGGGCGGCACGCCAGCGGCGTTCGCCGCCGATGATCTCGTAGCTGTCCGGGCTGCCGGGCTTGGGGCGCACCAGGATGGGCTGGAGGATGCCGTGTTCGCGGATCGAGGCGGCGAGTTCATCCAGGCTGGCGCGGTCCATGCCGCCACGCGGCTGGAAGGGGCCAGGCTCCAGCGCCTCGACCGGCACGGTCCGCAGTGCCTCGCCCGCCGGGGTGGGTGGGGCGTCCGGTATCAGCGCCGAGAGGCCGCGGCCGAGGCGGGAGATGGGCTTTCGTGTGGTGCTGCTCATGAGGCGCGAATCCGCGCACGCTCCCGTTTGAGGAATTCTGCGGCGAGTTTGACATAGGCCTGCGCGCCGGGTGAGCGGAAATCATACAGCAGGACCGGCAGGCCGTGGGAGGGGGCCTCGCTGACGCGGACATTGCGGGGGATCGCCGTCTCGAACACCTTGTCCTTGAAGAAGCCGCGCACGTCGCTGGCCACGAGTTCCGAGAGGTTGTTGCGGCGGTCCATCATGGTCAGCACGATGCCCTCCAGCCGCAGGCGCGGGTTGAAGGCGCGCCGGACACGATCGATGGTGCGGGTGATCTGGCTGATGCCCTCCAGCGCGAAGAATTCCGTCTGCAACGGCACCAGCACGCCATCGGCGGCGACCAGGGCGTTGAGGGTGATGAGGCCGAGCGAGGGCGGGCAATCGAAGAAGATGTAGTCGAAGCCAGCCAGGGCGTGTTGTGCATCGCTCAGGGCGGTGGCGAGGCGGCGTTCGCGGTCCGCCAGCCCGACCAGTTCAATCTCCGCGCCTGCGAGATCTGGGTCGGCGGGCAGGATCGAGAGGTTGGCGACCTGGGTCGAGCGCAGGAGGTCACCGAGCGGCCGCCCCTCGACCAGCAGCGCGTAGCTGCCGGCGGCGCGATCCTGGGCGGCGATGCCAAGGCCGGTGGAGGCGTTGCCCTGCGGGTCGAGGTCGAGCAGCAGCACCTTGTGGTTCGTGGCGAGCGCGGTGGCGAGGTTGATCGCGGTGGTCGTCTTGCCGACGCCGCCCTTCTGGTTGGCAAAGGCCAGGACCCTTGGCGCGCGGTCAGGCTTGCGGCTGGACATGGCGGATATCGCTGAGGCGGAGAATGGCGGCCTCCGGATCGGTGCGGCTGGCGAACCGGTCGAGGGTGAAGGACCAGGCGGTCCGGGCTTCGGCAAGCTCGGCCTCCGCCATGCGGCCCTTGGGGAACAGCGCGAGGCCGCCGGGGGTGAGCAGGCGATGGGCGAAGGCCAGGAGCGTGCCGAGTGGGGCGAGGGCGCGGGCGGTGAGGATGGCGACAGGCGGCAGGCGCGCATCCTCGATCCGGGTGGCGTGGATCTGGACCTGGGGAAGGTCGAGGCGCGCGGCGGCTTCGGTCAGGAAGGCGGCTTTGCGGCGGTCCGACTCGACCAGATGCGCGGGGCGGCCGGTGGCGATGGCCAATACCAGTCCGGGCAGGCCGGCGCCGGAGCCAAGGTCGCAGATCGGATCGGTGCCATGTGGCAGCAGCGGGACCAGTTGCAGGCTGTCTTCGACATGGCGCTGCCAGATCTGGTCCGTGGTGGCGCGGCCGACCAGGTTGATGCGGGCATTCCAGCGCAGCAGCAGCGCGACATAGGCATCCAGCCGCGCCCGGATGCTGTCATCCAGGGGCGTCGGGGCAGGCAGGGGTTGCAGGGGCGAGTCGGCCGGATGTTTCACGTGAAACCCCTATACCGGCTCCACCGCGCCGCGTCGAAGGTGGATGGCCAGGGCGGCGACCGCGGCGGGCGTCACGCCCGGAACGCGGCTGGCGGCGCCGAGATGGTCCGGCTGTGCCCGGGCGAGGCGCTGCTGCATTTCCGTCGACAGGCCCGGGATGCCCCGGAAATCGAAGCCGTCCGGGACAGGCACCGACTCCTCGCGGGCCAGCAGGCGACGTTCGGAATCCTGGCGGCGCAGATGTGGGGCGTAGAAGGCTTCTGCCTCCACCTGGACTGCGACCATGGCGGGCAGGTCGGCGAGCCAGGGGAAGGCGGCGGCGGCCATCTCGGCCGTGACATCCGGCAGGGCCAGCACCTCCAGCACCGTACGGCGACGGCCATCCTGGCGGATCGGGATGCCGGCCGAGGCAATCGCGTAGGGGGTTGCGAGGTCCTGGCTGGCACGTTCCAGCGCCGCTTCCACCTGGTCCGCAAAACGGGCGTGGCGGGCGGCGCGAAGGGGGCCGATGCAGCCCCAGGCCAGGCCGCGGGCGGTGAGGCGCAGGCCGGCATTGTCCGCGCGCAGGCTCAGGCGGTGTTCGGATCGCGCCGTCAGCATGCGGTAGGGCTCACTGACGCCGTGGCTGACCAGATCATCCAGCATGACGCCGATATAGGCTTCCGAACGGGCCAGGATGCGGTCCGGCCGATGCCCCGCGGCGCGCTGGGCGGCGTTGAGGCCCGCCATCAGCCCCTGCGCCGCCGCTTCCTCATAGCCCGTGGTGCCGTTGATCTGCCCAGCGAGGAACAGGCCGGGGGCGCTGCGAACTTCCAGGGTGCGGTGCAGGGCGCGCGGGTCCACATGGTCGTATTCGATGGCGTAGCCGGGCCGCAGGATGCGGGCGCGGGCCAGGCCAGGGATGGAAGCGATCATTGCCGCCTGCACATCCTCCGGCAGGCTGGTCGAGATGCCGTTGGGATAGACCGTGTCATCATCCAGCCCCTCCGGCTCCAGGAAGATCTGGTGCCGCTGGCGGTCGGCGAAGCGGACGATCTTGTCCTCGATGGAGGGGCAGTAGCGCGGGCCGACGCCCTGGATCTGGCCGCCATAGACGGCGGAGCGATGCAGATTGGCCTGGATCAGGGCGTGCGTCGCGGGCGTGGTCCAAGTGATGCGACAGTCGACCTGCGGGTTGGTGATGCGGTCCGTCAACCAAGACATCGGCTCCGGCGGATCATCCCCTGGTTGGGGTTCCAGCGCTTGCCAATCGATGGTGCGGCCATCGAGCCGCGGTGGCGTGCCGGTCTTGAGGCGGGCCAGCGGCAGGCCGAGACGGTCCAGCGCGCGGGCCAAGCCGATGGAGGGCGCCTCGCCGCTCCGCCCCGCCGGGGTGCGCGCGTCGCCGAGATGGATCTCGCCACGCAGGAAGGTACCCGTTGTCAGAACGACGCCGCCGCACGGGATCCGGGCGCCGCTGGCGGTCACGACAGCGCAAACGCGGCCCGAGGAATCGAACTCCAGGTCCTCCGCCGCATCGCCCCGCAGGGTGAGGTTGGGCTGCTCCGCCAGCAGGGCCTGCATGGCCGCGCGGTAGAGGCGGCGATCGGCCTGGATTCGGGGGCCGCGCACCGCGGGACCCTTGCTGCGATTGAGCACCTTCGCATGGATCGCCGCCGCATCCGCCGCGCGGGCGATCAGGCCATCGAGGGCATCAACCTCCCGCACCAGATGGCCCTTGCCGATGCCGCCGATGGCGGGATTGCAGGACATCTCCCCGATCGTGTCGAGGCGGTGGGTCAGCAGCAGGGTGCGCGCCCCACAGCGCGCGGAGGCAGCCGCAGCCTCGCAGCCGGCATGTCCGCCGCCCACCACCACCACGTCGAAGTCGGGATCTGTCGCCATGGCACGCGGTATAGGCCGACTACTTGCCGATGCAGAAGTCGCGGAACACCAAATCGAGCACCTGTTCCACCTCCACGCGCCCTGTCAGCCGGCCGAGGGCGTTAAGGGCGGCCCGGTAGTCTTCCGCGGCCAGTTCCGGCAGCCGCGCGCGTCCGGCTTCGCCCAGGTGCGCGGCCGCCTGTGTCAACGCGGCGCGGTGGCGGGTTCGTGTCAGGGCAGGCGCATCGCCAAGGGCCGCCTGGCGTTGCGCGAAGGCGGTTAGCGCAGACTTCAACTCCGCGATGCCCTCGCCTGTCTGCGCGCTTGTCGGAAGGGCTGGGTGACCGGCGATGGACTGGGGCGGTGTTGCCAAGTCGCATTTGGTGGCTAGGACGAGCACCTGCTGTCCGCTCCGCAGCAGGCTGCGGCTTTCCTCATCCGGGGGTTGGTCGATGGCGAAGGCGACCAGCACGAGATCGACCTCGCCGGCGCGACCCTTGGCGCGCCGCACACCCTCCTGCTCCACCATGTCCTGGGTCGCTCGCAAACCGGCGGTATCCGCCAGCATCACCGGCACGCCACCCAGCACGAGGCGGCACTCGACGATGTCACGGGTGGTGCCGGGCTCCGGAGAGACGATCACCGCGTCCCGGCCCGCCAGCGCATTCATCAGCGAGGATTTGCCGGCGTTTGGCGCGCCCAGGATCGCGATGGACAGCCCTTCCCGCAAACGTTCGCCGCGGTTGCCATCGCTAAGATGCGCGATGATTTCGGCGCAAAGGCTGGCCGCAGCTTCGCGCGCGCGCGCGGCGACGTCGCTGGGCAAGTTGTCCATCTCAAACTCGATCGCGGCTTCCTGCTGCGCCAGGATGCGGGTCAGGCGCTGGGTCCAGCCATCATACAGCGTGGCCAGCGCACCGCCGGCTTGGCGCAGGGCCTGGCGGCGCTGCGATTCGGTCTCGGCAGCAATCAGGTCCGCGATCCCCTCCGCCTGGGTCAGGTCCATGCGCCCGTGCAGGAAGGCCCGGCGGGTGAACTCGCCCGGTTCGGCGGGGCGGCATCCTTTGGCCAGAAGCGCGGCTTCGACCGCGGCGACAATGGCCGTGCCGCCATGCAGGTGCAGTTCGGCCGCATCCTCGCCCGTGTAGCTGCCGGGACCGGGGAACCAGAGCACCAGGGCTTCGTCCAGCACATCGCCATCCGCCCCGCGCAGGCGTCGCAGGCTGGCACGGCGGGGTTCAGGCAGGCCCCCGGCTAACGCCTCCAGCACCGTGCTGGCCTGCGGTCCGGACAGCCGCAGTACCGCGACGGCGGCCGGCCCGGCACCGGAAGCGCGTGCCATGATGGTGTCGGTCATGCTGGTCATGCAGGGGCTGTTTCACGTGAAACGTGGCGGGAGTCTCAGCCCTTGGGGGGCAGCACGTCCTGTTCGCTCAGCATCAGGTGCCTGGCGCGTCCGCCCTCCAGCAGGTGTGCCTGAAGGATCGCATCCACATCGTCCCGTGTCTTGGGGCTGTACCAGACCCCCTCGGGATAGATCACCAGCGCGGGTCCGAACTCACAGCGGTCCAGGCATCCTGCCTGGTTCACGCGAACCTCCTTCACGCCCAACTCCTTCGCGCGGGCCTTCATGTAGTCCCGCAGCGCCTCACTGCCGCGGGCGGCGCAGGAGCCACGCTTGTGCCCATCGGGCCGGCGATTGCAACAGACGAAGACATGGGCGCGGAAATAGGGCGGTGGGTCGCGCTGCGGTTCGTGGGCTTCGGTCAGCGCATCGGTCACGGCGGCCTCCGGCTTGTGGCGTGGTGGCCCATGTAGCGAGGGGCGGCGGGCGCCACCAGTGCGCCGCCGTAATCGCGACAGGCTCGGCAAAAGCGCCTATGCTGGCCCCTGGCTTGACGAGCGCCCGCGGAGTGTGGCGCATGGTGGTCCACCGGACGAGAGCGAATGCCCCAGATTACCTGCCTCACGCCGACTGGCGATATCACCATCTCCGCGGAGGATGATGCGATCGTGGCGCTGGATTGGGGCCGCGGCCGCGATCAGGCTCCGACGCCATTGCTGCGGGAGGCTGTCGCGCAGCTTCAGGATTACTTCGACGGTCAGCGGCCCGCATTCGACCTGCCATTGGCACCCTTCGGTTCGGCTTTCCAGCAACGGGTCTGGGCCGCGCTGCGCGACATTCCCGCGGGCGAAACCCGCACCTACGGTGATCTCGCCAGGCTTCTGGGTTCCTCGGCTCGCGCCATTGGCCAGGCGAACGGAAGAAACCCCATCCCGATCCTGATACCCTGCCACCGCGTGGTGGCCTCAGGCGGACGGCTCGGCGGCTATTCGGGCGGCGACGGACCCGCCACCAAGCGCATGCTGCTGGACCTTGAGCAGCGTGCGCGTTCGTCGAGCCCCACGCACCTCACTTCCCCCGGCCCTCAGGCTGAACTCCCCCTCCCCCAAGCTTCAGGGACCCTTTTGCGATGAACCATGCCATCCGCGTCCACGAATATGGCGGCCCCGAGAAAATGGTGTGGGAGGAGGTCCCGCTTCCTTCCCCGAAACCCGGCGAAGCCCTGGTTCGCCACCAGGCCGTCGGGCTGAACTATATCGACGTCTATTTCCGCACCGGCCTCTACAAGGCGCCGGCCCTGCCGGCGACCATCGGGATGGAGGCCGCGGGGGTGGTTGAGGCCGTGGGCGAAGGCGTGACCCATGTCGCACCGGGCGACCGCGTCGCCTACGCCACCGCCCCGATTGGCGCCTATGCCGAAGCGCGGACCATCAAGGCAGATCGCCTGGTGAAGGTGCCGGAAGCGATCGCCTTCGAACAGGCGGCCGCCATGATGCTGCAGGGCATGACGGCAGGCTTCCTGCTGACCCGCACCTACAAGGTGCAGCCCGGCCAGACCATCCTGATCCATGCCGCGGCCGGCGGCGTCGGCCTGATCATGACGCAGTGGGCAAAGCATCTGGGCTGCAACGTCATCGCCTGTGTCAGCACCGAGGAAAAGGCGGCGCTCGCCAAGGCGCATGGCGCCGACCATGCGGTGATCGGGCTTGAGGCGCTGCCGGCGCAGGTGAAGGAGATCACCAGCGGCGCCATGCTGCCCGTGGTCTATGACAGCGTCGGGCGTGACAGCTTCACCACCTCGCTCGACTGTCTCGCGCCCTACGGCATGATGGTGTCCTACGGCAACGCATCCGGCCCGGTCACCACCGATATCGGCATCCTCGCCGCCAAGGGGTCGCTGTATCTCACGCGCCCCACGCTCGCGACCTACACGGCCAAGCGCGAGGATCTGGAAGCCCATGCCGCCGCCCTGTTCGATGTGGTGGCCAAGGGCGCCGTGCAGATCCGCGTCAACCAGCGCTTCGCGCTGAAGGACGCGGCGGAGGCGCATACCGCCCTGGAGGCGCGCAAGACCACCGGCAGCACGGTCCTGCTGCCCTGACGCAGCCAGGTGGGGCTACAGCAGCGCCGCCAGCGCCAGCCCCATCGCCGCGGCGCCCGCCACGCCGATCATCGTGAGGGTCAGGCTGGTGCCGAGCACGCGCCAGCGGAACACCTCCGGCTCCCGCCCGATCCCCAGCGCGTGGAAGCCGCGCCCGGCCAGCAGCGTCACACCCAGCACATGCAGCGCCCAGGCGGGCAGGCCATTCGCCTCGCACAGCGCCAGCAGCAGCAGGGCCAGCGGCACGGCCTCCGCGAAATTGCCATGCGCCCGCGCGGCCCGCTCCACCAGGCGATGCGCGGTGCCCATCGGCTGATGGTACAGGCGCCGGGCACGGATCACCCGGGTGGCCAGCGCCACGAAGGCCAGCGCCAGCGGCGCGGCGTAGAAGGCGGTGGTCGGCAGCATCACGCATCCTCCCGCACATCGGCCCGCACCCCGCCGGACAAGCGCAGCAGCGCCCCCGGCGTCGTGGCGAAGATATGCATCGGCGATCCGGCCGCGGCCCAAACCTGTTCGTAGCGGAACAGGTCCTCATCCAGCAGCACCAGCGGCGGCGTCAGATGCCCCAGCGGCGCAACACCGCCAATCGCAAAGCCGGTGACATCCCGCACCCAGCCGCCCTCCGCGCGTTTCACGTGAAACACAGGACCGCCATCGCGGTTCAGGGCAGCGCCGGCCTTGGCCATGTCCACGCGGTTGGCGCCGGAGGCAATCACCAGCAACGGCCGATCCCCCGCCCGGAACACGATGGATTTGGCGATCTGCGCCACAGTGCAGCCCACCGCTGCAGCAGCCTCCGCCGCGCTGCGCGTGCCGTCCGCGAAGGACGCCACGGTATCCGCATGTCCCGCCGCCAGCAGCGCCGCCCGTACCCGTTCGACAGACCCGCCCGACATCGCCATATCTCCGCCTGATGGAAACCCTGGCCCTCTACATCCACTGGCCGTTCTGCGCCGCCAAGTGCCCCTATTGCGACTTCAACAGCCATGTGCGGGACCGTGTGGACCAGGCCGCCTTCGCCGCCGCCCTGCGCCAGGAACTGGCCCGCGAAGCTGCGCGCGCCAACGTCGCCGGCCGCCGCCGGCTGGCCAGCATCTTCTTCGGCGGCGGCACGCCGAGCCTCATGGCTCCCGCCACTGCCGCCGCCCTGATCGCCGATGCCCAGGCCCTATTCGACCCGGAGCCGGATCTGGAGATCACGCTGGAGGCCAACCCCACCAGCGTCGAGCTCGCAAGACTTCGGGATTTCCGCGCCGCCGGCGTCAACCGCGTCTCGCTCGGTGTGCAGGCGCTGGACCCCGCCGCCCTCGCCTTCCTCGGACGCAAGCACGACACCGCCGAGGCCATCACAGCCCTCGAACACGCCCGCGCCACCTTCCCGCGCGTCTCCTTCGACCTGATCTACGCCCGCCCCGGCCAGGCCGAGGCCGCATGGCGCGCGGAACTCCGCCAGGCCCTGTCGCTCGCCGCGGACCATCTCTCGCTCTACCAACTCACCATCGAACCAGGCACGCAATTCGCCACCCTGTTCGGCCGCGGCGTCTTCACCCTGCCCGAGGGCGACGAGGCCGCCCGCCTCTACACCGCCACGGCCGAGGAAGCCGCCCGCTTCGGCCTGCTGCCCTACGAGATTTCCAACTACGCCCAGCCCGGCGCCGAAAGCCGTCACAACCTGGCCTATTGGCGATACGGCGATTACCTCGGCATCGGCGCCGGCGCCCATCAGCGCCTGACCCAGCCCGACGGCACCCTGCTCGCCGCCCGCCGCCACCGCGCGCCGGAGGAATGGCTGGCGCGGGTGCAGCGGTACGGCCACGCGGTGGTGGAGGAGGAAGCCCTGTCCCCCCGCGACCGCGCCCGCGAGGCACTTCTCATGGGCCTCCGCCTGCATGAGGGCATCGACCCCGCCCGCATCGCCCGCCGCAGTGGCCTGCCCTTCGAAAGCTGCGTGGACATGGCGGCGCTGACGCATCTGCAGGCCGAGAACCTCCTCGCCTGGCGCCCCAACGGCCATCTCGCCGCCACGCCGGATGGGCTGCTGCGGCTGGACGCGCTGCTGCCCTTGCTGGTCAATTGAGGCCATGACCCGCACCGCTTTCCTCGGCGCCTATGGCTACGGCAATCTCGGCGACGAGCTTTGCCTGATTGAGGCGATGGCCGCCTTCCCCTCCAGCGAAAGCCACGCCTTCTCCGTTGCCCCGGCCTGGACGCTGCGTTGCTGCCCCGGCCTCGATGCCTGCTTTGCCGATGGTGCCGCCATGCTGGCGCTGCGACCGGATCGCGTGGTGTTCGGCGGCGGCATGTTCGGCGTGCCGGATGCCTTCCGGAACTGGATGCCCTGGATCGTGAAGGCGGAGGCCCAGGGCGCCGAGATTCATTTCCACAACCTCGGCGTCGCCTGGCTGCTGAAGGATCTCGATTGGCTGGACGCGACGGCCCGCGGCGTCATCGCCCGCCTCGCCAGCTTCACCGTGCGCGACTACCTGGGCGTCGAGCGGATCGCGGAGGCCGGCTTCGGCCGCCTGCCGCGCATCACCTTCTTCCCCGAAGCTGACATTCCGCCGGATACCAGCCTGGCTGACGCCCTGCTGCCGCGCGGCCCGAAGCTGCTCGGCCTGTCCATCATCCCGATGCCCAACATGAAGGCCTGCCTGGCGCAGGAGGCCGGGCTGGTGCGGGACCTGCTGGCGGAATTCGAAGGGCATCAGATCGTCCCCATCGTCTCCACCGTGCATGTGGACAGCCAGGCAGAGGATGACATGGAAGGCGCCGCCGCCTTCATCCGGGATTTCCTGCCACGCGCCCGCATCGCCGCGCCCCCGCTGCTGGACCGGGATTTCTGGCGCGCCCAGCTCACCCCGCGTCGGCTCAAGGGCCTGGTGTCGCGCCTGGACGTGCTGGTGACGCAGCGCAAGCACAACGCCATTCACGCCATCGGCTGCGGCGTCCGTGTCATCGGCCTGCACCCGCTGGAGGATAACAGCCTGCGCCGCACCTTCGTCGCCATGGAGCATCGCCTGCCCCCCGGCTCCCGCTGCCTCGGCCTGCTCTACAGCTGATGCGAACCCTCGTCCTGGCCGAGCGGCCCTTCCGCGACCTCCGCTCCCGCGCCCTGTTGCTGGATCTGCCGCGGCGTCTCGGCAGTCTGGCGCCGCTGCTGCTCTCCACCGCCGCGGCCAATGCCCCCGCCGGCTACGAGCCCGTCTCGCCGGAGGCTGACCCGGCCGCGCTTGGTGTCACCCGCGTGGTCATTGCCGGCGCCTTTCAGGACCGACCGCACCTCGAACAGGCGCTCACCATCGCCGGCCATGCCCTCGCCGCCGGGGCGCAGCTCGAGATCCGCGCCTTCACGGTCGAACGCGGCGCGGCGATGCGCGATCCCCCCAAAGGTGTCGAGCTTCTGGCCCAGGCGCAGCCGCTGGAATTGCGCGAACACCACACCGCCAACGCGCTGATGGTCTGGCGCAGCCCGGCCGCCTTCCGCATCCACCCCTACCCCGAATGCACCATCACACCCGATGACGCGCTGCTGCCCCTGCTGCCGGCAGGGCCGATCCTTGGCCTGTCGATCCTGGGTGGCGGGCAGATGCGGCAGGCCTGGACGGCGCGGTTGGCGGAGCTGCGCGCGCTGCTCGCCCCCATGCGGGATTGGCCCATCCTGCCCTTGCCGATGGAACACACCGCCAGCCCGATGGACGATTTGGCCGGCACGCGGGATTTCCTGGCCGCGATGCTGCCGGGCACGAAGCTGCTGCTGCCTGAACTGGCGCAGGATGTCTGGCGGCGGCGCCAGCTCACGCCCGCGCGGATGCGGGCGCTGGTGGCGCGCTGCGGTGCCGTGGTCACCAACCAGGATCTGCCGGCCGCCTTCGCCATCGCCGCTGGCGTGCCGGTGATTGGCCTGGCGCTCGGCACGGACCGCCGCGCCGTCACCTGCCTGACGCAATTCGCCAACACGCTGCCCGCCGGGTCCCAGCTGCTGCACCCGCCGCGCGGATAGCCTCAGGGATTTTCGGCGGCCAGCTCCAGCGCCCGCGCATAGACCTGCTTGCGCGGCAGCCCGGTGGCGGCGGCCACCATCGCCGCCGCATCGCGCAGGCTCTGCCCCGCCATGGCGGCGCGCAGCTGCGCGTCGAGGTCGGCCTCCGCCGTCACCTCCTCAGGCGCCGGCCCGACGCAGATGCAGATCTCGCCGCGCGCGGGCTCCGTCGCATAGTGCCCCGCCAGTTCGGCCAGGCTGCCGCGCCGCACCTCCTCGAACCGCTTCGTCAATTCTCGCGCCACGGCCGCCGGCCGATCCCCCCCCATGCCCTCCGCCAGGGCCGCCAGCGTCTCGGCCAGCCGGTGCGGCGCCTCATGCAGCACCAGCGTCGCGGTCAGCCCAGCCCGCTCCGCCGCGCGGTGCCGCGCGATCGCCGCAGCCCGCGGCCCATCCTTCGGCGGCAGGAAGCCCAGAAACACGAAAGGGTGAGGCGGCAGGCCGGACAGGGTCAGCGCCACCACCGCCGCGTTGGGCCCCGGAACGGCGGTAACTGGCACCCCGGCCTCGATCGCAGCCCGCACCAGGCGGTATCCGGGGTCGGAGACCAGCGGCGTTCCGGCGTCCGAGGCCAGCGCCAGCCGTTGCCCCCCTTCAATCCGGGCGAGCACCCGGGGTATCATTTCCGCCTCGTTGTGGTCATGCAGTGGCACCAGCGTCGCGGAGACGCCATAACGCTGCAACATAAGGCCTGTTACCCTGGTATCCTCGCAGAGCACGGCATCCACCGCGCCGAGCACCGCGAGAGCCCGGGGCGACAGGTCGCCGAGATTACCGATCGGTGTCGCCACCAGGGAAAGCCCAAGCGGGGCCTCCCGAGGCGCCGCCCGTTCAGGAGGGTCGCCGTTTGCCACGTCCTTCGTCCTGCCATTCGTCCGCTGCGCCGGAATCCTCGGCGCCGTTGCCCATTGCCTCCTGGCGCCGCCGCCGCCTGGGCGGGGTCACGCTGGGGGCGCTGCTGGGCACTCTTCTGGGCCTCGCGGCCTGCGCGCCGCAAGCCCCTCGCCCCTCCTTCATTGGCGTGGCGCCCCCGATCGGCGGGCAGCCGGTCCTGCCGGGTCCGGTCGGGCCGCAACGCGCGGCCATGCTGCTGCCGCTGACCGGGCCGCAGGCGCCGCTTGGCCAGGCCATGCTCAATGCCGGCTACATGGCGCTGTTCGACGAATCGCAATCCGGCATCGAACTGGCGCCGCGTGACACCGGCGGCACCCCTGCCGGCGCGCAGGCTGCGGCGCGGGCGGCGATTGCCGATGGCGCGCGCATCCTGGTCGGCCCGCTGACCAGCGCGGAGGTTGCCGCGGTCTCCGGGCCGGCGCGGGCCGCCGGCGTGCCGGTGCTGGCCTTCACCAATGACCAGCAGCGCGCCGGTGGCGGCACCTGGGTGCTCGGCATCACGCCGGAACAGCAAGTGCGCCGCGTGGTAGCCGCCGCCGCGGCGCAGGGCGCGCAGCAATTCGCGCTCGGCGCGCCGGACAATGATTTCGGCCGGGCATTGGCCGCGGGCCTGCGCGGCGCGACGGCCGATCTCGGCCTGCCGCCGCCCCGCATCGCGCTGCACCCGGCCAATGCGGCACCGTCCATGGCCGCCTCCGGCGCACGCGCCAGCGGGGCGCGCGCCGATGCGGTGCTGATCGGCGAGACCGGGGAACGTGCCCGCCGCTTCGCCGCTTCCTGGATGAACGAAGCCCAGGCCAATGGCCAGCCGCCACGCCTGCTCGGCACCGCGCTCTGGCTGAACGACTCGTCCCTGGGGCGGGAGCCGGCGCTGGACGGGGCCTGGTTCGCCGGCCCGGATGGCCGCGCCCGTGCCCGGTTCGAGGCGCGCTATCGCGATGCCTTCCGCGAGACCCCGCCGCGCATCGCCGCCACCGCCTATGACGCTGCCGCCATCGCCACCCGCGCGCTGCGCAGCGGCGCCCTGCCGGGCCAGGGCATGGCCGGCGAGACCTTCGCCGGCGCCGATGGCCCGGTGTTGCTGCTGCCGGATGGCCGGACGCAGCGGGGCCTGGCGGTTTACGCCGTCTCCACCGGCAGCGAGCCGCAGGTGGTGGAGCAGGCGCCCACCCCCGGCGGCCCAGGCTCGTGAGATGGGTCGCGTGGACCCGCTGAACCGAAGGGGCTGAGGCGCCATGCCGGTCGCGGGGCCTCCGGCGGGTCGCTGGCTCGCCGGCGCGGCGCTGATCGGCGGCGTGCCGGCGCTGGCGCTGTCCATGCTGCTGCTCGGCGGCGCGGTGGAGGCGGCGCCGGGGCTGTTGGCGCTGGGCGCCACGCTGGGCGCCGCGCTGCTGGTCTCCCGCATCTGGCTGGCCAATATCGGTGCCCTGGCAGCGGCGCTGCGCCAGGCGGCGGATGGCACCGGGATGGTGCCGGAACTCACCGGGCGGCTGTTGCTGCCCTCGGTGGCGGAACTCGCGGAAACGGCGCGCCGCGTCGCCCGCGCCCTGCAATCCCGCACCGAACAGGTCTCCCGCCTGCGGCAGGCGGATGAGGCGATCATCGAGCGTCTGCCCGACCCGCTGGTGGTGCTCGATGCGGATGGCGCGCCGCTGCGGGCCAATTCGGAAGCTCGGCTGCTCTTCGGCGCCGCCCCGGGCAATGCCGGGGATCTTGCCGCGCTGCTGCGCCATCCGGCGATGGCCGAGGCGATCTCCGCAGCACTCTCCACCGGCCAGCAGCAGCGCGCCGAAATCGCTTTGCCGGTGCCGGTGGCGCGGGAATTGCGAGTGCATGCGGTGCCGATGGACCCGCCGCTGGGCGATGGCGGCCGCCTGCTGCTGGTGCTGTCGGACCGCACGCGGGACCGGGCGGTGGAGCGGATGCGCGCGGATTTCGTCGCCAATGCCAGCCATGAACTGCGCACCCCGCTGGCCAGCCTGATCGGTTTCATCGAGACATTGCGCGGCCCGGCGGAGGATGACCGGGAGGCCAGCGCCCGTTTCCTCGGCATCATGGCCGAGCAGGCGGATCGCATGCGGCGGCTGATCGACGACCTGCTGGGCCTGTCGCGCATCGAGATCACGGAACACCAGCCGCCCACCGGCCGCGTAGATCTCGGCGCATTGATCGCCGCGGAGGTGGAGGCGATGGCCCCGGTCCTGGCCGGCCGCAACGCCCGGGTGGCGCTGGACGTGCCGGCCGGGCTGATCGCCGAGCCGGCCGATGCGGGCCAGTTGGCCCAGGTGCTGCGGAACCTTCTGGAGAATGCCTGCCGCTACGGCCGGGAAGGCGGCACCATCCGGCTGTCCCTGGCGCGGGCGGAAGCCAATGCAGCCCCCCGCTGGCCGGCTCGGCCCGGCCTCGTCCTGTCCGTGGCAGATGACGGGCCGGGCATCCCCCGCCAGCATTTGCCGCGGCTGACGGAACGCTTCTACCGGGTGGACCGGGGCCGTGGCCGCCATGCCGGCGGCACCGGCCTGGGGCTGGCTATCGTCAAGCACATCGTCAACCGCCACCGCGGCCAGCTGCGGATCGAAAGCGAGGAGGGCGTCGGCTCCAGCTTCCAGGTCTGGCTGCCGGCGGAAGGGCAGCCGGAGGGGCGGCCATAAGGGAGCGGCGACTTTTTCGGCGCTCCGGCGTTGCTGCGATGCCGGTGCCAGACTCCGGTGCCTTTCGATGGAGCCGCGCTTGACCCCCCAGCCTCCCCTGTTCCAGTCCTTCTTCATCGCCGGCTTCGAGTGCTCATCGCATCGCAACATGTCGCGCCGCCGCCTGGATATGATCGCGGCCACCCGCCACGACCTGCTGGCGCTGGAGGATTACAGCCAGCTTGCCGAACATGGCATCCGCACGGCGCGGGACGGGCTGCGCTGGCATCTGATCGAGACCACGCCCGGCCAGTATGACTGGACCTCCCTGCTGCCGATGCTGCGCGCGGCGGAGGCGGTGCGGACGCAGGTGATCTGGGATCTGTGCCATTACGGCTGGCCCGATGACCTGGATGTCTTCAGCCCGGCCTTCGTCGATCGCTTCGCCGCCTTTGCCGCCGCCTTCGCGCGGCTGCATGTCGAGGAAACCGGCCGCCCGCCCTTCGTCTGCCCGGTGAACGAAATGTCCTTCGTCGCTTTCGCCGGCGGCGAAAAGGCGCGCTCCTCGCCCCACGCCACGGGGCGGGGGATGGAGCTGAAGCGCAACCTGGTGCGGGCCGCCATCGCGGCGACCCGGGCCGTGCGAGAGGTCGCGCCCGGCGCCCGCTTCGCCTGCATCGACCCGCTGATCAACATCGTCCCGCGCCATGCCCGGGAGGCGGCGGCGGTGCAGGCCCATACGGCCAGTCAATGGCAGGCCTGGGACATGGTGGCGGGGCGGGAGGCGCCGGAGCTGGGCGGGGCGGAGGATCTGCTGGATGTGATCGGCGTGAACTACTACTGGAACAACCAGTGGCTGCACGATGGCGAGCCGCTGAGCGTTTTCGATTCCGTCCGCTACCGCCCCTTTCGCGACCTGCTGGCCGAAGCCGCCGCCCGCTACGCGCCCCGCCCCCTGTTCATCGCCGAGACCAGCATCGAGGGCGCCCCCCGCCCCGCCTGGCTGCGCTACGTGACGGAGGAGACGCTGGCCGCGGCCGCTGCGGGCGTACCGGTGCATGGGGTCTGCCTCTATCCCGTGATCTCCCATCACGGCTGGGACGATGATCGCTACTGCGCCAATGGCCTGCTGGAACTGACCCCGCTGCATGGCCGCCGCCAGGTGCACCGCCCACTCGCCGAGGAGCTTTCCCGGCTTCAGGGGCAGGTCGCGCAGACCCTGATGGGCGCGCGCCGGGCCGTCATGCGATAGGCCGGCTCGATCGACGCGGGGGAATTCGGCGCAACAGGGACGCATCATCATCGGCTTCCCCTTGACCCTGGGGCGTGACGTGGCATGTCCGGACGGTGATGGACCTTCCCGCCCAGACCGTGCCCGCACCCGTCGCCTCGGCCAGCCGGAAGCGGCTGGCTGTGGTGCTGCTCAACCTCGGCGGACCTGATGCGCCGGAGAGCGTCCGGCCCTTCCTGGTCAACCTGTTCACGGACCCCGCCATCCTGCGCGTGCCGGGCTTCGTGCGTCCCTGGCTCGGCCGGCTGATCGCCTGGCGGCGCACCAAGCCGGCGACCGAGAACTACGCCATCCTCGGCGGCAAATCCCCGCTGCTGGAACTGACCATCGAGCAGGGCGTGGCGCTGGAAGCCCTGCTCAACAAGGATGGGGCGGAGGAGGTGAAGTGCTTCACCGCCATGCGCTACTGGCACCCGATGAGCGACGAGACGGCCGCCGCGGTGAAGGCCTGGGGGCCGGACGAGGTCATCCTGCTGCCGCTGTATCCGCAGTATTCCACCACCACCACCGGCAGCAGCGCGCTCGCCTGGATCAAGGCCGCCGCGCGGGCGAAGCTGGAGGTGCCGACCACCACCATCTGCTGCTTCCACTCCCACCCCGGCTTCGCCAGCTCCACCGCCGAGATCGTGCGCGGCGCCTGGGACAAGGCGCGGGCGGAGCTGGACCCGGCGATCCCGCTGCGCGTGCTGTTCAGCGCCCATGGCCTGCCCGAGAGCATCGTGAAGGCGGGCGACCCCTATCAGTGGCAGGTCGAACAGACCGTGGCCGGCGTGGTGGCGCGGCTGGACCTGCCCGATCTGGACCACGTCGTCTGCTTCCAGTCCCGCGTCACGCCGCAGAAATGGATCGGCCCCTCCACCGAGGATGAGCTGGAGCGCGCGGGCCACGACAAGGTGGCGGTGCTGGTGGTGCCCATCGCCTTCACCTCCGAACATTCGGAGACGCTGGTGGAGCTGGATGTGGAATACCGGGAGGAGGCGGAAAAGCTCCACGTTCCCGGCTATTTCCGTTCCCCCGCGCAGAACAGCCACCCGGGCTTCATCCAGGCGCTGGCCGACCTGGTCCGCCACGGCCGCACCAGCAACCGCACGCTGTGTTCCTTCGCCGGCCCCCGGCAATGCCCGAAGAACCACAAGGACTGCCCGCACGCGGCCCTGATCGGGCGGCTGGAGGCGATGCCAGGCATCCCGGTGGAACGCACCGCCCGCGCCCGCACCGCGGCATGAGCGCCCCGCGGCGCCCGGCGGCCGTGCTGTTCGATTGCGACGGCGTGCTGGCGGATAGCGAGGCGCTGCACAACCGGATCATCGCCGAGGAAATCTCCGCACTCGGCTGGGAAATGGACGCGGCGGAGGCGGAGCGCCGCTTCATCGGCCTGTCCTGGCGCAACATCGTCCCGCTGGTGGAGGCCCGCCTCGGCCCGGATTCGGTGCCCGGCGATTTCGTCGAAGGCGTCGTCGCCCGCGTGCTGCGTGCGTTGCGGGAGGAGGTGGTACCGATCCCCGGCGCGCTGGAGGCGCTGCGCGTGATCGTCGCCGCCGGCATCCCGGTGGCGGTAGCCAGCAATTCCTCCCGCGCTGAGCTGATGACCAAGCTGCACGGCCTGGGCCTGACGGAGACCTTCCGGGGCCGCACCTTCTCCTACGACGATGTGGCGATGCCGAAGCCGGCGCCGGACATGTACCGCGCGGCCGCCGAATCCTGCGGCGCCGACCCGCATCACTGCGTGGTGGTGGAGGACAGTGTCACCGGCAGCCGCGCCGGCCGCGCCGCCGGCTGCCGCGTGCTCGGCTTCACCCATGCGACGGACCCGGCCGCCCTGCGCGGCGTCGGCGCCGAGCCCTTCCACAGCATGACGGAGCTGCCAGCCCTGCTCGGCCTGCCGGCGGAGGCCGCGGCATGACGCTGGACTTCCTGGCGCCGCTGTACCTCTGGACCAAGTCGCTGCATCTGATTGCGGTGATGGCCTGGATGGCGGGGCTATTCTACCTGCCGCGGCTATACATCTACCATTTCCAGGTTCCGGTCGGCGATGCGCGGTCCGAGCTGTTCAAGGTGATGGAACGGCGGCTGCTGAAGGCCATCATGAACCCGGCCATGATCGCCACGTGGGTGCTCGGCCTGGCGTTAATCCTGACCCCGGGCGTGGTTGATTGGACCGCCGGCTGGTGGCACCTGAAGTTGACCGCAGTGGTGCTGATGTCCGGCTTCCACGGCATGCTCGGCGCCGCCCGCAAGCGCTTCGAGGCCGATGGCCGCCCGCGCACTGAGCGCGCCTGGCGCTATTGGAACGAGGTGCCGACGGTGCTGATGATCGTCATCGTCATCATGGTGATCGTGAAGCCCTTCTAAGCCGGGCGCCGATGAAGGCCTTGCAAAGCCCCTGAAAACCCGCCATGTCCCGATTGACGGCTCGTCCCGCGCCCCATAGGTTTGCCGGGTCGTTCCGACAATCGGCCAAGCGTCGCGTCCTGCGGCGTCGCTGATCCCTCCTCTCCTCAAGACCTCTCCTGGTCGCCGCAACCTTGCCCTGCAACGGGATCGCGGCGCGGGAATGGCCCCCGGCATCCGGCCTTTGCCTTTGGCGAAGCTGGACAAGGCCCAGACCGAGACTCCAGGTCCGCCCGTTTCCCCTTCCTCGCGCACGACGGACGCGTCCGCACATGCATCTCTCCGAACTCAAGGCCAAGTCACCGGCCGATCTCCTCGCCTTCGCAGAATCCCTGCAGATCGAGAACGCGTCGTCGCTGCGCAAGCAGGACATCATGTTCGCGATCCTGAAGACCCTGGCGGAGAATGAGCAGGCTATCTACGGCGACGGCACGCTGGAAATCCTGCCGGATGGCTTCGGCTTCCTGCGCAGCCCGCAAGCCAACTTCCTGCCCGGCCCCGACGACATCTACGTCTCCCCCGCCCAGGTGCGGCGCTTCGGGCTGCGCACCGGCGATACGGTGGAAGGCCAGATCCGCGCGCCGAAGGATGGCGAGCGCTACTTCGCCCTGCTCAAGGTCGACACCATCAATTTCGAGCCCCCCGAGGCGCTCAAGCACCGCATCAACTTCGACAACCTCACGCCGCTGTACCCGACGCGGCGCCTGAAGATGGAGAATGCGGAGGCCGAGGCCCAGGCCAAGGGCCCGACCAAGGACTACACCCACCGCATCATCGACCTGGTGGCCCCGATCGGCATGGGCCAGCGCGCCCTGGTCGTGGCACCGCCGCGCACCGGCAAGACGGTGATGCTGCAGAACATCGCCAAGTCGATCACCGCGAACCACCCCGATGTCTTCCTCATCGTGCTGCTGATCGATGAGCGGCCGGAGGAAGTGACCGACATGGCCCGCACCGTGCGCGGCGAAGTCGTGGCCTCGACCTTCGACGAGCCGGCGACGCGCCACGTGCAGGTCACGGAAATGGTGCTGGAGAAGGCGAAGCGCCTGGTCGAGCACAAGCGGGATGTGGTGATCCTGCTGGACAGCATCACGCGCCTCGGCCGCGCCTACAACTCCGTCGTGCCGTCATCCGGCAAGGTGCTGACAGGCGGCGTGGACGCCAATGCGCTGCAACGCCCGAAGCGCTTCTTCGGCGCCGCGCGCAACATCGAGGAAGGCGGCAGCCTCACCATCATCGCCACCGCGCTGATCGACACCGGCAGCCGCATGGACGAGGTGATCTTCGAGGAGTTCAAGGGCACGGGCAATTCCGAGCTGATCCTGGACCGCAAGCTCTCCGACAAGCGCACCTTCCCGGCGATCGACATCACCAAGTCGGGCACCCGCAAGGAAGAACTGCTGGTGGATCGCGCGACGCTGTCCAAGATGTGGGTCCTGCGCCGCATCCTGAACCCGATGGGCACCCAGGACTCGATGGAGTTCCTGCTGGACAAGCTGAAGTACAGCAAGACCAACCAGGACTTCTTCGACGCCATGAACACCTAATCTTGGCTGGCGGCGATGCGTGCGAGGTCCGCGCGTTCGTCGTCACTCAGGCCACGGGCGCCGGCACAATCGGGGCCGGCAATGCGCGCTGCGAGCTCGGCGCGACCAGGGCCGAGGCTGTCCCGGCGGTCCCCGAGCTGCCGGAGGATTCCCCGGGCGACATGGGGCGCCCATTCGGCTTCGCAGGCCAGGGAGCCAAGGCGATCGGCAAGCTGCGCCGAGTCGGGTGGAGTCCGCGCGCGCCAGGCAGAGGCGGTGATTACGCCCTCCGGCTCCCCAGCATCCACCAGCACCTGAAGCCGCCCTTCCGCCTCGGTTCGGTAGAGTCCGGACGGAATGACGGCAACCCAGGACCGGGTCCGATCCGGCCAGCTACGATCCCGCGCGCATTCCTCACGGTCGTTCTCAAGGGCCTCGCAACATGGCGGCCGGGCGCGCTCATCGAGCTCCAGCAGAGAAGTCTGCGCTATCTCGGCGCCGGCGGCGCGCAGTCGCCATATCCGCGATGCGTCGAGCGAGGCCGCTTCGAGCTGGGCCCCGTCGAGCGAGGCGCCCTGTAGCTGCGCCCCGCCGAGCCAAGCCCCCTGCAGCTGGGCCCCGTCGAGCGAGGCGCCCTGCAGCTGCGCCCCGCCGAGCCACGCGCCCTGCAGTTGGGCCCCGTCGAGCGAGGCGCCCTGCAGCTGTGCCCCGTCGAGCCAAGCGCCCTGCAGCTGTGCCCCGTCGAGCCAGGCGCCCTGAAGCTGCGCCCAGTCGAGCGAGGCGCCCTGCAGCTGCGCCCCACCGAGCGAGGCGCCCTGCAGCTGCGCCATGCCCAGCGAGGCGCCCGTCAGCTGCGCCTCTTCGAGCCAGGCGCCCTGCAGCTCCGCCCCAGCGAGCGAGGCGCCCTCCAGCTGCGTCCTGTGGAACGAGGCGCCCTGCAGCTGCGCCAAGCCCAGCACAGCGCCCTGCAGCTGCGCCCCGCCGAACGAGACGCCCTGCAGCTGCGCCTGGAGGAGCGTGGCTCCCTGCAGCTGCGCCCCGCCCAGGTCTGCGCGACGAAGATCGACCGAAGTCAGGTCAGCGCCGCGGAGGTCGCGGCCGGCCAGCACGATGGTCCGCCTGATCGTCGCGAGCGCTTTCGCCTCATCAGCCCGCAGCGCCTGGAGATCGGCGCTGCCGATTAGCACCTCGCCCTGCAGCCGCAGCGGAACCATCGGCTGCAGCCAGACGACCAGCCCGGTCGCACCGATTGCGGCCACGCTGGCGAGACGCGCCGCGCCGCGGGGCCGGAGGTGCGCGCGGCGGGATGCCGGCCAGCAGCGAATCCAGGGTTCCGCCGTCACCGCGGCCCACCACTCCCGGGTAAACCTCGCTGGGATAGCCGCCGCCGGCGCGTCCGTCGCCCGCATCGGCCAGAGCAGCACGATGAGCGCGGCGTCCAGGATGATCAGCGCGCAGTGCCACAGCGCCAGGGGCTGGTCGTGATAGGGCAGGAAGCGCAGCAGCGCGAAGACCAGCAGCGCCAGCGGCGCCACCGCCAGGCTTCCCCAGACCATCAGCCGCACCGCCAGGGCGCGCTGATCGAGCCGCTGCGCCGCCAGCGCCTGCGCCACCGAGAAGGGATCGAGGCGCCAGGCACGGCCGCGCAGCGCGGCCACATCGCCGCTCGCTTCCGCCGCGTCAAGGAAGGCGCGCACCTTGCCGGCCATCAGCTGCACCTGGGCCAGCAGGTAGAAATGCAGCACCACGAAGATGGCCGGCGCCGCCCAGTAGAAGCCCAGCAGCGGCAGCTCCACCGACAGCAGCGGCACCCTGACGGGTTCCTGAAGCAGCATCATGCGGTGGGTGGTGGAGCCGATCAGCGCCGCCAGGGTGAGCATCACCGTGACGAAGAAGAACCACTGCGCCGCCTCGCGCTTCGCCGCCTCATTGGCCGCGTCGCCGAGCGCCTTCAGCTCGGCCTCCGGGTCGAGTCGGCCCTGCGCCGCCGCAGCCTCCGCGGCGAGCAGCGCCACCTCCAGCGCCGCCTCGTCCAGCCCTTCCCTGATGTGCGGCAGGCCGGGCGGCAGGCGCTGCGGGTCGGGATTGTCGTTGGGCATGTCCCCATCCATCGCGGCACCGAAACAGCGAAACCATGCCGCGCGGGGCGCCCGCCCGCTACTGCAATCAGCGCGGCGCGATGATAGAGACGCCCCGTCGGGCACCGCCCCACCGAAGGACGCCATGGAAACCGGAACCTCCCCGTCCGCCCGCCTGATGCGCGCCGCCGTCTTCGCCGCCCGCGTCCATGCCGGCCACCGCCGCAAGGGCGCCGCCGCCGAGCCCTATGTGAACCACGTCCTCGAAGTGGCGCAGATCCTGGCGGAGCATGGCGCGCCGGAGGATGCGGTCCTCGCCGCCCTACTGCACGACACGGTGGAGGACAGCGACGAAGACCCCGACCCCATCACCCATGACCGCCTGGTGGCCGAGTTCGGCGCCGAGGTCGCGGGGCTGGTGGCGGAAGCGACGGACGACAAATCCCTGCCCAAGGAAGCCCGCAAGGCCCAGCAGGTGCGCCATGCGCGCGGCTGCACGCCGGCGGCCAAGATGCTGAAGCTGGCGGACAAGATCTCCAACCTCCGCGCCATCACCGCCAGCCCGCCTTCCGGCTGGGACCATGCCCGGCGGGTCGAGTATGTCGGCTGGGCCGGGCGTGTCGCGGCCGGGCTGAAGGGCGCGAATGCAGGGCTGGATGCGCTGTTCGACGCGACCTATCGCGATGCCATCGCAGGTCTTGCAAAGGACGCCTGATCAGCCGGGCGGCGGCAGGCAGGCCTCCGCCAGCAGCCGGAAGGCGGCGGCCCGGTGGCTGATGGCGTGCTTCGCCTCCGCCGTCATTTCGCCAAACGTTTCTACCCCGCCATTTGGCACGAACATCGGGTCATACCCAAAGCCGTTGGCCCCGCGCGGCGGCCAGACCCAGGCGCCATGCGCCTCCCCCAGGAAGCCTTCCGTATGCCCATCCGGCCAGGCGAGCACCAGCGCGCAGGAGAACCAGGCCCGCCGATCCGCCGCATGCCGCGCCAGTTTCTCGACCTTGCCCATGGCCATGCCGTAGTCGCGCCCGGCCGGCGTCTCCGCCCAATCCGCGGTCCGCACACCCGGCGCACCATCCAGCGCCGTCACGGAAAACCCGCTGTCATCCGCCAGCGCCACCATCCCGGAAGCCCGCGCCGCCGCCAGCGCCTTGATGCTGGCATTGCCGAGGAAGCTGTCCTCCGTCTCCGCCGGCTCCGGCAGGCCGAGCTCCTTGGCGCTGACGATCGTAATGCCATGCGGCGCCAGCAACGCCGCGTTCTCCCGCACCTTCCCCGCATTGTGCGAGGCCAGCACGATCCGGGTCTCCGTCAGCCGCCGCCGCAAAATCATCCGCGGATCGCCACCTTCTGCATCTCGAACAACTTGCCCGTGCCGGCGCGGGCCAGCGCCATCAGCTTCAGCAGCTCATCCTCGCTGAACGGCGCGCCCTCGGCGGTGGCCTGCACCTCCACCACGCCGCCCGAGCCGGTCATCACGAAATTGCCGTCCGTCTCCGCCTTGCTGTCCTCGGCATAGTCGAGATCGAGCACCGGCGTGTTCTGCCAGATGCCGCAGGAAATCGCCGCCACATGATCCCGCAGCGGAACCGCCTTCAGGATGTTGGCCTTGATGCAATGCTGGAAGGCCAGGTGCAGCGCCACCCACGCGCCGGTGATCGCCGCACAACGCGTGCCGCCATCCGCCGTCAGCACATCGCAATCGAGGGTGATGGACATCTCCCCCATCGCCTTCAAATCCGTCACGGCGCGCAAGGACCGCCCGATCAGCCGCTGGATCTCCTGCGTCCGGCCGGACTGCTTGCCCTTCGCCGCCTCGCGGTCACTCCGCGTATGCGTGGCGCGCGGCAGCATGCCGTACTCCGCCGTCACCCAGCCCTGGCCCGTATTGCGCAGGAAGGGCGGCACGCGACTTTCGATGCTGGCCGTGCACAGCACCTCCGTCAGCCCGAACCGGATGAGGCAAGACCCCTCTGCATGGCGCGAGGCCCCGGGGGTGAAGGTGACGTCCCGCATCACATCGGCCACGCGGCCGGAAGGACGGACGAAGGGGGCTTTGAAGCCGGCAGGGAAATCGATCATGGGGCGGTGCGTAACACGCGGCAGCAAGACGGGGGAGTGAACTCCCCCGCGCCCCCTCCTTTTTTCGGGACTCCGCCACATGGGGCGGCCGGTGCGCAGCGCGGAATGTTAGGTTCGTGCCAATCAAGGGACATCAACGGTGGCGCTGCCGAAATCCTATATCGAGACGCTGGCGACGCTGGCCGAAGCCTGCGAGGCCTATCGACGTGCAACGGGACATGTTGCGGTCCTCGTCGGCGGCGCAGCCACGGCCATCTACACCGCCGGCGCCTTCATGTCGGGCGACTTCGACCTTGTCGCTGCCGACGACGCGGCGCTCGATGCCGCGTTACGCGGTTGCGGCTTTCGCCGAGAAGATCGGCACGGCCATCTGCTGGTCGGCTACTACCACCCAAGCCACCCCGAATACGGCTTCCAGCACGTTTCCGGTCGGCTGTTCGACGGCGCCAGCGACCCGGGTCGCATCCTGCTGCTGGCGATCACGCCCGATGGCGCCGCCATCGCACTCCCGGCCTTTGAGGACCTGATCGCGGACCGCCTGGCCCAGGCCGCCCTGGCCCCACCAACCGACCCCTCCCGCCTGCTCCAGGCCCGCGCGCTGTTTCGACTCGCACCCAGCCTGGACCTCGCCTATCTCCAGAAGCGCGTGGCGGAGGAAGGCGGCGATTTCGCGCTTCTCACGCCGGACGAGGAGCCGCCCCATGGTCAAGCTCACGCTGGCCGAGTTGCAGACGAGGATTGAGGCGCGCAAGGCCGAGCTCGGCCTGACCGATACGCCGGCCTCCACCGAGGCGCTTCGCAACCAGGGCGCCAACCGCACGCCCGAGAAGCGCGAACTCCTGCGCCGCATCGAGCAGCGCGCCAAGGCCGCCGGCCGCACGCCACCCCGCGCCCATTTCTGAACCGCGCGGGGCCTAACCCCCGCCCGTCCCATCCTCATGCGCAAACTCCGGCACCAGCGCCCCCAGCCGAGCCAGCGCGGCCTTGCCATCCCCCGCCCCGGCCAGCGCCGCGATCTCGTCGATCGCCTGGCCCATCACCACCGCATCATTCGTCCGCGGCACCGCCACCAGCAGCCCCGCAAAATTCGTCGGCTGCGGCGGCTCCTGCCCGTGGAACAGTTCCTCGAACAGCTTCTCGCCCGGCCGCAGCCCCGTGAAGCGGATTTCCACATCCTCCTCCGGCCGCAGCCCCGCCAGGCGGATCATGCGCCGCGCGAGGTCCACGATCTTCACCGGCTCGCCCATGTCCAGCACGAAGATGCCGCCCTCGCGCAGCTCCTTCGGCTGATCGGCGCGGTCGGTGGCGCCCACCACGCTCGCCTGCAGCACCAGCCCCACCGCCTCGCGTACGGTCATGAAGTAGCGGCGCATATCCGGGTGGGTCACGGTCAGCGGCCCGCCGCGTTCCAGCTGCCGGCGGAACAGCGGCACCACGGACCCGGTGGAGCCCAGCACATTGCCGAACCGCACCGTCACCAGCCGCATGCCCGTCCCTGTCGCCCGCGCCGTCCGGTCCAGCGCCTGGCAGTACATTTCCGCCAGCCGCTTCGACGCCCCCATCACGCTGGTCGGATTCACCGCCTTGTCGGTCGAGATGAACACCATCAGCGAACACCCCGCCGCCCGAGCCGCATCCGCCACCACCCGGGTGCCGGCGGCATTGGTCAGCAGTCCCTCCATCGGGTCATTCTCGACCATCGGCACATGCTTCAGCGCCGCCGCGTGGAACACCAGCTCCGGCCTGATCTCGCCGAACAACCGCCCGATCCGCTCCGCATCCCGCACATCGGCCAGCACGGCCCGGCGCGGCACATCCGGGTGCCGCTCCCGCAGTTCCAGGTCGATTTCGTAAAGCACGTATTCGCCGTGATCGAGCAGCGTCAGGCTCGCCGGCCCCAGCGCCGCCACCTGCCGCGCCAGCTCCCCGCCGATGGTCCCGCCCGCCCCCGTCACCAGCACGCGCTTGCCCTGCACCAGCCGGGCCATCCCCTCCCGGTCCAGCGGCACCTGCGGGCGGTCCAGCAGGTCTTCGATCTCCACCGGACGCAGCCGCACGCGCTGTTCCGGCTCCGCCCGTTCCCCCGGCCGGCGGCTGGCCGGGCCGAGCGCCGTCACGCGCGGCGCGCGCTTCACCGGCACGCCGTGCCGGTCCGCCGCATCCAGCAGCCGTTGCAGCGCCGCGCCCTGCAGATCGGGCGTCGCCAGGATGATCTGCGCCGGCAGCCGCCCATCCTCCCGCAGCGCATCCAGCACGGTCGCCGCATCATCCGCCGTGCCCAGGATCGGCAGCCCATGGATGCGCCGGCCGAGCTGCCGCGCCCGCTGCGACAAAATCCCCACCACCCGGTAGGCCGGGCTGCGTTCCTGGGCGAGCGCGCGGATGAAGAGATCCGCCCCTTCCCCCGCCCCCACCAGCAGGGCCGGCTGCGCCGGCGTCTCGCTCAGCGGCCCGGCGCGGCCGGCATGCTGCAACCGTGCGGCAATCCGCGGCGCGGCCAGCAGCGCCGCCAGCACCAGCGCGTGGATCACCGGAAACCCGATGTTCTGCGGGTGCCAGGCGTCGATCAGGTACAGCCCCATCCAGAACAGCACCGCGCCACCCACCGCCGCGCCTGAACTCGCCAGCAATTCGGGCAGGGAGGCGAAGCGCCAATATTGTTGCGGCAGCCGCAGCGGCAGCCCGGCCAGCAGCAGTCCCGCCACCGCCCCCGGCACCGCGCCGAGCCACCACAGCCCCGGCGGCCAGCTTCCCGGCACGGCGAGCCACACCGCCGCCGGCAGGGCGAGTGCCGCCACCAGCGCGTCCAGCCCCAGATTGAGGAGAATTCGATCCCGCGCCGATGCCGCCATCCCGCCTCCATAGCCCTGCGGGCGCCTCCCCGGAAGGCGCAACGGTGGCGTTCGACGCCGCCCCGCCTTCGTGCCAATTTGCGGCCACGGCAGAAGGCCGGCGGCAGAGGGGCACACAGGATATGGCCGAAGGCAGGCTGGTGATCGGAACCAAGCGCTACTCCTCCTGGAGTCTGCGCGGCTGGCTGATGGTGCATCTGGCGCAGCTCGACGTGGAGGAGGTGATGATTCCCCTCGCCGGCGGCGGTGGCACCCAGGCGATCAAGGCCGTCTCCCCCAACGCCCTGGTGCCCTACCTCGAACATCGCGGCGCCCGGGTCTGGGAAAGCCTGGCGATCGCGGAATACTGCGCGGAATTCAAGGCGAACCTCTGGCCGCGCGACCGCACCGCCCGCGCCCATGCCCGCTCCATCGCCTCCGAAATGCACGCCGGCTTCCGGGGCCTGCGGATGGCCATGCCGATGAATCTCGGCCGCGACTTCGCCGGCCACGGCCGCAACCCGGACAGCCTGGCCGACATCGCCCGGATCGAGGCGATCTGGGCCGAGGCGCTCGGCCTCTACGGCGGCCCCTTCCTGATGGGCAGCGATTTCGGCCTGGTGGACGCCATGTACGCCCCCGTCGTCGCCCGCTTCCTGACCTGGAAGCCGGACATCACGCCACTCAGCCAAGCCTATTGCGACGCCGTCCGCGCCCACCCGCTGGTCGATCGCTGGTACCGCGAAGCCGCCGCCGAGCCCGCGGACTGGCTGCTGCCGAAATACGAAAGCCCCGCCCTGTGAGCGTCGCCACCACCCTCGACCATGCCGGCCTCTGCACCGCCAACCTGCCGGCGCTGACCGCGGCCTGGGAGCGCATGGGCTTCGCCCTGTCCCCCTTCGCCCGCCAATCCGGCAAGCGCACCCCGGACGGCCCGGTGGAGGCCTATGGCACCGGCAATCGCTGCGCCTTCCTGGAACACGGCTATGTCGAGCTGCTCGGCCTCGTGGACCCAAACCTGTTCGCGAACGGGCTGGACGGCTTCCTGGCCCGCTACACCGGCGCGCATATCCTGGCCTTCGGCATCCAGGATGCGGAGGGCAACCTCGAACGCCTGCGCCGCGGCGGCCTGCCCATCCCCGGCGTGTCCTGGCTGCAGCGCCCGGTGGAGGAAGGCGGCCCGATCGCCCGCTTCGCCCGGCTGCCCTTCCCGGATGCGCCGGAGGGCCGCATGCAGCTGATCCAGCATTTGACGCCCGAGCTGGTCTGGGACCGCCGCTGGATGGCGCATCGCAACGGCGCGGTCTCACTGGAGACCGCCATCCTGGCCGTCGCCGACCCGGCCGCCACCACCGCGCGCCTGTCGCAGCTCACCGGTCAGCCGGCGCGGCCGGACCCCTTGGCCGGCTTCGTGCTGACCCTGCCGGGCGCCGCCGGCGGGGCGGGGCCGTTCTCGCCGGCCCTGCCGACGCATCTCCGCATCCTGCCGGAAGCCGCGCTCGGCCAGGTGCTGCCCAGCGTCACCGCGCCGACGCTGCCCTTCATCGCCGGCCTGGTGATCCGCACCAGAGACCAGGGCCAAGCCGCCCGCGCTGTACTGGCCGGCCTGCCGACGCGGGAAGCACCGGATGGCGTCATGGTGCCACCCGAACAGGCCGGCGGCACCGCGGTGATTTTCGCGTGACCACCACCGCCGCCATCTGCCACTCGCTCCGCACCTATTACGGCCCGGGCTGCGCCGCCGCGCTGGATGCCTTCCACGCCCGCTTCCTCGGCCCCGGCGAGCTGGGCTTCGATGTCGGCAGCCATGTCGGCGATCGCAGCGCCAGCTTCCTCCGCCTCGGCGCCCGCGCCTTGGCGGTGGAGCCGCAGCCGCGCCTGGCCCGCCTGATCCGCCTGCTGCACGGCCGCACCCCCGGCTTCACCCTGGTCTCCACCCTGGTCGGCGCGGAGCCCGGCACCGCCACCCTGCGCGTGAACTCGCAAAACCCCACGGTCGCCAGCGCGTCGGCCGATTTCATCGCCGCGGCTGCCGGGGCGGAGGGCTGGGAGGGCCAGGTCTGGGACACGGAGCTGACCCTGCCCGTCACCACGCTGGACGCACTCGCCGCCGAGCACGGCGCGCCTGATTTCCTCAAGATCGACGTCGAGGGCTATGAGGCGGTCGCACTCTCCGGCCTGTCCCGCGCCCCGCGCAGCCTGTCCTTCGAATTCACCACCATCCAGCGGGATATTGCCCGAATTTGCCTGGAACGGCTTTCGGCCCTCGGCTACCGGCACTTCAACGCCTGCCTGGGCGAGGGCATGGCATTCACCCATCCCGCGCCGCTATCCGCCGAAGCCATGACGCACTGGATTGCGGCGCTGCCCCACGCCGCCAATTCCGGCGATGTCTATGCCAGCCAGGAGCCCGCGCGGCTTACCCCCTGAACCAATGCAATTCCATGCCCTGATCGAGCATCTGGCCTACGCCACCGGGCTCGCCCTGCTCTCGGCCGCCGTGGTGCGGCTGATGATCGCCTTCCCGATCCTCGACCATCCGAACGCCCGCAGCGCCCACAGCAACCCGACCCCGCGCGGCGGTGGGCTGGGCGTGGTGCTGGCCTTCGTCGCGGGCATGCTCGTGCTGTTCCTGACCGCGCGCTTCGCCCGCATCGCGGATATGCAGTTCCTCGGCGTGATCCTGGCAGCGGTGGCGATCGCGGCGGTGGCGCTGGCCGATGATGTGTGGAACCTCTCGGCCCGGCTGCGGCTGGCGGCGCAATGTGGTGCGGCGCTGGTGGTGGTGGGCAGCGGGCTGGTCGTCTCCCGCCTCGCCTTGCCCTGGATCGGCGTGACGGATCTGGGTGTGGTCGGCGTGGTGCTGACGCTGGTCTGGATCGTCGGCTGCACCAATGCGGTGAACTTCATGGACGGGCTGGACGGGCTGGTCGGCGGCACGCTGCTGCTGGCGGGGTTGGGGCTGGCGCTGGTGGCTGCCCTGCAAGGCGGCTGGTTCGTCTATGCCGCGGCATTGTTCCTGGCGGCGGGTTTCGCGGGCTTCCTGCCCTTCAACCTGCACCCGGCGCGCATCTTCATGGGCGATGTCGGCAGCCAGTTCGCCGGCTTCATGTTTGCCACCCTGGCCGTCGCCGCGGCGCGCTTCGATGGCCAGCAGGTGTCCTTCCTGATCGTGCCGCTGCTGCTGTTCGGCCTGCTGTTCGATTCCGGCTTCACCTTGGCCCGCCGCGCGGTGATGGGCGAAAGGCTGGCCGAGGGCCACCGCACTCATTTGTATCAACTGGCCCAACGCAGCGGCATGCCGACCCGCGCCGTGGCGGCCAGCCATTGGGGTTTTGCGATTTTTCATGGCGTGCTGGCGCTGGCCTTCCTGGCCATGACGCCCTCCGCCAAGCCGCTGGTGGTGCTGCCGGCGCTGGCGGTGCAGCTTGTCTGGCTTACCTATGTGGTGCGGCGCATGCGCCACGCCGGCCTTGGCTGGCGCTGAATCAGCTGCACCGGAACGGAACGAAACTGCTGGCGGTGCCGGCATTCATCGCGGCGATGGTCATCGCATCCGCCAGCGCCAATTCCTGCACCGAGCGCGGGCAGACCTCGACACGGGCGCGGCAGCCGGAGGCGAGGAAGGCAGCGTGGCGGTCGAGGAATTCGGCGCCCAGCCCCTCCCGCCCGAACATCGCCAGCGCCTGGGGCCACAGGGCGGTGTAGCGGGCACATTTCTCGGCGTTCCAGTCACGCGTTGCGAATGCCTGCGCGGCGGCGGGGCCAACTGGCAGCAACAGGCCCGGCAGCAGCAGGGCCAGCGCCAGCCTCACAATGCCTCCACCACCAGCACCGCATCGCCCACCCATTGCCGGCTGCGCCGCACCTGGCCCGTCGCGGCCTCCGCCTCGAAGCGGTTCTCGAAGGCGATGTCGGGGCCGGTGCAGGATTCGGTCACCACCAGCCAGGCGCCCTCCGCCACCGCCGTCAGGCGGCAGGACAGCGCCACGCCGAAGCGCAGCCCGGCGGCCTCACCCTCCGCCCCGCGCAGGTCGATGCTGCGCCGCGTGGTGGCGCTGCGCCCCAGCAGCGCGGGGGGATCCGCCAGCGGGTCCGGCTGGTCCAGCCGTGTGGCGGCCAGGCCCGGGCCGAGGCCGGCGATGGCGGTGATGCGCGGTCCTTCCGTGGCCAGCGCCGCGCCGCCCTCCGCGCGCCACAGCCGGCGTTCCCCGCTTTCCTGCATCAGCGTTAACAGGAAGGGGCGCCGCGCGCCCGTCACGCGCAGCGCCGGTCCGCTCACCACCGGTCCGCTCACCACCGGTCCGCTCACCACCGGCCCGCTCACCACCGGTGCGGTGGCCTGAACCGCGCCGGGCGCCCCGCGCAGAACAGCTCCGACCGGCGTATCCCCGCAGCCGGCCAGGCCCAGCAGGGCCAGTACCGGCAGCAGCGATCGGCGGCGCCTCATGCGGTGCGTGCGGAGGGTCGCCATTGCAAGGACAGCAGCCCCACCGCCAGCGCCATGCCGACCAGATGCGGATAGGGCACCAGGCCGGGCAGCATCGCCTCCAGCAGCGCCGGGAACATCATTAGCACGCCGGCCACGGCCAGCGTCCAGCGCTCCCACGCCGCCAGGGCGTAGCGGAAGAAGCCCTGGCAAGCGATCGCCAGCGTGCCGAGGCCGATCACGGCCAGCATGAACTGCCAGGCCACGTCGCCCCAGCCCATGTCGCCGCGGAATTGCAGCAACAGCGCCACGCCCTGCGGGTCCGTCACGAAGACGAAGGGCATGACGAAGGCGGGCAGGGTGTATTTCCAGGCCTGGAAGGTGGTGCGGTACGGCCCCGCGCCGGTGATCGCGGCGGCGGCGAAGGGGGACAGCGCGGTGGGCGGGGAGACCTCGCTCAGCACCGCGTAATAGAAGACGAACATATGCGCCGCGTAGTCCGGCACGCCGAGCTTGATGAGCGCCGGCGCGGCCACCACCGCACAGATGATGTAGCTGGCCGTCACCGGCACGGCGAGGCCGACCACCCAGACGATCAGCGCGGTATAGATGGCCGTGATCACCAGCGACCCGCCGGCCGCCTGGATCGCGATATCCGAGAATTTCAGC
Organism: Falsiroseomonas sp. E2-1-a4; assembly: GCF_051433165.1. Lineage (NCBI taxonomy): Bacteria > Pseudomonadati > Pseudomonadota > Alphaproteobacteria > Acetobacterales > Roseomonadaceae > Falsiroseomonas > Falsiroseomonas sp. E2-1-a4. The sequence continues at coordinate 170,060 of NZ_JBHMFS010000001.1, read as the reverse complement.
CCGAGGCCCGTCAGCGTGATGACGCCGACGATGATGCCGGCGCTGGCGCAGGTGGCCGCGATGCCGACGGATTGCACCGCACCGGCCGCCAGCGCGCCGATCAGCTTGCGCGGCCACAGCGCCTGTTCCGGCCGCACGAAGGACAGCAGCACCGCGACACCCATGGCGTAGAGCACCGACATGGTCGGCGAGTAGCCCATCACCATGAAGACGATGATCGCGATGAGGGAGGAGAAGTGGAAACCGTATTTCCGCAGCATCACCGGGATCGGCTCGACCTGCAGGGCATCATCCGGCACCGCATTGCCGCTGGCAGCCAGGCGCCGCTGGTCCAACTCCACCATGAACAGCAGCGAGGCGTAGTAGAGGATGGTCGGTATGATCGCCATCTTGATGACTTCGAGATAGCCGATGTTGAGATACTCGGCGATCAGGAAGGCGGCCGCGCCCAGCACGGGGGGTGAGATGATGGCGCCCAGCCCGCCGGCGGCCAGCAACCCGCCCGCATCATCCGGCCGGTAGCCCACCTTCTTCATCATCGGCCAGGCGACGGTGCCAAGCGTGACGGTGGTGGCGACGCCGGAGCCCGAGGGACCGCCCAGCAGGAACGATGACAGCACCACGGTGCGCCCGGCGCTCGCCGCCTTGCCGCCGGTTGCGGCGAAGGAGAAATCGACGAAGAACTTGCCCGCGCCGCTGGCCTGGAGAATGGCGCCATACATGGTGAACAGGATGATCAGCGTGGCCGAGACATCGACGGCTGTGCCGAAGATGCCATCGAGGCCGATCGCCAGATGCGGGATCATCCGCTCCGAATCATAGCCCTGGTGCTGCCACGGCGCGGGCAGCCAGTCGCCAAAGAAGCCATACAGCAGGAAACAGATGGCGACGACGGGCATGACCGGTCCGGTGGCGCGGCGCGCCACTTCCAGCACCATCGCCACCAGCATCCAGCCCACCACGATGTCCATCGGCTCGGGGAAGATGGCGCGGTCCTGCAGGTCGTCGCCGCCGCTGATCAGGTACCAGATCACGTAGATGCCGGCCGCCGCCAGCGCCCAGTCCCATGGCATCAGCCGGTGCCGGAAACGACGCGAGATGGGGAACAGGGTGAAGCCGATGGCGAGCGCGAAGCCGACATGGACGAAGCGCAGCGTCGTCGTCGGCACGATGTCCCACGCCGCCCACAGGTGAAACAGGCTCATCGCCAGCGCGATGGCCACGGCACCAAGGCCCAGTATGCCCGTGAAGCGATTTTGTGCGCCCTCCTCCTCCTCGATCAGGGTCTCGAGGCGGGAGGCGGTGGCTTCGTCGAGGCTGCCGGGCGCGATCTCTGGCGGCAGGGGCGAATGGGTGCTCACGATGTCAGCTCCGGCAACCCTGCCACGGGGGCAGGCGCCTCAAGATCAGGCCATGAAAAAAGCGGGGGCGGCGCGCGAAGGCCGCCCCCGTGCTGCGGAATGAGGCGGGCTGCGCCTTCAGGCCAGCGTCGCGCCCTTGCCCTTCCAGAAGGTCTCGGCCGCCGGATGCCACGGCACGCCCGCGGCGGCCGTCTTCTGGCCTTCCAGCTTGAAGTCGCGCGCAGCGGAATGGACCTGCGCCCAATCCTGCCGGTTGCCCCACATCACCTCGAGGATCTTGCCGACCAGATCGGCCGCCATGTCCTCGCGTACGCCGACGATGTTGGCGACCGACATCTGCTTGTTGGGTGTGGTCTGGCCTGGATAGGAGCCGGCCGGGATCTCCTCCGGGAAATAGACCGGGCCGTATTTCTCGACGATCCCGGGGATGAACTCATGGTGGTCGATCAGCACGAGCTGCACGCCCGGGGAGGCGCCGAGATCCGTGATCGCGCTGGTCGGGAAGCCGGAGACGAAGAAATATGCATCCAGCTTGCCATCCTTGATGGCGTTGGTGCTTTCGGCCGGGGACAGACGCTCCCGCGCGCGGAAATCGTCGTCTCGGTGCAGGCCCGCACCCTCGATCAGCCGCAGCGCCATCACTTCGGTGGCGGAGCCGGGCGCGCCGGTGGAGATACGCTTGCCCTTCAGATCCGCCATCTTGGTAATGCCGGTGGAGGCCACGGTCACCACCTGCATGCGGTTGGTGTAGAGCACCGCGATGGCGCGTACCGGCACCGGGCGGCCGCGGAAGCGGTCATTGCCACGCACCGCGTCCACCGCGGCATCGACCTGGCTGATCACCATGCCGACGCGGTTGGCGCCCAGAAGCTGGAGGTTGGCGACGGAGCCGCCAGTGACCTCCACCGTGGCCGACATGCCGGGAATGCTGCGCGACATGTAGTTCGCCAGCGCACCGCCGAGCGGATAGTATACGCCCCCCGTGGTGCCGGTGGCGATGGCGATCTGCGTGGCGGGCTGCGCGCGGGCCAGGCCAGGCAGCGCAAGGGCCGCGGCGCTGGCCGCCAACGCACGACGGCCGATGTTGAATGTCATCTTTCCAGGCTCCCTTAGTTTATTGTGCGGTCAGGAATACAGGTGCCTCGCCCGATGGGAAAGAGCGCAGATTTGACCTGCATCAAGGTGGCGGCAGGCGGGCCGGCTTAACCTTCCTCTCATCGGTACACCAGAAGCCGCCAGTGAACGGCGCCAGCGGCAGCCGATGGAAGCACAGGAGCCACGCCATGCCCCGCCTGTCCGCCCGTGACCTGATGACCACCGAGGTGGTGACGGTGCCGCCCGCCACGCCCGTCCTCTCCATCGCCCGCCTGCTGGCGGACCGGGGGATCTCTGCGGTGCCGGTGCTGGATGGCAGCGGCAAGCTGCTCGGCATTGTCACCGAAGCTGACCTCATCCGCCGCCTGGCTGGGGAGGCCGACCACCCGACCTCCTGGCTCGGCAGCCTGTTCGCCAGCGCCGAGAGGGATGCGGCGCGCTACGCCCGCACCCATGGCGCCACCGCGGCCGATGTGATGAGCACCGACATCGCCAGCGTGGAGCCCACCACCCCGGCCGCCGAAGTCGCGCACATGATGGAGGACCGCAACATCCGCCGCGTGCTGGTGGTGCAGGATGGAAGGCTGCTCGGCCTCGTCTCCCGCGCCGATCTGCTGCGCGCGCTGGTGGCGCCGACGCAGCAGCCGATGGACCTGTCCGATGATCGCATCCGCACCGCGGTGATCGCGGCCATCCGCAAGCAGCCCTGGGCGGACACCTTCTACACCCTGGTCGATGTGAAGGACGGCGTGGTCGAGATCAACGGCTTCAGCCGCAGCACCGAAGTGCAGCGGGCGCTGCGCGTGCTGGCGGAGAATGTGCCCGGTGTGAAGTCCGTGGAGGACAGGACCACGCCGATGCCGGCCTACCTCTACGCCGCGGGGTAGACCAGCGTCTGCCCGAAGCCCGGCACGCGGAAGGCATCCGGTGCCACGCCGTGCCGGGCCTTGGCTGCCTCCAACAGCGCGGCGGGCTGGTCGATCGGCTCATCGGTCAGGCGGAAGAAGGTGCCGAAATGCATCGCCAGGCTGGTCTGCGCGCCACAGGCGATATGCGCCTGCACCGCCTCATCCGGGTTCATGTGCTGCGTCTGCATGAACCAGCGCGGCGCATAGGCGCCGACCGGCATCAGCGCGAGGTCGATGCGGGGAAAGCGCCGGCTGATTTCCGTGAAATGCGGGCACCAGCCGGAATCGCCGGCGAAATACACCGTCGCGCCATCCGGCGCCTGGATGATGAAGCCGCCCCATAGCGCGCGGTTGCGGTCGAAGAGTGTGCGGGCGGAGAAATGCTGCGCCGGCACATGGGTGACGCGCAGGCCCGCGACCTCCGCGCTGTCCCACCAATCGCATTCGCGCGGCGTGTCCAGGCCGGCCTTCGCCAACAAGCGCCCCGTGCCGAGCGACGTCACCGAGGGCGGCGCCCAGCGCGCCTGCACGCGCTTGAGTGTGGCCAGATCGCAATGGTCGTAGTGGTTGTGGCTGACCAGCAGCAGATCGACGCGTGGCAGCACCTCCAGCTTCTGCCCCGGCGCCCGCACCCGCTTCGGCCCGGCGAAGGGCAGCGGGCTGGCGCGGGGCGACCAGACGGGGTCGATCAGCACTGCCACGCCGCCGATCTGCACCAGCCAGCTCGCATGGCCGATAAAGGTGGCACCGATCTGGCCGGCGGGCAGGCGTGGCGGCGGCGGTTGCGGCGGGTCCTGCACCCAGCTTGGCCACGGCGCCACCTGGCGCTGCCGATACCATCGCCACACATCGCGCGGGCCGTGATCCACGTCGCTGTGCAGATTGACGAAGCGCCCCTTCACGCGACGCGAGGCGAAATCGCTCACCGACGCTCCTTGACCGTGACGAGGATGGCGGCGCCGATCACCAGGAACACCAGCACGGTCGCCATGCCCAGGCGCTGGCTGCCGGTGGCGGTGGTGACCGCGGCCAGCGCCGCGGGGCCGAGAAACCCGGTGATGCGGCCGGACAGCGCGAACAGCCCGAAATGCGCCGAGACCTCATCCGGCGGTGCCAGGCGGGCCATGAAGCTGCGGCTGGCCGCCTGGGCCGGACCGAAGAACAGGCCGAGCGACAGCGCCAGGATCCAGAACCACATTTCTGTCTGTGCCAGCAGCAGGCCGGCGCCGAGCACCACCAGTGCCATCAATGCGCCCAGCACCATGCGGCGCGATCCGACGCGGTCCTCGATCATGGCGAAGCCGGCAGCACCCAGCCCGGCCGTGACATTCATGGCGATGCCGAAGATCAGGATGCGGTCGAGACCCATGCCGAAGACGCCCGCTGCGTAGATCGCGCCGAAGGCGAACAGCGTGTTCAGCCCATCCGTGTAGAACAGCCGCGCCAGCAGGAAGCGCGCGAGGTCCGGATTGCGCGGCAAGGTGCGGATCAGCGCCGCGATCTCACCCAGCCCGCGGGAGGCCGCTTCCGCCCAGGATGGCCGCGGCCCGGCGGGGTCCGGCAGCGCCACCAGCACCGGCCAGCCGAAGGCCAGCAGCCAGAAGGCCACCAGCAGCGCCGTGGCCCGCACATGCTCCGCCGCCTCGCGATCCAGCCCGAACAGCGCCGGGTTTGGCTGGATCAGCAGCACGAGCGAGATCGCGAGGCAGGCCAGCCCGCCCGCATAGCCCAGCCCCCAGCCCAGGCCGGAGACGCGCCCGAGCCGCCCCGGCGGCGCCACGCCGGGCAGCATCGAATTGTAGAACACCGTGCCGATCTCGAAGCACACCGTGGCGAGGCCCACGCAGACCAGCGCATACAGCGCCCAATCCGGGCTGGGCTGGGCGAACCAGATCATGCCGGTGGAAATGGCCGTCAGCAGCGTGAAGATGCCGAGCATCAGCCGTCGCCTTCCCCCCGCATCCGCCACCGCGCCCAGCACCGGCGACAGCAGCGCCACGGCGAGGCCCGCGGCCGATTGCATCCAGCCCCATTGCGCCTGCCCCGTCACCTGGTCCGCGGCGATGCCGCTGGTGAAATAGGCGGCGATGACGAAGGTGGAGATGACAGTCGGGAAGCTGCTATTCGCCCAATCATACAGCGCCCAGGCCCAGGCTTTGCGTGTCATGTCGGGCGTGTCATGCGTTCCGGAAGCCGAGCGTCATGGCCGTGTCCATCCAGTATCTGTCATAGCCGTTCCTATCCCAGTTCCCGTTGTTGGAACCAGAGGTGCTGGGCAGCACGAAAATGGGCGGGAATCCCGCCGGCCGCAGCGCATCATCCAGTGGCCCGAAGGCCACCGTCTTCAGCCCCAGCGCCAGCACCGCCGTGCGCCCGCTGGTGAAGGCCAGCGCCTGCGGCTGCGCGGCGCGGATGGCGCCCAGCAGCCGGTCCCGATCCGCCTGCGTCACCCGCACCAGCCGATCCACGCCCGATTGCGTCTTGGCGAGGTCCGTCAGCCCGATGCCGAGGCCGGTCAACTGGAAAAAATCCTCCGGCCGCAGGCGGCGCGGGGTGAAGCCGGCCTCATGCAGCATGCGCCAGAAGCGGTTGCCCGGCGCGGCGTAATAGGCGCCACGCCGCGCGGATTCCGGCCCCGCCGCCATGCCGCAGAACACCAGCCGCAGCCCCTGCGGCAGCAGGTCCGGCAGCACGTCGCGGCTCATGCGAGGGCGGAAATCGCCCGCGTCGCCACGCCGATCGCCACCAGGTCGCCGGCCCGCGCCGCCTCCCGCGCCAGTTGCGTGGCTTCCGCCGCCCGTGCCGGGTCGCCATCGCCGGCCAGCCGCGCGCGGGCCAGCCGCGCCTGCACCGCGGCGAGGTCGGCCAGCGCCTCCGCCTGCGCCCGCGCCGCGAAGGCGCTGGTGACACGCGCGGCCTCCGCGGCCTCCCGCAGCGCGTCCAGGCAGAAGGCCTCGCCCACCGCGCGCCAGGCCTGTGCGGCCTTGGCGGGGTCCGCGCCGCTGTCCTGCGCCAGCCGCACGACGGAGGGCGCGGCGGCGAGCCTTGCGCCGCCACCGGCCAGCGCGGCGAGATCCGCCGGCAGCCCGGCCTCCACCAGCCGCGTGGCTTCCTCCCCCGGTGCCGCTTCTTCCGCCGCGACCAGGGCGGCGACGCCCGGCGCCAGCGCGTCCAGCGTCGCATCCAGCGGCGCCGCGCCGTGCTCCAGCATCACCTTGCGCGTCGCCACTTCCAGCAGCCGGCGCAGCGCCGCCTGCACCTCCAGCCGCAGGGCCGGTGGCACCTTCGCGGCATCGGCCGCCGCCGCCGCCGCCTCCAGCCCGAACAGCGCGCTGGCGAGCCAGGCGGCACGCGCCACCTCCGCCCCCGGCGTATTCGCGCCCGCCAGCCGGCCAAGGGCCGCGGTGCCCAGGTGGTTGGCCACGAGGTTGGCCAGCGCGGTGGCCACCAGTTCGCGCTTCAGCCGGTGGCGCGGGATCAGGTCCCCGAACCGGTCCTGCAGCGGCTGAGGGAAATAGCCACGCAGCAGGGGCGCGAGGGCGGGCTCGTCCGGCAGGTCGCTGCTATCGATCGCCTCCGTCAGCCACAATTTCGCAGGCGGCATCAGGGAGGCGAGTTCGGGCCGGGTCAGCCCCTGCCCCTCCGCCGTCCGGGCGCGCAGCACACTGGCGTCCGGCAGCCCGGCCACCGAGCGGTCCAGCACGCCCTCCGCCTCCAGCCGTGTCATCAGCGCGGCATGGGCGGCCAGATCCTCCGCCGCGCTGCGCGTCTCCAGGCTGATGGCGATGGATTGCGCGTGGTTGTCGGCCAGCACCAGGCGGCCGACCTCCTCCGTCATCTCGCCCAGCAGCACGTCGCGCTGGCGCCGCGTCAGCGCACCCTCGCGTTCCGCCGCTGTCAGCAGGATCTTGATGTTCACCTCATGGTCGGAGGTGCTGACACCCGCGGAATTGTCCAGCGCATCGGTGTTCAGCCGCACGCCATGTTGGGCCGCCTCGATGCGTCCCGCCTGGGTGATGCCGAGATTGGCGCCCTCGCCGAGCACCTTGCAGCGCAGCGCGGCGCCATCGACGCGGATCGCATCATTGGCACGGTCGCCCGCTTCCGCCTGGCTCTCGGTGCTGGATTTCACATAGGTGCCGATGCCGCCGAAATACAGCAGGTCCACATCCAGCTTCAGAATGGCGCGCATGATCTCCGCTGGCTCCGCACGATCCTCCGCGATGCCGAGCAGCGCCTGTGCCTCGGGCGAAAGCGGCAGCGTCTTGGCATTGCGCGGCAGGATGGCGCCACCGGCGGAAAGCAGACGCGCATCGTAATCCGCCCAGGAGGAACGCGGCAGCGCGAACAGCCGCGCGCGCTCGTCATAGGCGGCTTCCGCATCCGGTTGCGGGTCGAGGAAGATGTGCCGATGGTCGAAGGCCGCGACCAGCTTCGTCTTTCGCGAAATCAGCAGACCATTGCCGAACACGTCGCCCGACATGTCGCCGACGCCAGCGCAGGTGAAGGGCGCTTCCTGCACACCCTGGCCGCGCAGCTCGGCGAAATGCCGGTCGATCATCACCCAGGCGCCGCGCGCCGTGATGCCCATGCCCTTGTGGTCGTAGCCGGCAGAGCCGCCACTGGCGAAGGCATCGCCCAGCCAGAAGCCGTATTCGGCGGACAGCCCATTGGCGATGTCGCTGAAGGTCGCGGTGCCCTTGTCGGCCGCCGCGACGATATAGGCATCGTCGCCATCCCGCCGCACGATTCCTTCCGCCGTGACCACGCCGCCCGATTCGTCGAAATTGTCGGTCAGGTCGAGCATGGCGCGCACCAGCGTCTTGTAGGCGGCGACACCCTCGGCCTGGAAAGCCTCACGGTCCGAGGCGGGCGGCGGATGCTTCAGCACGAAGCCGCCCTTGGCGCCGGTCGGCACGATGACGACGTTCTTGAGGCGCTGCGCCTTCATCAGCCCCAACACTTCGGTCCGGAAATCCTCGCGCCGATCGGACCAGCGAATGCCGCCGCGCGCCACCGGGCCGGCGCGCAGGTGGCAGCCTTCCATCCGTGGCGAATGCACGAAGATCTCGCGCCACGGGCGCGGCAGCGGCATGTCGCCCGCCATCGCCGAATCCACCTTGATGGCGAGGTAGGGTTTCGATTGATAGAAGTTGGTGCGCAGGATCGCATCCAGCAGCAGCCGCAGGCGGGCCAGAATGCGGTCCTCATCCGGGCTGGCGATGCCATCCAGCAGCGTGGTCCAGCGCGCCAGCAGCGGCGCCTCGTCCCGATCGCCGCGCGCCGGGTCGAAGCGGGTCTCGAACAGGTCGATCAGCAGGCGCGCGGCCTTTGGGTTCGCCGTCAGCGCATCCTCCACGCTGGCCTGCGCGAAGGGGAAGCCCACCTGCTTCAGCCAGCGATACATCACCCGCAGCAGCCAGGATTGCTTCCAGGACAGGCCCGCCCGCAGGACCAGCCGGTTGAAGCCATCGGCTTCCGTCGCGCCATCCAGCAGGGCGGAGAGCGCGCCGAGGATCTCGGGAAAATTCTCCTCCGCCACATCGGCGCCGGCTTCGAGCTGGAACACATGCAGCACCACCTCCGGCGCCTCATGCGGCGTCAGGCGATAGGGCTGTTCCTCGATGGCGCGCAGGTCGAGGCTTTCGAACAGCGGCAGCGCATCGGCCAAGGCGAGCGGACGGCCCGGGCTGGCCAGGCGCAGCGTCAGCCGGCGCGGGCCGCAGCCGGGCATGCGCGTCAGCGTCGCGCGCGGGCGGCCCTGGTCCAGCGCCAGCTCCGCGAGGTCGAGATCCGCCACGGCCTGGGACGCGGTTTCCTGGTCCTGGTAGGCGCGCGGAAACGCATGCCGCCAGCGGCCGAGGCTTTTCGCCGCCGCCGCGCCGAACTCCTCGGCCAGCGCTTCCTCCAGCCGTTCGGAGAAGCCGCGCGCGACCTGCGCCACCGCGGCTTCCAGCGCCACATCATCCACATCCGGCACGGCGCCGGGGCGGGTGCCGATCACGTAGTGCACGCGCGCCAGCGGCGCATCGCCCATCAGCGTGTACCAGGCGGAAAGCCGGCCGTTGAACGCCTCCGCCAGCAGATTCCCGACGCGCTGGCGGAGCGTGGTGTCGAAGGTGTCGCGCGGCAGCCAGGCGATGGCGGCGACGAAACGCTCGAAGGGATCACGGCGCAGTGCCAGCGCGGCGCGCGGGCGGATGGCGAGGTCCAGCGCGCGCCTTGCGCCGGCCAGGATCGCATCCTCCGGCGCCTGGAACAGCTCATCCCGCGGCCAGGTATCGAGGATGTTGCGCAGCGCGCGGCCATCATGGCTTTCCGGGTCCAGCCCGGCCATGGCGAGAACCCGCAGCACCTTCTCCCGCAGCAGCGGAATGGCGCGCGGGTTGCGGTTGTAGGCATCGGCCGCGAACAGGCCGAGGAACAGGCGCAGCCCGGTGATGCGCCCGGCTTCGTCGCGGATGCGCGTCATCACCACATCGGCGTGCTGCGGGCGGTGGACGGTGGCGCGCATATTGGCCTTGGCGACCACCACGGCTTCCATCCGCCCGAAGGTGGCACGCACTGCTTCCGGCACCGCGGCCAGGTCGCGCAGCGCGTCGAACACCGGCATCGACTCGTCGCGCAGCATGCCGAGGTTTTCCTCGGCCGCCACCGCGAGCCGGCCGGCTTCATCCACCGTCAGCCGGCGATGGCCCAGCAGCACGAAATTATCCTCGCCCATCCAGCGCAGGAAATCGCCGGCGGCGCCGCCCTCGCTCGCTACCTCGCGCTCCGCCGCCGTGAGGCGGGCCAGCATGGCGGAGAAATCACCAACCGCGAGGCGCACATCGCCCATCGCCCGCCGCAGCGCGGCTTCCACCGCCGGCCAATCGGCCGGCCCGGTGCCGGCCAGCGTCAGCGTGGCGCCGGCGGCGAGCGAAATCCGCATCATGCTCTCGCGCATGGACGCGCCATCCACCCCCGCGCGCGAAGGCGCGCCATCGCCTATCGCCAGCAGCCGGCCTTCGGCGTCGCGCTTCACCGGAATCACAGGATGCAGCAACTGGCGCACCACGCGGCCGGAGACGGTCAGCGCGGCCAGCGCGCTGTCCACCAGGAAGGGCATGTCGTCCGTCACGATCTCCGCCACCGCCACGGCGCCGCGGCCGGGGCCGGGCGGCAGCACGCGCAGCCGGGTCTCCCGCGGCCGGCGCTCGGCGGCGAAGGCGAACAGGCTGGCGGCGGCCTCGGCCAGCGCCTCGGGCGGGGTGGCGGCCAACTCGGCGGTGGGCACGGCGGCATGCAGGCGGTGCAGCAGCTCCGCGGCGGCCGGGGGCAAGGCGGGGGCGAGGCGGGCGAGCGCGGCATTGGCGGCCGCCAGCACCTGCGGCCGGACGCCGTCCTCCGCCCCGGCATGTGGCTTCGGGGCGATTGGCAGATCGGTCATGGGCTGGCTCCTCCTGCCCCGAAACTGGCCCTTTGGCTGGCCCGCCGCAACCCGCGCAGGGCGGCAAAGCCCGCCGGCGCGACAAGCCCTGGTGCAACTTCGCCGGCATCCAGGCTATTCTGTCGCAATGATCGACAGCCTCGCCGCCCTGCTCGCCCCCGTCACGCCGGAGCGCTTCTTCGCGGAGCATCTGGACCGCCAGCCGCTGCATATCCGCGGCACGCCGGCGAAATTCGCGGAGGTGCTGTCCTGGCGGCAGATCAACCGGCTGCTGGACATGACGCATATCTGGACCAGCACCAGCCTGAAGCTGGTGATGGACAGCGCCGCGGTGCCGGCGGAACAGTTCTGCACCCGCGCCACCAGCCGCGACGGCACGCCGGTGCTGCAGCCGGATGCGAAGCTTGTGCAGGGCTGGATCGCCAAGGGCGCCAGCGTGGTGATGAACGACGTGGACAGCCTCAGCGCCGGCCTCGCCAGTGTCTCCGACGCGCTGGAAGGCGCCGGGCTCGGCAAGGCGCAGGCCAATGTCTACATCAGCTGGCAGAGCCACAAGGCGTTCCACACCCACTACGACACGCATGATGTCTGGGCAGTGCAGGTGGAAGGCGAGAAGATCTGGAACATCTGGGAAGGCCGGGCCGACTACCCGATTCCCCACCCCGCCTTCCGCGGCCAGGGCCAGGCGCATCACGACCAGGCGCGCGGCAAGCTGCGCGGCACGGTGCATATGCAGCCCGGGGACCTACTGTACCTGCCACGTGGCTGGTACCACGATGCGTTGGCGGAGGCGCCGGCCAGCGTGCATGTCGCCTATGGCGTGCATGCGCCACTCGGCATGGATTTGATGAACATCCTGTCCGAGCGCATTCTCTACGACCCCGAATTCCGCAAGCCGCTGCCACGGCAGGATGGCTCCAACCCCGCCAAATTCGCGCTGACGCAGCGCGCCGGGCTGCTTGGCCAGCGCTTGTCCGAACTGTGCCGTGACCCGAAGGTGATGGAGGTGCTGGCGCAATTCGTCGGCAATTACCGCTACAGCCGCGGTGGCTTTGACATGCTGGCGGCGCGCGGCATGGCGCCCGCTTCGGCGCCGTCCGGCGGGGACGCGCCCGCCTTCCGCATCCTGGCCGCCGGCGCCAAGCCGGTGCGGCGCGGGGCGGAATGGGTGGTGAAGGGGCCGCAGGGCGCTGTGGTGGTCAGCCCGCCGGAAGCCGAGGCCGCCGCCTGGCTGCTGGCAAGGCCGGATGTGACGCTGCCCGAACTCGCCGCCGCCGCGCCCGCCGTGGATGCCGCCGGCCTGCTCGCCCGGCTCGCCGCCGCCGGCCTGCTGGTGCCGGCGGCATGAGGGCCGCGCTGGCTGGCCTGGCCTGCCTGCTGCTCGCCGCCCCGGCGGCGGCGCAGGTGCGGCCCTTCAACTGTATCGGCGCGGAGCAGCTGGAGGATGAGGTCATCGCCGTGCCCTTCGCCCGCAACAGCTCCACCCTCGGCCCCGCCGGACGCAGCGCGGTGGCGACGGCGGCGGCGCTGGTGCGGGAGGAACCCGGGCGGCTGATCTGCGTGCTGGGCCATGCCGATCGCAGCGTTGGCGCCGAAACCAGCACGCAGATCGCGGCGCGCCGGGCACGGGCGGTGGCCCTGCGGTTGGCGGAGCTTGGGGTGGAGCGGGATCGGGTGCGGGCGGAAGCCCGTGTCGGCGCCTTCAGTGGGCGAGTGGATGAGCCAGGCGCGCGCGCGGTGACGATTGTGCTGCTGCCAATGCGCTGAAGCTAAGAATTAATCGCAACAAGCGCAGGATTTCCGACCTTAGGGCGAAATCTTTGGAAATTATTTGCCTATCGATCTGTAACATCCTCCCGATGTGCGGCATCATGGCCGTGTAGCGCCCGCCAAGGCGCAAGACCGAACGGGATGGGAGCACGCCGGTGACCGACGAGTCGGAAGGGAAGCCGCCGCAGCCAAACCGCCGGCTATTCGTTTTGCGCCTGGCCGCCATGGTGGGCGTGCTGCCCGCCGCGGCCTGCGTGCCGCAGCAGGGGCCGGTGTATTACGCACCCCCGCCGGCGCAGGTGCGTCGCGGCACCGGAATCAGCGACAGCGACCCGAATGACCCGGCGGGCCGGGGCCGCGGCGGGCATCGCGGCAGTGGCGTCACGGATAGCGATCCGAACGACTCGCCCGGCTACGGGCGCGGTGGCTATCGCCGCAGTGCCGGCACCTCCGACAGCGACCCGAATGATCCGCCCGGGCGCGGCCGCGGCGTCGTTTATCGCGGCACCGGCATCACCGATAGCGATCCCTCCGATGGTCCCGGCCGGGGCCGCGGCGGTGCGCGTGTCTATCGCCGCGGGCTGACGGATAGCGACCCGTCCGATGGGCCCGGCCGCGGCCGGCGCGGCTACTGAACCGCCGCATGAGCGGCCCGACCTTGGCCGAGGAGGCCTGGCGCCTCGCCTTCGGCAGCCTGCCGCTGGAAGACGGGCTGGCGCTGCGCGAAAGCCCCGATTGGCGGCACTTCCCGGGCCAGGATGCGGACCGCTACCGGCACCTGGTCTCGATCGCGGAGATCGATGCCTTCCTGGCGACGGACGCCGCCGCAAGGCCGCGCATCTCCATGGCCGATGGTAGCCGCAAGGGCAGCGCCGCGGTGCCGGAGGAAGACTATGCCTTCGAGGACGGCGCGCTGGACCTGCCCGCCCTGTTCGCCACCTTCGATGCCGGGGCGACGCTGGTCATTTCCCAGTTCAACCAGATGCACGCGCCCCTGGCGCGCTTCTGCCGCGGGCTGGAGCAGGTGTTCCTGCACGCGGTGCAGGCCAACATCTACCTGACCCCGCCCGGCGCCCAGGGCTTCCGGATGCACTACGACACGCATGACGTGCTGGTGCTGCAGGTGGAGGGTGAGAAGGCCTGGCGCATCTGGCCCGGCCAGCCCTTCCCCAACCCGACCCGCCGCACGCCCTGGCCCGGCGGGATCGAGCCGCTGGCGGAGGCGGAGACCATCACCCTTCGCCCCGGCGATGCGCTGTATGTGCCGCGCGGCGTGCTGCATGACGCGGCGACGCAGGATGGCGAACCATCCCTGCACGTCACCGTGGGCTTCATGGAGCCATCCTTCGCCGAGGTGCTGCGCCTGGCGGTGGATCTGCTGGAAGAATCCGACCCCGCGTTGCGCGCCGCCTTCCCCACCTGGCGCCTGGCCGAGGGCCCCGGCGCGCTGGCCGCGCTGGCGCAGCCCCTGGCCGCGAAGCTGGCGGAGGCCGCGGCGCTCGACCGCACAGCGCTGGCGCTGCTGGACCGGTTGGCGGCGGACCAACCCGCTTTGCTCGCCCGCGGCCTGTTTCCGAAACTGCCGGAGGCCGGGACGCGGCTGCACCTCGCCCCCGGCGCGCTGCATGCGCTGGTGCCGGAGCCTTCCGGGGAGGGGGCCTCCCTCCGCTGGGCCGGGGCGCCGCTGGCGCTGACCAGCCAGGAGACCGGCTGGGTGGAAAAGCTGGCAGAGGGTGCGACGCCGGCCGAACTCGGCGAGGACAGCCTGAGCTTCTGCCGCAAGCTTCGCCGACTGGGGCTGCTGGCGGAGGGTTGAATGACCGTTTGAAAACACCGACGGGTCGGTCCCGCGGCGCTTTTCCGCCCCTGCTGTGTTGCCGGATTTGCCGATGCAACCAGCATCGGCGGCATCCGGCGCCTTGCAGGGACGAAAAATCCCCCGCGGGTCCTCAGCCGCCGGCATTCTCAAACGGTCACTGAAGCTACTCCGCCGCCTGCACCGCGCCTCGTGGCGCCGGCGCCACCCATAGCTCCGGTGCCAGCTCCTCCTTCCGGTTCGGGAAGGCCAGCGCGCACAGGAAGGTCACCGCCGCGAAGCCGGCCAGCACCAGCAATACGCTGCCCAGCCCCCCCGCCGTGGCGTGCAGCCAGGCGATGAAGGGGCTGGCCGCGGCGGCGCCTAGAAACCCCACGAAGAAGCGGATGGAATACAGCTTCGCCCGCAGCGCCGGCGCCACGTAGCGCGCCGTCATCGTCTCATTCACCGTCACCTGGCCGAAGATTGCCGCCGCGATCAGCCCGGCCACCGGCAGCACCATCCAGCCCTGAAGCTGTGCCAGCAGCAGGAAGCCGGGCATCTGGATGCAGGCCAGCGGCAGGAAGACGCGGCGCAGGGTGTTGCGGTCGATCAGGCGGCCGACGGTGAACTGCGTCAGCCCGCCGCAGATCGTCACCAGGAAGGCCAGCAGCCCCACCACCGGCAGCAGGTCCGGGCTGTTCGCCAGACGCTCCGCCATCAGCTTCGGCAGCAGCAGGGTGAAGGCGTTGAAGATGAAGCCGGAGACGGTGGCGAGCGTCAGCAGCACCACCACGGCACGGCGCACCACGGCGCGGGGGATCTCGGGGAAGGGCTTGCCCGCCGCCTTGGTCTTGGCAACATCTTCCGGTCCCTCCCGCAGATACAGCAGGCCGATGGCGATGCTGAGCAGGCCCGGGATCGCAAAGGCCCAGCGCCAGCCAAGCCAGGCGGCGACGAAGGCCGTCGCCACCGGCGCCAGCGCCACGCCCAGATTGCCGAAGACGCCATTGATGCCCATGGCCGCACCGACCCGCGCGCCCGCCGCATCCACCAGCATCGCCGTCCCGATCGGGTGGTAGATGGCGCTGAACGCCCCCATCAGCGCCAGCGCCCCAGCCAGCCAATAGGGGCCGGGCGCGAAGGCGGCCAGGACAAGCGCCGCGCCACTGCCGAGGAAGAAGGCCGCCATCAGCGCCGGCCGCCCGAAACGCTCCGCCAGCCAGCCCATCGGCAGGGCGCCGAGGCCATACAGCACGAACATGCCGGTCCCCAGCGCCAGGATCGGCCCGTAATCCGTGCCGAACATCGCCGGTTCCTGCAGCATGATGGCCAGCACGGCAGTGGCCAGGATCAGCAGCCCGTAATGGGTGAAGATATGCGCCGCGTTGACGAACCAGATTTGCCGCTTTGCCGCGTCCATGACCGTTCCCCTGACCTGCTGTCATGCTAGCCTGGCGGATCACAGATGCCCCGACAGACCATGTCGCCAACCCGCCAGATTCCCGCGCCCAACCCCGCACCGGGCCGAGGTCTGCCCCAGGAAGCGGTGGACCGGCCCCTCGCCGCCTTCGCCCGCGATTATCCGGCCGGGGAGGAAGTGCCGCGCCACAGCCACGACCGCGCCCAGCTTCTATACGCGACGCAGGGCATCATGCGGATCACGACGGATGATGCGGGCTTCGTCGTGCCGCCGATGCATGCGCTGTGGATGCCCGCCGGCGCGCCGCACCAGGTGCTGACGGAGGGCGGCGTCGCCATGCGCGCGCTGTTCCTGCGCGCCGATGCCGCCGCCGCCGGGCCGGGCGCCACCACCGTCCTCGCCGTTTCCACCCTGCTGCGGGAACTGATCCTGGCCGCCTGCGCGGAGCCGTTGGAATGGGACCAGGCCGGCCGCGGCGGGCATCTGGCCGCGCTGATCCTGGACGAAATCGCCCGCGCCCCGTCGCTGCCCTTCCGCGTGCCGGAACCGCGCGACCCGCGGCTGAAGCGCCTGGCCGCCGCGCTGCGCGCCGCGCCTGCCAGCACCCGCACGCTGGAGGAATGGGCGACCATGGCCGGCGCCAGCCCGCGCACGCTGGAACGCCGATTCCAGGCGGAGACCGGCCTGTCCTTCGCCCGCTGGCGGCAGACCCTGCGGCTGGCGGAAGCCGCCTCTCGCCTGGCGCGGGGCGAGACCCCCGCGCGTGCCGCCGCCGCCGTCGGCTATGCCAGCGCACCGGCCTTCGGTGCCGCCTTCCGCGCCGCCTTCGGCATCACGCCGGGCGCGGCGCGGGGGGAGCGGCCATCTGATTGAACCAGCGCGTGGAGCGCAGCAGCCCGTCCGGCCGCGGCACCAGCCCTGCGCCTTCCATCAGCACCGCGGTACGGCGCTCGGCCTCGGCCGGGGCGAGGCCGGGCGAAAGCCGCCGGTACAGTGCGGCACCGCGCACGACTTCGGTGCGGGCGACGCGGTTGCCGGTATCGGCGCGGCTGCGGAGGTAGGTCAGCACCTCCCGCGCCGCCGCCGCGCCGGTGGGCTCGCCCCGCGCGGCGGCGGCGGCGGCCAGGGCGGCACGGGCGGCCTCGGCGGTCAGGCCGTAGCGGGTGACGCCCTCGGTCAGCAGGGCACGCTCTGCCTCTGGCGCCAGCGGACCGTCGCGCAGATGCAGGCGGATGAGGTCGGCGAAGCCCGGCGGGGGCACCGCCTCCGCCCGCAGGGGGCCGGCGGCGCAGGCGGCGCAGGGCAGCAGGGTGGAGCGGCCATCTAGCTCCATCAGCCGCAGTTCCACCTGCATATCCGGGTGGCGGGACAGGACGCCGGCGGCGGCCCGGTCCATCACTGCCTGGTGCTGGCGCAGCTCATCCGCCGGGTCGAGTGACAGGCGGCGGCCGGCGAACAGGTCCATGGCGCCGCAATCCCGGTGGTTCACGAATACCACCTTCCGCACGCCATGCAGTTGGCGGGATGCCGCCAGGTTTTCCCACAGCGCCTGGCCCCAGGCCGGGCGTGCCGGATCCACGGCGGCAAGGGCCGCGCCCGCGATGCGGAATTCGGAATAGCGGTTGGTGCGGCCGACCGATTCCATCAGGTAGGTCACGTCATCGACCAGCCGAGGGTCGATGCAGCTCACCACGAAGGCGTCCGCCTTGCTGGGCGGGGCCGGGGTTTGCGTCATGCTCATTTCGCCACTTCCTCCGTATGGCTGATGCCGCCCAGGCGGTGATCGACATGGGAATAGGACAGGCCCGCGGTGAACAGCGCGGCCAGCGTCAGCAGCGCGCCGATCAGCAGCGAGCCGGGGTTGAGGATCGAGGTGCCGGTGATGCCCGCCAGCGTCATCGCCACCCCGATGCAGAACAGCGTGACCAAGACCATGCCGCGCGGCTTCAGCACGCCGCGCGTGGTGCGCCACAGCATCAGCAGCACAATGGTGAGCAGAGCCCCGGTGGCGAGCTTGGCCCAGAACCACTCGAAGCCCCCCAGCACCCAATGCAGGTAGGAATAGCCGGAGGGGTTGTAGACCGCGAAGACCACGAACAGGCTGAACAGCCCGCGCGCCACCACGCCCTGCCAGTTGAACCGCTGCGTCATGGCCGCACCCGGGTCGAGACGGCGGCGGCGAGCGCGGCGGCCGCATCCTCCATCAGCAGCCGCCGGGCCAGCCCCTGCCGCCAGGGCTGCAACGCCGCGGCCGCCGGGCCGTACAGTGTGGCCAGCGCCTGGTCCGCAGCCCGCAGCGCGCCCTGGTCCAGCAGCGCCTCCGCCGCCGCGGTGGCGGCCAGCGCCGGGCTGTCACCGCCGCCGAAGCGCGCACCGAGGCGCATGGCACCCGCCATCCAGCGCCAGACCCGCCCGGCCTCCGCCGCATGACCCAGCTCCGCCAGCACGGCGGCGTTGGCCGCGGCGGGGAAGCTGGCGGCCAATTGGCGCGGCAGCGGCGCGCCATGGTCCGCCACCGCATCCAGCGGCGCCAGCAGCGCCTGCCAACCAGGCTCATCGCCAGTCAGCGCCTGCGTCACCGCCAAGGCGCGCGGGAAGGGCGCGGGGCGGGCCAGATGCGGCAGCAGCAGTTCCGCCCCCGCCAGCGCCAGCAGGGGCGGCTGGGCAGGCTGCGCCTGCGCCGGCACGGCCAACAGAAGCAGTAGGGCCAACAGGTATCGCATCAGCCGCATCCCGGATTGGCGGCGCGCAATTCGCCGCGTCGCGTCGCCAGCGCCGCCGCCACCGCGATACGCCCCTGCGCCGGAAGGCGTTGTTCCGCGCGGTCGATCGCCTCTAGCGCCTGCGCCTCGAAGGCCCCGCGGTGCAGGGCGGAATCGACGCGGTTCAGCACGTAATCGAGGCCCCAGGACAGGCCGACGCCGCCCACCATCCCCAGCGCCACCCCGGGCGAGCCGCCCAGCGCGTAGCCGAAGGCGCCGCTGGTGGCGACGATGGACCCCGCCTCGCTCACCCGCAGCGCGACGGCGCCCAGCCTGGCCGCCATGGGCCGCATGGAGCGCAGGAACACCGTGCCGGTCTCGGCCCCTTCCTCAACCACCAGCGCCATCGGGTCGGCATCCGCCGCTTGCCAATCCGCCAGCGGCCTTGCGGCGGCCCACAGATCCACTCGCGGCACCGCGACGGCGCCAGGCGCGATCAGTGAAACGCGCGGCAGCGCCTGCGCCTGCTGCGCCACGCCCGCCACCGCCAGCCGCCACTCCGCGCCGATTACGTCCCGCACATGCGCGCGGTCCTGCGCCAGCGCGGCGGGCGGGATGGCGGGTGCCAGCACGCGATTGCGAAACGCCTCCCGCACCGGGGTGGCCATGCCCTGGGCGATGCGGTCGGGCAGGCTGGCGGCATCGGCCTCCACCACGCCCTCGGCCAGGCCGCGCGCCGCCAGGCCGAGCACGCGATAGGCCGTCATGTAGCTTTGCACCCAGCCATAGGCCCAGTCGCCAAAGGCGGGCACGGCCTCCCGCGCCGGGGTCAGGCGCATGGCGGCGGCATCGGCCAGCAGGCGTTGCGCCATCCCCTCCAGCCGCGCCGCTTCCGCCGCCAGATGCTGGTCCCAGGCCAGCAGCGCCGCCTCCGGCACGTCGCGCAATCCGCAGCTTCCATCCGGGTTCCGCACCGCCATCGGCGCCGCCCATGCCGGCAGGGTGAAAAGCAGCAGCCCCAGCACAACCGCCGCGCGAATCCCCTTACGCGCGCTGGCCGGCCGATTTAGCTTCCGCGCATGGAACATGGCGGCATCGGGCTGATCCTTTGGGGCGGGGCGGAGGCCGCGCTCGCCATCCTGCTGGCGCTGGGCCTGCTGCGCGCCGCCGGGCTGGTCTATCACGCGCTGGCGCCGGCCGATGCCGATGCGGTGCCGCTGCTGCATGTGCTGGCGCTGAGTGCAGGCCTGGCCTGCGGCGTGGCGCTGCTGCTGGCCGTGCCACATGGCGATAGCTTTCGCCTCTCCAGCATCTTCGTCGTGCAGGGGCCGTGGAGCCTGGATCTGCCGGGCTTCCTGCTGCGGCACGGCCTGCCCGGCCGGGCCACGCTCGAAAATGCGCGCGACACGCTGGTGCAGGGCGGCCTGGGCGCGCTGCCCGGCGGCGTCGCGCTG
Organism: Falsiroseomonas sp. E2-1-a4; assembly: GCF_051433165.1. Lineage (NCBI taxonomy): Bacteria > Pseudomonadati > Pseudomonadota > Alphaproteobacteria > Acetobacterales > Roseomonadaceae > Falsiroseomonas > Falsiroseomonas sp. E2-1-a4. Next base: position 150,123 of record NZ_JBHMFS010000001.1, on the reverse strand, counting down.
CTGCTGCTGGCCACCGGCCCGCTGGCTGCGCTGCGCTGGTGGCGCGGCTGGGCGCGGCTGCGCGCGCTCGGCGCCTTCCTGCTGCTCGCCGCCAGCACGGCGCTGGTGCTGCACTACGCCGTGCATCTGCTGGCCTGGATGCTGGCGCTGCTGAATTTCTGGCTGTTCGCGCTGCTGCTGTTCGCTTTCCAGCGCTGGCGCCACGCGCCGCGCGGAGGGGGACACTGAGGCCACCTCATTTCACCTCCATCAGCGCGAGGTAGGGCCGTGGCGTCAGCAGCGCCTGGTCGCCGACGAAGGGAAAGGCCAGCTTTAGGGCCACCAGCAGCACCGCGCCGACGATCACCGCGATCACCGCGCCCATCGTGTAGTGCAGCGCCACATGGCCGCCGCCGAAGAACCATTGGAAGGTGATGGTGGCGACGGAGACGGTCAGCACCAGCATCCAGATCAGTCCGGACAGGGTGCGGGACATCAGGGAAAGCCGCTCGATCCGCGCCTGCGCGACATTTGCCACCCAGGCGGCCGCATTCTCCTTCACGGAGTGGGAGCCGTCAGTCCGACCCTCGACATCGAGGAAGGCCCGCGCCACGCGCTGGAACGCGGCTTCGGAGCCGGTGCTGGACTGGCTGGCCTGCATCGCCGGCCAGTCATGCGTCACCACCGCGCCGGCATAGAGGCGGATGGAGGTTCGCATCTCCTCCCGCGTCGCGGCGAGGTCCGGGCCGGTGAAGCTGTCCACCGCCAGCGCCAGCATGTAGAGATTCGACGTCTCCTGCTGCACCGTTGCGCGCGAGGATTGGTAGATGTCCCAGGCCCCAACCAAGGCGAGCGCCGCGATCACCGAATAGACCTCCACCACAAGACCATACTTCACCGCACCGATCTGCGCGTTCGCGGCAAATTCCTGCGGGGTGAAGATCTGGTGCATGGCATGGCCGATGCCGAGCGCGAGCAGCATCGGGACGCCCGCCGCCAGCAGCATGGCGAGCCAGGTCGGCAAGGCTGCGATCGCGTGTGGCAGCGAGAATTCCATTGCCCCTCCTGGGCTGCCCATCCTGGGCCGCGTGCCGCGTCAGTCGAATTCGGCTTCCGTCCAGGCCCAATGCCCCACCGCCAGCCCGGCCACGCCGCCGATGGTTGCCGCCAGCGCGCCGCCCTGGATCATCACGGACCCGACCACCGCGCCGGCGAACAGCCCGACGCCGAGCGCCATGGCATGGCCCGCCGTGATGCGCTGCGCCGGCAGCGCCGGGATGGTCACCGAAGGCAGCGTGACGGCGGGGATCGCGGGCGTGGTGATCACCGATTGCGACGTGCCCAACTGTGCCATCGCCCGCTGCGGCACCAGCGCCAGTCCGGCCAGCAGCAGAATCGCCAGGATCGTCTTCATGCGTGGTCCTTTCATAAGGGAATGAAACTCAGCCATCGATGGCCCGCCACCAGCGCCGGGTGCGGATGAGCCGCCCATGCGGCTTCGGCGCCAGCTCCATCTCCTCCATCCGCCGCTTCACGCGGCGCGCGGCTTCCGCTTCCGAAAGCCCGGCGCCCGCGCGGGCGCGATAGAACGCCACCGCCTTGTTGAAATCCTGCCGCGCGACGCGGCCGCGCCGGTCCGCCATGGTCCGCAGCAGCAGGCCGGAGGATCGGCCCACCTCGCCTTCCAGCGCGATCTGGTCCTGTTCCGCCGCCGCGCGCAGCACGCCGCTGGCATCTTCCAGCCGCAGCCCGTAGCGCGTCAGCCCCTCCTCCAGCAGCCGGCGTTCCTCGGCGCTGTCGAGAAAGCGGCGCCCCTGCATCTGCAGCTTCACCAACTCGCCGAAGCGGTTGCGGCCATCCTGGTCGCCAGCGTTCATCGAAAATCCCCCGCCTCGTCGATCAATGTGCCAGCGTCACGGGACGCAATGCGGGGGCCTGTGGCTCCCGCGGCAGGTCCATGCCCTGCGGCCCCGTCGCCATGCCCTGCACGCGCGCATTCAGCCGGTCGATCGCGCGCAGGATGCGGCTGGCCTCGATGCCGAGCGGCGCATCCGTCGGCGTCAGCACGAATTTCACACGCGGCAGCGGGAACAGATCGACATCCACCTTGTCCACGGTGAAGCCGCCGATTTCCGTCGCATCCAGGATGCCGCGCACGATGGTGCGCTGGATCACCGCCACCGGCCCTGGGTTACGCTGCGCGTGCCGGTCCAGCATCCGCTCGACATAGTCGCGATCCGCTTCCGTCAGCTCCCGCGCCTGGCCGAAGGTCAGGCCGAAGCTGGGGATCAGGCCGATGGAGCTTTCGATCTCCTTGAGCTTGTAGCCAGCGATGTCCATCAGCCAGGTGAAGTCGTCATCATGCGTGCGGCTGCCGCGCAAGGCGCCGTGGCGGCGCATGAAGTGGCTGGCGCCGCTGCTGAAGCCGAACAGGTCGAGCACGCTGCCCCACAGCTCGCCCGCCCGATCGGCCAGCCCATCCTCCGCCAGATCCTGCAACGGCACCGTCACCATGGTACGCGGTGAGTTCTGCGGTTGCGGCGAGGCGGGCTGGGCCTGCGCGACATCCCCGGCCAGCAGCGGCAGCGCGAGGCTGCCGGCCAGCAGCCAGGTGAACATGCGGGCGGCGTGGCGAGGGGGCTGCATGCGGGGCATGGCGTGGGTCTCCGGCGCGGGGGTCATCGGGACATCAGGGTCAGGCGTTCGGCGGTGCGGCGCTGCGCCGCGCGATCCGCGGGCGGCAGCGGAACCAGGCCGGTGACGGAGAGATAGCCACCAGGCCCCGCGGCGGCCTCGCTGGTCGCCTCGTCCAGGAATTCGCGGATGCCGCGCACCACGCCGATGCCTTCGCGCAGCCGCGTATGCTGCCGCTTGGCGTAGAGATAGACGGTGCGCGTTGCGACGAATTCCTGTGCGTAGATGGAGGCCTGGGTCGGCAGCACCCCATCCAGCGACAGCGCCACCAGGTTGCCGCCGCTGGCCTGCAACTGGTCGTAGGAGATCACGCCGATGGTGCCGGGCGGGCTGGCCAGCAGCGCCGCCGGCACATCGAGCTCCGCCACCCGCTGCACCCTGCCATCGTCGCGCAGCGTCACGCATTTGCCGCGGCGGTAGCTGGCCTCGAACAGCAGCCGGACCTGCTTCACGTCACGGCAGCCACCCTCCAGGATCATATCCTCGAACAGCCCGTTGGTGCCGGTGCCGAGATGGGGCGCCAGCACGCGGATCTCCATGCGCGGCAGGGCGGGCGCGACCTCGGACCACAAGGCGCGGCGGTTGGGGACGAATTCCTCATCGGCGATGCGTTCCGCCGCCAAACCCTCCCACACCTGCCGGGAGGTGAGGTTGGGGGCGCCTTCGCCCCGGCGCACCGCCAGCAGCACGGCACTCAGCCCGATCCGCATCTCGACGATGTCGCGCACGCCGTTGCCATCGCAGGTCTCCACCATGCTGCGCGCCATGCGCCGCACCACCACGGCGATGTCCGGCGTCTGCGGCCCGATGCCGGCGCAGAACAGGTCGAGCGCGCCGGAGGTCGGCAGCGCACGACGCGTCGGTTCGCGCACCCCCTCGAACCGCTCCGTGAAGCTCGCGCCCAGCATGCGGGCGACGGTGTCTGCGGAGTTGGAGGAAATGATCACCAGCCGGTCCCGCATGACCCCCTGTGCCAGCGCCGGGACAACGGTGGTGGTGGCCAGTGCCAGGCCGATCAGTAGCGTGCGGAGACGGCCCATTTTCGGAATTCCCGTGCGAGGCAGGCGTGAAGCGGCGCGATCTCAGTTCCGAAGCGTGGTGGCGGCGGCCAGCGCCGGCTGCGGTGGTGGCGCCAGGGCGCGCAGCAGCGTTTCCTGCACCGCCTGTTCCACCGCCATGCGCGCCCGCGCCTGTGCCAGCCAGCCGGCAAACAGCGGCTGCAGCCCGGCATCCAGCGCGCCGGCATCCGCCACCGCGCCGGCCAGATTGCCGCGGCGCAGATGCTCGGTGATACCTGCCAAAGCGATGGCCTGAAGCCCGGCTTCCGGCGGCGCCGCCAGCCCGATGCCGGACAGCACGCCGCGCGCGGCGTGCCCCGCACGGCGCATCAGCGAATGGTCCTGCGGCGCACGGTCCAGCAATTGCGGCGCCAACGCGGTGAAGCGGTCGCGCAGCTCCGCCTCGCCCGGCAGGCCGCGCGCGGCATGGCTGGCAAGCACCTCCGCCAGCGGGCGCGGCACGGCACCGGGCGGGGCCAGCGCCATCATCACCTGGTATTCGCGCAGCCAGGGGCGTGGCGTGGCGACACTGGATTGCAGCAGCAGCGCCGCGGCGAGAAACCGGTCCGCGGTCGGGCCGCGCGCCTCAAGCTCCGCCAGGCGCTGCGCGCTGGCCGCCGCCTGCCGCGCCGCGTCTTCCGCCCGCGCGGCATGGCCGGCAAGCTGGGCATTGGCCTGGCGCAGCAGCGCATCCAGCGCCGCTGCCCGATCCTCCACCGCCAGCACCACGGCGGGGGAGGCGGCGCCGGCGGAACTCAGCGCGGAGGGCCACAGCACCAGCAGCGCCGAGGCGGCGACCGACGCCCCCAGCACAATCCCCGCCGCCACGCCAACGCGGCGGAAGGGCGGGATCGGCGCAGGCTCCGCCCGCGCATCCATCTCGATTGCCACGGTTTTGTTGCCCCTGAAGCGCGGCCAAATCGGCAGCCGCCTGCGGGAGCGTAACCGGGGAGAAGTTGTGAAACGGTGAAAGCCGCGCCGCATGATGTTGCGGCGCGGGAAAACCTCCGGTCGTTATTCGACCGAGGCCGCGTCGAAGCCATCCGGCACGCGCCCGCTCGGCCGCGCCATGGCATAGGCCCCGCGCGCGAGGAAACGCCCGTCACCAGGTTGCGCCAGCACCTTGCCGTCTCGCACCGCCACCTTGCCCGCGGCGATGGTGACGCTGGGGAAACCCTTCACGGCGAAGCCTTCCCACGGCGTGTAGTCGATGGCGTGGTGCAGATCCGCATTGCGGATGGTGCGCTCCGCATCCGGGTCCCACAGCACCAGATCCGCATCGGCGCCCGGCATCAGGCTGCCCTTGCGACCCTCCAGCCCGAACAGCTTCGCCGCATTGGCAGAACTCAGCCGAACGAAATGCGGCAGGTCGATGCGGCCCTTGGAGACACCCTCACTGAACAGCACCGGCAGCCGCGTCTCGATGCCCGGCACGCCATTCGGAATGGCGTTGAAGGCGGGCGTGCCATCTTCGCGCAGATTGGCGCTGCCCATGCCATAGCCGCCACTGCCCGGCGCACGCTTGGACGTTGCGAAGGAAAAGCCGCAATGGTCGGAAGACACGATATCCAGCGTGCCATCCAGGATGCGCCGCCAGACTTTTTCGTTTTCTCCCTTCGCACGCAAGGCCGGGGAGCATACCGCCTTGGCGCCCGCGAAATCCGCGCCCTGCAAATCCTCATGCGACAGGGTCAGGTATTGCGGGCAGGTCTCGCCCCATACCTTCACGCCACGCGCCCGCGCCCGGGCAATCTCCTCCGCCGCCTCCTCACAGCTCACATGGAAAATCTGCACCGGCTGGTCCACCAGCTCTGCCAGCGCAATGGCGCGATGCGTCGCCTCGCGCTCCACCACCGGCGGGCGGGACCAAGCATGCTGCAACGGGTCCGTCAGACCCGCCTTCAGCAGCGCGTCGATGCGCCAGCCGATCGCCTCGTAATTCTCCGCATGCACCGTGACGAAAGCCCGATGCCGCCGCGCGATCGCCAGCACCTGGATCAACTGCGCATCATCCAACCGCAGCGGATCATAGGTGAGAAACACCTTCAGGCTGCGTACCCCCCGCGCGATCAGCGCCGGAATCTCGCGCTCCAGCACCTCCGGCGTCGGGTCGGTGATGATCTGGTGGAAGGAATAATCACACCGCGACTGCGCTGCCCGCGCCTCATACCCCGGCGCACTCGCCGCCAGGGAATGTCCCTTCCACTGCGGCAGGAAACAGATGAACGAGGTGGTGCCGCCCGCCAGCGCCGCCGCCGAGCCACTCGCAAAACTCTCCTCATGCACCGAGCCGTCCTGCGCCAGCTCCTCCAGATGGCAATGCGGATCCAACCCGCCCGGCATCACCACCAGGCCCTTGGCCGACACCTCCTCCCGCCCCGCCGCCAGATTGCGTCCAACGGCCGCAACCTGCCCGCCGACAATGCCAATATCCGCCTCGAACACCTCGGCCGCCGTGGCCACCGTGCCACCCCGGACCACCAGATCAAACGCCGCCATCCCACACCCCCTGCATCCCACGCTGCCAGACTGGCGCAGCCCCGCGGCGGCTGTCCATCGCCCGGAGGCCTGGCGGGCTGAGGCTGCGCTGCGTGATTGCAGGGGGAACGCTGTTCCCCCTGCACCCCCATGCCAGGGGCCCGGCCCCTGGACCGCGGGAACTTAAGCGGAGAAGCGGAGGGGGCTGGAGGGGCCTGCGAACAAGCGGTCGTGCTGGCCCCCTCCGCTTCTCCGCTTATGAGCCATGGGTTCAAAGGGCCAAAGCCCTTTGCAGGTGGGGTGCGGGGAGGACAGCGTCCTCCCCGCCTCACGGGCGCCACCTCAATCAGCCCAGGCCTCCCGGGCCGATCGGTCAGACCTCGCCGTGAGCGGCGCTGTCGGCGAAGGGGGCGAGGCGGGTGCGGATGAGGGTGGCGATGGCGTCGATGGCTGCGCGGCGGGGGAAGGTGGTGCGGGAGATGAGTTGGATGTCGCGGCCGGTTTTGTGGGTCAGGGGGCGGAGTGCGATGCCGGCGTCGCGCGCCACCCCGGCGGCGAGGCCGGGGATGAGGGTCGTGCCGTAGCCGGCGGCGACCATGTTCAGCAGGGTGGAGAGGGATGAGGCGCGCAGGGCTCCGGCGCGCAGTCCGGGGTTGCCGCAGGCGGCGAGGGCCTGGTCGCGCAGGCAGTGGCCGTCGGCCAGCACCAGCACGTCGGGCGCCAGGTCTTCTTCCCGGACGCGATCCTGGTGGGCGAGGGGGTGTTCGGGGGGCAGGGCGGCCAGGAAGGGTTCGGTGAACAGGGCTTGGGTGTCGAGGTCCGGCCCTTCGACGCTGGTTGCCAGCAGCGCGGCGTCGAGTTCGTGGGCGCGGAGACGCTCGAGCAGGGCGGTGGTGACGTCTTCCCAGGGTTCGATCACCAGGTCGGGCAGGGCGTCGCGCAGCGGGCCGAAGATCAGCGGCAGCAGGTAGGGGGCCAGCGTCGGGATGATGCCGAGGCGCAGACGGCCGCGCAGCGGGTCGCGGGACGCCTGGGCGAGGGCGAGCATGGCGTCCGCGGAGTCCACGGCGGCGCGGGCATGGGCCAGCAGGGCTTCGCCGGCCATGGAGGGCACGACGGATTTGTTGGTGCGTTCGAACAGCACCACGCCGAGCTCATCTTCCAGCTTGCGGAGCTGGGTGGAGAGGGTGGGTTGACTGATGTTGCACAGCTCGGCGGCGCGGCCGAAGTGCCGGTGTTCCGCCACCGCCAGGGCGTAGCGCAGATCGCGCAGGTTCATGGTGGCGGCGTTCCCCGACTTATCATTGGCGATAGCATATATCAGGGGTGGAAGTGGTTGTCCGATATATGTCGTCTATCGTCACGGTTGATCGCGGCGCTTGTTCGATGACCGGAGATGAACCGGCTTGACGCCAGGGCGATGGACGGGTCTCAGCGCAGGGGCAGCTCGAAGAACACGAGGAAATTCCGCATGTCCTCTTCCAGCGCGTAATAGGGCGCAATCCTTCCGAAGCCGACACGCTCGTACAGGCGCATGGCTTCGGCTTGGCGAAAGCTCGTATCCAGCCGTATCGAGCGGTAGCCCGCGCCCCGGGCATCCTCGATGATCCGCACCGCCAAATCGCGGCCGACACCGATCCCGCGGTGCGCCTGCGGCACGAACATCCGCTTCATCTCACCGATGCCGTCACCGAGGTCGCGCAGCGCGACGCAGCCGGCAGGTTCCTGGTCGCGGTATGCAATCAGGAGGCTCCCTTGCGGGGTTGCGTACTTCCCGGGCAGTCCTTCGAGTTCCTGCTCAAACTCCGCCTCGTCGAAGTACCGGTTGATCAGGTCGATGTGCGCAACATGCCGCTCGCGGTGCCAGGCCACGAAGCTGCGCATGAGAAAGCGGACATCGTCGAGCTCGGCTGCGGATCTGGCCTGGCGGACAACCGTCGTGCCCGTTCCTGCCGGAGGCTTCTTGCTCACGCTGCGTCTCCTCTTGGCGAGTTGAACAGGAGGCCGACAATGCTGGTTTCTGCATCGGCAACCTGTCAAAGCTTTTCGACGCGAGGGGCCGACACCTCGGCAGCGCGAGGCAACGTCCGCCCACTTGCGCCGGAGCCCCCATTGCCCCTACCTCCGCTTCAATGATGGCGGCGCGCGCGCGATGCGCGCGACGAGGCCCCTTTGGGGCACGACGGCGAAGCCGGCGCCCGGCGCTTGAGGGCAGATAGAGATGAACTGGATTTCCGACTGGGCGCTGCCGAAGGTGAAGGCCCTGTTCGGGCAGCCGCGGGAGGTGCCGGACAATCTCTGGCACAAATGCCCCGCCTGCGAGCAGATGATCTTCCACCGCGACCTGGAGCGGAACCTGCATGTCTGCACCCATTGCGGGCATCACATGCGGATGACCGCCGCCGCCCGGGTGAAGGCGACGCTGGATGAGGGCTGGTCGCGCATCGAATTGCCGAAGGCGCCGGCGGACCCGCTGCGGTTCCGCGACCAGCGCAAATACGCCGACCGGCTGAAGGAAGCGCAGCAGAAATCCGGCATGGATGACGCGGTGCTGGTGGCGCAGGGCCAGATCCTGGGCCGCAAGGCGGTGCTCGGCGTGTTCGAATTCGGCTTCATGGCCGGGTCCATGGGCGCCGGGGTGGGGGAGGCGCTGGTGACGGCGGCCAAGCTCGCCGTGCTGCAGGACAGCCCGCTGATCGTCTTCACCGCCTCCGGCGGTGCGCGGATGCAGGAGGGCGCCATCAGCCTGATGCAGATGCCGCGCACGGTCATCGCGACGCGCATGGTGAAGGAGGCCGGGCTGCCCTTCATCGTCGTGCTGTGCGACCCGACCACGGGCGGCGTCACCGCCAGCTTCGCCATGCTGGGCGATATCCAGATCGCCGAGCCCAACGCGCTGATCGGCTTTGCCGGCGCCCGTGTCATCGAGCAGACGGTGCGCGAAAAGCTGCCCGAGGGCTTCCAGCGCGCCGAATACCTGCTGGAGCACGGCATCCTGGACATGGTGGTGAAGCGCCATGACATGCGCGCGACGCTGGCGCAGGTGATTTCGCTGCTGCGGGAGCCGACCCTGGCGGCCGAGCCGGTACCGGAGGAATTTCCGGCACTGCCCGCGCCGGAGACGGTCGAAGTTGAGGCCGTGGAGCCGGCGTGAGTACGCTGCCCGCCTCGCGCAGCGAGGACATCATCAACCGGCTGCACGGCCTGCATCCGAAGCTGATCGACCTCAGCCTCGGCCGGCTGGAACGCTGCCTGGCGGCGCTGGGCCACCCGGAACGGCGGCTGCCGCCAGTGGTGCATGTGGCCGGCACCAACGGCAAGGGCAGCACCTGCGCCTTCCTGCGCGCGATCGCAGAGGCCGCCGGCCTGCGCGTGCACGTCTTCACCAGCCCGCATCTGGTGCGCTTCCATGAGCGCATCCGCCTGGCCGGGGAGTTGGTGACGGAAGCAGCGCTGGCCGAAGCGCTGGAGCATGTCGAGCAGGTCAATGCGGGCCAGCCGATCACGGTGTTCGAGGTGACCACCGCGGTCGCCCTGCATCTGTTCGCCAGCGTGCCGGCGGACCTGCTGGTGCTGGAAGTGGGTCTCGGCGGACGGTTCGACGCGACCAATGTGGTGGATCGCCCGGCCACCACCGCCATCACCAGCATCTCCCGCGATCACATGGATTTCTTCGGCGAGGATATTTCCCGGATCGCCTGGGAGAAGGCGGGCATCATCAAGCCCGGCGTGCCCTGCGCCACCGGCTTCCAGCCGGAAGCCGCGCGGCCGGTGATCGAGGCCGAGGCCGCCGAGCGCGGCGCCCCGCTGCATCTGCGCGGCCGCGACTGGGATGTGGTGGCCAAGCCGGACGGCACGCTGGAATGGTCGGACGCCTTCGGCCGCATCGCCTTGCCGCGCCCCGGCCTGCCCGGCCCGCACCAGGTGGAGAATGCGGGCATCGCCATCGCCGCGCTGCGCGCCTGGAACCCAGCTTGGCTGACCGAGGCGGCCATCCAGCAGGGCGTCGCGCAGGCAACATGGCCGGCCCGGATGCAGCGCCTGACCGGCAGGTTGGCGGCGCTGCTGCCGGAAGGCTGGGAGCTGTGGCTGGATGGTGGGCACAATGCCGGCGCCGGCGTGGTCCTCAGCCAGCATATCCGCCAGGCCTTCGCCGACCGGCCGGTTCATGTGCTGGTGGGGATGAAGGCGGGCAAGCAGGTGCCGGAATTCCTCGCCCCGATCATCCCGGCGGCCAGCAGCCTCTGGGCCGTGGCGGAGCCGGGGCAGCATCTGGCGATGACCGTCGCCGGCGTGGTGGCGGCCAGTGGCGGCGCCGCGCATCCCGGCGGCACGGTGGCGCAGGCACTGGCCGCGCTGCCGCGCGATTCCGGGCCGGCCCGCGTGCTGATCTGCGGCAGCCTGTACCTGGCGGGCGAGGTGTTGAAGCTCGACGGCTGACGACGTCCCGTCTGGCGCCCGGCCCACGCTCCGTGCATGACGTATGCAGGCCTCGGAAGGTGACGGGGCGCGGCCGGGGGGGCGCATGGAAGACAGGACCACGAGCTGGCCGCTGCACAGCGCGCCGCCGCCCGCCGTGCTGTGGCCGGCGGCGCTGCAGCATATCGGCCTCGGCTCCGTCACCCTGGTCTTCCCGCTGCTGGTGGCGGATACCGCCGGGGCGGATGCGGAGACTCTGTCCTCCTACCTCTCGCTCGCCATGCTGGCGCTGGGGCTGGCCACGCTGCTGCAGGCCTGGGGGCGGCATGGCATCGGCTCCGGCTTCCTGCTGCCCGCCGTCTTCACCGCCATCTACCTGCCGCCGACGCTTGTGGCCGCGCAGCTCGGCGGGCTGGGCGCGGTGGCGGCGATGACGCTGGTGGCGGGCGTCACCCAGGTGGCGCTGTCCTTCGCCGTGAAACGCCTGCGCCCCTGGCTGCCGACGGAGCTGGTGGGGCTGGTGGTGCTGATGATCGGCGTCACCCTCGGGTTGCTGGCGCTGCGGCTGATGCTGGGCTTCGGCCCCGGGCTGGATCGCGGCACGGATGATCTGCTGGCCACAGCGGTGGCGCTGGCGGTCATCATCGGCATGACCGTCTGGGGCGGGCCACGGTTCCGGCCGGTGGCGGTGCTGGCCGGGCTGGTGCTGGGCTTCGCCACCCATGTGGTGGGGGCGCTGGTGGCCGGGGCGCCGCTGCTGCCGGTGCCCGTGGTCTGGCAGGTGCCTCGCTGGCCGCTGGCCACCCCATCCCTCGAATGGACCCTGCTGCCCGGCTTCGCCATGGGCGCGCTGGCCTGCCTGGTGCGGGTCTGCGGCGATGTGGTGGCCTGCCAGCGCGCCACGGACCCGGAATGGCGGCGGCCGGATTTCGGGCCGATGAAGGCCGGCGCGCTGGCCGATGGCCTGGGCACCTGCGTCGCTGGCGTGCTCGGCGTGCCGGGCATCAACAGCTACACCGCCAGTGTCGGGCTTTCGATCGCCACGGGCGTCACCGCGCGGCGGGTCGGGCTGGCGGTGGGTGGGTTGTGGGTCGTGCTCGCGCTGGTGCCAGGCTCGGCGGAGGTGGTGCTGGCGGTGCCGCGCGGCGTGCTGGGCGCGGCGTTATTCTTCGCTGCCGCCTTCATCACCGTCACCGGCATGGGCATCGTCACGCAGCGGCTGATGGATGCGCGGCGCACGCTGGTGGTCGGCGCCGCGCTGGTGATCGGCCTGTCCTATGACGCAGCGCCGCAGATTTTCTCGGGCCTGCCGGCGGCGGCGCGGCTGCTGGTTTCCTCCTCCCTCGTGCTGGCCATGGTGGCGGCGCTGTTGCTGGTCGCGGCCTTCCGGATCGGCGCCGCGCAGCAACGCCGGGCCGATTGGCGGCCGGAGGATGGCGAGGCGCCGCTGCGCGATTTCGCCCGCCAATCCGGCGCCGCCTGGGGCGCCCGGGCGGATGTGGTGGCGCGGGTGGAGGACGCGCTGGAGGAAGTGGCCCACGCCCTGCCCGCGCTGATGGCGCCAGGCAGCGCGGCGGAGCTTTCCGCGCGCTTCGACGAGTTCAACCTGGACGCCACGCTGCGCTGGGCGGGCGCGCCCCTGCTGGCGGCCGACGGTACGCCGCCCAGCCTGGAGGCGGAGGACGATGCCGCCCTGGCCGCCCAGCTCGCCACGCTGATGCTGCGCCGCGCGGCGGACCGGGTGACGGAGGCGGTGCTACCGGATGGCCGCCACGAGCTGCGCCTGCATTACGATCACTGAAGGCCCTGCCGCGGATTGTGGCCGAGCCATCCCCAGCAGGACGGCGCCTTATACCAGCGGCGGAATCGGATGACCTGCGGCCGCAATCAGCGGCCGAGGCCGCGAATGCGGCCCGCCGCCTGTGCGTCACGCCGCCGGCGTGCCTTACGGCACGACGAGCCAAGCGGCCGGAGGCCGCGCCTGGCGCCTGAAGGCAAGACAAGAATACCAACGAGTCGCCGGAGGTGGCCGTTGGTATCACTCCGCCGGCGCCAGACGCAGGATGCGGCCCTGCACCTCATCCGTCAGCACCAGCACCGCGCCATCCTGCGCCACCAGCACGTCACGCATGCGGATGCGGCGGTTGAACAGCAGGCGTTCCTCGCCGGTCACCCGGTCGCCGTCCGTGGTCAGCCGCACCAGGCCGGGGCTGTTCAGCGCGGCGATGAACAGGCTGCGCTGCCAGCCGGGGAAGGCCGCGTTGTCATAGAAGGCGATGCCGGCGGGGCTGATCACCGGGGTCCAGACCCGGATCGGGTCTTCCATGCCGGGCGCCGATTTCTGCTCGCTGATCGTCGTGCCGCTGTAGTTCACGCCGTGGGTCACAACCGGCCAGCCGTAATTGGCGCCGGGGCGGATGATGTTCAGCTCATCACCGCCGCGCGGCCCGTGCTCGGTCTGCCACAGGCTGCCGGTCCAGGGGTTGAAGGCCAGGCCCTGCGGGCTGCGGTGGCCATAGCTGAACACCTCGCCGCGCGCGCCCTGGCGATCGGCGAAGGGATTGTCCCGCTGCGGCCGGCCTTCGCGGTCCACCCGCAGCATCTTGCCGGCCAGATCATCCAGCCGCTGCGATCGCATCCGGTCCACATTGCGGTCGCCGGTGGACAGGAACAGGCGACCATCCGGCCCGAAGGTGATGCGGCAGCCATAATGCTGGCGGCCGGAGGACTGCGCCGGCGTCGCATCCAGGATCGGCGTCACCGCCTCCAGCGCCGAAGCGTTGTCGGACAGCCGCGCACGGGTCAGCCGCGTCAGCGCGCCGCCCTGCACCAGGGTGGCGGAGCACAGGAAGATTTCGCGGCTGGTCTCGAAATCCGGGCCGAGTGCCACATCCAGCAGCCCGCCCTGGCTCGCCACCTCCACCTGCGGCACGCCGTCCAGCGGGCGGGAGACGGCGCCATTGCGGCCGACCACCCGCAGCCTGCCGGGGCGTTCCGTCACCAGCAGGCGCCCATCGGGCAGCAACGCCGCGCCCCAGGGCCGTTCCAGCCCGGTGGCGAATGTGGTGAGGCGGAAGGTCGCACGCTCGGAACGTACGATCTCTCCATCCTGCGCCAGCGCGGGCAGGGGGAGGGCGAGAACGGCCAGGGCCAGGATGCGTCTGATCATGGCCGGCATGTAAGGCGGCGTCCGGTCACTGCCAGCGCCGCCTGCGTTCACGCCCGCATCAGGCCAGCTTGATCAGGCCAGCTTGCCGGCAACCCATTCCTTCAGCGCGCTCTTCGGCAGGGCGCCGACCTTGGTGTCCACCGGCTTGCCATCCTTGAACAGGATCATGGTGGGGATACCGCGCACCGAATACTCGTTCGGCGTCATCGGGTTGTCGTCGATGTTGACCTTCGCGATGGTCAGCTTGCCGCCGTATTCCTGAGCGATCTCGTCCAGGATCGGCGACACCATGCGGCAGGGGCCGCACCATTCGGCCCAGAAATCGACCAGCACGGGACCGGGCGCCTCAAGCACATCCTGCTTGAAGCTGTCGTCGGTCACGGCCTTGGTGAATTCACTCATGGGGGATTCTCCGGGCGCCTGGCGGGGGGCTGGCGCTTTGAAGGCAAGATCGTGGCGGTCCCGGCCCCGGTCAAGCAAGGGACATCTTGCGGCAGAAGCGGGGTGTCATGCGCCAGGCGCATGCAGGTCCAGCAACCCTTCCGGCAGCGGCATGAGGCGAGCCCCGAAGGTCCAGACCAGGGCGCAATCCACCCGCTTGCCGGGAAAGGCCAGGCGCAGAACGGCGCGGTAGGCGGCCATCTGGCGGAGGTACAAGGCCGCCACGCCGGAGACCTCCGTGGGCGGCGGCCGGTTGGTCTTGTAGTCCAGCACCAGCACGCGATCCGCCGTCACCAGCAGCCGGTCCACCTGCCCACTGACCAGCCTGTCCCCCACCTGGCCGGCGATGGGGGCCTCCGCCAGGCTGTCCGGGCCGAAGGCGGCGGCGAAATCGGGCGCGGTCAGCAGCGCCATCACCTCCGCCAGCGTCGCCGCCTGTTCGGGTTCGGGCAGCCCCTGGCCACGCCGGGCGAGGAAGTTGCGCGCGGCCTCCTCCCGCTCCGCCGGGGGGCGGTCGGGCAGATGTTGCAGCAGGGCGTGCACCAGGCGGCCGCGCCGGAAGCGCTGGCCGGAGGGGTCGGCGGAGCCATGCGGGGCGGCGGCGGGGGCCTCGTTCTCACCGGGGATGGCGGAGGGGGCGAGGGCATCCACCGTCACCTCCGGCGGCGCCGGGCGGCGCGCCCAGTCCGGCAGGTCGGCGGGGTCGGCCGGCGGCTTGTCCCGTCCATCCGGCACGGGCGGGGCTTCCTGCGGAGAGTCCAGCCGTTTCAGCGTGGTGCCGGCGAAGCCGGAGCCGGGCGGAGCCTCCATCGGCACTTCGGTCGCGCCAACTCGGGAAAACCCTTGGGCGATGAGGTCGTACCAGCAGGATTCGGGATAATCGCGCGCCTTGGGCCGCTTGCGCTGCCAGCCGCAGACCAGCAGCCGGTCCTCCGCCCGTGTCAGCGCGACGTAGAGCAGCCGGTGCTCCTCCGCCGCCCGCGCCGCCTTCTCCCGCGCCAGCAGGTCCGTGAAGGCCGGGGCGTGGTGGTCCTTGTTGGGGGCCCAGAGCGGCAGAGGCGGCGCGTCCTGCTCCATCACCCAGCGCACCTCCGTGCTGTCCCGCCCGCCGGCCACCGTATCCGGCAGGATCACCACCGGCGCCTGCAAGCCCTTGGCGCCGTGGACGGTCATGATGCGCACGGCGTCGCCGGCCGCTTCCTGGTCCCGCTTCACCTCCGCCCCGCCACGGCGCAGCCAATCGACGAAGCCTTGCAGGCTGGGCGGGTGGCGGCTGCCATGGTCGAGCGCGGCGTTCAGGAACTCATCCACCGGATCCGCCGCATCCGGCCCCAGCCGCGCCAGCAGTTTTGCGCGGCCGCGATGTTCTCCCAATATTTCGGCAAACAGCGCATGCGGCGTGACGACATCGGCGCGGGACATCAGCCCGGCGAGGAAATCCGCCGCTGCGCCTTCCGGCGTGGCCTGCCCCCGCGCCAGCGCCAATTGCCGCCACAGGCTGCCGTCCCGCCCTGCGGCAAGTTGCAGAAGCTGGTCGTCATCCAGCCCGATCAGCGGCGACTTCAGCGCCGCCGCCAGTTGCAGGTCATCCTCCGGCAGCAGCAGCGCATCGGCCAGCGCCAGCAGATCCTGCACCGCAATCTGCTCCACCAGGCGGATGCGGTCCGTGCCGCCGACCGTCACGCCCCGCTCCTTCAGCGCGCGCACCAGCCGCGGCAGCAGCCCGCCGGAGCGTTTGCGGACCAGCACCAGGATATCGCCTGCGCGGATCGGGCGCCCGCGGGCCGGCAACATCTCTCCGCTCTCGATCCAGCCGGCGATGCGCGCGGCCAGCGCCTCCGCCAGCAGCGCATCGGGTCCGGTGGCGGCGGCGGGCGTTTCCGGCACTTCCCAGGGCGGCGGCGGGTCGCCCTCCGCGCCATCCAGCATGGGCCACAGCTCGACGCAGCCAGAATGGCCGATGCGATCCGGGCGATGCCGCAGCACGTCGCCCGGCGCCACCACCCCATCCCGCGCAACGCCTTCGGCAAACACCGCATCCGCCAGCGCCAGAACCGGCGCGGTGGAGCGGAAGGAGACCTGAAGCTGCACATCCCGCAACTCCGCCCCCAGCGCCTGCAACCGCCCGGCAAAATGCTGCTGCCAGCGGCGGAAACCGGCGAAATCGGCGCCCTGGAAGGCGTAGATGGACTGTTTCACATCGCCGACGGCGAAGATGGTCCGTGGCGTGCCGTCCCGCCTCTCGGCGCCGGCACCCGCAAAAAATTCCTCGGTCAGCGCGGCGGCGATGCCCCACTGCGCCGGGTTGCTGTCCTGCGCCTCGTCCAGCAGCAGATGGTCCAGCCCGCCATCCAGCTTGAACAGCACCCAGGCGCTGCCCGGATCACGCAGCACCTGCCGCGCGGCGAGGATCAGATCGTCATAATCCAGCAGCCCACGCGCCTTCTTCCGCGCCCGATACCCTTCCAGAACCGGTGCGCCGAGGCTGAGCAGGGCGCGTGTCGCCGCCAGCAAGCGGCTGGCGCGCCGGCTGCCCTCCACGGCTGCCACGCGCTCGCCCTCGCGGCGCAGGATTTCGGCGCATTCGGCCTGGCGCGGGCCGACATCCTTGGTGGCGATGCGGACACGCGGCGTGCCGTCCTTCGTCAGCAGGATTTCCACCCAATCCGGCCAGCGCGCGGCGCGCTGGGCCGGGTGCAGTTCCAGCCAGGCCAGCAAATTGTTGCCGCGCGTCTTGTCATTGTCGTTGCGGCTGCCCTGCAACAGGCGCGCCGCGATCAACGCCTGGTCGTCCACCGCCTGCGCCCCGGCGGCGACCAGCGCATCCTCCCCGGCCGAATCCGGCAGGTCGAGATACGCCCCGATGGCGCTGCACAGCGCCGCCAGCGACCCCGTTTCCCGCAATGCCGTGCCGAGCCGTTCGCGGTCCCGGTCCAGCGCGCGCACCAGGTTGGAGAAGGAATCCGGCGGCACGAGGCTGGCGAGGGCCTCCAGCGCCGGGGCCTGGGCGGGGCTGACCAGCACCGCCTCCCGCGCCTCGGCCAGTAGGGCGGCGGCATCCGCCTCCTCCACCACGCCGAATTGGGGCGCGAGGCCGGCTTCCAGCGGGAAGGCGCGCAACAGGGACTGGCAGAAGGCGTGGATGGTGCTGATCCGCATGCCGCCGGGCAGGTCCAGCACGCGGGCGAACAACCCCCGCGCCGCATCCAGATCCCGCCGATCCGGCGCCCGGCCCAGCAGCCCCGCCAATCGCGCGGCGAGCTTAGCCTCAGGCTCTACCGCCCAGCGGCCGAGGTCGCGCGCCAAGCGATGCGCCATTTCCGCCGCGGCGGCCTTGGTGAAGGTGAGGCACAATATGGCGCCCGGCCGCGTGCCCGGCGCCAGCAGCAGCCGCAGCACCCGGTCCGTCAGCACCTTGGTCTTGCCCGACCCGGCCGAGGCGCCGACCCACGCGGAAGCGGCGGGGTCTGAGGCGCGGGCCTGTTCGAATTCGGCTTCCTGGCGCGGGGTGAGGGTCAGGCTCATTATTCGTCGCCCTCCGCATCCGCCCATTCCGCGACGCGCGAGAGATGGTCGTAGTCGCCACCCCGCGTCTTGCGTCCCGGATGCGGCCGGGCGGTGAAGGCGGCGTCGCCCAGCAGGAAGCGGTCCACCAGCGCGCCGAGGCGTTCGATCGCCGCGCTGGCCAGCTCCGCGACGTCCTCAGGTTCCGAAAGCATCTGCTTCTCTTCGCCCGCCGTCTCCCCGCCCGAGAGCTTCCAGTAAGTCAGCAGCCGCACCGCCGCACCGGGCACGCCTGCGAAGGCGCCCTCCGCGGCCATGGCGGCTTCCAGCGGCAATTGGGGCGCGCGGCCATCCTGCAATTCGTCGGTGCGCGGCAGGGTGCCGGTCTTGTAGTCGAGGATGGCGAGGCTGCCATCGCCCAGCCGGTCGATCCGGTCCGCCCGCGCCTTCAGCCGCACGGTGCCGCGCGGGCGGTGCAGGTCGAGCAGCCCGGCGGTCTCGGTCCAGCTTCCGGCGATGCCGCCACCCTGGCGCCTTTCCGCCTCCAGCCCCACCACGAAGGCGCCGATGCGGGCGAGCCTCGGGCGCCAGAACGCCGCCAGCGAGGGGCGCGGCCCCTGTGCCGCCAGCGCCGCGGCAGCCGCCTGGCCCCACGCCTCCAGCGCCGAATCCTCGCCCGGCCAGCCATTGGGCGCGCGGCTGATGGCATTCACGAAGCCGGACAGCGCGGCATGGACGATGATGCCGTAGTCCAGCGCGCCGACATCGGCATCCAACGGGTCCAGCTTGCGCAGCCGCAGGATGCGCTTGGCGTGGAAGGCGTAGGGGTCGGCCAGCAAATCGGCCACCTCCGTCACCGAAATTTCGCGCGGCCTTTGCGCCAGCGATGGCCGGGGCGCGGGGCGAGAGACGGGGGTGACGCGATCCGGCACGTCGAGCGCCGCGGCCATCCGCGCCGCCTCGCTGCCCGGCAGCACCAGGCCTTGCCCGGACAGGAAGGTTTCGAGCCGCGTCAGCCAGCGCGCCGGCACGGTGGGCGACCCGGCACGGCGGGCGGCGCGCGAAAACACCGCCTCCGGCGCGGCGCAGGCAAACAGAAAAAAGTCCATGCAGACGCGGCCGATGCGCGCCTCCGGTTCCGGCAGGCCGAATTGCGCGCGCATCGGGCGGCTCATCCAGGGGCCGGGGTCGGTCGCCAGCGGCCAGACCCCCTCATCCAGCGCGCCGAGCACCACCCGGTCGAAGGCCAGCAGCCGCGCTTCCAGCAGGCCGAGGATTTCCACGCGCGGATGCGCCGCGCCGTGCTGGCGGACGATGTAGGTGGCCACCCCTTCCAGGCTCGCCTCGAACAGTGCCGGCCACAGCGCCGGGTCCATCGGTGGCAGATGCTTCAGGGCGGGGCCGAGATCGGCCATGTGGCCGGCGAGCACCTCGCCCTCCTGCGCCGCATACAGGCGCAGCCCGCCCGGTTCCTGGCTGGTGGCGGCCAACGCCTCGGCGGCGGAGAGATGCGCCTCCAGCAGATCGGCCGGCGGCCGCGCCGCACCGTGAGCGGTGCTGAAATCACCGAGCGCCCCGGCCAGCGCCGCATGCAGCGTCAGCAAGGGCGGCTTGCGGTCATCCTCCGGCAGCGCCGCGATCGCCTGGCCCAGCCCCTCCAGCCCGCCCAGCGGCCGCGGCCCGCGCAGCACGCGGCGTTCCAGCAGCCGCACGGCATCGAGGAACGCCGCCCGGTCCATCCCCGCCGCCGCCAGCGGATGTTTTGCCAATGCCAGCAGGGGGACGGGGGCGAAATCCTCGGCGACGGTGCGGGCCAGCAGGCGGAGGAACACGCCCGTCGGCGTTTGCCCGAGTGGCTGGCCGGCGCTGTCATCGGCGCGGATGCCGTGGCGTACCAGCTCCGCCGAGACACGGCGGGCGAGGTCGCGGTCCGGTGTTATCAAGGCGGCGCGGGCGCCCCGGGTTTCCAGGGCCTCGCGCAGCAGCAGGGCGATGGCGGCGGCCTCCGTCTGCGCCTCCGGCGCGGCGACCAGGCGCAGGCCAGTGAGGCCGGGCGCCCAGGTCTCGGGCGAAGGCACGGTCCAGGGCTGCATCCCCTCCGGCGGGCGCAGCGCCATTTCCAGCAGGGCGACGCGGGCGGCGGGGACAGCGGGCGCGGCCTCGGCGCAACCATGCCAGCGCCGCACCTGGCGCGGCTCCGCGCCCATGGCGTGCAGCAGGCGGCCCTGGCTGCAGAAGGGGTGGGTGGGGGAGCTGCAGATCGAATCCCAGATCGCGGCGAGTTCCGCCCGGTCCAGCCCATGCAGCACCACCGCGCCCTGTGGCAGCCCGGCGAGCACGCGCAGCAGCTCCACCGCCGCCGGAATGGTGCCGCCGATGCCGATGCCGGCGGCGATCACGGGATGCTCCGGCGGGTTTTCCTGCCAGGCGCGCGTCTGTTCGCGCAGCGCCAGCACCCGGCGCAGGCCGATATCGAGCAGGCCCTGTTCTTCCAGCCAGCCCGCCCAGGCGGTGGCAACGCCGCGCAGGAAGTGGGTGGTGATCTGCCAATGGGTCGCCTGGGATTCCGGCACCAGGCCTTCCAGCCGGCCGAGCCAGGTTTCGGTGAACTCGCCGGGCGTACCAGTGGCGAGCAGCGCCGTATCCGGCTCCTCCAGCGCGATCTCGTCGAAGATTCGAGAAAGTTCGGCGGCCAGAAGCCAAGCCTGCTCTGGCGTGCCGGGGCCGCCATGGCGGGGCGGCAGGCGGATCACCAGGCTGGTCAGCACCGCCTGCCGGGTCAGTGCCGGAACCGCCGGCGGCAGGTCCAGCAGCGTCGGCAGCGCCAGCTCATCCGCATCTTCGGTGGACAGGCCTGCCAGGGCCCGCATCCGCGGCAGCAGCAGCGCACGGCCCTCCGCCCGGGCCAG
Organism: Falsiroseomonas sp. E2-1-a4; assembly: GCF_051433165.1. Classification (NCBI taxonomy): domain Bacteria; kingdom Pseudomonadati; phylum Pseudomonadota; class Alphaproteobacteria; order Acetobacterales; family Roseomonadaceae; genus Falsiroseomonas; species Falsiroseomonas sp. E2-1-a4. Next base: position 129,472 of record NZ_JBHMFS010000001.1, on the reverse strand, counting down.
GAAGGCATCCCGCAACCCGCGCGCGGAGCGCCGCGTCGGCAGCAAGATGGTGGCGCGGGACAGGGCTTCGGGCGGCCTGTCGCGGAAATCCGCGAGCACCCCGGCGGCGAGGCAGTCGAGGAAGGGCAGCTCGGCCGGGATGTCGAAGAGATTCATGTTCCGTTCCAGGCTAGCAGCCCGGCGCGCCTCAGAACAGCGCCGTCAGCATCCCCGCCCGCAGCATCGTCTCCGCCCGGTCCAGGTCGCGCGGTGTGGACAGGTGAAACCAGGCGCCGTCATGCACCAGGCCGAACAGGCGGCCGGATTCGATGGCGCGGTCATAGACCAGGTTCAGGCTGAACGGCCCCTCCGGCACATCCTGGAACAGCGCCGGGGAGAGAACCTGCACGCCGCCGAACAGATAGGGCGAGATCTCCCGCTCCTCCGGGCGCCGCAGCGCGCCCATCGGATCGACGAAAAAATCGCCGCGCCCGGCGTCCCCATCCACCTGCGCGGTGCGGACCAGCAGCAGCAGCGCGTCCATGCGCTCCGGGTCGAATTGCGCCGCCAGCCGCGCCAAGGCGGGGGTCGGGCCATCGAGCCAGAAGGCATCGCCATTCACCACGGCGAAGGGCGCCTGCCCCAGATGCGGCAGGGCGTGGGCGACGCCGCCGCCGGTCTCCAGCAGCACCTCCTCCCGCAGCACCGTCCGGTCCGGCGCGTCATGCGCGGCGACGGACTCCGCCACCTGGTCGGCGAACCAATGGGCATTGACCACATGATGCTGCACGCCGGCATCGCGCAGCCGGTCCAGCGCGTGGTGCAGCAGGGACCGGCCTTCCAGCATCAGCAGCGGCTTCGGCCGGTCGTCGGTCAGCGGCCGCATCCGCGTGCCGAGCCCGGCGGCGAGCACCATGGCGTGGGTCAGGGCGATCATGCCGCTTCAGTCTCCAGCCCCGCCGGATTGGCGCGCAGTCCGGGGGGTACATGCATGTCGAGAAATTCGGCCAGTGGCGCGGCCGCCTCGTGCTCCAGCGCCCGCGCCAGCAGCGCCCAGCAGCGCGGCCCGTGGCGCAGGTAGTGCGACTTGCCATCCCGCCGCGCCAGCCGCACCCAGAGGCAGGCGACGCGCAAATGCCGCTGCGCCGCATGGGCGGCCATGGCGCCGCGGAATTTTTCCGGGTTCAGCTCCGGCCTCAGTTCCAGATACCGGGCAATACAGGCCTCGCGCAGTGCCGGGTCCACATCCCGCCGCGCATCCTCGACCAGGGAGACCAGATCATAGGCCGGGTGGCCGAGTGCGGCGTCCTGGAAATCCAGCAGCCCGACATCGGCGGGCGGCGCACGGTCCGGCAGCGGCATCAGATTGGCGGGAAAGAAATCCCGGTGCACGAAGCCGGCGGCGGCATAGGGCGCCAGCATGGCGTGGATCGCGCGCCCGAAATCGGCGCCGATCGCCTCCGCGGGTGGCTCACCGAACGCAGCAGGCCACCACCATTCGAGAAAAGTGGCCGCGGCGGTATCGGCCATGCGGACGGAACCCCATTCCGGCAGGCCCTCGGGCGGCGGCACCGCATGCAGCCGGGCGAGTGCTGCGGTCGCGGACAGGTAGTGCGGCGCCGGCTCCGCTCCGGCATCCAGAAGCTGCGCCATGGTGCTGGCGCCGAAATCCTCGATGAGGGCAAAGCCCTGGCGCGCATCCGCCGCCAGAACCTCCGGCGCCGAAAGCCCGGCCGCCCTCAGATGCGCGGCGATCGCGATGAAGGGGCCGAGATCCTCCTGCGGCGGCGGTGCCTCCATCAGCAGCGCCGGGCGAGGCCCGCCGACCAGGCGCGTGTAGCGGCGGAAGGAGGCATCGGCCGGTAAGGGCTGACGCGCCGCGCCCACGAAATCGTTCTCGGCCAGGAAGGCGACCGCCTCCGCCTTCATGCGCCCAATCCTTGCAGTCGTCCGGCCCAGCCGGTCAGGGTTGCCACGCGCGATGTCTCCGTCGGGCCGGGTGCCAAAGTGAGGGTCAGCGCCTCCGCCGGTCGCAGCGCGCCGAGCCGGTCCGGCCATTCGATCAGGGAAATTCCGTCCCGCGCTTCCTCCCAGCCCAGTTCGTCCAGGCCCTCGGGACCATCCAGGCGCCAGAGGTCGAAATGGAAGGCCGGGCCGGTGGGCAGGTCGTAGGACTGCACCAGGGTGAAGGTGGGCGATGGCACTTCCAGCGCCGGATCACCGGATGACGCGCGCAGGAAGGCGCGGGCGAAGGCGGATTTGCCGGCGCCCAGCGGGCCTTCCAGCAGCAGCGCATCGCCCGGCCGGGCGCGCGCAGCGAGCTGCGCGGCCAGTGCCGCGGTGGCGGCCTCATCGGCCAGGGGGAGAACCAGGGGGAGAATCAGGGGCATGCGCGGCGGCAATCTGCCCCGGCCCCGCCGCACCGCACAAGCCGCGCCCTTGATCCAGGCTGCCGCTTGGTCCAAGCAACGGCCAGACACCTGAAACGAGGGCAGAATGTCGGCGGTTGTCGAGACGGATGTGGCGATCATCGGCGCGGGTCCGGTCGGGCTTTTCGCCGTGTTCGAATGCGGCATGCTGCGGATGAAGACGGTGGTGGTGGACGCGCTGGGCGAGATCGGCGGCCAGTGCAGCGCGCTGTATCCCGAAAAACCGATCTTCGACATCCCGGCCCACCCCGAGATTGCCGGCGCCGACCTGATCGCCGCGCTGCACAAGCAATGCGCCCCCTTCAACCCGATGCTGATGCTCGGCCGCCGCGTGGATGGGCTGCGGCAGGAGGGGGAGAAGCTGGTGCTGACCACCAGCGAGGGCGATGTCATCACCTGCAAGGCGGTGATCCTGGCCGCCGGCGCCGGCGCCTTCGGCCCCAACCGCCCGCCTCTGGACCGCCTGCCGGAATTCGAGGCGGCCGGCGCCGTGCGCTACCTGGTCAGCAAGCGCGAGGAATTCCGCGGCAAGCGCGTGGTCATCGCCGGTGGCGGCGACAGCGCGGTGGATTGGGCGCTGAGCCTGAAGCAGGTGGCCGCCCACGTCACCGTGGTGCATCGCCGCGACAAGTTCCGCTGCGCGCCCGAAAGCGCCGCCCAGCTCAAGCAGGCTGCGGAGCGTGGCGAGATCGAGCTGGCCATTCCCTACCAGCTGCACGGCCTGGAAGGCGAAGGCGGCGTGCTGACCGGCGTGTCGCTCGCCACGCTGAAGGGGGAGGTGAAGACCGTGCCGGCGGATCATCTGCTGGCCTTCTTCGGCCTGTCCATGGAACTCGGCCCGATCGCGGAATGGGGCCTGGGGCTGGATCTCAGCCACATCACGGTGGAGCCCGCCACCTGCGCCACCAACATTTCGGGCGTGTACGCCATCGGCGATATCGCGACCTATCCCGGCAAGCTGAAGCTGATCCTGCAGGGCTTCTCGGAGGCCGCCATGGCCGCGCATGCCATCCACCCACGCGTCTTCCCGGGGGAGGCGCTGCATTTCGAGTATTCGACCAGCAAGGGGCTTCCGGTCCCGGGCTGAACCTGGACGCCGGCGCAACCGCCGGCCGCGGCTCCGCGTTGAAGGGGTGGCGGCTGGATAGGGCCGCGCCGGGGTGCCAGCTCTCCGGGCGACAGCAACCGGATCGAGACAAATGCATGCAGGCTGCGGCGCAGACCATGAACCCCGCTGGAATGCCGATCCAGGCAACCGGCGAAACCGCGGCCGAGACCGCAACCCGCACCATTGAGGTCGGCTCCGCCATCATCCAGGACAAGGTTCTGTCCTGGTCGGCCGGGTTCCAGTACCTGCTGCCCAACATCGTCGTTGCCCTGCTGGTCATCGGCATCTCCGTCGGCTTCGCCTGGATGGTCGCGAAGGCTTTCCGCCGCTGGGCGCGGCGGCGGGACCGGGACAATTTGGGCGAAGTGCTTGGCGCCTTCCTGAAATGGGTGGTGATATTCCTGGGCGTGCTGATCGGAATGACCATCGTTATGCCGTCCCTTCGGCCCGGCGACCTGGTCGCGGGCCTCGGCGTTGGCTCTGTCGCCATCGGCTTCGCGTTCAAGGACATCCTGCAGAACTGGCTGGCCGGCGTGCTGCTGCTGCTGCGCCAGCCCTTCCGGCCCGGCGACCAGATCATCGTCCGGGGATATGAGGGGACGGTGCAACGGATCGAGACCCGCGCCACGATCATCCGCACCTATGATGGCCGCGATGCCATCATTCCGAATGCAGACGTCTATTCAAATCCGGTCACGGTCAATACGGCGCATGATCGGCGGCGCGACGAATATGATCTCGGCATCGGCTACAGCGACGACATCGAAGCCGCGCGCCGTGCCATTCACGCCGCCCTCCGCGACCTGCCCCAGATCGAGCAGGAGCCGGCGCCGGAGGTGCTGGTCTGGGACCTGGCCGGGTCCAGCGTGAACCTCCGCATCCGCTGGTGGACGCATCCGCGCCGCATGGATGTGGTCCTGGCGCGCTCCGCCGTGCTGCAGGCGGTGAAGCAGGCGATGGACCGGGACGGTATCGACATGCCTTTCCCCACGCAGGTGATGCTGTTCCACGACCAGACCGAGGAGATCGATGGGGTGCGGGGCGAACAGCGCGAGGGCTGGCCCAAGCGCAAGACGGAACGCCAGCCCCGCCCGGCCAGACATATCGCGGCGGGCGACCCGCCCGTGCGCGAGGCTGTCGGCGGTGCGGAGGACTGATACCTAACCCATCGATCGTGACCTGCGCCCGCCGCAGGCGGGCGAGCGCCCGAATGGGCGCGGCGGTTTATGCCGCGTAGCCAAGCCCGCGGATGCGGGCGCCGGCCGAGGCCGCGAATGCGGCGAGCCAAGCAACGCGCCGGCGCTTGAGGCGGTTGGAGCTATAGCTCCAGCCGGTCACGATCCGCGGGATTTGGTATGACGCCAACGGACGCACTGCATTTCGCATCCTCTACCAGCAAAGGCTCGCCAGTGGTGGGCTGACGCGCGTCGCCCGGCGCGCCACTCTGCCGGAATGGCAGCCAACGCTTCACGACAGGGTTTGATGCAGGCGCTCGGCGCCCCGGCGCTGGCCATGGGCGCCACCTTCCTCGCCTTCGGCGCGGCGGTGGCCGAGGCGGGGTTGTCGCTCGGTTGGGCGCTGATCTGCACCGGCGCGGTCTATGGCATGGCGGGGCAACTCGTGCTGCTGCAGGTGGCGGCGGGTGGTGGTGCGGCACTGCCGGCCACCATCGCGGCGACCGCCGCCAATGCCCGCTTTCTGCCCATGGCGGTGGCGATCGCGCCGTTGCTCGGGCGCGCGGGGCGGCGCTGGTGGGCGCTGCCCTTCATCGCCATCACACCCTGGGCCGCCGGGATGCGGGTGCTGCCGAACCTGCCGGAGGTATCGCGGCTGCCCTGGTTCCTCGGCTTCGCCTTGGCGAGCTGGTGTGTTGGCCTGGCGGCGACCGCCACCGGGCACCTGGCCGCGCCGCATCTGCCGGCCGATCTGCGCGCCGCGCTGCTATTCGCCAACCCGCTGTATTTCTGCCTGCTGCTGGCCGCCGATGCGCGCCGCCCCGGCGTTGGCCCGGCGCTGCTGGCCGGGGTGCTGGCGGCGCCGCTGGCCTATGGGCTCGGCGGCGCCTGGGGGCTGCCGCTGGCCGGGCTGGTGGGCGGGACGCTGGCCTTCCTATGGGGGCGCTGGCGGTGATACCAGATCTCATGGATCGGAACCTGCGGCCGGCGTCACCGCGCAGGCGTGCTCGACGCACGACGCCGGCCGAGGCCGCGAATGCGGCCCGCCGCTTATGCGGCACGCCGAAGGCATGCCTGCGGCATGATGAGCCAAGCAAAGCGCCGGCGCTTGAGGCCCGGATCGGTCACGATCCGCGGGATTTGGTATGAGTCAGGCGGATTGGGCGCTGGTGCTGACGATCGGCATCGGGCTGGCGCTGCGCGGGCTGGGCCTGCTGCTGGGTGGCGCGCTGCGGCCGGATCATCCGGCCATCGCCTGGGCCTCCGCCGTTTCCGTCGCCACGCTGGCGGCCTTCGTCACCCTGGCCATCGCCGTGCCTTCGGGGCTTTTGGCCACCGTGCCGCTGTCGGCGCGGCTTGCCGGGTTGGCCGCCGGAGGCCTCGCCTTCTGGCTGCTGCGCGGCCGCCTGCTGCCGGCGATGGCGGCGGGGCTGGCCACGCTGCTCCTGGTGCGCTTGGTCGCCGGCTGAGACAGCCTGCGTGAGGCACGGCGCCCATATTCAGGTGCCGAAGCCGTAAAGCCGCGCCGGGTTATCCACCAGGATCGCCCGCCGCTGCGCCGCATCCGGCGCCCAATCCGCCAGCAGGTCCAGCAGCGCCGAATCATCCGGGATGGTGGTGGCGTTGGGATGCGGCCAGTTGGTGTCCCAGACCATCCGCTCCGGCGCCGCCGCCACCAGCGCCTGGGCCAAGGGCGTGACCGCGGCAGGCTGGGCCTGATCCAGGCTGTAGGGGGAGGACAGCTTCACCCAACCGCGCCCCGCCTGCACCAGATCCATCACCACCGCCCAGGCCGGATGCGCCGCCCAATCCGCCAGCGGCAATTGGGCAAAATGGTCGAACACCACCGGGCAGGGCGCCGCGCGCAGCACCGGGGCCAGTTCCGCGATCAACGCCGCGCCGGCAAAAATCTGCATGTGCCAGCCGAGATCCGCCATGCGGCGTGCCAGCGGCGCCACATCCGCCGGCGCCAGCGGAATGCCCTGCACCAGATTGGCCCGCCCGCCGACCACGCCGGCTGCCGCCATTTCTCGCGCCTGGCCGGCATCAAAATCCGGCCGCACCACCGCCACCATGCGGGCCCGCCCCGGCCCGGCCGCGCGCAGCGCCGCCAGGTGCAGGGTGTTGTCCAGGCCATAGGTGGAAGGCTGCACCAGCACCTGCCGCTGCACGCCGAGCCTTGCCATCAGCCTTGCATGGTCCGCCAGCGTCGCGCTGGCATGTTCGCGCGCGCCGGGCGCCACGGCTGTGGCCGCGTCATAGACATGGTGGTGGCAATCCACCGCCCCGGGCGGCACCACCAGGCGCGGCGGGGCCAGGCTGGCGGTAAAGGGAATTCTCGCGGCGTCATCCATGCCGCATAAGCTACAGCCAGAAGACAGGCCGCCGGAAGCCGCGGCAGGACGGAGGAAGCGAACATCGTGCTGCGGGTATTCTTGACTCACACGCCGGAAATGCGCGGCGGCTACTATGCCGACGCCCCCATCGCGGCGCTCCGCCAGGTGGCGGAGGTCACGCTGCATACCGGCGATGCGCCGCTGTCCGGCGCCGCCCTGGCCCAGGCCGCCGCCGGCTGCCACTGCATCGTCGCGGACCGTGCCACCGCCGGCACCGCCGAGACTTTTGCGCACGCGCCGGATCTGCTGGCCTTCCTGCGGGTGGCGGTGGACATCTCCACCATCGATGTGCCCGCGGCGTCTGCCGCCGGAGTGCTGGTGACGCAGGCGACGCCGGGTTTCGTGGACAGCGTGGCAGAGCTGGCCATCGGCATGATGATCGACCTGGCGCGCGGCGTTTCGCCGCTGGCCGGCGCCTATCACCGCCACGCCCCGCCCGGGTCCCGCATGGGCACGCAGCTTTCGGACAAGACGCTCGGCATCCTCGGCTGGGGCCGCATCGCGCGGCGGGTGGCGGAACTGGCGCTGGCCTTCCGGATGCGGGTGCTGGTGCACGACCCCTACAACCCGCCCGAGGCGATTCCGGGCGTCACCGCCGTGTCGCTGGACCAGCTCTGGGCGGAGGCGGATTTCCTGGTGCCGCTCGCCGTCTCCACGCCGGAGACGCGGCACATCGTGGGCGCCCGCGCCTTCGCCGCCATGAAGGACGGCGCGCTGCTGGTGAACCTGTCGCGCGGCGAATTGGTGGATGAGGCCGCACTCGCCGCCGCGCTGGATGGCGGCCGGCTGCGCGGCGCCGCCATGGATGTCGGCAGCGCGCCGGACCAGCGGCCGGACCCGGCGCTGGCGGCGCGGCCCAATGTGGTGGCGACGCCGCATATCGGCGGGCTGACGCCGGAAGCGGCCGAACACCAGGCGATGGACACGGTCCGCCAGGTGGCCGCCCTAGCCGCCGGGCGGATGCCGGATGGCGCGGTGAACGTCGATGCGGCGCAGCGGCTGCGCGCCTGGTGGCAGAACCAGGCAGCCCGGTGAGGACATTGCCGTGACGCTGCGGCGCCTGCCCCTGCCGCCCGGGCGGCAGATGATCGCGGATCTGTCCTGGGCCTCGCTGCGCGTGCCGCGCTGCACGCTGACGGCGCGGCTGGCGCTGCCCCGCGCGCTGGCCGCGCGCGCCGCGCTGCCGGCGCCACGGCCGCCCTGGACCATCCTGTTCACCAAGGCTTTTGCCTTGGTGGCGGAGGACCAGCCCGCCTTGCGCCGCCTGCACGCCACCCTGCCCCGCCCGTCGCTGCTGGAGGCGCCGCACGCCATCGGCTGCATCGTGCTGGAACGCGCGCATGAGGGGCAGCCGACCCTCGCCTTGGCCCGCTTCCTGGAGGCGCATGACGTGCCGCTGGCCCGGCTGGCGGCGCAACTCCACCACGCCAAGACCGCGCCGCCCACCGAATCGCGCCACTTCCACCGCCTGCTGCGCTTCGCCCGCCTGCCCTGGCCGCTGCGCCGGCTGATGCTGCGCTGGGCGCTGGCCAGCGCCACGCCGCTGCTGCGCTATGGCGGCACTTTCGCCGTGTCGTCCCTCGGCAGCCGCCCGGCCGCGATCGTGGACAGCGTCAGCGTGCTGCCCTGCTTCCTGTCCTACGGCCCGATCGGCGCCGATGGCGGGGTGGGGGTGTTCCTGTCCTTCGACCATCGCGTGATGGACGGCGCCGATGGGGCCGCGGCGCTGGAGGGGCTGGAACAGGTGATGGAAACGCTGGTGGCGGCGGAACTCGCCGCCATGGCCCAGCCTATGCCGGTGGAATAAGCGCCGCCCGAATCCAGAACGCCATCGCCACCACCCCGGCGGCGGCCAGCAGGAAGGCCACGGTGAAGCCGGCCGCGACGATGATGCCGCCGAACACCACCGACCCCAGGCTCTGGCCCAGGAACAGCGCCATGGCGAAGGCCGCCACCGCGGTGCCACGGGCTTCCGGCAGGGCTTCCGTGGCGCGCGCCTGCAACACGCCATGCAGCATGAAGAACAGCAGCCCCACCGCGCATTGCGCCACCGCGATCATCCACCAGGCATTGGCCAGGGCGAAGACGGTCAGCGCGAGCGCGATGCCGATGCCGCCCCACAGCACCAGCCCCCGCTCCCCCAGCCAGCGCAGCAGCCGCGCGGCGGTCTGTGTGTAGAACAGCGAACCCAGCCCGAAGCTCGCCGCCACCGCCCCGGCGCCGGCCGCGGACAGGCCGAACCGTTCGATCAGCAGGGACGCCAGGAACGGAAAGGCGCCGCCGAACAGCAGGAAGCCGTTGGTCCCCGCCGCCAGCAGCAGCCGCCGCCCCGGCTTGCGTTCCAGGATGCGCAGGAAGCCGGACAGGCCGAGCGTGCGCCCCGCCCCCTCCGGCATCCGCCACAGGGCCGGGCCGAGGCGCAGCGCGAAGAACACCGCCATCCCCGCCGTCATCACGCCCAGCGCCAGGAACACGCTGCGCCAGCCGGCATACTCCGCCAGCGCGCCGGACAGCGGTGCTGCCAGAAGCTGCGAAATCACCATGCCGGTCAGCAGCTTGCCGATCATCGCCTGGCGATGCTCGTAGGCCACCTGGTCGCCGATATGCGCCATCAGCAGGGGGATGACCGCGGCGCAGGCGAGGCCCGCCAGCACCCGCACCATCAGCAGCGTGCCGAGATCACCCGCGAAGGCCGAGCCGATCTGCGTGCCGGCATACAGCGCCAGGGACAGCGCCACGATCGGCATCTTGCCGAAGCGGTCGCCGAGCGGCCCCATGACCAACTGCCCGATGCCATAGGCCAGCGCGAAACCGCCGATCAGCGGCGCCACCCCGCCGAGGCCGACGCCGAATTCCCGCGCCAGCATGGGCAGCAGCGGGTCCAGCATCCGCATGCCGCAGCCGATGGTGAAGGCGGCCAGCGCCATCAACCAGATGGGGGGATTTATGACTGTCGCCGCGGTAGGCCGCGGCGGGGTGCTCACGCCGCGTCCCGCGGCAGGGTGCTCACGCCGCGTCCGCCTTCACCCGGCGCACCCGTTCGCTATCGGTCTTCAACTGCCCGCAGGCGGCCGAGATGTCCCGCCCGCGCGGGCGGCGCACCGGGCTGGAATAGCCGCCGGCCTCCAGAATCTCGGCGAAGGCGCGCACGGCCTCCCCGGTGCTGGTCTTGTAGGCGCTGCCCGGCCAGGGGTTGAACGGGATCAGGTTCACCTTGGCCGGCAGACCCTTCAGCAGCCGGACCAATTCGCGCGCCTCCGCCGGGCTGTCATTCACGCCGCGGAGCATGACGTATTCGAAGGTGATGCGCCTGGCGTTGGAGGCGCCGGGATAGCGCCGGCAGGCGGCCATCAGCTCCTCGATCGGGTATTTCCGGTTCAGCGGCACGATCTGGTCGCGCAATTCGTTGGTCACGGCGTGCAGGCTGACGGCGAGGTTCACATTCAGCTCCGCCCCGCACTTGTCCATCATCGGCACGACGCCGGAGGTGGACAGCGTGATGCGGCGGCGCGACAGGGCAATGCCCTCATTGTCCATGACGATCCGCATCGCCTTGGCGGTGTTCTCGTAATTGTAGAGCGGCTCGCCCATGCCCATGACGACGATGTTGGACAAATGCCGCGCGGTGCCGTCCTTCGGGCTCGGCCATTCGGCGTAGCTGTCCCGCGCCGCCATGAACTGGCCGACGATCTCCGCCGCGCCCAGGTTGCGCACCAGCTTCTGCGTACCGGTATGGCAGAAGGTGCAGGACAGGGTGCAGCCCACCTGGGTGGAGATGCAGACGGCGCCGCGATCCTCATCGATCGAGGGGATGTACACCGTCTCTACCTGCTGCCCGTCGCGGTAGCGGAACAGGAATTTGCGGGTGCCGTCGGTGCTGGTCTGCACCGCCGTCGCCTCCGGCCGCCCCACCACGAAACGCTCCGCCAGCTTCGCCTGCATCGGCTTGGCGATGGAGGGCATCTGCGAGAAATCGGTGACGCCCTGGTGGTAGATCCAGTGCCAGAGCTGCTTGGCGCGGAACGGCTGCTCGCCGATCGCCACCATCTCCGTGGCCAGTTCGTCCCGCGTCAGACCCACCAGGTCACGGCGGCCATCAGGCAGCGTGGCGGGCGGCGGGGCGAAGATCGCGGCCTTGGCCAGGATGCGTGCGCGTTCAGCCTCCGAGAGATCAGGCCCCGCAGGATCGGGGGCGGTCTGGCTCACGGCGTCAGCCGCGCCCGGCCGGGCATTCGCGGGAGATCGCCTCATAGGCCGCGGTGAAGCCGGACAGGGAGAAGGTGTCGGTCACCGTCGCGCGGCCCGGACCCGGGCTGCGGACCACGGCTTCCCGCCCGCCGCGAAAGGCGCCGATCAGGTTCCCGCTGCTCTGGAAGAAGGCGCTGGATTGCACGGCGCCATAGCTGCTGAACTCATTGCTGCCGACCGTCATCTCCACCGCGGCCTGGCGCGGTAGCGGCGCGCCGAGGGAGACGGCGATCTGGTCGCGCCCGGCTGGGCGATGCGTCACGGTCAGGGTCACGTTCTGGCGTGCCTGTGCCGCGGCACCCTCGCCACGCTGGGCGCGGGTGAAGGCGTAGCAGACCTTCTGGCCGCCTTCCTGATGGGTGGCGGCGGTCCAGGCCTGATGCGTGCCCATGCGTTGCGGCTGCGCGCGCTGCGCCTCCGCGGTGACGGGGAGGACCAGAGCGGCGAGGAGGGGAAGGGCGATACGGACCATGTTTCGTTAAATACGGCGTGCCACCCCCTGCGGCAACCCGGCTTGCCATCCCGCGCTTTCGCAGGCTTGCGTTCCGCCTGGCCGGCGCATGTTCTATTGAGAGGGCAATGACCGCACCCGACGCCGCCGACATCCAGCTCGCCGCCCAGTACGAGGCCTATCCCTACCCCGCGCGCGATGCGCGGGATGAGGCGAAGCGCCTGGTCGTGGGCAGCCCCTCACACCTGCGGGAGATCGACCACTGGATCTTCGGCGGCCGCCGCCCCGCGGGGCAGGGGCTGCGCGTGCTGATGGCCGGCGGTGGGTCCGGCGACGGCACCATCATGCTGGCGCAGCAGATGCAGAGCCTGGGCCGGCCGGGTCAGGTCACCTGGCTCGACCGGTCCGCCCAGGCGAAGCGGGTGGCAAAGGCGCGCGCGGCGGCGCGGGGGCTGGACAACGTACGGTTCGAGGATGGGTCGCTGCTCGACCTGGCGCGCTCCGGCCTCGGGCCCTTCGACTACATCGATTGCTGCGGCGTGCTGCACCACCTGCCGGACCCGGCGGCGGGGCTGGCGGCGCTGGAATCCGTGCTGGCGCCGGGCGGTGGCCTCGGCATCATGGTCTATGCCCCGCATGGCCGCACCGGCGTCTACATGCTGCAGGACGCGCTGCGCCTGCTGGCACCCGCCGAGGATGCGCCGCCGGACCGGGTGGAGATCGCCAAGCGGCTGTGGAAACAGGTGCCGGAGACCGCCTGGCTGCGGAAAAACCCCTGGATCGACGACCACATCAAGGGCGGCGATGCCGGGTTGTACGACCTGCTGCTGAACCCGCGCGACCGCGCCTTTTCCGTGCCGCAACTGGCCGAGCTGGTGGCCGGCGCCGGCCTGCGCATCGAATGCCTGCTGGAGCCGCTGCGCTACGACCCGGACAGCTACCTGGCCGACCCCAGGCTGCGCGCCCGCGCCCGGGGGCTGGACCCGGTCGCCCGCGCCGCGCTGGCCGAGGCGATCTGCGGCAATATGGGCATCCACATCGCCTATCTGACCCGCACGTCGGACCCGGTGCAGGCCCGCCCCTGGCAGGAGGATGAAACGGTGCCCGTGCTGCGGGAGCTGGACGGCCCGACCCTGGCCCGCGCCCTGCGCCCGGATGGGGTGCTGCCGGTGACCTTCGACGGGCTGCGCGTGGCGGTGCCGCTGCCGCGCCTGGCGGCCGCGCTGCTGGCGCGTATCGACGGCCGCAGCAATTGGGGCGCGATCCTGGATGGCGTCGTCGCCGCCGGCGCCAGCCGGGACCAGGCGCTGCGCGACCGTGATGCGCTGGTCCAGGCGATGGAACGGATGAACCGGCTGCTGATCGCCGCCCCCGCCTGACCCGGCAGCCCATGATGCCCGCCGCCATCATCATCCTGGGCGCCGCGGTGCGGCAGGACGGCTCGGCCAGCCCCGCCTTGCGCGCCCGGGTGCAGGCGGCCCGCGCCTGGGGTGAGCGGCAGATGCCGCCGGCCCTCTATATCCCGACCGGCGCCATCGGCAGCCATCCGCCGGCCGAATCCGTCGCCATGGCCGCCATCCTGATGCAGGCTGGCGTGCCGGAAGCGCGGATCCACCAGGAACCGACCGGCACCGATACCTTCTCCTCCGTCCTCGCCTGCGTCGCGCTGCTGCGACGCATGGGCCACCAGGGGGAGGTGCGGGTGGCGACGCATCGCTACCACCTGCCGCGCAGCCTGCTGCTGTTTCGTCTGGCCGGCGTGCCGGCGCGTGCGGTGCCGCCACCCGCCGGCCCGTCCGAGACCGGCGCGCAGCGGCGCTGGTTGTGGCGGATGCGCGAGGTGCCGGCGCTACCCTATGATGCGGCGCTGATGATCTGGGAGAGGCTGCGCGGGCGGCTGTAGGTCCGGACATCGCACGGATCATGTTTCGTTGCGTCCGTGGAATTTTTGGCTTTCGGCAGTACCGCAGCGGGGCGGCCGGCTAGTCTCGGCGCATGTCCGAAGCCAAACGCCTGATCAACCATCGCCCCGAGCTGGTCGATGTCGAGCTGATCGCCCGAATCCGCGCAGTCCCGCATATCCTCGACGTCATCTGCAGCACCACCGGCCTAGGCTTCGCCGTGGTGGCGCGGGTGACGGAATCCCGCTGGGTGGCCTGCGAGGTGAAGGACCATCTGCAATTCGGGCTCACCCCCGGCGGCGAGCTGGATGTGCGGGCCACCCTCTGCCAGGCGGTACGCCAGCATCGCGAGGTGGTGGTGATGGACGATGCCGACTCCGACCCCGTCTACCAGGGCCATCCCGTCCCCGCGCAATACGGCTTCCGCAGCTACATCTCCGTGCCCATCCTGCTGCCGGATGGGCGGTTCTTCGGCACGCTCTGCGGCCTGGACCCAGCGCCGCGGAAGCTGAGCACCCACGGCACCATCGGCATGTTCCGGCTGTTCGCCGAGATGATCGGGTTCCAGATCGAGGTGCAGGAACGCCTAGCGGCGCGCGAGGCCGAGCTGCGTGAGGAACGCGAGCTGGCGGAGCTGCGGGAGCAGTTCGTGGCGGTGCTCGGGCATGATTTGCGCAATCCCCTAGCCTCGATTGATTCCTGCCTGAGGATGCTGGATCGCGGCGGGCTGGAGGCGCGGCCGGCCGAACTGGTGCGGCTGGGGCAAAGCAGCGTGCGCCGCATGGCGAACCTGATCCGCGACCTGATGGACCTCGCCCGCGGCCAGCTGCAGGAGGGGTTCCCCCTGGCCCTGAACGAAGGCGCCGGGTTGGAAGCGAGCCTGCGCCAGGTGGTGGCGGAGGTGGCGGCCGGCAGCGCGAATTGCGTGATCGAGACGGAGATCACGCTGCAGGAGCCGGTGCCCTGCGATCCGGGCCGCATCGCCCAGCTCTGCAGCAACCTGCTGGCCAATGCCGCGACGCATGGCAGGGCCGGGGCGCCGGTCCGGCTGCGCGCGCTGGCCCTCGGCGGTGAATTCCGCCTGAGCGTCAGCAATGAGGGGGAGCCGATCCCACCGGACACGCTGGCCAAGCTGTTCCAGCCCTATTTCCGCGGCGGGCTGAAGCCGAACCAGCAGGGGCTGGGGCTGGGGCTGTTCATCTCGGCGGAGATCGCCCGCGCTCATGGCGGCGTGCTGGAGGTCACCTCGGATCCGGCGGAAACCCGCTTCACCTTCATCATGCCCTGCGGCGAGGGCGGCCTGCCGCGGAGCGGCGGAGAAAAGGCCCCGCGGAGCGGCGGAGAAAAGGCCCCGCGGAGCGGCGGAGAAAAGGCCCCACGGGGCGGCTGAAACAGGACCCCGGGGCGCGACTGAAACGAGGCCCGCGATCGGTCTGACCCGACGGATCGCAGGAAGCGCTTGCTAAACCTCTTCTTCGCGGTCGCTCTCGACGACCAGATCGTCGCCCAGCTCCTCATCCGCGTCTTCCAGCTCCTCGGCGTCCTCGATCGCCTCGTCGCCGTCATCGGCCTCAACCTCGACGCCGTCCTCGACCTCGCTCTCAGACACGGCGGCGCGCTTCTTCACACGCTCATCCGGCAGCGGCGCGGCGCGCTTCAGGCGCGGCTGTTCCGCCGGCTGTTCGGTGCCGCATTTCGGGCAACTCGCGGGCTGGCGCGTCAGGTCGTAGAACTTCGCGCCGCAGGACACGCAGACGCGCTTCAGTCCAAGTTCGGGCTTCGCCATGGGGAAGAAGAGCCTCGTGCCGGGCCGCGGCGACGCGCAGAAATCCGCGAGCAGCCGGGGCGTAAAGGGTGCGCGCGATTGCCACTTACCGCCCTGCATGTCAAACGCCGCCCGATGCAGGCCCCCCCCGATACCGCGCCGAAACCGCATTCCGTGGCGGGTCTGACGAGCCGCTTCACGGTGCCGGGAGACAGGTCCATCAGCCATCTGGCGCTGATGCTGGGCGCCTTGGCCGCGGGCACCACCACCATCACCGGCCTGCTCGAAGCACCGGATGTACTGCGGACCGCGGCTGCGATGCGGGCCCTTGGGGCCACGGTGGAAAAGGGTGCCGACGGGTCCTGGCGGGTCGCCGGGCGCGGCATTGGCGGGCTGGTGGAGCCTTCGGATGTGCTGGATCTGGGCCCGGCCACCGGCGCGGCGCCGCTGCTTCTCGGCCTGCTGGCGGGGCATCCCATGCTGGCGGTGGTGACCGGCGATGCGGCGCTGCGGCAGCAGCCGATGCGCTATGTTACCGATGCGCTGGCCGGCACCGGCGCCCGCTTCGCCAGCCGCGCGGGCGGCCGCCTGCCGCTGGTGGTGGAGGGTGTGGCGGAACCTCTGCCGCTGGACGCCGTGCTGCCCGTGGCCTCCGCCGAATTGAAGGCCGCCTGCCTGCTGGCCGGCCTCTGTGCCCGCGGCACCACAAGGGTGCGGGAGCCAGCCGGGTCGTCCGACCATGCCGAGCATCTGCTGCGGCATTTCGGCGCCACGGTGCGGGTCTCGCCCGATGGGACGGGCGGCCTGGTTGAGCTGGATGGCCAGCCGGAGCTGGTGGCGGCCGCGGTCGCGGTGCCCGGTGATTCCTTCGCCGCCGCGGTGCTGGTGGTGGCGGCGCTGCTGGTGCCGGGCTCCGACATCACCCTTCGCGATGTCGGCCTGAACCCACAGCATGCCGGCCTGTTCCAGGCGCTGCGCGAGATGGGGGCGGAGATCACCGAACAGGCACCGCGGCAGCAGGGCGGGTCGCAACTGGCCCATCTGCAGGTTCGCGCCTCGGCGCTGCACGGAATCGACGTGCCGGAGGGGCGTGCCGCCGATGCCGCCCCGCTGCTGGCCACGGCCGCCGCCTGCGCCCGCGGCACCACGCGCCTGCGCGGGCTGGGCGGGGCTTCGGCGATCGCCGCGATGCTCGCCGCTGCCGGTATCCGGCATGAGGTGGAGGGAAACGACCTGCTGGTGCATGGTAGCGGCGTGCCGCCGCAAGGCGGCGGCCTGGTGGAGACACAGATGGACCATCGCCTTGCCCTGTCCGCCCTGGTGCTGGGCCTGGCTGCGCGCCGCCCGGTGCGGGTCGATGACAGCGCCTGCATCGAGGCCGCCTTCCCCGGCTTCGCCGGATTGATCGAAACTGCGGCAGACCGGGCATGAACGATCTTCTGGTCATTGCCGTGGATGGCCCGGCCGCGGCCGGCAAGGGCACGCTGGCCCGGCGGCTCGCCGCCGAATTGGGGCTGCCCTATCTGGATACCGGGCTGCTGTACCGGGCCGTGGGTCGCCGGCTGCTGGATGCGGGTGCCGACCCGGCCGATCCGGCCGCCGCGACCGAACAGGCCCACGCCCTGACCGCCGCCGACCTCGCCCGCGGCGATCTGCGTGGCTCGGCGGCTGATATGGCGGCCAGCGTGGTGGCCGCCATTCCCGCCGTGCGTGCGGCGCTGCTGGACTGGCAGCGCGATTTCGGCCGCCGCCATGGCGCGGTGCTGGATGGCCGGGACATCGGCACGGTGGTGTTTCCCGAGGCACCGGTAAAACTGTTCGTCAGCGCCAGCCCGGAGGAACGCGCCCGCCGCCGCTGGCTGGAAATGCGCGACCGTGGCCAGGCGGCGGAGCTGGGGCAGGTGGAGGCGGATCTGCGCGCGCGGGACGCGCAGGACAGCGCGCGCAGCGTGGCGCCGCTGAAGCCGGCGGCCGATGCCTGCTGGCTGGACACCACGGCACTCGATGCCGAAGCGGCCTTCCAGGCCGCGCTGACCCTGGTCCGCGAACGCCTTCCACAAGGGTAGGGCCTGGAATCCGCTTGACTCCACTGGGCGGACGGGCCTACCCGCTGCCCCGTGATCCGCACGCCCGCAACGGCGGTGGTGCCCTTGCCCGGGGGAATGGTGGCGGAATTCGGGGCTTCGGCCCTTCACCGCAGGCCACCGCCAAGCCGGGGCCGGAATGGACGCTCCGTCATGTCGTTCGCAAGCCGAGGGTCGGCTGTGCATCCGGAACCGATCCCGAGGGACGGCCGGTTCTGCATTCCGGCCACGTCGTGTCCGCGGCAGGGATGAAACCCGGGCCGTGGGGGCGCACACCCCATGCCCCACGATCGGGGCATCTGATCGGGAAACAACCGTTACATGGCAAGCGCCACCGCCTTCGCTGATCCGGGCGAAGATTTCGCCGCCCTCCTCGACGCCACGCTGGGTGAGAACACCTCCTTCCACGGCTCGGTCATCTCCGGGAAGGTCATCCGCATCGATGACGATTTCGCCGTCGTCGATGTCGGCCTGAAGTCCGAGGGCCGCGTCCCCCTCAAGGAATTCGCCCCGCAGGGCCAGAAGCCGGAGATCAAGGTCGGCGACGTCATCGAGCTGTTCGTCGAACGCTACGAGGACCGCGACGGCGCGATCATCCTGTCGCGTGAGAAGGCCCGCCGCGAGGAAGCCTGGACCAACCTCGAGAAGTCGTTCACCGCGCAGCAGCGCGTCAACGGCGTGATCTTCGGCCGCGTCAAGGGCGGCTTTACCGTCGACCTCGGCGGCGCCGTGGCCTTCCTGCCGGGCAGCCAGGTGGATATCCGCCCGGTGCGCGACGTGACGCCGCTGATGGGCAGCCCGCAGCCCTTCCAGATCCTCAAGATGGACCGCGCCCGCGGCAATATTGTCGTTTCTCGCCGCGCCGTTCTTGAAGAGACGCGCGCCGAGCAGCGCTCCGAGCTGATCCAGGGCCTCAAGGAAGGCATGGTGCTCGACGGCGTCGTCAAGAACATCACCGACTACGGCGCCTTCGTGGACCTCGGCGGCGTGGACGGCCTGCTGCATGTCACCGACATCGCCTGGCGCCGCATCAACCACCCCTCCGAGGCGCTGACCATCGGCCAGGCCGTGAAGGTGCAGGTCATCCGGTTCAACCCGGAGACGCAGCGCATCAGCCTCGGCATGAAGCAGCTGATGTCCGACCCCTGGGAAGGTGTCGCCATCAAGTACCCGGTGAACGGCAAGTTCAGCGGCCGCGTGACGAACATCACCGACTACGGCGCCTTCGTGGAGCTGGAGCCGGGCGTCGAGGGCCTGGTGCACGTCTCCGAGATGTCCTGGACCAAGAAGAACGTCCACCCGGGCAAGATCGTCGCCACTTCGCAGGAAGTCGACGTGCTGATCCTGGACGTGGACGGTCCGAAGCGCCGGATTTCGCTGGGCCTCAAGCAGGCGCAGGGCAATCCGTGGGAGCTGTTCGCGGAAGCCAACCCGCCGGGGACCGTCATCGAGGGCGAGATCCGCAACATCACCGAGTTCGGCCTGTTCGTCGGCCTCGGCCCGGATCTCGACGGCATGGTCCACATGTCCGACCTCTCCTGGGATCTCCCGGGCGAGCAGGCGATGGCCAACTTCGAGAAGGGCACCAACGTCAAGGCCAAGGTGCTTGATGTGGACGTGGAGAAGGAGCGCATCTCCCTCGGCGTCAAGCAGCTCGAGGCCGACCCGGCCGCCGAAGTGCTGGACCGGATCAAGAAGGGCGATGTCGTCACCTGCACCGTGACGAAGATCGAGCCGAACGGCATCGAGGTAAAGGTCGACGAGGTCCTCATTGGCTTCATCCGCCGCGCCGAGCTGGCCCGTGACCGTGGCGACCAGCGCCCCGACCGCTTCGCCGTGGGCGAGAAGGTCGATGCGAAGATCACCGCCGTCGACCGCGCCGGCCGCCGCCTGGCCCTGACCATCAAGGGCAAGGAAGTGGAGGAGGAGCGCGAGGCGGTCCGTGAATACGGCACCACCGACAGCGGCGCCTCGCTCGGCGACATCCTGGGTGCGGCGATCCGCCGCCGGGCCCAGACCGGCGAGGAGTAACCAAGCCTTGGCTGCGCTCGATCCCACCGGGATCGAGCGCGACCATTGCCTGCATCATCCGCGTGAAGCGGCCGACCTTGCCTTCATCTTCGGCAACCGCATCGCGGTGCCGGAGTTGGCGGCGGCGGCCGCTTCGCTGTTTCTGGAGGGGTTGGTGCCCCGCATCCTGGTATCCGGCGGCGCCACGCCGGGCGGGCCGGGAACGGAGGCGGAGGCTATCGGCACCGCCCTCCTCACCCGCGGTGTTCCACGTGAAGCATTGTTGCTGGAACGCAGGGCGACCCACACGGGCGAGAACGTCACCCTCTCCCTGCCCATCCTGGCCGGGGCCGGGCTGCTGGACTCGAAAAAGATTGTCTGCGTCGGGCTGTTCTGCACCGGGCGCCGCTATGCCATGACACTGCATCGCCACTGGCCTGCTCCCGCGAAACTGTGCCTGCCGGTGGAATACGGTCCCGTCCGGCGCGGCGCCTGGCATCTGCACCCCGAAGCCCGCGCGCGCGTGCTGGGGGAGGTGGCGAAGGTGCCGGCCTATCTTGCCGCCGGCTTCATTGCGCCCTGGCCAAGCGCCACCGCGCCCACCAAGTGATCGCACCATGTCCCTCGATGCCGACCTCCTGCTCGACCGCCGCCGGCTGAAGCGCCGGATTTCCCTGTGGCGCGCTGCCGCCGTGCTGGCCGTGGCCGGCGTGGTGCTGGCCCTCACCCTTGGCGACCAGCGCGCCGGCGGGCTGCTGCCGGGGGTGACCGGCGGGCATGTCGCGCGCCTCAACCTCTCCGGCTTCATCAGCGACGACCACAAGCTGATCGAGGAGCTGGACCGGCTGCGTCTCAGCGATGCCGTGCGCGCCGTGCTGGTGGCCATCGACAGCCCCGGCGGCAGCGTCGCGGGCGGCGAGGGGCTGCACGCAGCGCTGACCCGAATGGCCGAAGCCAAGCCCGTGGTCGCCGTGATGGGCGGCACCGCGGCATCGGCCGGCTACATGGTGGCCCTGCCGGCGCAGCGGGTTTTCGCCCGCAACGCCACCGTCACCGGCTCCATCGGCGTGATCCTGCAAAGCTTCGACGTGACCGGCCTGCTGGCCTGGATCGGCGTGAATGCGGAAACCATCGCTTCCGGCCGCTTCAAGGACCAGCCCAGCCCGTTCCGCCCGCTGACCGAGGAAGGCCGCGCCGAACTGGCCCGCGTGGTGCATGACCTGCACGCGCAATTCGTGGCGCTGGTGGCGGAGGGTCGCCGGATGGACCCCGCCCGGGTGCGCGAAATCGCCGATGGCCGGGTGTTTACCGGGCGGGAGGCGCTGGCGCTCGGCCTGGTGGATGCTCTGGGCGGGGAGGCCGAGGCGCGCGCCTGGCTGGCCGAGACCCGGTCTGTGCCGGAGACGCTGCCGGTGCGCGACATCGAAATTCGTGGCCTCGCGGAACGGACCTTTGGCGCCGCTGTAGGGTTCTTCACGAAAAGCATTGCGGATGAATGGGTTGGCGTTGACCGCGTGCGCGCGCTTTGGCAGCCTTCGCTCTAGAACCAGAACTTCCGGGCAGGCGCGATTCGGATGTGGACCGCAGCGCCCAGGGGGTGGGGGCGCCGAGGACAAGATGACCAGGTCGGAACTGATCGCGCAGCTCGCTGCGGCCAACCCGCATCTGCGGCAGCCGGATGTGGAGGTGATCGTCACCACCATCTTCGATGAAATCATCGGCGCCCTGGCGCGCGGGGACCGGGTGGAACTGCGCGGCTTCGGCGCCTTCTCCACCAAGCGCCGCGACCCACGCACCGGCCGCAACCCACGCACCGGCACGGCCGTGGCGGTGGATGGCAAGGCGGTGCCCTATTTCAAGCCGGGCAAGGAATTGCGGGAACGCGTCAATGGCGGCCCGTTGCAGGACCCGCCACGCCGGCCGCGCGCCACGGCGGCAGCGGCGAAAGCCTGATAGTCACGGCCGAGGCCGCGAATGCGGCCTGCCTGCGGTCAGGCGAGCCAAGGGCCCGGAGGGGCCGCCCGGCGCTTGAGGGCGTGATACAAGCGGGCGTGCGCCGCGAGGCGCTTCCGTTACCGTCTCGCGGCGGGTAGGACAGGATGCGACGATCGGAGAGGCTTCCCATGCGCTGGCTGTTGTTCCTGCCGCTGCTCATCCTCCTCGCGCTGTTCGCGCTGTCCAACATGCAGGAGGTGCAGCTGCGGCTGTGGCCCCTGGACCTGGCCTGGGCGGCGCCGCTCGGCGTGGCGGTGCTGGTGCTGTCCGGCTTCGGCTTCGTGCTCGGCGCCATCATCGCCTGGGCCGCCGCCCTGCCCGCCCGCCGCCGCGCGCGGGAGGTGACGCAGGCGGCCAAGCTGCTGGAGGCGGAACTTGCCGCGTTGAAGGCGCGCGAACTCCAGGCGCGGCATGAAGGCGCGCCGGCGCGGATGCAGATCACGCTGCCGGCTTCCCGCTGACCATGCGTCGCTGTGGGCTGTGCGTGGCGCTGGATGCGCCGGATCTCGCCATGGCCGAAGCCTGGGCCGGCGCCGTGGCGCCGCATGCCGGGCTGCTGAAGGTGGGGCTGGAATTGTTCTCGTCGGAGGGTGGCGCGGCGGTGCGGCGGATTGCGGCGCATCGGCCGGTCTTCCTCGATGTGAAGCTGCACGACATTCCCAACACGGTGGCCGGTGCCATTCGGTCCCTGGCGCCGCTTGGCCCGGCCTGGATCACGGTGCATGCGGCCGGCGGGGCGGCGATGGTGGCAGCGGCGCGCAAGGCGGCGGAGGATGCGGGCGGGGCGGCGCGGCCGCGCATCCTGGCCGTGACGGTGCTGACCAGCCTGGATGCCGCGGCGCTGTCCGCCACCGGGGTCGCGGGCGGCCCGGTGCAGCAGGTGCTGCGGCTGGCGCGGCTGGCCATGGCGGCGGGCGCCGATGGGCTGGTCTGCTCGCCGCGGGAAGTGCGGCCGATCCGCGATGCGTTGGGCGAATTGCCGGTTCTGGTGGTGCCTGGCGTGCGCCCCGCCGGCAGCGCGGCGGATGACCAGGCCCGCACCGCCACGCCGGAACAGGTGGCGCGGGATGGCGCGGACTGGATCGTGGTCGGCCGTCCGATCACCCAGGCGGCTGATCCCGCCGCGGCGGCGCAGGCCATCGCGCAGGCGCTGGGCTGATGCAGGTCAAGATCTGCGGCATCAGCGATGCGGCGGGGCTGGAAGCGGCGCGTGCCGCTGGGGCGGAGATGTGCGGGCTGGTGTTCTTCCCGCCCTCTCCCCGCGCGCTGACACCGGCGCAGGCGGCCGCGGTTTCGGCCGCGGTGCCGGGCGGGCCGCAGCGGGTCGGGCTGTTCGTGGACCCAACGGATGCGCTGCTGGAGAGCGTGCTGGCGGCGCTGCACCTCGACATGATCCAGCTTCACGGCGAGGAAACCTCGGCGCGCTGTGCCGAAATCCGCGGAAAATTCGGGCGGCCGGTGATGAAGGCGCTGGGCATCGCCAATGCCGCGGATCTGGATGCGGTGGCGGCCTATGCGCCTGCGGTGGATTATTTCCTGCTGGATGCCAAGGCGCCGCCCGGCGCGGCGCTGCCCGGCGGCAATGCGGCGCCCTTCGACTGGACGCTGACCGCCGGCCGGATCATCCCGCGACCCTGGCTGCTGGCGGGTGGGCTGACGCCCGGCAATGTGGCGCAGGCCGTCGCGGCCAGCGGCGCGCCGGGGGTTGATGTCTCCTCCGGCGTCGAGGCCTCGCGCGGGGTGAAGGACCCGGCGCGCATCGCGGCTTTTGTGGCTGCCGCGAAGGCGGCGTGATCCGGCCCACCGCCGGAGGCGGCAAAATCAGACCCGCCGCCGGAGGCGGCAAAATCAGACCCGCCGCCGGAGGCGGCAAAATCAGAGCCGCCACCCTGGCCGATGCACCCGCCATGGGCGACATGCACGCGCAATCCTGGACCGAGACCTATCCCGGCCTGGTGCCCGATGCCCTGCTGGCCGAGATGACGGACCCCACCCGCCGCCGCGCCGCCTGGGCGCGCAACCTGGCGGCACCTCGGCTGCAAGACGGCACGCTGGTGGCGGAGGAAGCGGGCGCGATTCTTGGTTTCGTCTCGGTCTGCCCGGCGCGGGATGCGGCGCTGGGCGCCTCCGGCGAGGTTTCCGGCCTGTATCTGCTGCGCGCGGCGCAGGGGCGCGGGCTGGGGCGGGCGCTGCTGGCGGCGGGCGCGCGGGTGCTGCTGGCGGCGGGGCATGGCTCCGGCGCGGCCTGGGCGCTGGATGCGAATGCACGCGCGCGTGGCTTCTACGCCGCCACCGGCGCCGTGCCGGGCACCAGCCAGGTTGGCTGGCATGGCGAGATCGCGGTGGCCGAGACAGCCTGGGTCTGGTCAGACCTGCGCCGCGTGACCAGTTGAGGCGACTGCGCTAGACCCTGTCGGCCCTTCCCCGCCGGGCCAAGACCATGCCAATTCCAGGACATCGCCCCGTGAACCAGCAGCCGCCCCCCAATTCCTTCCGCCAGGGCCCCGACGCCCGCGGCCGCTTCGGCACCTTCGGCGGCCGCTTCGTCGCCGAGACGCTGATGCCGCTGATCCTGGAAGTCGAGGCCGCCTATGAGGCCAGCAAGACGGACAAGGTCTTCCAGGATGAATGGCGCCGGCTGCTGAAGGATTACGTGGGCCGCCCCAGCCCGCTGTGGTTCGCCGAACGCTTCACCACGCATCTGCGGAAGAACGCCGCACCTGGCATGGGCGCCAAGGTCTATTTCAAGCGGGATGAGCTGAACCACACCGGCGCGCACAAGATCAACGCCGTGCTCGGCCAGATCCTGCTGGCGAAAAAGATGGGCAAGACCCGCATCATCGCGGAGACCGGCGCTGGCCAGCATGGCGTGGCGACGGCCACCGCCTGCGCGCTGATGGACCTGCCCTGCGTGGTCTATATGGGCGCGACCGATGTGGAGCGGCAGCAGCCCAACGTGTTCCGCATGAAGCTGCTGGGTGCGGAGGTGGTGCCCGTGACCTCCGGCGCCGCGACGCTGAAGGATGCGATGAACGAAGGCCTGCGGGACTGGGTCGCGAATGTCAGCGACACCTATTACTGCATCGGCACCGTGGCCGGCCCGCACCCTTACCCCGCCATGGTGCGCGACTTCCAATCCGTGATCGGCATCGAAGCGAAGGCCCAGATGGCGGAGGCCGAGGGGCGGCTGCCGGATGTGCTGGTGGCCGCGGTCGGCGGTGGCTCCAACGCCATGGGGCTGTTCTACCCGTTCCTGGACGATGCCGCTGTGGCGATGGTCGGCGTGGAAGCGGCCGGGCGGGGCCTCGATTCCGGTGAACATGCCGCGGCGCTGTCGCGCGGCCGCCCGGGCGTGCTGCATGGCAACCGGACCTACCTGCTGCAGGATGGCGACGGCCAGATCACGGAGGCGCATTCGATCTCCGCCGGCCTCGATTATCCGGGCGTCGGGCCGGAGCATTCCTGGCTGCATGAGCTCGGCCGCGTGCAGTATTCCGGCGTGACGGATGATGAGGCGCTGGAAGCCTTCCAGCTCTGCTCGCGGCTGGAAGGCATCATCCCAGCGCTGGAGCCGGCGCATGCGCTCGCCGAGGTGATGAAGATGGCGCCGAAAATGCCGGCGGACAAAATCATCCTGATGAATCTGTGCGGCCGTGGTGACAAGGACATCTTCACCGTCGCCAAGCACCTGGGCGAGAACATCTGACATGTCGCGGATTGCTACCAAGTTTGCGGCGCTGAAGGCGCAAGGCCGCGGCGCGCTCATCCCGTTCCTGGAGGCGTTCGATCCGGACCGCGAGACCGCCATGGCGATCCTGCGCGGCATGCCCGCGGCCGGCGCCGACCTGATCGAGATCGGCGTGCCCTTCACCGACCCGATGGCGGATGGCCCGACCGTGCAGAAGGCCGGCCAGCGCGGGCTGAAGGCCGGCGCGACGCTGGCCGGCACGCTCGGCATGGTGGCGGATTTTCGCGAGTCGGATGCGGAGACGCCGGTCATCCTGATGGGCTATTTCAACCCGATCCTGTCCTACGGCATCGCCAAGTTCTGCGTCGATGCAGCCAAGGCCGGCGTCGATGGGCTGATCGTGGTGGACGTGCCGCCCGAGGAGGCGGATGAGATTGCGCCGGATGCCACCGCCAATGGCCTCGACCTGATCCGGCTGGTGGCGCCGACCACCGGGGAGGACCGGCTGCCGAAGGTGCTCTCCGCCACCACCGGCTTCGTCTACTACGTGGCGATCACCGGCATCACCGGCACGCGCAGCGCCAGCGCGGATGACCTGGCCGCCGCCATTCCGCGCATCCGCAAATACACCGACCTGCCGATCGCCATCGGCTTCGGCGTGCGGTCTCCTCAGCAGGCGGGCGAGGCGTCCCGCATTGCCGATGGCGCGGTGGTGGCTTCCGCCCTGATCGAGGGCCTGGTCGCCAGCCTTGATGCCGAGGGCCGCGCCACGGCCGCGACGGTGCCGGCGGTGCTGGACCGGGTGCGGGAATTGGCGGAGGCTGTTCGCAAGGGGTAGCACCCCCGGGGGAAAGGCGATGGATGGCAACAACGACCCGAAGGCCCTGTTGCAGTCGCTCTATGCCGAAATGGCGCCGCAGCACCTGTTCCCGCTCTGGGAAGTGCTGCACGCGCTGGTGACGCCGACGCCCATCTCCCCCGTCCAGCCGCATCTCTGGCACTACGATACGGCGCGCGCCCATCTGCTGCGCGCCGGCGACCTGATCACCGCGGAACAGGCCGAACGCCGCGTGCTGATCCTAGAAAATCCCGGCTTGCCCGGCACCTCCTCCGTCACCACCAGCCTCTATGCCGGGTTGCAGTTGATCCTGCCCGGAGAGGTCGCGCCCTGCCATCGCCACACGCAATGCGCGCTGCGCTTCGTGATGGAGGGCGATGGCGCCTTTACCGCGCTGGATGGCGAAAAGGCGGTGATGCGGCCCTTCGACCTGGTGCTGACGCCGAACTGGCAATGGCATGACCACGGCAATGCCAGCGCCGCGCCGATGATCTGGCTGGATGGGCTGGATATCCCCACCGTGCGCCACTTTGCCGCGAGCTTCGCGGAGCGCCTGCCAGATGGCGCCATGGCCCATCCGGAGACCGCGCCGCCCGGCGACACCGCCGCGCGCTATGGCCGTAATCTTCGCCCCTATGGCAGCACGCTCGGCGCAAGGCGGCCGAAGGCGCTGCCGCTGTTCCACTACCCCTACACCGAATGGCGCGACAGCCTGGCCGCCATGACCCGCGCCGGGGAGCCGGACCCGCATCTGGGCCATGCGCTGGAATTCGTGAACCCGGCCGATGGCGGCCCCGTCATGCCCACCATCGCCGCCCATGTCCGCCTGCTGCCCGCCGGCTTCACCGCCCGCCCCCGCCACGCGACGGATGCGATGGTGCTGGTGGTGGTGGAAGGCACGGGCATTGCGACCGTCGCCGGCCGAAACTTCCCCCTGGCGCCGCGCGACCTGCTGGTGGTGCCGTCCTGGGCCGCGCTGACCCTGGCCGCCGAGACCGAGTTGGTGCTGTTCGGCTACTCCGACGCCGCCGCGCAGCAGAAGCTGGGCCTGTGGCGGGAGGCGCGGCTGTAGGACTGCAACCGCGCGCAACGGGGAGCGTTACGACGGCTCACAGAGGGGAGCCATTTTCATGCAAAACCACGGCAGCGGTCAGAAGCCCACCAACGACCACGAGCGCGGCGTGATGGACAGCTTCCCGGCCAGCGATGCGCTCTCCGACACCGCGACGCAGGGTCCGCGCGCCGTGCCGGCCGGAGGGGATCATCCCTCGAAGCATGTTCCCGATGCGGTGACCGTGTCGCGGCACTTCAAGGACCATGAATCCGCCAAGCTGGCGCTGGAGGAGCTGGTCCGCAGCGTGCCACTGGATCGCAGCGCGACGGAGCTGACCGGTGCCGAGCTGCGCCTCAGCGTGCCGCGCGACGATGCGCAGCGTATCGAGGCCATGCTGCAAGCGGTCTGACGGCACGCCGGTCCGGCATCAGGCCATGAAGCGGGCGTCGCGCTGCGTCGCCAGTTCCTGATAGGCGGCCCTTACCGCCACCGGGCCGTGCAGGCGTTCCAGCCGGCGGACGGTGAAATGGCCCTCCGCGATACCGCGGAAATGCTCCAGGAAGGCGAGGTTCACCGCCGCGCCCGCCGCCGCGCCGATCACCGGCGCGGCCTGGGCCGAGAGCTTGAGCGCCACCGGCCCGCCGAAGCGCGCCGCGATGCTGCCGAGGAAGCCCGGCAGCATGACACCGGCCAGGCCCTTGCCCACCGCGCCCTTCAACGCCTCCGCCAGCGCCAGGCGCACGGCGAAATAGCCGGATTCGGCCGCATCATCCTGCTTGTCCCGGCCGCCGAGGGCGAAGACCTTCAGGCATTCGGCTGCGATCAGCGGATCCCCCAGCGTTTCCCCATTCGCTTCGGCCACCGCGGCGATCTGGCGCAGCAGCAGGGTGGTGGAAACCGGCAGTTCCACCAGCGTGCCGGGCAGCCCGAAGGCACCGCCCGCCGCGCCGGCGGCCGCCGCCAGGCCGCGATGGAACCAGGCGGCCGGCAGCGGCGTGGGGTTGGCCGAGGGCTGCGCCCGCAACGCCGCCTGCATGGCGCTGGCCAGGGCGCGCTTCACCGCGCCATCCAGCAACACCTGTGCACTGCTCGGCAGCCGGTTCTTCAGCGCCTCGATCGGCATGCCGATGGTGGCGGCGAAGCGGGCGGCGAGTGAGACATCCTCAAGCTGCGCCACGGCGCGCGCCAGTTCGGCGCGGGCTTCGCCGGGCAGGATGTCGGGGGGCGGGGGAGCGAGGGTGATGGACATGGAAACGGATATGGGGTGTCAGGGGCGCAGTTCGGTATGGGCGCGCAGCCAGATTGCGAAATCGCCCTCGGACATGTCATCGGCCGCGAGGTCCAGCACCGCCACCGTGACCATCGGCGGCGGGGCGACAAGATCAAGCCCATTCGCCATGAGGAACACACCCGCCGCTGCCAGCGCTGCGCGCTTGTTGCCATCCATGAAAGGGTGGTTGCGCACGATGCCATGGGCATAGGCGGCGGCGAGCACGCACAGGTCGTACTCGCCGTCATAGGCGAAGCGGTTGACGGGGCGGGCGAGGGCGCTGTCCAGCAGCCCCTCATCGCGCAGCCCTTCGGCCCCGCCGAATTGTCGCAGCCCTTCCCTGTGCAGGTAGAGCAGCGCCGGCTTGTCCAGCCAGCGCGGCTCCGTCACTTGGCCAGCGCCGCGAAGGTCTCGCGATACTTCCGCATCAGCTCGCGGCCGAGTTCGAGCTGCGCCTCGGTCTCCTGCGGCATCGTGGTCAGCAGCAGGCCGTCGCCACTTTCCACCACCTGAACGGTGTCGCCCTCGGCCAGGTTCATCCGCGCCAGGATATCCTTCGGCAGGACCAGACCGACAGAATTGCCAACGGCGCGCAGCTTCAGGGTGGCCATGTCATATCCTCCGTGGATACGGTGGTTATAACAGAACACCCACCGCGTGTCCACGTCCGTGGCTACAGGATGAACCTCGACAGATCCGCATTCCCCGCCAGCGGCGCCACGCGGGTCCGCACGAGGTCCGCATCCACCGAAATGCTCTCCCCACCCCGATCCGAGGCGGTGAAGGAGATTTCGTCCAGCAGCCGCTCCATCACCGTCGCCAGCCGCCGCGCCCCGATATTCTCGACCGTCGCGTTGATCTCGGCGGCCAGATCGGCAATCGCATCCGTCGCGCCCTCGGTGATGTCGAGCGTCACGCCCTCCGTCCCCAGCAGCGCGATGTACTGCTTCACCAGCGAGTGCTCCGGCTCCGTCAGGATGCGGCGGAAATCGTCCCGGGTCAGGGCCGAAAGCTCGACGCGGATCGGCAGGCGGCCCTGCAATTCGGGCAGCAGGTCGCTGGGCTTCGCCTGATGGAAGGCGCCGGAGGTGATGAACAGGATGTGGTCCGTCTTCACCGGGCCATGCTTGGTGGTGACGGTGGTGCCCTCGATCAGCGGCAGCAGGTCCCGCTGCACGCCTTCACGGGACACATCGCCGCCGCGCACGCCGCCCTCGCCGGTGCGGGCACAGACCTTGTCGATCTCGTCGATGAAGACGATGCCGTTGTTCTCGGCGTTGGAGATCGCCTCGCGGTTCAGCGCCTCCTGGTCCAGCAGCTTGTCGGCCTCGTCCTTCACCAGATGCTGGCGCGCCTCGGCCACCTGCATCTTGCGCGGCTTGGTGCGGCCGCCGAACATCTTGCCAAGCATCTCCTGCATGTTGCCCATCTGCGGCGGCATGCCGGGCATGTCCATCATGCCGATGGGCGCGGCCTGCTCGGCCACCTGCACCTCGATTTCCCGCGTCTCCAGGGCGCCTTCGCGCAGCATGCGGCGGAATTTCTGGCGGGTTTCGCCGGCGGCGCCCTCACCCACCAGCGCCGTCACCAGCCGTTCCTCCGCATTCAGCTCCGCCTTGGCCTGAACGGCCTTGCGGGACTGGTCGCGGGTCTGGGTGATCGAAACCTCGATCAGATCGCGGATGATGCTTTCGACGTCGCGGCCGACATAGCCGACCTCGGTGAACTTCGTGGCCTCCACCTTCAGGAAGGGGGCGTTGGCGAGGCGGGCCAGGCGGCGGGCGATTTCGGTCTTGCCGCAGCCGGTCGGGCCGATCATCAGGATGTTCTTCGGCACTACTTCTTCCCGCAGCCCCGGCGGAAGTTGTTGCCGCCGCCAACGATTGCGGAGTGCGATGGCCACGGCGCGCTTGGCGTCGTTCTGGCCGACGATGTGGCGGTCCAGCTCGCTGACGATTTCGCGGGGGGACAGGTTGACCGTTTCCGTCACGATTCAATCATTTCAAGAACGATGTTGCCATTGGTGTAGACGCAGATGCCGGCCGCGATGGCCATGGACCGCCGCGCGATCTCCTCGGCGGACAGCCCATCCACCGGCAGCAGCGCGCGCGCCGAGGCCAGCGCGTAATTGCCGCCGGAGCCGATGCCGATGATGGCGTCCTCCGGCTCCAGCACATCGCCCTGGCCGGTCAGCAGCAGGCTGCGCTTGCCGTCCGCCACCGCCAGCAGCGCCTCCAGCCGCCGCAGGTAGCGGTCGGTGCGCCAATCCTTGGCGAGCTCGACGCAGGCGCGCTCGAGCTGGTCCGGGAAGCGTTCCAGCTTGGCTTCCAGGCGCTCCAGCAGCGTGAAGGCATCCGCCGTGGCGCCGGCGAAACCGGCCAGGACCTTGCCCTGGGCGATGCGGCGGACCTTGCGGGCATTGCCCTTGACCACGGTCTGGCCGAGCGAGACCTGGCCATCGCCGGCCATGGCGACTCGTCCGTCCTTGCGGACGCAGAGAATGGTGGTGCCGTGCCAGCCCAGCGGGTCGTGGGCGGCGGAAGGTGGTGCGTGTGTCGCGTGCATCACGCCCAGATGGCGCGGGCCGGGGCTTGCGGCAAGCGGGGGCGGCAAGCGGGGGCGGATCGACGCCGCTTGAACCGTGGACCCCGCACGCCCTATCGGCTAGTGCAGCGCCCATGACGCGCCAAGCCACAATCGCCCGCGCCACCTCGGAAACCGATATCCGCCTGACGCTGGACCTGGATGGCCGCGGCAGCGCCGATGTCGCGACCGGGGTCGGCTTCTTCGACCACATGCTGACCGCCCTCGCGCGCCATGCGCTTATGGACCTGGCGGTGGCGGCCAAGGGCGATCTGCATATCGACGACCACCATACGGTGGAGGATGTGGGCATCGTGCTCGGCCAGGCGCTGCGCCAGGCCTTGGGCGACAAGCGCGGCATCCGCCGCTTCGGTCAATGTCTGCTGCCGATGGACGAAGCGCTGGCCGAAGCCGCGATCGATATTTCGGGCCGCCCCTTCCTGGCCTGGGACGTCGCGTTCCAGCGCCCCAAGATCGGCACCTTCGACACCGAACTGGTCGAAGAATTTTTTCGTGCATTTGCCTTTAATGCCGGCATTACCCTGCATGTGACGTTGAAAGCCGGCAGCAACGCGCACCATGTCGCAGAGGCCTGTTTCAAGGCCGTGGCACGCGCGCTGCGGATGGCGGTGGAGATGGACCCTCGCACCGCTGGGGAGATTCCCTCCACCAAGGGTTCGCTGGAGGGCTGAGATGAAGCTCTACACCGTCCATGCCGAAGCCCCCCCGCCCCCGGGCCCGGAGGGCTGGCCTGAGCCCAAGGCGCGCCCGCCAGTCCTGGTGCGGGAGGGTTTTTCGTTCTGGGCCGCCGTGCTCGGCCCCTTCTGGTTCGCCTGGAATCGCCTGTGGTGGGAAGCCCTCGGCTTCCTGGTGCTGACGGTTGCCGCCGGCCTGCTGCTGCCCGAAGCGCTGGCCTCCATCGCCGTGCCCGCCTTGCATGTGCTGGCCGGCTTCGAGGCGCGGGACCGGCTGCGCGCGCGCCTGGCCCGCCGCGGCCAGCCCATGGCCGGCGTGGTGGCGGCGCCCGATATGGAGATTGCCTGGTTCCGCCTGATGCAGCAGCGGCCGGATCTGGTGCGGACGGCACCATGAGGATCGCGATCATCGACCCCGGCTCGGGCAACCTTGCCTCGGTTCTGCGGGCGCTGGAGCGGGTTGTGGCCGAATCCGGCCGGCCGGCGCAGGTCGCCGTCACAACGGAGGCCGCGGAGGTCCGTGCGGCGGATCGCATCGTGCTGCCCGGCCAGGGCGCCTTCGCCGCCTGCCGGCGGGGCCTGGATGCGCTGCCGGGCATGGTGGATGCGTTGCAGGATTCGGTGCTCGGCGCGAAAAAGCCCTTCCTCGGCATCTGCGTCGGCATGCAGCTGATGGCGGAGCGCGGGCTGGAACACGGCACCACGCCCGGCCTCGGCTGGATTGCCGGGGAGATTGCCCCGATGGACCCGCGCGGGCCGGATGGTTCGGCGCTGCCATTGCCGCAGATGGGCTGGAATGGGCTGGACCTGGCGCAGCCTTCGCATCCGCTGCTGGCCGGCGTCAGCCCCGGCGCCCACGCCTATTTCGTGCATTCCTACGCGCTGTCGGGCGGCGATCCGGCGCAGCTTTTGGCCAGCACCGGCTATGGCGGCCCCGTTGCGGCCATCGTCGGGCGGGACAATCTGGCCGGCACGCAATTCCATGTGGAAAAAAGCAGCCTGGTCGGCCTGCGCATCCTGGCCAACTTCCTGAGCTGGACGCCGGAGGTTGCCGCATGAGCACGCTGCGCGCCGGCAAGCACGAGATGGCGGTGGAGGTGGCAACCGCGCTGACCCCGCATGACCTGGCCGATCTGTGCGAGGCGACGAACGCCGCGATCATCGAGGGTGGTGGCTTCGGCTGGGTCAGCAGCCAGGACCGCGCCGCGCTGGCGCGGCATTTCCGCGGCGTGCTGCTGGTGCCGGACCGCACCCTGTTCATCGCGCGCCTCGACGGCAACGTGGTCGGCAGCGCGCAGCTTGTCCGCCCGCCGCGCAACAACGAGGCGCAGGCCTTCGCCGCCCAGCTCACCCACGCCTACATTGCCCCCTATGCGCGCGGCTTCGGCCTGGCGCGCATGCTGGTGGACCGGGTGGAGGAACAGGCCGCCGCCACCGGGCTGCGCGTGCTGAACCTGGACGTGCGGGAGACGCAGGAAAGCGCCATCGCGCTGTTCGAGGCGCTCGGCTACACGCGCTGGGGCACCCACCCTGCCTATGCCCGTGTGGAAGGCCGCACCGTCGCCGGGCATTTCTACCACAAGCTGCTGGAACCCGGCCGCGGCCGGACCACGGACAGCCTGATCGGCGCGCGCTGAAGGACCACACCATGGCATTGACCTTGTACCCGGCCATCGACCTGAAGGCCGGCCAGGTGGTGCGGCTGAAGCGCGGCGACATGGCGCAGGCCACCATCTACAACGCGGACCCCGCGGCGCAGGCCGCGGATTTCGCCCGCGCCGGCTTCGCCTGGGTGCATGTGGTGGACCTCGACGGCGCCTTCGCCGGCAAGCCGGCCAATGCGGCGGCGGTCACCGCCATCATCGCCGCAGTGCCGGGGCTTTCGGTGCAGTTGGGCGGCGGCATCCGGGACATGGCGACGGCGGAGGCCTGGCTCGCCGCCGGCGTCACCCGCATCATCCTGGGCTCGGCGGCAGTGAAGGACCCGGATTTCGCCCGTGCCGCCTGCCGCGCCTTCCCCGGGCGCGTGGCGCTCGGCATCGATGCGCGGGATGGGTTCGTGGCGACGGAAGGCTGGGCCGAGACCAGCAGCACCACCGCCACCGACCTCGCCACCAGCTTCGCCGATAGCGGTGCCTGCGCCATCATCTACACGGACATCGCCCGCGACGGCATGCTGACCGGCGTGAATGTGACGGCGACGGCGGCCCTGGCCCGCGCCGTGCCGATCCCGGTGATCGCCTCGGGCGGCGTCGCTTCCACCGATGACATCGTGGCGCTGAAGGCGGATGGCGTGGTGGCCGGCGCCATTCTCGGGCGCGCGCTGTATGATGGCCGCGTGGACCCGGCGGCGGCGCTGCAACTGGCGGCTTAGCCCGTGCTGGTCACGGCGCTGGAGCTGGCCTGGGCGGCCTGCGCGGTGCTCTCCGCCTGGTTCGGCATTCGCCTCGGCCTGCGGCTGCTGCGGCGGCAGGCGCCCTGGACGGGCGATGCGGGGCCGTCGGCACTGCTGCGGAACCGCGACATGCAGGGCCTGATCGGCTTCGGCCTGGCGGCCTGGCTGCTGGCCGAGGCGCTGCACCGCATCAAGGTGACTTGACCGCAACGCCCTCCCGCCGCAATCAGCCCCCTCGCGCCGCGCATCCTGCTGGGCCGGTGCGGCTAGCGACATGTCGGGATTTTGTCCCCCGTCCCCCCTCCGGAGTTGTGCCGGTGCTGGCCCTGCGTGTGATCCCCTGCCTGGACGTGAAGGACGGCCGTGTCGTCAAGGGCGTCAATTTCCTCGAACTGCGCGATGCGGGCGACCCCGTGGAGCAGGCGCGGATCTATGACCGGGAAGGTGCCGATGAGGTCACCTTCCTCGATATCGGCGCCTCGCATGAGGGGCGGGATACCATCCTCGACGTCGTCTCCCGCACCGCGGCGCAGGTCTTCATCCCGCTGACCGTCGGCGGCGGCGTCCGCAGCGTGGAAGATATGCGCCGCCTGCTTCTGGCCGGTGCCGACAAGATCTCCATCAATTCCTCCGCCGTCGCGGACCCGGCGCTGGTCACCCGCGGTGCGGAGGCCTTCGGCAGCCAGGCGATCGTCGTCGCCGTCGATGCGCGCGGTGACGGCAAGGGCGGCTGGGAGGTCTTCACCCATGGCGGCCGCCGCGGCACCGGCATCGATGCGGTGGCCTGGTGCCAGCAGGCGGAAGCGCGCGGCGCGGGGGAGATCCTGCTGACCTCGATGGACCGTGACGGCACCCGCGCGGGCTTCGACCTGACACTGCTGCGCGCGGTGCGGGCCGCCATCAGGCTGCCCATCGTCGCTTCCGGCGGGGTGGGGGAGGCGCAGCATTTCGTCGATGGCGCAGAGGCCGGGGCAACCGGCCTGCTGGCAGCCAGCGTGTTCCATTACGGCCAGATGCGGATTGGCGAGGCAAAGGCGGCACTGGAAGCCGCCGGCCTGCCGGTGCGCCCGCTGGCGGAGTCCATCTGATGGCCAAGACAGTGAAGCGGCAGCCGTCGCGACCCGCGCCGAAGGGCGTCAAGAAGCCCGCGCCGAAGGGCGCCGGGAAGTCCACCCCGAAAGGCGCCAAGAAGCCCGCGCCGAAGGGCGCCGGGAAGCCCACGCCGAAAGGCGCCAAGCCGAAGGATGCCGAGGCCAAGCTCGCGAAGCTGAAGGTGGCCAAGGTCAAGCCGGCGCCGAAGGCGGAGAAGGCGCGGCGCAAATCCGACCGGCTTGCCGCCAGCCTGCCGCTGCCTGGTTCCATCCCCGCGCCGCAGATGCTGGCCAAGCCCCGCGCATTGGCCGCCGGCGCCGGCGCGATGGAGCCATTCCGGGTGGCGGGCGCCGAGGCTGCTATCCTCGATGCGCTGTGGCGGACGGTGGAGGCCCGCCGCGCCGCCGGTGATATCGCCATCTCCCACTCCGCCCGGCTGCTGGCGCGCGGCACCGCCAAGGTGGCGCAGAAGCTGGGGGAGGAGGCGGTGGAATGCGTCATCGAGGCGACGCTGGGCAACCGCGCCGCCACCGTGCTGGAAAGCGCCGACCTGCTGTATCACCTGGTCGTCGTCTGGGTGGATGCGGGCATCGCGCCGGAGGAA
The DNA here is from genome assembly GCF_051433165.1 of Falsiroseomonas sp. E2-1-a4. Classification (NCBI taxonomy): domain Bacteria; kingdom Pseudomonadati; phylum Pseudomonadota; class Alphaproteobacteria; order Acetobacterales; family Roseomonadaceae; genus Falsiroseomonas; species Falsiroseomonas sp. E2-1-a4. The sequence goes on along the minus strand of NZ_JBHMFS010000001.1, from coordinate 93,712 downwards.
GTCTGGGCCGAGCTCGCCCGCCGCCAGGGCATTTCCGGCATCGCGGAGAAGGCGGCGCGGCCGAAGGCGCTGGTCCGCGCGGCGAACACCACCAAGCTGCCCTGAGCCGCTACCGCACCAGCTCGCGGATATCGTTGTCGCGCCAGGCCGCGGGCAGGCTGCGTTGGGGGCAGAAGCGGGCGGCACGGACCTGGCCGTCCGGGCTGGTCCGGCGGAAGCTGGTGCGGCTGGTGACCTCATAGATCACCGTCTCGGCCTCATCCTCCCCACCGCGGCCCAATTCGCGGCAAGCCTGGGTGACGCTGTAGCGGTCCGGGCCAGCGGCGGTGACGGTGCGGAATTCGCAGAAATCGCGCGCCCCGCCGATGCCGTTGCGCCGCAGCAGCAAGAGCGTGGCGTTGGAAGCGCGGCCGCAGGCCGTCTCGGCGCTGACATAGAAGCCGCGCTGCAGCGGCAGGCCGCCGGCAGGTGCCGGGGCCGGGGCCTGCGACTGTCCCTGCGACTGTCCCTGCGACCGGGCCTTGTCGCCGCCTTCGGTGACGGCCGGCTTGCCCTGCGCGAGGGCGGCGGGGGCTGCGAGCAAGGCAATGCCCAAAATGATCCATCGCGACATGGCGGCAGCCTTCGGAAGGGTAGACGCAACCTATCCGGTGGCGGCACCGCACCGCACCTCACGTCCTGGCGCGCGAGCCGCTTGCGCCCGCGCCCGCGCCTCGCCAGAACAGGGCAAACGCGCCTCGGGAGCCTGACGGAAATGCCTGTGACCGGCCTGCCGCCCTACGACCCCGCCAACATCTTCGCCCGCATCCTGCGCCGGGAAATCCCGGCCAAGCTGGTGCATGAGGATGACTTCGCGCTGGCTTTCCACGACATCAACCCGCAGGCGCCGGTACATGTGCTGGTGATCCCGAAGGGCGCTTATGTCAGCCAGGCGGATTTCGCCTCCCAGGCCAGCGACGCCGAGATTGCCGGCTTCTGGCGTGCCGTCGCCACGGTGGCCAAGGCGTTGGGGCTGGAGGCGCCCGGCTATCGCACCTTGTCCAACATGGGCCGGGATGCCGGGCAGGAGGTGCCGCATTTCCATGTGCATATCTTCGGCGGCAAGCCGCTCGGCCGCATGGTCGTGGTGGACTGAGGCATGAGCGAGGAGGCTCGGGCGGCACTGGCCGCGGTCGGCAGCTTGCCCGAGGCGGAAATCGATATCGCCGCCGCGGCGCTGCAACTCGCCCGGATCGACGCGCCGGAGCTCGACTGGCGGGCCGGCGCCGAACACCTGACGGCCCTGGCGCGGGAGGCGGTGCAGGCGGCGGCGGCGGACCGCAAGGCCGATGCCGGCGATGCCGCCCGTCGCCGTGCCGTGCTGGCGGAGGTGATCCACGGCCGCTTCGGCTACGGCGGCGATGGCGAGACCTATGACGATTTGGCCAATGCCAATCTGCTGCGGGTGATGGAACGCCGCCGCGGCCTGCCCGTGGCACTCGGCATCCTGTGGCTGCACGCGGCGGAAGCGGCGGGGTGGGAGGCGCATGGCGTGGATTTCCCCGGCCATTTCCTGGTGGCGCTGGCCGGGCGCGGCAAGGTGGTGGTGGATGTCTTCGTCGGCGGCCAGGCGATGGAGGCGCGGGAGCTGCGCGCCACGCTGAAACGCTTCGCAGGCGACCAGGCCGAGCTCGGCCCGGCCACATTGGCGCCGATGGACAAGCGCGCGGTGCTGCTGCGGCTACAGAACAACATCAAGGTGCGCCGCCTGCGCGACGGCGACCTGGCCGGCGCGGTGGCGTGCACGGAGGACATGCTCCGCATCGCACCCGATGCCGCGCCACTGTGGCGGGAGGCCGGGCTGATGCACCAGCGCCTGGACCGCATCGGCGCCGCCATCACGGCGCTGGAGCGCTTCCTGGTGCTGGCGCCGGAGGGCCTGCAGGCCATCCGCGTGCGCGGGCTGCTGGAGGAGCTGCGCCAGCGGCTGAACTGAATCGCGTCAGTTGGTGGCGGGGGCGCAGCTGGTGAACTGGACGCGCAGCGTCGTGTTGTCCCGGGTGGAGCCGCCCGGCGTCATGGTCTGGATCGAGGCCTGCGCGCCAGCCGGGATCACGCCGGAGCTGATCGTGGTGGATTTCCGGCTGTTGTTGCCGGACAGCTCCACATTGGCGGTGATGCGCACCGGGGCCTGGCCCTCATTGCGGACGGTCAGGAAGATATTGTTGAGCCCCAGGCTGCCGGTATGCGTCGCCATCGGGGTCCGCAGGCGGCAGCCATTCATGGTGTTGCCGGAGGACAGCAGGGTCGGACCCTGCCAGGTATAGGCCTGGGCCTGGGCCATCTGCGGGGCCAGGGTGGCGAAGCTGCCGAACACCAGGGCGGTCATCATCGACTTGCACATCGTCTGCTCTCTCTTTCGGCGTTGTCAGGGGTGGTTTGGCTGCACAACATGTCCCGGAACGATGCGGCAGTCGACGTAGCCGTTTCAATGCCGACGATAGGCGGTGCCTTGGCCGCCGCCGGCCCGGGAAGGCCGAAGGGCGCTTCCGCGCAGATGCGGGGTTCAGGCCTGGTCGTGGGCGGCCCGCAGATCGGCCACGAAGGCGGCAAAACCATCCGCCTGGGCCTGCGGGTCCGGCAACCGCAGCAGGTAGCTGGGATGGATGGTGGCGAAGACCGGCTGGCCGCCGAGTGCCGACACCACCTGCCCGCGGGTCTTCAGCACCGGCAGCTTCTTCCCTGTCAGCGCGGTGAGTGCGGAGGCGCCCAGCGAGACCACCAGGCGCGGCGCGACCGCCGCGACCTCCCGCGCCAGGAAGGGGCGGTAATAGGTGATGTCGCCGGCATCGGGCGACTGGTGGATGCGGCGCTTGCCGGTGGGGGTGAATTTGAAGTGCTTCACTGCATTGGTCAGATAGGCCTCGCGCCGATCGACCCCCGCCTGCGCCAGGGCGCGGTCCAGCAGCCTTCCGGCGGGGCCGACGAAGGGGCGGCCGGCGATATCCTCCTCATCCCCCGGCTGTTCGCCGACGAACATCAGGCGGGCGCCCAGCGGGCCTTCGCCGAAGACGGGCTGAGTCGCGCGGGCGGCGAAATCCGGCAGGTCGGGGCGGGAGAGCAACTCGTCCCGCAGCGCAGCCAGGGCCAAAGCGGGATCGGCGGGGGGGGCGATCGGTGCCGGCATGTCCCGGGCAATCTGGGGCGGCGCCGAAAGATGCCGGGGGGATTGCGGGCGCGGGTTGGGCGCGGCGGCGGCGCGTTCCATCATCTCCGCAACCCGGCGCGGGGCCTCGGCCATCAGGCGCGAAATCTCCGCCGCTTCGGGCAGGTTGCGCCAGTATTTGCGCGGCATTTCGGCCCGCATGGCACCGGGCTTAAGGCGGGCGGGGTTGAAGATGCTGGCGTAGTAGGCGCGCCAGAGGGGTTCCATCGCATCATCCGGCGGCACATCGGCCCGGCGCCCGCCAGGGCCGAATTCCAGCGCCGTGCCGTCCCAGGCCACGGAGCGCCGCGGCGTGACGATGGACCAGCGCAGCGCGGCGAAGCGGCGGACGAAGAAATCGGCCTCCGCTTCCTCGATGTGGTGGTCCGGTTCGAACCAGGCGATGTGGCGTGGGCCGTCCTCCGCCTGCACCTCCCGGAACCGGACGAAGGCGTGCATCTTGTGCGCGTCGCGCCGGACCGCCTTGGCCAGGGCGGACAGACGGATCACCGCCGGGTCCGTCGCCGCCTGCATCAAATGGCGCTCGCCATGGACCAGGCGCCAGAGCAGGCCATACAGCAGGGCGAACCGTTCCGGGTCGCTGTGGCGGATGGCGATCTCCGCCTGGTCGAGGAAGGCGCGCGGCACGCTGAAGGGGGCTGTTGAGGGCGGCGGTGCGGGCGCTTCTGCCAGCAGCCCGGGCAACTCGCCGGCCACCACCCATTCGGCCTGTTCCGGGCGGATATCCGCGGCCACCAGCCCGCGTGCTGCCTGCCGCCAGGCGGTGAAATCGGCAGGGCCGGGCAGCGTCACCGCCACCCCCTGCCGCGGGGCCAGGGCCGGCATCAGAACAGCGACATCTGGATGGACCGCGCTGCGGCTGCGAAGGCTGTGGCGGGCAGCAGCTTGTGGCGCAGCGCCGTCCCATCCAGCCCACGCGGCACATGGTCCGCCAGCACCACGAAGGGCAGCACCTTCGCCAGGCTGACGCGCAACCGGGCCAGGTCCGCCGCCCGCAGCCTGGTGTGGCGCCGCGCCGCGATCAGCCGGTCCACCGTCTTCGCGCCCAGGCCGGGCACGCGCAGCAGCGCCTCCCTGGGCGCGGTGTTCAGGTCCACCGGGAAATCCTGGCGCGATTGCAGCGCCCAGGCGGTTTTCGGGTCCAGTTCGAGGTCCAGCATGCCGCCCTGGCCGCCGGCCATGATCTCCGCCTGCGAGAAGCCGTAGAAGCGCAGCAGCCAATCCGCCTGGTACAGCCGGTGTTCCCGCACCAGCGGCGGCGCCACCGGCGGCAACAGGCGGGAGGCTTCGGGAATCGGCGAATAGGCGGAGTAATAGACCCGCCGCATCCGGTAGCCGGCGTAGAGGTCCGTCGCCGTGCCGAGGATGGCGCCATCATCCGCGCCATCGGCACCGACGATCATCTGAGTGCTCTGCCCCGCCGGTGCAAATTTCTGCGGCCTGGCGCGCCGGGCGGTCTTCGCCTCATCCTGTGCGCCCTCGATCCGCATCCGCAGCCCGGCCATGGCGTGGCGAATCCGTCGGAAATCCTTCTCGGGGGCGAGGGATTCCAGGCCGGCGACGGTGGGCAGTTCCATGTTGATGGACAGCCGGTCGGCATAGAGCCCGGCTTCCGCCAGCAATTCCGGCGCCGCGTCCGGGATGGTCTTCAGGTGGATATAGCCGCGAAACCCGTGCTCCAGCCGCAGCACGCGCGCCACCCGCACCACCTGTTCCATCGTGTAGTCCGGCGACCGGATGATGCCGGAGGACAGGAACAGCCCCTCGATCGTGTTGCGCCGGTAGAAGCCGAGGGTGAGCTGCACCACCTCCTCCACCGTGAAGCGGGCGCGCGGCGTGTTGGAGGAAGCGCGATTGATGCAATAGGCGCAGTCGAAGACGCAGGCATTGGTCAGCAGCAGCTTGAGCAGGGAGATGCAGCGCCCATCCGGCGCATAGGCATGGCAGATGCCGCTGCCCTCCGTGCTGCCCAGCCCGCCCTTCAGGCTGTTGCGCTTGGAGGTCCCGGAGGAGGCGCAGGAGGCATCGTACTTCGCCGCATCGGCCAGGATCTCAAGCTTGCGGAGCAACTCCATCGGGCGGGGTATCCTGATCAGATAGGGTTCATGTTATGTTCCCCACCGCAATCCGCAAGCCCTGGCTACATCGCGGGTTTGTGATGCCGCGACGGGGAACTGTGGGAGGGTTACGCTGTCCGCCCGGCGCGGCAGGCGCCAATATCCGGAAATGTCTCACCCTCCGGATCGCCCCGAGGTCGAAGCTGTGCCGCGGTCGGGTGGTGCGCGCAACCTCGCCTCCATCCTGACGGCGCTGCGGCACCTGGCGGTGGAGGCGCTGGATTCCGGCCATCCGCTGGCGGCCGCGCAGATCGCCGGCACGGCGGACCGGCTGGAAGCCCAGGCCTGGCCGCTGCCGCCGCGGCCCGATTATGTGGCGCGCTGAGTCTCGGCAGCCGCCGCACTGATGCGCTGCTGCATCGCCAGCAAGGGGCGGTTATCCGCCAGGCTGTAGAGGAAGGCGTTTTCGGCGAAGGCATCGCGCAGATAATGCCCGCTCGGGTGCGGGCAGCCGGCATAGGTCAGCCGCAGGAACTGCACCAGCAGCAGCGACCGCACCATATGCACGCCCACCAGGTTCCGCAGCAGGATGGTCGATTCCATCTCCCGCTCCAGATGCGTCATCAGGTTCACGGCGGTGAACCAGGGGCCATGGCGCAGCAGGCGGATGCGGTCCGGGTACAGCAGCAGATGCCCGCCCATGCCATGCAGCCGGGCGAGCGGTGCCGCCTCGCCCGGCGCCTCCGTCATGCCTCAGCTCCCGAGCGGCGCGACCTGGCAGGCCAGGCTGCCGCGCCCGGCCCATTCGCCGACCAGCAGGCCGCCGGCGGCAGGCACCGGCAGCATGCCGGTCTGGCTGCCGAGCGTGATGACCTCCCCGGCCCGGGGCAGATGGCCGATGGCGAGGCAGCGGTCGCGCCAGGCGGCCAGCAGCTCGGCCAGTGGCACGGCGCCATGCGGGCCGGCATGGCGCGCGACCTCGATGCCGTCCACGGTCAGGCGCATTTCCAGGGTCTCGATATCCGCCCAGCTCCAGGCGCCGGTGGCGGGGCCGAAGGCGCTGCTGCCGTTGGTGACGCAGTCGGCCAGCTTGTCCAGGTCACTGGCCTGGCGGTGGTCGATGAAGCGGCTTTCGCAGAATTCAAACAGGATGACGGCATCGGCCATCGCCGGCAGGTCCGCCGGTTGCAGCGCCGCCAGCTGGCTGGCGTCCAGCCCCTGGCGCAGTTGCAGCGCCACTTCCAGCTCCATCGCGCAGCCGACCGGCAGATGCAGCGTGGCGTCGGTGGCGGGCGCAACCGTGGCGCCGGGCAGCGGGCACGCGATGGCCTGGCCGCGGGTGCGGCCCACCTTCCAGCCGGCGATGGTCCAGCCCAGTGCCGCATAGGTGGCGAGCTGCATCGCCTCCGCTTCCGCGATGCTGGTGGGGGCGAGGCCTTCCGGCAGGCCTGGGCAGGGTTCGCGGCGACCACGGCGGATATCCGCCAGCAGCGCGGCGGCGCCGGTGATGCGGGAATCGGGGTTGGCGTCGGTCTGGAACATCCTGGCTCTCCTGCCCCGCGGCGTGGTCGCGGACGATGGGGCGGAGGGTAGAGCCAGGCGGGCTGTCCTGCCCATATGCCGAAGGTCAACTAGACCGGGCTGCCGTTCCACACCGGGAAACTGCCGCTGGCGACCGGCAGGCCGGGGCGGCGCCAGGCGGCGCGCCAGGCGACCTGGTCGAAGACCATGCCCATATGGACGAACTGCCCGGCCTCGGTCACCTCGATCTCGGCGACCGCGGCGCGCAGGGCCGGGGCGATCTGCTCCATCGCATGCGCGACCAGGTCTTCCCGCGGCACGCCGAGGATGCTGCCGGCCTCGATCGGCAGCGGGCCGAAGGGGAACGTGCCCAGCGGGACATGGCCGGAGGGGACGGCGAAATCGAAGGGCATGGGAAGGCTCCTCTGGGTTCGGGAAGCCGCTGGCCCCTTCTGGGGCGGAGGGTGGCGGTTCTGGCCACTGGCTCGGCCTCCATTAAGCGCACCGAGGATTGAGACGAGGTTAATGCCGGCAGGCCTTTCCGCGTCCCCCTCGATGGGCCATCTGCAAGGGCATGAAACGTCGCCTCATCCTTTCCGCCGGCCTCGCCGCGCCCTTCCTGGCCGTGGGCAGCGCGCATGCCCAATCCACCGACCGCGCGGCGGTGCAGCGGGTGGAGGCCTATCTCAACAGCCTGCGGACCCTGCGGGCGCGCTTCCTGCAGGTGGCGCAGAATGGCGCCTCGGCCCAGGGCACGGCGCTGATCAGTCGGCCGGGCCGCATGCGGTTCGACTACGACCCGCCCGAGCCGCTGCTGCTGGTCGCCTCCGGCGGGCAGGTGCTGATGTATGACCGGGAATTGCGCCAGCCTACCGCGGTGCCGGCCTCCTCCACCCCGCTCGGCCTGCTGCTGACCCCGGAAATCCGGCTGTCCGGCGACATCACCGTGGTCGGCACGGAGCGCACCGGCGGCTTCCTGCGCATCGGCCTGCACCGGACGGGCGCGCGGGCGGAGGGGGTTCTGACACTCGCTTTCGCCGAACAGCCGATGGAATTGCGGCAATGGACCGTGCTGGACGCGCAGGCGCGGGAAACGCGGGTGACGCTGTATGAGGTGGAAACCGGGATCGCGCTGGCCAACCGCCTGTTCGACTTCAACGATCCGCGCTTCCTGGAGGCGGAGAGCACAAGGCGCTGAGCAGGTTTCCGCTGGCCTTTCGACGGGCGGCATGCCATAGGGCCGCCCGGGTCTGCCCGGAGTTCGGGATGACCTTCGCTGCGATGGCAGCGGATGCTTTCGCGGACCAGCCGCGCCCGGATGGGGCGATGACGGCGCCTCCGGCCACATGGGCGGCCCTATTCGCGCCGTCCCCATCGCGCCGTGCCCCTCGGGGACAGGTCGCGGTGGGACCCATGCCGCCCGAGTCGCCGCGCATCCCCGGGGGCCCGGCTACTCTCAGTCCCTTGGGCATCCGCCTTCGTCGCGTTCCGGGCACCCGCGCGTTCCGCGCCGGGTGGCCATTCGCTGTGGCCCTGCATCCGGCAGGGTCAAGAAGGACGATCCATGTTCGACAAGTATTTCCGCAAGGACATCTCCTGGGGCGGCCAGCTTCTGACGCTGGAGACCGGCAAGATCGCCCGGCAGGCGGATGGCGCGGTGATGGCGCGCCTCGGCGACACCATCGTGCTCTGCACCGTGGTCGGCGCCCGCAGCGCCAAGCCGGGCCAGGACTTCTTCCCGCTGACGGTGAACTACCAGGAAAAGGCCTTCGCCGCCGGCAAGATCCCGGGCGGCTTCTTCAAGCGTGAAGGCCGGCCGAACGAGAATGAGACCCTGGTCTCCCGCCTGATCGACCGGCCGATCCGCCCGCTGTTCCCGGACGGCTTCCGCAATGAGGTCCAGGTGGTCGCGACCGTGCTGTCGCACGACATGGAGAATAACCCGGACATCGTGGCGCTGGTTGGCTGCTCCGCCGCGCTGACGCTGTCCGGCATTCCCTTCTTCGGCCCGATCGCCGGCGCGCGCGTGGCCTGGATCGATGGCGGCTACGTGCTGAACCCGACGCTGGCCCAGGTGCAGCAGAGCCAGCTCGACCTGGTCGTCGCCGGCACCGCCGAGGGCGTGCTGATGGTGGAATCGGAAGCGCATGAGCTGTCCGAGGAAATCATGCTCGGCGCCGTGGAATTCGGCCACAAGTCGTTCCAGGCGGTGATCCAGGGGATCATCGAGCTGGCCGAGGTGGCCGCCAAGGAGCCCTGGCCGCTGTCCGAGGAATCGGATGCCCAGAAGACGCTGAAGGCCCGCATCGCGGAGCTCGGCCGGGCGCCGATGGCCGAAGCCTACAAGACCATGGAGAAGCAGGCGCGCCAGAGCCAGGTCGGCGCGGTGAAGAAGAACGTGGTCGCGGCGCTGGAGGCCGAGGGGCTGGATGTGGGCGCCGCCAAGGGCCTGCTGAAGGAGCTGGAGGCGGATGTGGTCCGCAACTCCATCCTCGACACCGGCCTGCGCATCGATGGCCGCGACACCAAGACCGTGCGGCCCATCGTGGCCGAGGTCGGCGTGCTCCCGCGCGCGCATGGTTCCTCCCTGTTCACCCGCGGCGAGACCCAGGCGCTGTGCGTGGCCACGCTCGGCACCGGCCAGGATGAGCAGATCATCGACGCGCTGGCGGGCGAATCCCGCGAGAACTTCATGCTGCACTACAACTTCCCCCCCTACAGCGTCGGCGAGACCGGCCGCATGGGCTCCCCCGGCCGCCGCGAGATCGGCCATGGCAAGCTCGCCTGGCGCGCCTTGCATCCGCTGCTGCCGGAGAAGGAGAAGTTCCCCTACACGATGCGCGTGGTCTCCGAGATCACGGAGTCCAACGGCTCCTCCTCCATGGCCACCGTCTGCGGCACCTCGCTCGCGCTGATGGATGCGGGCGCGCCGCTGAAGCGCCCCTGCGCCGGCATCGCCATGGGTCTGATCAAGGAAGACCGCGGCTTCGCCGTGCTGTCCGACATCCTGGGCGACGAGGATTTCCTCGGCGACATGGACTTCAAGGTGGCCGGGTCCGAGCTGGGCATCACCGCCCTGCAGATGGACATCAAGATCACCTCCATCACCTTCGACATCATGAAGCAGGCCCTCGCCCAGGCGAAGGACGGCCGCATGCATATCCTGGGTGAGATGGCGAAGGGCCTGTCCGGCGCCCGCGGCGATGTCGCGGCCTCCGCACCGCGCATCACCGTCATCAACATCAACAAGGACAAGATCCGCGACGTGATCGGCTCCGGCGGCAAGGTGATCCGCGAGATCACGGAGCAGACCGGCACCAAGATCGACATCGACGATGACGGCACCATCAAGGTGGCGGCGACGACGGTGGAGGCGGCCCAGAAGGCCATCGACCGGATCATGGGCATCGTCGCGGAGCCGGAGATCGGCAAGATCTACAACGGCAAGGTGGTGAAGACGGCCGAATTCGGCGCCTTCGTGAACTTCCTCGGCGCCAAGGACGGCCTGGTCCACATCTCCGAACTGCAGAATGAGCGCGTCCAGAAGACCAGCGACGTGGTCAAGGACGGCGATGCGGTGAAGGTGAAGGTCATCGGCTTCGACGATCGCGGCAAGGTCAAGCTCTCGATGCGCGTGGTCGACCAGGCGACCGGCGCCGACATCTCCGAACAGGTCGGCGCCCGCCGGCCGCGTGAGGATGGTGAAGGCGGTGGTGGCGGTGGCGAGCGCGCACCGCGCGGTGACCGTCCGCCGCGCCGCGACGGCGAGCGCAGCTTCCGCCCGCGGCGCGAGGAGGGCTGACCCTCGCGCTGCGAGGAAGCCTGAACTCCAAGTAATCCGCAGGGGGACCCCTCCCCCTGCGGCAATTTACACGCCATATCGCGATCACGCGCGCATCCAGGCGTGCGGGACGAACCTAGAAATTGCCCGGAGCCTGAATCCTTGAAGGCCATCAATCCGATCCGCATGGGTGGCGTGGACGTTCTTCCGCTGGTGGAAGGCGGCAAGGGCGTTGCCGTCTCGAATGGTGCGACCTGTGGCGGCTGGGCCTCCGGCGGCGGCGTCGGCACCTTCTCTGCCGTGAACGCCGACAGCTACGACCAGGATGGCAACCTCATCCGCCAGACCTATTCCGGCCGCACCCGCCGCGAGCGGCATGAGGAGCTGGTCGCCTACGGCATCGCCGGCGGCATCGCCCAGGCGAAGGAAGCGCATGAACGCTCCGGCGGCGTCGGCCGCATCCACGCCAACATCCTGTGGGAGATGGGCGGGGCGGAGCGTGTGGCGCGGGGCATGCTGGAAGGCGCCAAGGGCCTGATCCACGGCATCACCTGCGGCGCCGGCATGCCCTATCGCCTGGCGGATATCGCCCGCGATTACGGGGTGCACTACTACCCCATCATTTCCTCCTCCCGCGCCTTCTCCGCGCTGTGGAAGCGCGCCTATTCCAAGACACGGGAATGGCTGGGCGGCGTGGTGTATGAGGACCCCTGGCTGGCCGGCGGCCATAACGGCCTGTCCAATTCCGAGGACCCGAAGAAGCCGGAGGATCCCTTCCCCCGCGTGCTGAAGCTGCGCCAGCAGATGCGCGAATTCGGCCTGGGCGACGTGCCGATCATCATGGCCGGTGGCGTCTGGTGGCTGGAGGAGTGGGAGGACTGGATCGACAATCCCGATCTCGGCCCGATCGCCTTCCAGTTCGGCACCCGCCCGCTGCTGACCCAGGAAAGCCCGATTAGCGAGGCCTGGAAGCAGCGCCTGATGACGCTGCAGCCGGGCGATGTCTCGCTGCAGCCCTTCTCCCCCACCGGCTTCTATTCCAGCGCCATCCGCAATGAATTCCTGCGCGAGCTGGAAGACCGGAATGAACGCCAGGTGGCCTTCACCGGCGAACCGGTGGGCGACCATGTCGCCGATTATGGCGTCGGCCCGCGCAAGCGGCTGGTCTACCTGACCGCGCATGACCGTACTCGGGTGCAGGGCTGGGAAGCGGCCGGCTTCACCGAAGCCATGCGCACCCCGGACAACACGCTGATCTTCGTGACGCCTGAGAATGCGCGGGAGATCCTGAAGGACCAGATCGACTGCATGGGCTGTCTCAGCCATTGCCGCTTCTCGAACTGGACGCATACGGAGCCGGATTTCTCCACCGGCAAGAAGGCGGACCCGCGCAGCTTCTGCATCCAGAAGACGCTGCAGGACGTGGCACATGACGGCGCGCTGCATCGCAACCTGATGTTCGCCGGCCACAACGCCTATCGCTTCGGCAGCGACCCCTTCTATTCGAACGGCTTCGTGCCGACGGCGAAGCAGCTGGTCGAACGGATCATGACCGGACGCTGAAACCCGCAGGGCGCGTGCGTTGCGCGCCCTTCACGTGCCGCCCCTGACGACGGTATCCTGCCGCAAGTTTCGGGAAGGCTATCCCTCGTCATGCGAAACCTGCTGCATGCCACCGATCGAGATCGGCTGATCGCCCATCTCCGCAGCACCCTGCTGCGGGAGGTGACGGTGGGTGGGCGCCGCTTCATGGCGCTGGCGGAAGGCGCCGGGGCGGACGGGGGCGCCTTCTGTGCCATGCCGGCCAATGCCCAGGCCGCGGAATTGCTGGCCCAGCCGGAAATCCGGGACGCCGACCCGGCCTTTGCCGATGGTGTGCTGGACTTCGTAATGGCCATGGCCGATGCGCCGCTGCCGTGCCGCCGGGCCACCGTGGGTGGCATCGAGTTGCTGCGCGACGATCCCCGCGATTTCGAGATCCTGACCCCGTTCCACCGCTTCACCGGCGACCTGTCGGCCGGGCTGGTGCGCCAGCAACCGCGCGGCGATGCCAGCGCCCCGCTGCTGCACACCGGCAACCTGGCCGAATTCCGCCTCGGCCGGTACCGCAACGGCGTGGATGTGGAGGACAGCATCCAGGATTGCGCCATTCTCCGGCGCGGCGGCAGTCTGGTGCTGCGCCATGAAAGCCGCATCACCGGCAAGGCCGGTTGGCTGCGCCCGCGCCAGGTGGAAGCCGGCACGCTGCGCTACGACTATGAGATCATCGCCGGATCGCCGGTGCTGCGGCTGACCGTGACCTTCACGGCCGCGGCCGGCCAGCGCCTGTCCCGCCTGCGCATCAGCACCGCGGTGGATCAGCTCGGCACGGCGGGGCTGGAGATGGCGGAAGGCCGCCTGGGCAGCCCCGCGGCCTGGCGCGACTTCGCCGCGCCGCAGGCCGCCGGCCTGTCCCTGTGGGCGGAGGCCACGCCGGTGCCGCATGTCGCGATCGGCCTGGCCGGCTGGCCGCAGGGCGCGCCGGCTCTGCATATCCGCCCGCAGGCGCCGGAGCGGGTGATGAGCGTGAAGGCCATCGCCGCGCGCCCGGCGGCCCTGCATTGGCTGATCCTGCGCCACGGCCCGGCCACCCTGGCGCCCGGCGCGACGCTGGTGGTGCGGGAGGACCGGCTGCTGGCCGCCGGCATGGTGGCGGAGGATGCCGCGCGGATGATGGGCGCCGTGGCCGAATCCGTCTCGGGGCTGGACCTGGACCCGTTGCCGCCGCAGGGCGTCGCGCTGAACGCGGTGGCGACCCACCTTCTGTTCGCCGCGCGCCGATCCTACAACGTGATTTTGCCGGCGGAGCGGCAGGCGGCGCTGGAGAACTGGTTCGACCGCCAGATGGCCGCGCTGTTGGCCGGGGCACCAAGCGTGGCGGATCTGGCCTGGGCCATTCTGGCGGCCGATACGCGGCTGCGCGCCGGCGCCGCGGCGCCGGTCGAGGCGCTGGTGCCCCGCCTGCTGGCCTTGCAGGGTGCGCAGGGCGCCTTCCCCGGCGACCTCGCCGGCCATGCCATGGCGCTGCTGGCCCTGGCGCGGGCACTGGCGAAAGGCGACCCGCTGCTGCTGGCCGGCCCGATCGGCAGGGCCTTGGCGGCGGTGAAGCCCGGCCCGGCGGAGCTGCGCGAGGCCGGGCGGATGGTGGTGGTGGAGGGGCTGGTGCTGCAGGGCGGCACCCCCGGTCTGTTGCGCGGCCATGCGGAGGCGTTGAGCCTGGTGGCGCGCGCCGCCGGCACCCTGGCGCTGGTGGCGGAACAGCGGCCGGAGGCGCTGCCGGCGGAGGTGGCGGAGCAGGCCCGGACGCTGCACCGCCAGGCGGTGGCGCTGCTCCGCACCCTGGTGCGCCCGCGCGGCGCGGCGCTGGAGGTGGTGCCCTCCCCGCTCGGCGGCGCGACCCATCCGGCGGCGCAGGCCGCGGTGGCGTTGGCGCTGATGGCGCCGGATACGACGATCCTGCGGCTGCCGGTTCGGGCATGAGGGCTGCCGCCTTTGTCCTGGCCGCGCTGCTGGCGCTGGCGGGCTGCGCCGCGCCGGTCCGGCCCGCGCCGCCGCTGTCCCAGCCCCTGGTCTATCCGCCCGCAGCGGCAGACCGCGTGGTGCGGCTGGCGCTGGGCGAATGGCATGACTGGGGCAGCGTGGTGCGGGATGCCTGGCCGGATGCGCCGGACAATGCAGCGGAGGCCGCGCCGGCCGAGTCCCATCCGGCGAATTTCCCGCGCGTGCTGGCCTACTGGCGCGCAGTGGAGAATGACGAGGGCGCCATCCGCGCCAACCGCCCGATCTACGCCGCGGCGCTGTCCGGCATGACCAGCACATCCCTATGGTCGGAACCCGCTTGGTCGGCGGCCTTCATCTCCTGGGTGTTCCGCTCGGCCGGGGTGGATGCGCGGGAGTTTCCGCCGAACGCCACGCATTCCCTGTACCTGGATGCGCTGATCGCCGATGCCGACGCCTTCCCCGCCACCGCGCCCTTCCGGCCGCATGCGCCGGGCGATTACGCGCCGCGCACGGGCGACCTGGTGTGCTTCGACCGCAGCCGCGCCAGGCTGGCCCATTGGTCCGAACGGCGGGCCGAGGCCGGCATCGCGCGGCCGATGCATTGCGACATCGTCACCGGCGTGGCACCCGGGGCAGTGGAGGTGGTCGGCGGCAATGTCGGCGATACCGTGATGCTCACCCGCTACCCGGCCGATGCCGCCGGGCGTCTGGCCGAGGCCCCGCCGGGCCGGGCGCCCATCCTGATGGTCCTGGAAAGCCGCCTTGGCCGCCTGCCGCCTTTCGCACCCTGAACGGGATTTTTGCCAAGATGACTGATCTGTTCTCCCCGCTGACCATCCGTGGCGTGACGCTTGCCAACCGCATCGGCATTTCGCCGATGTGCCAGTATTGCTGCGACGATGATGGCCGCCCGACCGACTGGCACATGGCGCATCTGCTGCAACGCGCCCTCGGCGGCGCCGGGATGGTGATGGTGGAGGCCACCGCCGTGCTGCCGGAGGGCCGCATCACCCCCGGCGATGTCGGGCTGTGGGAGGATGCGCAGATCCCGTCCCATGCGCGCCTGGCCGCCGCCATCGCCCATGCCGGCTCGGTGCCCGCGATCCAGATCGGCCATGCCGGCCGCAAGGCCAGCCGCGCCCCGGCCTGGGTGGATGAGCCGGCAAGCCCGGGCTGGGAGATCGTCTCCGCCAGCAACCTGCCGATGGGCCATTTCGCCGCGCCGCGCCCGATGAGCGAGGCCGAGATCCTGGACCTGCCCGCCGCCTTCGCCGCCACCGCGAAGCGCGCGATCGCCGCCGGCTACAAGCTGATCGAGCTGCATGGCGCGCATGGCTACCTCCTGCACCAGTTCCTCTCGCCCATCAGCAACACCCGCAACGACCGCTGGGGCGGCGATTTCGAGGGCCGCACCCGGCTGCCGCTGGCCATCGCCCAGGCGGTGCGTGAAGCGGTGGGGGAGGAGGTGCCGCTGTTCCTCCGCATCTCCCACACCGACTGGATCGAGGGCGGCTGGACCACGGCGGAAAGCATCGAGTTGTCGAAGCGCATGTCGGCACTCGGCATCGACGTGATCGACGTCTCCTCCGGCGGCATCGACCCGGCGCAGAAGATCGTGCTCGGCCCGGGCTACCAGGTGCCGGGGGCAGAGGCGGTGAAGCAGGGCGCCGGCGTGATGGTGGCGGCCGTCGGCCTGATCACGGAGCCGGAGCAGGCGCAGGCGATCATCACGGAGGGCCGCGCGGACCTGGTGCTGCTGGCGCGCGCCACGCTGCGTGACCCCTATTGGCCGATGCGCGCCGCGGTGGCGCTGGGCCGGGTGGATGCCATCCGCACCCCGCCGCAATACGACCGCGCCTGGGGCAGCATCGCACGCATGGCGATGCGGGTGGAAACCGGTGCCCCGATGCCCCCGCTGGGCTGACCGACCCTCCCCCGCTTGCCGGGACGGTCTGGTGGGGCGGCGGCGGATGCGCGCCCCCTTTCAGGCGCTGCCCAGGCTCCAGCTTTCGGTCAGCCAGGGCGCCAGGCGTTC
Organism: Falsiroseomonas sp. E2-1-a4; assembly: GCF_051433165.1. NCBI lineage: Bacteria > Pseudomonadati > Pseudomonadota > Alphaproteobacteria > Acetobacterales > Roseomonadaceae > Falsiroseomonas > Falsiroseomonas sp. E2-1-a4. The sequence continues at coordinate 77,573 of NZ_JBHMFS010000001.1, read as the reverse complement.
CGGGTCCAGCTCCAGCCCGATGCCCGGCCCTTCCGGCAGTGCGATCATCCCCGCCGCATCCAGCTCTGGCGAGCCGAGCAGCGTCAGCAGCGGGTTGGGCGTGGCGTCGTATTCGATGAAGGGGTAGGGCGCCGGGCCGCCGCCGCGCCGGGTGGGTAGCAACGCGGCCATCTGCAGGGCGGCATGGTAGTTCACCAGCGTGCCGAAGACATGCGGCATCACCGGCAGGTCATAGGCATCGGCCAGCGCGGCGACGCGGCGGAGGCCGGTGAAGCCGCCACAGACCGTCAGGTCCGGTTGCAGGACGGAGAAGGTGCGGGCGGCGAGGAAATCCCGGAAGGCGGCGAGGCTGGCCAGCGCCTCCCCACCCGCGATGGCGCAGGGCACGGCGCGGGCGACGGTCTGGTAGCCGGGGATATCTTCCGGCTGCAGCGGCTCCTCGATCCAGAGCAGCCCGGCTTCCTCCATCCGCCGCGCGGATTCGATGGCCGAGCCGACGCCGTAGCCCTGGTTGATGTCCACCATCAGCGCGACATCCTCTCCCACCTGCCGGCGCATCGCCTTCGTCATCACGCCGTCGGCGCGCGGGTCGAAGCCGGCGCGGGGCTTGAGGGCGCGGAAGCCGCGGCGCAGCAGGGCGTCCACCTGTTCCGGGTAGGCGCCGTAGGGCGCGGGGCCCTCGGCGATGAAGGGGCCGCTGGCATAGGCCAGCAGCCGCGTCCGCAGCGCACCGCCCAACATCTGCGCCACGCTGATGCCCTGCACGCGCGCAGCCGCATCATGCAGCGCCATGTCGAGCGCGGAGGCCGCCATCATCGCCGGGCCGCGCCGGTCATAGCCCAGCGTGCCGAGCATGGCGTGATACAGCCGCCCATAATCCTGCACGTTCTGGCCCAGCACCAGCGGCGCCAGCTTGGTCTTGATGAGCGCCGCCGCGGCGAAGGGGGAGGCGAAGACCTCGCCCCAGCCGACCACGCCGGACTCCGTCACCACGCGCAGCAGCAGGAAGTCGCGCCGGCGGATGAAGGTGGAGGCGTTGCCGATGGCGGGCGTCGGGCTGAAGCCCGCGTGGAAGCCCTGGATGCTGGCGATCTTCATGCGTTTCCCCGGCGTATTCTGCGGTGTCGCGCCGGGGCCGAAGGCTACGTCAGCGGGCGCCATCGCGATGCTGGATGGGCGGGTGGCGGAGGAGGGGCGCGCGGGGTGACGCGCGCCCAGGACTTTACGCCCGGCCGGCGGCCTTGTCGGCCTCGTAGCGGGCCTTGGTCTCGGCATTCGCCGGATACAGGCCGGGCAATGCCACGCCCTTGCCGACTTCGATCATGATCCAGGCCTCCAGCCGTTCCTGCTCCACCGCCGCCTCCACCACGGCATCCAGCAGCGCGGCCGGGATCACCACGGCGCCGTCCTGGTCCGCCACCACGATATCGCCGGGCACCACCGTCACGCCGCCGCAGCCGATGGTTTCCTGCCAGCCGACGAAGTTCAGCGCGGAGACCGAGGCCGGCGCGACATAGCCCTGGCAGAACACCGGCAGCCCGGTGCCGATGACGCCAGCGCCGTCGCGCACCATGCCATCGGTCACCAGCCCGGCGACGCCCTTCTTGGCCATGCGGGCGCACAGGATGTCGCCGAAGATGCCGGCGGCGGTATTGCCCATGGCATCCGCCACGGCAACGGCGCCTTCCGGCATCGCCTCGATCGCGGCGCGGGTGGAGGTGGGGGAGGCCCAGCTATCCACCGTGGCCAGATCCTCCCGCGTCGGGGTGAAGCGCAGGGTGAAGGCGGGGCCGACGATGCGCTGGGTGGGGCCAGGCACCAGCGGGCGGCTGCCGGCGATGTAGCAGAAGCGCACGCCCTTCTTCAGCAGCACGGTGGTGAGGGTGGCCGTGGTGACGCCCATCAGGGCGTCCTTCACCGCTTGGTCCATTGGGCGCCTGCTCCGTTCGCGTGTTCCACCACGGTTCAAGCGCAGCCGGTGCGTTGCGTCCAGATCATGCGGCGGGATGAGCGAGGACACGGAACGAAATCCGCTGCCAGCCGTTCGCCCTGTCGGGTGAGTGTTTGAGCACCGTGGGACCGACCCGCCGGTGTTTTCAAACTGTCATTGAGGCCGCCGCGCCGAAAGCATGGATAACAAGGGCTGATGCATGCCGGGACAGACATGAAGAGGCGTATTTCGTAAGGATTATTGCCTTTTGACAAATCGTCCCGATTTCCGTAGAAATGAGCCGACCAATGATAACGGCAAGTGCTGAAACCAGACAGATTCTGGGGTGCACTCATCGCGATCTGCGAGCCGATCACGCAATTATCATTATTCCCGTCTGCATCTGGTCGAGATTGAAGGGATCAATTCCATGGGCAACCTGTCCGCATACCCGATTCTTGGGCGTTCCTGGACGGTTTACCGTACCGGCTCGGTAATCCGTTCCTATGGGGGATCCGTTTAATTGGCCGCCCAGCGTCCGGCACAGCCTGCCGCCAAGCCGCCGCGCGCCACGAAGCGCGCCCCGGCCCCGACCAGCACGGCATCCGGCAGCACGGCCACCCCGCCCCGTTCCTCCGCGGGCGAGGCGCCCGGGACCCTGGCTGCGCAGAACGCGGCCCGGGCGATCTACTATGCCTCCCCACTCCTGCTCGGCGGGGCGGAGGTCTGCGAGGCGCATCTGAAGCGCATCGCGGCGCTGGGCTTCGACACCCTGCTGATCGCCCCGCCGAGCCGGCCGGGGCTGAGCGGGAACCTGTTCGACATTGCCGAGCCTGACCGCCTGCACCCGCTGCTGGGCGACGGCCCGGTGGATGGCTACCTGGCGGATCTGGCCCGCGCCGCCGCGGCGCAGGGGCTGGCGCTGTTCGTGGATCTGGTGACCGACCATCTGGCGGCCGAATCTCCGGCGGCGGCGGCCAATCCGGACCTGTTCCACCAGGGTGGCGCCACCGATGGCCTGCCGCCCGACCCGCGCCGCCCGCTGGCACGCCCCGATGCGGCCTTCGCGCGCTTCGATTCGCCGGCCGCCGAGCAGCAGGCGCTTGCCCTGTTCGGACCGATGCTGCGCCGCTGGGCGGCCGCCGGCGTCACCGGCTTTCGCGCCCTGGCGCCGCATCGCATGCCCGGCGCCCTGTGGCAGACCCTGCTGGCCGATCTGCGCGCCGCCCATCCCGGCTTCACCGCCATTGCCTGGACCCCCGGCCTGGCCTCCGAGGATGTCGCCGCGCTTGGCGCCGCGGGCTTCGACCGCAGCGTCGCCAGCACCCCGTGGTGGGATTGGCACGCAAGCTGGCTGGCCCGCGAATATGAGGATCGACGCTGCACCCTGCCGACGATCGGCCTGGTCGAGGACCCTGCCGGGCCGCGCCTGCGGGTCCAGGGTGCCGATGCCGGGGCGTCCCGGCGCGCGCTGCGCCGGGCTCTGGCGCTGGCCGTGGCCAGCGGCGCCGGCATCCTGATGCCGATGGGCGCGGAACGTGGCGCAAGGCGGCCGATGGATTTCACCGCCGACCGCCCCGCCGACTGGGATTGGCGGGAGGATCCGGATTCGGCGCTGCTCGCCCGCGATGTCGCCGAAGCCATTGCGCTGCTGCGCGCCTGCGGGCCGCTGCGCGTGCCGGGCCAGATGCTGCCGCTGTCCGGGCCGGGCGCCCCGGTGGTGGCCTTCGCCCGGGCCGCAGGTGGCGATCTGCGCATGGCGGAGGAGGCGGCGGTTGTGCTGGCCACCGTCAGCCCGGATGCCGGCGCGACGATCCTGCCGGACCGCATGCTGGCCGCCTGCGACGGCCGCTTCCCGGCTCTGCGCCAGGTCTTCCCGGCCGGTGCGCCGGCTGATGCGGTGCTGGTGCCCGGCCGGCCGGTGACCCTCGCCGCCGGGGAGCTGCGCATCTATGCCGGCCGTGCCGTTGCCGCGCCGAAGGTGGCGCTGCCGGCGCTGACGGAGGATGCGGCCCGTGCACTGGCGCGCGTCGCGATCGAACGCGTGGCGCCGGCAGTGGATGACGGCCGCTTCGCCGTGAAGCGGCTGGCCGGCGAGACGGTGGAAGTGGAAGCCGATATCTACGCCGATGGCCATGACAAGCTGGCGGCCGTGGTCGCCTGGCAGGTGCCCGGCTCCGACGATTGGCACGAGGCGCCGATGCTGCGCGGCGTGAACGACCGCTGGACCGGCAGCGTGCCGCTGACCGCGCTCGGCACCCACCGCTTCGTCATCGAGGCCTGGCGCGACCTGTATGCAAGCTGGCGCGACGAGGTGGAGAAGAAGCACGCGGCGGGCATTTCCGTCTCGCTGGAACTGCGCGAGGGCATCGCGCTGGTGCAGCACGCCGCCAGCCACGCCAAGGGTGCCGCCGCGGAGCGCTTCAAGGCGCTGCTGGCGCGGCTGGAGGCGGGCGCCGATGGCGACCGGCTGCATGACATGCTGTCCGAGGAAGCCGTCAGCCTGATGGGCATCGGGGCGGAACGCACCCAGGCAGTGCGGACCCAAGCCTACCCGGTCATGGCGGACCGCCGCGCCGCGGCCTTCGCCAGCTGGTACGAGATGTTCCCCCGCTCCGCCGCCGACGACACCAGCCGCCACGGCACCTTCGACGATGTGGTGAAGCACCTGCCGCGGGTGCGCGGCATGGGCTTCGACGTGCTGTACTTCACGCCGATCCACCCGATCGGCAAGGCCAACCGCAAGGGCCGCAACAACACGCTGACGCCGGGGCCGAACGATCCCGGCAGCCCCTACGCCATCGGCGCCGCCGAGGGTGGGCACGACGCGCTGCACCCGGAGCTTGGCGGGCGGGAGGCGTTCCAACGGCTGATCCATGCGGCGCGCGCGCAGGGTATCGAGATCGCGCTGGACTTCGCCATCCAGTGCAGCCCGGACCACCCGTGGCTGAAGGAGCATCCCGGCTGGTTCGCCTGGCGGCCCGATGGCAGCATGCGCTACGCCGAGAATCCGCCGAAGAAGTACGAGGACATCGTCAACGTCGAGTTTTATGCGCCGGACGCCGTGCCGTCGCTGTGGCTGGCGCTGCGCGACGTGATCCTGCACTGGGCGGAAGAAGGCGTCCGCACCTTCCGTGTGGACAACCCGCACACCAAGCCGCTGCCCTTCTGGGAGTGGATGATCGCCGAGGTGCAGGCGCAATTCCCCGACGCGCTGTTCCTGTCCGAGGCCTTCACCCGGCCGAAGATGATGAAGCGCCTGGCCAAGCTCGGCTTCACGCAGAGCTACACCTACTTCACCTGGCGCAACACCAAGGCGGAGATGGTCGAGTACCTGACGGAGCTGACGCAAACGGAGGCCGCCGATTTCTACCGGCCGCATTTCTTCGTCAACACGCCGGACATCAACCCGGTCTTCCTGCAGACCTCCGGCCGCGCCGGCCACCAGATTCGTGCCGCGCTGGCGGCGACGCTGTCGGGCCTGTGGGGCGTCTATAACGGCTTCGAGCTGTGCCAGGCGACGCCGATGCCGGGCAAGGAGGACTATCTCGACTCCGAGAAGTACGAGCTCCGCGCCTGGGACTGGAATCGCCCGGGCAACATCATCGCCGAGGTCACCGCGCTGAACCGCATCCGCCGGGAGAATCCGGCGCTGCAGACGCATCTCGGCCTCGCCTTCCTGAACTGCTGGAACGACCAGGTGCTGGCCTACCGCAAGATGACGGCGGATCGCAGCAACATGGTGATCGCCGCTGTCAGCATGGACCCGCACAAGGCGCAGGAAGCGAGCTTCGAAGTGCCGCTGTGGGAATTCGGCCTGCCGGACGATGCCGAGGTCCAGGTTGAGGATCTCATGGATGGCCGCGTCTTCACCTGGCGCGGCAAGGTGCAGCATCTGCGCCTCGATCCGGGCATTCGTCCTTTCGCGCTCTGGCGCATCATCCCGTCGGGGAGCCACGCATGACCATCGCTGCCGAGAACGCCAACATCGTCACCACCATCCCGACCGGAGGCGCCTCCGACGCCGCCATCGGCGCTTCGGCCAAGGCGGATCCGCAGTGGTACAAGGACGCCATCATCTACCAGGTGCATGTGAAATCGTTCTTTGATTCGAACGATGACGGCATCGGCGACTTCGAGGGGCTGATCCGCAAGCTGGACTACATCGCCGGCCTCGGCGTGAACGTGGTCTGGCTGCTGCCCTTCTACCCATCCCCGCGCCGCGACGACGGCTACGACATCGCCGACTACCGCGGCATCCACACGGACTACGGCACGATGCGCGACTTCAAGCGCTTCGTGGCGGAGGCGCATCGGCGCGGCCTGCGGGTCATCACGGAACTCGTGGTGAACCACACCTCGGACCAGCATGAATGGTTCCAGCGTGCGCGGACCGCCAAGAAGGGCAGCTGGCAGCGCGACTTCTACGTCTGGCGCGACGATGACAAGGGCTTCGCCGACACGCGGATCATCTTCGTCGACTCGGAAAAATCCAACTGGGCGTGGGACGATGTGGCGAAGGCCTATTACTGGCACCGCTTCTACAGCCACCAGCCGGACCTGAACTTCGACAATCCGCGCGTGCTGCGCGCCATCCTCGACGTCATGCATATGTGGCTGAAGATGGGCGTGGACGGGCTGCGGCTCGATGCCGTGCCCTACCTGATCGAGCGTGAGGGTACCAACAACGAGAACCTGCCGGAGACGCACGAAATCATCAAGAAGGTGCGCGCGGAAATGCAGGCGCACTACCCGGACCGCATGCTGCTGGCGGAAGCCAACCAGTGGCCGGAGGATGTGAAGGACTACTTCGGCGACGGTGACGAATGCCACATGGCGTTCCACTTCCCGCTGATGCCGCGCATGTACATGGCGATCGCGCAGGAAGACCGTTACCCGATCACGGACATCCTGCGGCAGACGCCGGCGATCCCGGACAACTGCCAGTGGGCGATCTTCCTGCGCAACCATGACGAGTTGACGCTGGAGATGGTGACCGATTCCGAGCGCGACTATCTGTGGAACACCTACGCCACCGACCGCCGCGCCCGCATCAACCTCGGCATCCGCCGCCGGCTGGCGCCGCTGCTGGAACATGACCGCCGGCGCATCGAGCTGATGAACGCGCTGCTGCTGTCGATGCCGGGCACGCCCGTCATCTACTACGGCGACGAGATCGGCATGGGCGACAACATCTTCCTCGGCGACCGCGACGGCGTGCGGACACCGATGCAGTGGTCGCCCGACCGCAATGGCGGCTTCAGCCGCTGCGATTTCGCACGCCTGGTGCTGCCGCCGGTGATGGACCCGATCTACGGCTTCCAGGCCGTGAATGTGGAGGCACAGCGGCAGGACCCGCACAGCCTGCTGAACTGGACGCGCCGGATGATCACGGTGCGCCAGACCCACGCCGCCACCTTTGGCCGCGGCACCTACCGCTTCCTGTATCCAGGCAACCGCAAGATCCTGGCCTATATGCGCGAGCATGAGGGGGATGTGATCCTCTGCGTCGCCAACCTCTCGCGCTCGCCGCAGGCGGTGGAGCTCGACCTGGCGCAGTGGCATGGCCGCGTGCCGGTGGAGATGCTGGGCCGCACGCCGTTCCCGCCGATCGGCGACCTGACCTACCTGCTGACGCTGCCGCCCTACGGCTTCTTCTGGTTCATGCTGGCCGAGCAGGCGGCGCTGCCGGATTGGCACACGCCGCCGCCGCAGGTGATGCCGGAACTGGTGACCTTCGTGTTGCGTGAAGGGCTGCGCACCGCCTTCGGCGATGCGGACCGCAAGACCTTCGAGCAACAGGTGCTGCCAGCCTACCTGCCGCTGCGTCGCTGGTTCCATGGCAAAGGCACCAAGCTGACCGAAGCCAAGGTGCTGGAAGCCGTCCCGATGAAGACCTCGGAAGGCGAGATGATCCTGCTCGAGGTCGCGGCCTCGCCGGGCAGCTCGGACCGCTATTTCCTGCCGCTGGCGGTGGTGTTTGAGGACCAGGAGCGTCTGTCGGCGCTGACCGTGCAGTTGGCGCTGGCCCGTGCCCGCCGCGTCCGTCGCGTCGGCCTGGTGACGGATGCGATCGCCCGCGATGGCTTCGTTCGCGCCATGGTGTCCAACCTGGCGGCCGGCGCGGTGCTGCCCGCCAACAAGGGCGAGATCCGCTTCCGCCCCTCAGCCAAGCTAGGCACGATGGAACTGGATCTCGAGGCCGAGGTGACGCGCTTCGGTGGTGAGCAATCCAACAGCACCGTCATGATGGGCGACGTCGTGCTGAAGGTGGTGCGCCGGACCTTCGAAGGTCTGCACCCGGAGGCCGAGATGGGCCGCTATCTGACAGGGCCGGGCGGCTTCGATGGCACGCCCGCCTTCCTTGGCGATGTGGTGCATGTCGCGCCGGATGGCACGGAGCGCATGCTCGCCGTGGCGCAGTCCTTCGTCCGCAACCAGGGCGATGCCTGGGTCTGGACCCTCGGCCAGTTGAACCGGATGCTGGACGACGCGGTGGTGCAGGACGGCATGGGCGAGGACGCCGCGCATGGCGCCGAGCGGGACGAGCCGATCGAGGCGCTGGCGCCGTTCCTCACCACGCTCGGCCGCCGGGTGGCGGAGATGCACCTGGCGCTCGCGCGCGAAACGGACGATCCGGCCTTCGCGCCGGAGCCGATGCAGGCGGCCGACATCACCGGCTGGACCAAGATGGCGGTGAAGGAAACCGAGGCGGCGCTCGACCAGCTTTCTCGCCGCATCGGCGACCTGCCGGCCGACACGGCGCTGCCGGCCAATACGCTGCTGCAGTCGCGCGACGCGCTGATCAAGGCGATCCGCGCGCTGGAGCGGCCGATGCAGGGCGGCTTCCGCACGCGCATCCATGGCGACCTGCATCTCGGCCAGGTGCTGGTCGCGGCCGGCGATGCGGTGATCGTGGACTTCGAGGGCGAGCCGCTGCGGCCGCTGGAGGAGCGGCGGGCCAAGGGTCCGCCGGCCCGCGATGTCGCCGGCATCCTGCGCAGCCTGGATTATGCTGCCGAGGCGGCGCTGCGCGGCTTGGCGCCGCAACCGCCCGGCGCCCCGGACGTGCGGGAGGCGATGGTCGAACGCTGGCGCGTCGGCGCGCGGGAGGCCTTTATGGCCGCCTATGCCGAGGCGATCGGCGAGGCACCCGCCTGGCCGCAGGCGGAGGCCGACCGGCAGGCGCTGGTGGATCTCTTCGTCGCTGCCAAGGCCGCCTATGAACTGACCTACGAACTCGCGAACCGTCCCGCATGGGCGGGCATCCCGATCGCCGCGCTGCTCGCGCTGGCCGGCGTCGCGGTGCCGCAGCAGGGAGATGACTCAGATGGCGCATGACATGCAGGCGGCCATGACAGCCGTGGCGGAAGGCCGCCACGGCGACCCCTTCGCCCTGCTGGGCCCGCATGAGGACGGCAAGGTGGTGCGCGCCTTCCTGCCCGGTGCGGCGGCGGTGGAGGTGATCGGCGCCGATGGTGCCTCCCGCGGCAATCTGCCGAAGCGGCATGACTCCGGCTTCTTCGCGGGGCCAGCCTCGGGCAGCGGCCCCTACCGCCTGCGTATCCGCTGGCCATCCGGCGATCAGGAGACGGAGGATGCCTACGCCTTCCCGCCGCTGCTCGGGCCGCTCGACCTGCATCTGATCGCGGAAGGCCGGCACCGTGAACTCGGCCGCGTGCTGGGCGCGCATGCCCTCACGGTGCAGGACGTGCCCGGGGTGCGTTTCGCCGTCTGGGCGCCGAATGCGCAGCGTGTCTCGGTGGTGGGCGATTTCAACGGCTGGGACGGCCGGCGCAACCCGATGCGCCGCCGCGTCGAGGCCGGGGTGTGGGAGATCTTTATCCCCCGCATCGGCCCCGGCAGCCGCTACAAGTATGAGATCGTCGGCGCCGATGGCGCCACCCTGCCGCTGAAGGCGGACCCCTGTGGCGGCCAGGCGGAACATCCGCCGGCGACCTCCTCCATCGTGCCGGAACCGCCGCCGCCGCGGCACCGCGAGGGGCATGGCCCGTCGCACGCCCCGGATGCGCCGGTGATCATCTATGAGGCACATGCCGGGTCCTGGATGCGGCACGAGGATGGCCGGCCGCTGAGCTGGGACGAAATGGCCGACCGGATGATTCCCTATGTCGCAGGCATGGGCTTCACCCATATCGAGCTGATGCCGATCACCGAGCATCCCTTCGACGGAAGCTGGGGCTACCAGCCGGTCGGCATGTTTGCGCCAACCTCCCGCTTCGGGCCGCCGGACGGTTTCCGCCGCTTCGTGGACCGCGCGCATGCCGCGGGTATCGGCGTGATCCTGGACTGGGTGCCGGCGCATTTCCCGACCGATCCGCACGGGCTGGGTCAGTTCGACGGCTCCGCGCTGTACGAGCATGCGGACCCGCGGGAGGGGTTCCACAAGGACTGGTCCACGCTGATCTACAATTTCGGCCGGCATGAGGTGCGGGGCTACCTGATCGCCTCCGCCCTGCACTGGCTGCGCGAATTCGGCTGCGATGGCCTGCGCGTCGATGCCGTGGCCTCCATGCTGTATCGCGACTATTCGCGCGAGGCCGGCGAATGGCTGCCCAATGCGCAGGGCGGGCGGGAGAATCTGGAAGCCATCGCCTTCCTGCGGGAGCTGAACGAGGCGGTGGCCGAACACGCGCCCTGGGCCACCGTGATCGCCGAGGAATCGACATCCTTCCCGAAGGTGTCGGCGCCGGTGGCGGAAGGCGGGTTGGGCTTCGGCTACAAGTGGAACATGGGCTGGATGAACGACACGCTGCACTACATGCAGCGCGACCCGGTGCATCGCGGCTTCCACCACGACGCCATGACCTTCGGCATGATGTACGCCTTCAGCGAACGCTTCCTGCTGCCGCTGTCCCATGACGAGGTGGTGCACGGCAAGCGCAGCCTGGTTGGCAAGATGCCGGGCGACCGCTGGCAGCAATTCGCCAATCTGCGCGCCTATCTCGGCTTCATGTGGGGGCACCCTGGCAAGAAGCTGCTGTTCATGGGCGACGAGCTGGCGCAGGAGCGGGAGTGGGACCATGACGGCCAGGTGGATTGGGAGTCGCTGAGCGACCCGATGCATCTCGGCATGCAGCGGCTGGTGCGGGACATGAACGTCCTGGTCGGCGCCACGCCGGCGCTGCACCGCTACGATTCGGACCCGAAGGGCTTCTCCTGGCTGGTGGCGGATGACCGGCAGAACAGCGCCTATGCCTTCCTGCGCCACGGCACCGCCGCCGAACCCTCCGTGCTGGTCGCCTGCAACTTCACGCCGTTGCCGCGCCAGGGCTACCGCGTCGGCGTGCCGCGTGCCGGGCATTGGGCGGAGCGGCTGAACAGCGATGCGGCGGCATATGGCGGCTCCGGCCAGGGCAATGGCGGCGTGGTGCGGGCGGAGCCGGTGCCGATGCACGGCCACGCCCATTCCGTGGTGCTGACGCTGCCGCCGCTGGCGACGTTGATGCTCATGCCGATGGATGGCTGACGCCGTTGCCCCGGTTTCCAGAGCGTCTCGACACCGGGCGGCCCTATCCGCTCGGTGCCACCTATGACGGGTCCGGCGCCAATTTCGCGCTGTTCTCGGAACATGCCGAACGGGTCGTGCTGTGCCTGTTCGACCGCCAGGGCAAGCGCGAGTCCGACCGCTTCGAACTGCCGGAATGCACTGATGGTGTCTGGCACGGCTACCTGCCCGGCATCGCGCCAGGCCGGCCCTATGGCTACCGCGTCCACGGCCCCTACCGGCCGCAGGAGGGGCATCGCTTCAACCCGAACAAGCTGCTGCTGGACCCCTACGCCAAGGCGCTGATCGGCGAGCTGCGCTGGTCGGACGCGCTGTATGGCTACCGCATCGGGGCACAGCGCGCCGATCTGTCCTTCGACCGCCGGGACAGCGCGCCCGGCGTACCGAAGGCGCTGCTGGTGGCGCCCCGCGCGCCGGATACGCGGCCGCGGCTGCACCGCCCCTGGCGCGAGACGGTGATCTATGAGGCGCATGTGAAGGGCCTGACCGCGACGCTGCCGGAGGCCGCGCCGCATGAGCGCGGCACCTTCGCCGCGCTGGCCGACCCGCGCGTGATCGAGCATCTGGTGCGGATCGGCGTGACGGCGGTGGAATTGCTGCCGATCCACGCCTTCGTCGATGACCGCTTCCTGGTGCAGAAGGGCCTGCGCAACTACTGGGGCTACAGCACGCTCGGCTTCTTCGCGCCGGAGCCGCGCTTCCTGTCGCGCCGCGATCCGGAGGAAGCCCGCATCGCCATCCACCGGCTGCAGGATGCCGGGATCGAGGTGATCCTGGACGTGGTCTACAACCACACCGCGGAGGGCAACGAGATGGGTCCGACGCTGTCCTTCCGCGGCATCGACAATGCCAGCTATTACCGACTGCTGCCGCAGCATGAGCGCTACCACATCAACGATACCGGGACCGGCAACACCTTCAACCTGTCGCACCCCCGCGTCATCCAGCTTGTCATGGACAGCCTGCGGCATTGGGTCACCGAATACGGCGTCGATGGCTTCCGCTTCGACCTGTGCTCCAACCTCGGGCGGGAGCCGACCGGCTTCGACCCGGGCGCCGGCTTCTTCGACGCGCTGCGGCAGGACCCGCTGCTGGCGCAGGTGAAGCTGATCGCGGAACCCTGGGACCTCGGCCCCGGTGGCTACCAGCTCGGCAATCATCCGCCGGGCTTCGCCGAATGGAACGACCGATTCCGCGACACCGTCCGCCGCTTCTGGCGCGGCGATGAGGGGCTGCGGCCCGAAATGGCCGGCCGCATGGCGGGGTCCGCCGATTTGTTCGACCACGGCCGCCGCCTGGCCTGGGCCAGCGTGAACTTCGTCGCGGCGCATGATGGCTTCACCCTGCGCGACGTCGTCAGCTACGCCGAGCGCCACAATGAGGCGAATGGCGAAGGCAACAAGGACGGCCATTCCGACAACCACAGCGCCAATTGGGGGGAGGAGGGCGAGACGGAGGATGAGAGCATCCGCGCCCGCCGCGGCTGCCTCGCACGCGCCATGCTGGCCACGGTCTTCCTGTCTCATGGCACGCCGATGCTGCTGATGGGCGATGAGGCCTGGCGCAGCCAGGGCGGCAACAACAACGCCTATTGCCAGGACACGCCGATCGGCTGGATGGATTGGGAGACCGCGGAATCGGGCGTCGGTGCCGCCATGGTGGCCTTCACCGCCCGGCTCGCCGCGTTGCGCCGCGACTTCCCGGTCCTGCGGTCGGACCTGTTCCTGCACGGGACGGAAGTGCGACCGGGCGTGCCGGACATCGCCTGGTTCGATCCGGAGGGGGACGTGATCTCCGATGAAAGCTGGCACGCCCCGGCGCAGCGGGCCTTCGCGCTGCAGCTTGCGGGTGCCGCCGCGTCCGGCCAGGGCCTCGACGTCATCCGCGTCCTGCTGAACGCGAATGACGCCCCGGTGGCTTTCGTACTGCCGGAGGATGTGCCGGGTGGCTGGCACATGCTGCTGGATTCGTCCCTGCCCGAAACCATCGCTCACGGCCTCAACGGCGGCGTGACGGTGGAGGCCGGGGCGCTGGTGGTGGTTGCGGCGCGGCTGCCCGGGGGCTGAGGGCTGTGGGCTGAGGCAGCAACCGGACCCGGCACCGTGGCGTTGGTCTGGCGCCTGCGATGGAGGGTCGGACATGGATGACAAGGACAGGGTCGGAGAGGCCAAGGGGTCCGAGGACGCGCTGCGCCCCACCCTGCCGGGCGGCGAGCGGGTGCGGGAGGGTGAGACCGGCACCGGGTCGCCCGAGGGTGCCTCCGGCACCCGGCCTGAAGATGCCGGCGGCACCGTCGACAACCCGATCCAGCCCGGGGAGACGCAGCCGGGCGAAACCATGGAACAGGCGCAGCTTCGCGGCGGCCCGGTCGATATCTCCCCCGCCCGCCCCCGCCGGGGCTGAGTTTAGGTGGTGGCGAGCACGGCGGCGGCCAGATCCTCGCCGGCCCAGCCGACCGATTTGAACACGGTGATCTCCTCCGCGCTGCGGCGCCCGGGGTGGGTGCCGCGACACAGGTCGAACAGGTCGGCGGCGACATGGGCCGCCGTGATCGCGCCTTCTTCGATGGCCTGCACCACATCCCCGGCCTCGGCCAGCCCGCCGGCGCGCGTGTCCAGCACCAGGGTGGCGCGGGCCAGCAGGGCCCCGTCGGATTCGCGCATGGTCGGCCGGAAGGCGCCCACCAGATCGACGTGGGTGCCGGGCGAGACTTCCGCGCCCAGCACCAGCGGCACCTCGGACAGGGTGGCGGCGGAGACGATGTCGAAGCCGGCCGGCTTCGGGCTGGCGGCGGCCACCGCCGGCAGGCCATGCGCCACCAGCCGCGCGGCCAGCGCCTCCGCCTGCGCCGGCTTGCGCGCCCAGATCGCGACCTGGGAGATCGGGAAGCGGTCGCACCAGGCCTCCGCCAGGGCGGCGGCGACGCGTCCGGCGCCGAGCACCAACAGGCGGCGGCTATCCGGCCGTGCCAGGAAACGCCCGGCCAGCGTGCTGGCGGCGGCGGTGCGGCGGTCCGTCAGCTCCCCGCCATCCAGCAGCGCGAGGGGTTGGCCGGTTACGGCATCGGACAGCAGGTACACCGCCTGCACCGCCGGCAGGCCGCGGGCGCCGTTGCCGGGCAGCACATGCACGGTCTTCACCCCGCTGTGACGGGCGGTCCAGGCCGGCATCAGCAGCAGCATGCCGGATTCGGGCAGGGCGTGGCGGTGCCGCAGCGGGGCTTCGCAGCCGTCGCGGAACATCGCCTCCAGCGCCGCCTCCAGCCCGGCCCAGGGCAGGGCGTGCCGCAGTTGCTCCGCCGTCATCATCCGCATCGTGGCAAATCCTTTCCCTTCCGGCGGGGGTGGCACACGGTTGCACACCCTGCCGGCGGGGCAAAATGGCAGGAAGATGGACCGTTTGACATGCGCGGATGCGCCGCCTAGCGAAGCGTCGTGGCGCGCAGATTCGCGCGTTGCTCACCGCCCGGCGCTGGCGCAGCATGAACCCTGGGGCCACCACAGGGACCGTGCCGTCGGAAGAACCGGGCGGCCCAAGGCTTCGCAACGAGATAAGGGAGTTGACGGTATGAAGGCACTCCGCCTGACTTTGGCCGCCGCGATCGGTGGTGCCGCGATGATGGTCGCCCCGGCGATGGCCCAGGCCCCCACCGGCGCCGCCACCCTGGACGCGATCCGCGCCCGCGGCACGCTGATCTGTGGCGTGAACACCGGCCTTGCCGGCTTCGCGCAGCCGGACAGCCAGGGCGTCTGGCGCGGCTTCGACGTGGATTATTGCCGCGCCGTGGCCGTGGCGCTGTGGAACGACCCGACCAAGGTCCGCTACGTGCCGACCACGGCGCAGAACCGCTTCACCGCGCTGCAGTCCGGCGAAGTGGACATGCTGGCCCGGAACACGACCTGGACCCTGTCCCGCGATACCTCGCTGGGCTTCGACTTCACCGGCATCAATTTCTATGACGGCCAGGGCTTCATGGTGAAGACCTCCGCCGGTGTGCGCACCGCGCGGGACCTGAACGGCGCCACCATCTGCGTGCAGCCGGGCACCACCACGGAACAGAACCTGACCGACTGGGCGCGCGCCAACCGCATCCGCTTCACCCCGGTGGTGATCGAGCGGCTTGAGGAAGTGGTAGGGGCCTACGTCTCCGGCCGCTGCGATGCCTACACCACGGACGTCTCGGGCCTCGCCTCCACCCGTTCGGCGCAGCCGCGCCCGGCGGACCACATGATTCTGCCGGACGTGATCAGCAAGGAGCCGCTTGGCCCGGCAGTCCGCCATGGTGACCAGCGCTTCGCCGACCTGGTGCGCTGGATCCATTTCGGCCTGGTGGGTGCCGAAGAACTGGGCATCACGGCGGCGAATGTGCAGCAGGCGGCGCAATCCGATGCGCGGCCGGACGTGCAGCGCATGCTCGGCCGCAGCGGCGATCTCGGGCAGATGCTCACCGTCGACAATCTGTGGATGGTGAACATCATCCGCACGCTGGGCAATTACGGCGAGATGTTCGAGCGCAACCTGGGCCCGATCGGCCTGCAGCGCGGCCCGAACGCGCTGTGGACCAATGGCGGCCTGCAATACGCGCCGCCGTTGCGCTGAGCCCCGATCACCCGGCCTCGGCCGGGTGAAGCCCAACCCGGGCGGCCCGCGTGCCGCCCGGCCTCGACGACAGGCGATCCTGCCCGCAGCCCCGGGATTGCGCGCCAGTGGCCCAGCTCTTGCAAGGACCATGGCCCCGAAGCCCCTGTTGCCCCGGCAGACCCCTGGCTGCGTCACGTTTTTCGATGCGACTCAACAGCGCCAGCAGGAGCCAACCTGCGGGAGCCACTCCGCAACAGGGATGCCGCATGTCTTCCTCGACCGCCGATCCGCGCCTCGCCAAGGCCGGGCCGCCCCGCCGACCGATTCGCCTGTCCTGGTCCGATGAACGCCTGCGCGGCATCGTCTGGCAGGTGCTGGTGGTCGGCGTGGTCGCGGCCATCTTCTACTGGTTGTGGTCCAACACGGTCCACAATCTGGAGGTGCGCCGGATCGCCACCGGCTTCGGCTTCCTGGACCGTGAGGCCGGACTGCCGATCGGCGAAAGCCTGATCTCCTACGAGCCCACCGACACCTACCGCCGCGCGCTGATGGTGGGCGTGCTGAACACGCTGAAGGTGGCGATGGTGGGCGTGGTGCTGGCCACCATCCTCGGCACGCTGGTCGGCATCGCCAGGCTGTCCAGGAACTGGCTGCTGTCCAAGGTCGCGGGCCTGTATGTGGAGGTGATCCGCGACCTGCCGCTGCTGCTGCAATTGCTGTTCTGGTACACCATCCTGCAGAGCCTGCCGGGGCCGCGCCAGGCGCTGAACCCGGTGGATGGCGTGTTCCTGTCCAATCGCGGGCTTCTGCTGCCCTTCATTGAATGGATGCCAGCGCATTGGTGGGCGCTTCTGGCCCTGGTGGCGGGCGTCATCGGTACGCTGCTGTTCTCCAGGGCGATGCGCGCGCGGCAATATGCCGATGGCCAGCCCCGCAAGGTGTGGCCGGCGGCCGTGGTGCTGATGGTCGGGCTGCCGCTGCTGGTCTGGATGTTACTCGGCGCGCCCTTCACGCCGGATATCCCGGCGCTGCGCGGCTTCAACTTCCAGGGCGGCATCACCATGACGCCGGAGTATTTCGCGTTGCTGCTCGGCCTGGTGACCTACACCGCCGGCTTCATCGCGGAGATCGTCCGCGCCGGCATCCAGGCGGTGAACCAGGGGCAATGGGAAGCCGCGCAGGCGCTCGGCATGCGCCGCGGCGACATCCTGAAGCGCATCGTGCTGCCACAGGCGCTGCGAGTCATCATTCCGCCGATGACCAGCCAGTACCTGAACCTGACCAAGAACAGCTCGCTCGCCGTGGCCATCGGCTACCAGGACATCGTCAGCATCGCCAACACCACGCTGAACCAGACCGGCCAGGCGATCGAGGGCATTGCCATCATCATGCTGGTCTACCTGACCATCAGCCTGTCGATCAGCTTCTTCATGAACTGGTATAATGCGCGCATCGCGCTGGTGGAGCGCTGAGCATGAGCGACGTGACGCTGAATGCCGCCACCGCCAATCCGGAAGCCGCGCCGCGCTCCGCGCCGGTGGTCAGCACGGGGGCTGTGGCCTGGCTGCGGACCAACCTTTTCTCCTCCTGGATCAACACCGCCGTATCCCTGGCGCTGGCCTATCTGCTGGTGCGCTGGACCATCGGCTTCATCGACTGGGCCTTCATCAACGCCATCTGGACGGTGCCCATGCAGGGCAACGTGCCGCAGACCCAGGCCTGCCGGGACCTGGAAGGCGCCGGCGCCTGCTGGGCCGTGATCGGGGAGAAGCATCGCTTCATCCTGTTCGGCACCTACCCCTACGATGAACATTGGCGGCCGCTGCTGGTCTGCGCGCTGTTCATCGGCCTGTACATCGTCTCCGCCATGCGGCGCTTCTGGTCCTGGGTGCTGATACCGATCTGGATCGGCACGCTGACGCTGATCGGCGTGCTGATGTGGGGCGGCATCTTCGGCCTGTCCTATGTGCCCCAGGAACGCTGGGGCGGGCTGCCCATCACGCTGATCCTGTCCACCTTCGGCCTGGCCTTCGCCTTCCCGCTGGCGATCCTGGTGGCGCTTGGGCGGCGCTCGAAGCTACCGGCCATCAAGATGCTATGCGTGCTGTATGTGGAGCTGGTGCGCGGCGTGCCGCTGATCAGCCTGCTGTTCATGGCCAGCGTGATGTTCCCGCTGTTCCTGCCGGAGGGCATGAACATCGACAAGCTGCTGCGCGCGCAGGTCGCCATCACCCTGTTCGCCGGCGCCTATCTGGCGGAGGTGGTGCGCGCGGGGCTGCAGACCCTGCCGCGCGGCCAGTATGAGGCGGCGGATGCGCTCGGCCTGCCCTATTGGTACAAGACCGGCTTCATCATCCTGCCGCAGGCGCTGCGGCTGGTGATTCCGCCGCTGGTGAACACCTTCATCGGCTTCTTCAAGGACACGTCCCTGGTGCTGATCATCGGCATCTTCGACCTGCTGACCGCCGGCAAGACCGCGATCGTGGAGCCTGCCTGGCAGGGCTTCGGGATCGAGGTCTATGTCTTCGTCGGTGCCATCTACCTGGTGTTCTGCTTCGCCATGTCGAAGTACAGCCAGGATCTGGAACGCGACCTCAACCAACATCGCAGCCGCTGAAGCGGAGCACAGGGAAGCTGAATATGGGTCAGACCATCGAAACCGAGGGCCGCTTCGCCTCCGCCATGCGGACCGATGCGCCGCCGGCCATCGTGCTGGAAGACGTGAACAAGTGGTTCGGCACGCTGCATGTGCTGCGCGACATCAACCTGAACGTGGCGACCGGCGAACGCGTGGTGGTGTGCGGGCCGTCCGGTTCCGGCAAATCCACCATGATCCGCTGCATCAACCGGCTGGAACAGCACCAGCAGGGCAAGATCATGGTGGACGGCATCGAGCTGTCGGACGACCTCCGCAGCCTGGATGCGATCCGCCGCGAAGTCGGCATGGTGTTCCAGTCCTTCAACCTGTTCCCCCACCTGACGGTGCTGGAGAACTGCACCCTGGCGCCGATCTGGGTGCGCCGGATGCCGAAGAAGGAAGCGGAAGACCTGGCGATGGAATACCTGGAACGGGTCCGCATCCCGGAACAGGCGAAGAAATACCCCGGCCAGCTTTCCGGCGGCCAGCAGCAGCGAGTCGCCATCGCCCGCGCGCTGTGCATGAAGCCCAAGATCATGCTGTTCGACGAGCCGACCTCGGCGCTCGACCCGGAAATGATCAAGGAGGTGCTGGATACCATGGTGATGCTGGCGGAGAC
This sequence comes from Falsiroseomonas sp. E2-1-a4, assembly GCF_051433165.1. Classification (NCBI taxonomy): domain Bacteria; kingdom Pseudomonadati; phylum Pseudomonadota; class Alphaproteobacteria; order Acetobacterales; family Roseomonadaceae; genus Falsiroseomonas; species Falsiroseomonas sp. E2-1-a4. Next base: position 58,276 of record NZ_JBHMFS010000001.1, on the reverse strand, counting down.
CGGCATGACCATGATCTGCGTGACCCACGAGATGGGCTTCGCCCGCCAGGTGGCCGACCGCGTGGTGTTCATGGACCAGGGCGAGATCGTCGAAAGCGGGGAGCCGGAGGCGCTGTTCAGCGCCCCCAAGACCGACCGCCTGCGCCTGTTCCTGAGCCAGATCCTGCGCGGGCACTGAGCCCGGCCAGACCCGGCGCGCTTGCGGTGGGTGGCGGCGCGGGCCTATGCCTGCGCCCGTTCCGCATCTGGAGCTCACCTTGAGCCATCCCGCCGCCCGCCCCGCCTCGCTGGCCGCCGTCATCGGTGTTCTCGGCATCGTCTATGGCGATATCGGCACCAGCCCGCTTTATGCGATGCGCGCCTCGCTGCTGCTGTTCGCGGATGACGGCATCTCACCCTTCGAGATTCTCGGCATCCTCAGCCTGATCTTCTGGTCGCTGATCATCGTCGTCACGGTGAAATATGTCGGCTTCATCCTGCGCGCCGACAATCGCGGGGAGGGCGGCATCATGGCGCTCACCGCCTTGGCGCAGAATGCGATGCCACCGGGCAGCCGGGCCCGCCGCCTGGTGATGGTGGTGGGCATCGCCGGGGCCGGTCTGTTCTTCAGCGATGGCATGGTGACGCCGGCGATCTCCGTGCTCTCGGCGGTGGAGGGGCTGAAGGTGGTCTCGCCCGTCATGGAGCCGGCGGTGATCCCGGTGTCGCTCGCGGTGCTGATCGGGCTGTTCCTGGTGCAGTATCGCGGCACCGGGTCCATGGGCGCGATCTTCGGGCCGATCACCGCGGTCTGGTTCCTGGTGCTCGCGCTGCTCGGCCTGGCGCAGATCGTGCAGAACCCGCTGGTGCTGTCGGCGCTTTCGCCGCACCACGCCATTGCCTTCAGCATGGAATACCGCATCGCCGCCTTCGTCTCGCTCGGCGCCGTCGTGCTGGCGGTGACGGGGGGGGAGGCGCTGTATGCCGATATGGGGCATTTCGGCGCAAAGCCGATCCGCTTCGCCTGGATGTTCATCGTGCTGCCGGCGCTGGTGCTGAACTATTTCGGCCAGGGCGCACTGCTGCTGTCGCAGCCGGAGGCGCTGGAAAGCCCCTTCTTCCTGCTGGCGCCGGAGGCGCTGCGCCTGCCTCTGGTGCTGCTGGCCACGGCGGCCACCATCATCGCCAGCCAGGCGATGATCTCGGGCGCCTTCTCCGTCGCGCGGCAGGCCATGCAACTCGGCCTTCTGCCGCGCATGACGGTCCGCCATACGAGTGAGACGGAGCAGGGCCAGATCTACATGCCGCAGGTGAATTTCATGCTGCTGTTCGGCGTGATCATCCTGGTGCTGGAATTCCGCTCCTCCGACGCGCTGGCCGCGGCCTATGGGCTGGCGGTGACCGGCACCTTCGTCTGCACCAGCCTGTTGGCCGGCGTGGTGTTCTGGCGCCGCTTCGGCTGGCCACTGTGGCTGGCGCTGCCGGTCTTCGGCACCTTCCTGCTGATCGACGTGCTGTATTTCGCCGCCAACCTGCTCAAGGTGCCGGATGGGGGCTACTTCCCGCTGCTGCTGGGCATCGCGCTGTTCACCCTGATGCGGACCTGGCGGCGCGGCCGGGAATTGCTGTTCGCCCGCTTCCGGCAGGACAGCCTGCCGCTGAAATCCTTCCTCGCCCGGCTGCCGCAATCCCGCACCTTGCGGGTGCCGGGGATTGCCGTGTTCATGACCAGCCAGGCGGATTTCGTGCCCGGCGCGCTGCTGCACAATCTGAAGCACAACAAGGTGCTGCATCAGCGGGTGCTGTTCGTGACCGTGCTGAACGAGGACATCCCCCGCGTCGAGGATCGGCGGGAGGTGACGGAGCTGGCGCCCGACATCCACCGCGTGCTGCTGCGTTATGGCTTCCTGGAAAGCCCTAATCTGCCGAAGGAGCTGGAGGCGCTGCGCGACATCGGCATTCCGTTCGAGCCGATGCAGGCCAGCTACTTCCTGGGGCGAGAGACGGTGGTGGCCGCCGTGGTGCCGAAAATGCCGCGCTGGCGCCAATGGCTGTTCACGCTGATGAGCCGCAATGCGCAGCCCGCCACGGAATTCTTCCGCATCCCGTCGGATCGGGTGGTGGAGCTTGGCGTACGGGTGGCCATCTGAAACGTACGTCCTTCTGCCGCGTTGCAGAATGTTGGCGAGGGAGGGTGCAGGTGGTCGCGTCGAGATTGGTTGAGGTGACGCTGGTGCGAACCTGGAGCCCGGCGGACCCGCAGGGTGATGCGAACCATCGCATCGTCTTCGCCATGGCGTTGGACGCGCAGGGCTCGCCGGATGAGCAGGCATGGGTGGACGACCCGAACCCCTGGCCGGCGCTGCTGGAGGCGCCAGACGCTCCTGCCGTGCCTGGCGATGTGGCTCATGATGAGGAAGGCTGGTCGCTTCGCTTTTCGGAGCACGACGCTTCGCTGGACGAGGCGCCGCTGCATCGCATCCTGGGCGCCGGCGGCTGGCTGCGCCCGGGGGAGGTGGTGACGATCCGCATGCCGGATGGCGCCGCGGCCGCCTGGCGCGTCGTGGCGGTAGGCTGAACACGCCCCATGAAAAAGGGCGCCCACCCTGCGGTGGACGCCCTTTCCGAAAATCTGGTGGAGCCATGGGGAGTCGAACCCCAGACCTCTTGAATGCCATTCAAGCGCTCTACCAACTGAGCTATGGCCCCGCACACAGTCGCGAGGCGGGCCGTATAGCCGCCGGTCGGGGGGCGCGCAAGCCACCCCCAGGCGGGTTTCGCAACCCCCTTCCGTCGCGCGCCGGACCCGAATAGGGTCCGGAACATCAAGGCTGGAGGGCACGGGCGGCGATGGGCAAGATCTACGGGGATGCGAAAGCGGCACTCGCCGGGCTGTTGCGGGACGGCATGACCATCATGTCCGGCGGCTTCGGCATCAGTGGCATTCCCTCCGTCCTGATCGAGGCGATCCGGGAATCCGGCGTGAAGGACCTGACGGTCATCTCCAACAATGCGGGCATTGATGATGCCGGGCTCGGCCTGCTGCTGCACACGCGGCAGATCCGCAAGATGATCAGTTCCTACGTGGGCGAAAACGCGACCTTCGCGAAGCAGTACCTGGCCGGCGAATTGGAGATCGAGTTCAACCCGCAGGGCACGCTGGCGGAGCGTATCCGCGCCGGCGGCGCCGGAATCCCGGCCTTTTTCACCAAGACCGGCTACGGCACGGCGGTGGCGGAGGGCAAGGAGGTTCGGGAATTCGACGGCGAGCATTACGTGATGGAACGCAGCCTGTTCGCCGACCTCGCCATCATTCACGCTTGGATGGCGGACCATGAAGGCAACGTGGTCTATCGGAAGACGGCGCGGAACTTCAACCCGATGATGGCGACCGCGGCGAAGGTCACGGTGGCGCAGGTGGAACACATCGTCCGCAACGGCGAGATCGATGCGGACCACATCCACACCCCCGGGATCTTCGTGAAGCGCATGATCGCGCTGCCGCCGGATTTCGAGAAGCGGATCGAACAGCGCACCATCCGCAAGCACCCGGCGCCGGCTGGCGCCGGTGGCGATATTTGATGCCCTCAGACGCCGGGCGGGCGCTCCGCGCCCTTGGCTTCGCGCAAGCCACTGTGGCTCCCCGCCGCATTGTTGGTCTGTGCGCGGGCCGCATTCGCGGCCTCGGCCCGCGCGAAGCGGCGCGTGCCGTCCTAGCCTTTTCCTGGAGATAACGGAATGCCCTGGACCCGCGACGAAATGGCGGCGCGCGCGGCGCGCGAGCTGCAGGACGGCTTCTACGTGAATCTCGGCATCGGCATCCCGACGCTGGTGGCGAACCACGTGCCGCCCGGCATGACGGTGCAGCTGCAATCCGAGAACGGCATGCTCGGCCTCGGCCCCTTCCCCTATGAGGGGGAGGAGGATCCGGACCTGATCAATGCCGGCAAGCAGACCATCACCCAGCTCCCCTCCAGCAGCTTCTTCGACAGCGCCCAGTCCTTCGGCATGATCCGCGGCGGGCATATCGACCTGTCCATCCTGGGCGCGCTGCAGGTGGCGCAGAATGGCGACCTGGCCAACTGGATGATCCCCGGCAAGATGGTGAAGGGGATGGGTGGCGCCATGGATCTGGTGGCGGGTGTCAAGCGCGTGATCGTGCTGATGGAGCACACCGCCGGCGGCAAGCCGAAGCTGCTGCGCGACTGCAACCTGCCGCTGACCGGCCGGCGCGTGGTGGATGTGGTGGTGACGGAATTGGGCGTCTTCGCCATCGACAAGAAGGGCGATGGCCCGATGCGCCTGCTGGAGACGGCGCCCGGCGTGACCGAGGCCGAGATCCGCGACAAGACCGAGGCCGATTTCAGCACCGCCCTGGTGAATGCCTGAACCGATGGGGCGCCGCCAAGGCGCCCCTGTTCGGGCCTACTGAAGCTGCGGCTGGCGGACCTGCTGGTAGCGCAGGCGGTCATCCTCCAGGATCCGGCGCAGCCGCTCCAGCTCCCGCTCACGCTCCGCAAGGGAACGCTCCCAGTCGCCACCGGCAGCCGGGGGGGTTGCGCGGGTGGCCGTCACCGGCGCGATCTGGCGTACCGGCTGGGACGCGGGTGCGCGGCGCACGGTGCGGCGCGGCGGGCTGCTGCGCCGCGCGGCCGGGGCGGCGGCGGGGACCGGCGGAGGCGGCACCCAGTCCAGCAGCGGAATCGGCCCGCGTTCCGGCGCCTGGGCCGCCGCGACGCCGGGCGTGAAGGATGTGCCGGGGGTGAAGCCAGGGGCGGCCGGGGTACGTTCCCGGAAGGCCTCGAAATCCGTCACGGTGGAGCTGAGCAGGTCGCGCCCGGGCCCGGCATCGTTCCAGTGTTGCGCCTGGGCAGGCCGGTCCAGGATCAGGGTCAGGGCGGCGGGCAGGATCAGAAGGGCGAAGCGACGCATCGGGCGAAATCCCAGTTTGGCTCGGTGGCCGGGCGACGCGGGGGCGCCTGCCAGGGGGGAAGATGGACTCCGCTGCGGCGCCGCACAAGCGATGAAACCTTACCGCAAATGAAGCTACAACAGGCAGAGCGCCTCCAGCTCCCGCCGCAGGGCCGGCGGCAGGGCGGCCAGCCCGGTGGCGGCGGCGCTGCCGCGCGGTGCATCCGGTGGCGCCGCGGCGGCTTCCAGATAGCGCCAGCCCTGGAAGGGCTTTTGCGGTCGTGGCTCCAGCAGCACCAGCTCCGGGTCCAGCACCAGGCCGGCGCAGCCGCTGCCATCGTCCCAGCGCTCATCCCGCACCTCCAGGATGCGCTGGCGCACCCGGATGGCACCGGACAGCACCCAGTAGAGCGACCCGCCCTCCACCAGCTCCGCCGCACGCTTCGGCATCATCCGCGTCTGGTGGCGCAGCGGTGGGTCCAGGGCGGCGCGGCGCGCCTGGCCGGCCGCCAGCTCCGCCACTTCCTTCGGTCCGACGCAGAGTTTCAGCAGGTGCAGCATGCGGCAATGCATGTGGCGAATCGCCGAGTCCGCGCAAGGCCCGCCGCACCCGGAGGCCGCTAAAGCTTGCCCCGCCGCGCAATCCCGGGTTAATCGGAGGCAACGAAATTTCCAAGGGAGACGATTTATGCTTCGCCGCAACCTTCTGGGCGCGACCATCCTCGGCGCTACCGCGCCCGCACTCTTCACCCCTGCCATCGCGCAGCCGCGCAACGCATCCTGGCCGCGCGCCCTCAACATGGGCACCGCCGCACCGGGCGGCACCTATGCGCTGTATGGGCCGGCCTGGGGCCAGATCGCGCAGGAAGCCACCGGGGTGCAGATCTCCTACCGCACCACGCAGGGCCCGAACCAGAACATCATCCTCGTGAACCGCAAGGAGATCGAGCTGGGCATGGCCACCATGGGCGTGGCGCTGCAGGCCTGGAATGGCGTTGGCGCCTGGACCCAGGGCAACCGCTTCCGCGACATCCGCGCGCTGTTCCCGATGTATGACACGCCGTTCCACGGCATCGCGCTGAAGCGCACCGGCATCACCAAGCATGCCGACCTGAACGGCAAGAGCGTCGGCGTCGGACCGCGCGGCGGCACGCCGGGCACCTACTACCCGCAGATCCTGACGGAGCTGGGCATCACCCCCTCCGCCGTCCGCTACGGCTCCGCCTCCGACCTGGTGGGGCAGATCCAGGACGGGCTGCTGGACGCCTTCCTGTTCGCCTCTGGCGTGCCGGTACCGGCCTTTTCCGAGATCGAGGTGCAGGCCGAGGTGAACTTCCTGGACTTCACGCAGGACGAAATCGCCAAGCTGACCGCGAAGTACCCGGAACTGGCCGCCGGCTCGCTGCCCATGGGCACCTACCGCACCCAGCAGAAGCCGCTCGGCATCGTCGGCATGTACAACTTCGCGATCGTCCACAAGTCGATCCCCGACGACCTGGCCTATGAGATCACCAAGTCGGTACTCTCTCAGAACGACCGGCTGAAGGCCGCGATCGCCACGGCGTCGGAGACGGTTGCGGCGAACTGGACCAAGAACACCTTCCTGCCCTTCCACCCCGGCGCGGCCCGCTACCTGCGCGAGGTTGGCCAGCAGGTGCCGGACAACCTCGTCCAGGCCTGAGGCGAAAAGGGCGGGGCGGAGCGGGCGGCAGGGGTGCTGCTAACGGTTCCGTGATCGCGCCACGAAACTTGCCAGCGTGGCATTCACGCGCTGGCAAGACGGTGCAGGCACTCTGCGGGCTCAGTCGTCTCGTGGAGCCTGCACTATGCGTTTTCTCCTCGACCTTTCGGTCGGCCGCAAACTGGCCGCCTCCGCTGCGCTCACCCTGCTTCTGCTGTCGGGACTTGTCGTACTGGTCTGGCAGGAGACTTCGGGGATCACCACCGCGCAGGTGGATTCCGCCCGCATGCAGGGCGCCATGGACCGGATGGACAACAATGCCGACCAGCTCCGCGAGGTGGCGGTTCTGGAACGTGACCTGCTGCTGACCCATGACGAGGCCAGCCAGGCGCCGGCCTGGGCCGCGGTGGAGAATACGATCCGAGCCAGCGTCACCGGGGCGCAGGAGGCGGCACGGGCCTCCGGGTCCCCCCGTGTGGCCGGGGCCGCGACGGCGCTGACCCAGGCGGCGGAGAGCTACCGCGCGGCGCTTGAGGTGGTGGCGCAGCTTCGCCTGCAGATGATCCAGGCGCGCGACAAGGAACTGTTCCCGCTTTCCGCCGAATACGATTCGCTGTTCGAGGCGGTCTCCGCCAGCTTCGGCTTCGACCTGCCGGCCGAGCAGCAGGATGATGCGCGCCACCGGCTGCTGACGGTGCATGGCGCGGTGAATGATGTGCGGATCGGCGTGCAGCGGCTGCTGGCGACAGGCGACGAGGCGCAGCTGCGCCGCGTGCGGCGCGGCATCGCCCAGGCCCGCGTGCATAGCCGCGGCCTGACGGCCATCGAGGCGCCGGCCCGGCTGCAGGACGATGTGAACCGCCTGGCGGAGCGGGCGCAGGGCATCGGCGTGGCGGCGGCCAAGATCCTGGATGCCGGCGAGGCCATTGAAAAGGCACGCCGCGAGGGTGTGGCTACGGCGCGGGCGGGCCTGGACGATGCCATCCGCGCCCTGGTCACGGCCGGTGAGGAAGTGGCCACCACGCAGCGCGAATATGTCATGCAGCGTGCCGAGACCGTGCGCGACGCCGTGATCTGGGCGGGCGGCGCGATCGGCCTGGTGCTGCTGCTGTCCTCCCTCGCCATGGCGCGCGGCGTCGGCGCGCCGATGCGCCGCCTGTCCGCCGTGATGGCACGCATCGCCGCCGGCGAAGCCGCGGTGGCGGTGCCCGACCGTGGCCGCCGCGACGAGATCGGCCAGATGGCGGAGGCGCTGGAAGGCCTGCGCGCCACCGTCAATCGCGCCTTCGCCCAGGGCCAGATGATCGAGCAGCTTCCGGCGGCGGTGATGAGCGCCGACCCGAACGACAATTTCCGCATGACCTACATGAATGCGGCAACGACGCGCCTGTTGGACACCATTCGCCAGCACCTGCCCTGCGGGCCTGAGGAGATGCTCGGGCAGAGCATCGACATCTTCCACAAGAACGCGGCGCACCAGCGCGCCATCCTGTCCGACCCGTCGCGCCTGCCGCACACGGCCCGCATCAACCTGGGCAAGGACGTACTGGAACTTCGCGTCTCCGCCATCCGCGACGCGGGCGGCACCTACACGGCCACCATGCTGACCTGGAGCGTGGTGACCGAACAGGTGCGCCTGGCGGACACCTTCGAGACGGAAGTGGGCGCGGTGGTGGCGGCGGTGGCCGAGTCCGCGGCGCGGCTGCAGCAATCCGCCATCTCGCTCTCCGGCACCGCCGCGACCTCCGGCGAGGAAGCGGCGGCGGTGGCGGCGGCCGGCGGCCAGGCGCAGGGCGATGTGCAGGCGGTGGCCGCGGCGGCGGAGGAAATGGCCAGTTCGGTCAGCGAAATCTCCCGTCAGGTGGGCGAAGCCGCGCAGGTCGCCAGCCGGGCCGTGGCCGAGACCCGCGCCACGGATGCCACCGTGCAGGGCCTGTCCGAGGCCGCGGCGCGCATCGGCGACGTGGTCCGGCTGATCGGCGACATCGCCGGCCAGACCAACCTTCTCGCCCTGAATGCCACCATCGAGGCAGCCCGCGCCGGGGAGGCCGGGAAGGGCTTCGCGGTGGTGGCGAGCGAAGTGAAGTCCCTCGCCGGCCAGACCGCCAAGGCGACGGAGGAGATCGCAGCCCAGATCGGCCAGATGCAGCAGGCCACCAGCCAGGCGGTGGCCGCCATCCGCGGCATCGGCGCGACGGTGGAGCGCACCAGCGAAATCGCCACTGCCATCGCCGCGGCGGTGGAGGAACAGGGCGCCGCGACGCAGGAAATTGCCCGCAGCGCCAGCCAGGTGGCGGATGCGACGCAGACGGTGGCGCAGCGGATCGAGGGTGTGCGCGGCGCCGCCCAGGCCACCGGCACGGCGGCCAGCGCCATGCGCGACGACAGCGGCGCGTTGGCCAACCAGGCCACCCAACTGCGCCAGAAGACCGACAGCTTCCTGCGCGCCGTGCGGGCCATCTAGCGGCGCGCCCAGCGGGAAACTTGCCGATGCCGGGGGGGAGCGCCTAAGCCCACCCCCGGAAAAGGCAGGAGCGGCAGCATGGGCTACAGGATGGCCGTGGTCGGCGCCACCGGGGCGGTGGGGCGGGAGATCCTCAAGACCCTGGCGGAACGCGCCTTTCCGGTGGACCGCATGGTGGCGCTCGGCTCCGGCCGGTCCGCCGGGCAGCAGGTCTCCTTCGGGGATGACCAGGTGCTGACGGTGCAGTCGCTGGACAGCTTCGACTTCAAGGGTACCGACCTGGCGCTGTTCTCGCCCGGCGCCGCCATCAGTGCGATCCATGCGCCGCGCGCGGCGGCGGCCGGCTGCGTGGTGATCGACACGACCGGCCAGTTCCGCATGGACCCCGACGTGCCGCTGGTGGTGCCGGAGGTGAATCCGCAGGCGCTGGCTCGATTCAAGAAGCGCCGCATCATCGCCAACCCGAACGGATCCACCATCCAGATGGTGGTGGCGCTGAAGCCGCTGCACGACCTGGCGCGGGTGAAGCGGGTGGTTGTCTCCACCTACCAGGCCGTCTCCGACGCGGGGCGGGAGGCGATGGACGAGCTGTGGTCGCAGACCCGTGGCGTCTATGTGAACGAAACCCCGCCATCGGAGCAGTTCACCAAGCAGATCGCCTTCAACTGCATCCCGCATATCGACAATTTCCTCGGCGACGGTTCGACGCGGGAGGAGAAGAAGATGGCGGAGGAGACCCGGAAGATTCTCGGCCCCGACATCGCCGTGATGGCCACCTGCGTCCGCGTGCCCGTCTTCATCGGCCATGCCGAGGCGGTGCATGTGGAGTTCGAGGAGCCGATCACGGAACAACAGGCCTGGGAGGCGCTGCGCGAGGCGCCGGGAATCATCGTGCTCGATCGCCGGGAGGATGGCGGCTACGCGACGCCGGCCGAGATCGCCGGCGAGGATTCCGTCTATGTCAGCCGCCTGCGCCGCGACCTGACGGTACCGCACGGCCTGGCCTTCTGGTGTGTCTGCGACAATCTGCGCAAGGGCGCGGCGCTGAACGCGGTGCAGATCGCGGAGGAACTGGTGGCGCAGGGGTTGTTGGGGGCGTAGCGGGGCGGCTTGCCGTTTCAACGACAGCGATCAGGCGAACGTAAGTACCGCCGTTGTGGCACGGGCAGCGCCCACGTTGCCTGGAGGCGCAGAACCGATGCCCGCTTGTTCCGCCGCGCATCGGCGCTGGGTCGAAGGTGGCATGGAGCCTTGGTGACCTTGCGTTGCGTCACAATCACGGGCGCGACTCCACACAAGGTCATGGCCGCGCCTCACACCAGACGCCGAAATCACGGCATTGATATCGGCCGGCTTTGATCTAGCTGACTGGTCGCTCAGAGGGTGCAGTCCGCAGAAGGGCTTGAGCCAGCTCAACATCGTCCCCGATCATCCGGATCAGTTTTCGCAGCCCATCTTCAAGCGCCAAACGCGCATTGGCACCGGTCGCCAGTTGCAGGCTTGGAACAATTCCCTCCGCGGTGAAGGTCTTTGCGAGGATCAGGCGGCCAAGCTGGTCGGTCAGGCGCACATTGACTGACAGGTCAGCATTCGCCGATCCAGCGAAGAACCCGGTGCGGAACTGGCTGTAGAAGCGTAAAACCTCGACATCAAGGCGAGCGTCGTTTCCGCCAATTCTGAAGCCCCTAAATGTCAGCTCTTCAACGACAGCACGCTGAGTTTCGGCGACTACATCGTTGGTCGAGACAATTGGGGCCATCTCCATCCCGTAGCCATTAATTTTGTTGCTAACTCTGTCTCTGATTGTGCGGCCGTCTCGAGCCTCGACCGTGACGCCGACATTGCTGGCACCCTGAATAGCTTGAATTCCAGGCGCCGCGACATGCCGAACCTCGATGTAGTCACGCTCAAGGGCGCACCCGCTAACCAGCAGGCACGCAAAAAGTAGGCGCAGCATACCGATTCCTCCGGAATGGATCGAATCCATACCAAACTTACCGAGTGATGTGTAGCCTGCTCAGGCGCCGCCAACCTTCTCGGGATGAATGGTTGGTATGCTGCTGTTGTCCGCGATGAACAGGAGCCGCGGGTTCCCATGACCATGAAGTCTCTGGTCGATAGCGGGAATTAGGATGAGCCTCGCCGAATTCCGCCTTCGCTGAACTTCCCACAGAATTTTTTGCTGTACAGCGCTCCGATTAATATTCCTTCAGAACAACACCCGCAATATCGTCGCCAGCGCGGCACCGGCCGTCAGCAGCTTGTGCAGCACGTCGAGCAGCGCGCGCGTCCAGCCCGGGCGGGCGCCTCCGCAAGGGTCGCGCCCCGGCGCGGGACGCCGGCGGGCGAAGCGGGGCAGGCGGGTTGGCGGGTCCGTGTGGCGCATGCGGGTAAGGATATCATTCCTAATTACCCGCCGTCTTCACGATTTGTTCTCCTATTTCCGCCAGCCTAAGTTGACGCTATGGCGCGGTGCACCATAAAACCCTGTCAACACTATGCGCGCGCCCGAGGGCTGGCGCGCCATGAGGAGCGGGCACCGCATGTCATCCACCCAGGACGCCAACGACGCGACCATGCTCGGTCGCCGGACCGATGGCACGCAGGTGCGCCGGCCACTTTCGCCGCATCTGCAGGTCTACGACATGATGCAGATGACCAGCGCGCTCTCCATCACCCACCGCGCCACGGGCATCGCCTGGACCTTCGGCGCGGTGCTGATGGTGTGGTGGCTGGTGGCGGCGGCATCGGGGCCGGCGGCGTTTGACTGGGTGCAGTGGTTCCTGGGTTCGGTCCTCGGCATCCTGGCGCTGATGGGCCTGACGGCCGCGGCCTGGTTTCACACGCTGGCCGGCGTGCGCCACCTGTTCTGGGATGCCGGCTATGGCTACGACATCCCGACCACCTACAAATCCGGCCGCGCCGTGCTGATCGGCACCGCGGTGCTGACGGCGCTGACCTGGCTCGCGCTGCTGATTTCCTGGTGAGGAACGAGACCATGGAATCCCCCCGCCAGACCAGCCTCCGCACCCCGCTCGGCCGCGTCCGCGGCTCCGGCTCCGCCAAATCCGGCACGCATCACTGGTGGATGCAGCGCGTCACCTCGCTCGCGCTGCTGCCGCTGACCATCTGGTTCATCGCGTCGCTCGCGACGTCCGCCGGCATGACGCATCTGGAGGCGATGGCCTGGATCGGGCACCCGGTGAACGCGGTACTGCTGCTGGCCCTCATCGGCCTGACCTTCCACCACACCGCGTCGGGGCTGCAGGTGGTGCTGGAAGACTATGCCAAGCCGGAATGGGTGAAGATCACCTCCGTCCTGGCCGTGAAGGCAATTTGTGCATTGTTGGCGCTGGCGGCTGCCCTGGCCGTTTTGCGCCTTGCGGTCTGAGGGTTCAGACCAAACTCGGGACCAATCGGCGTGGGCCATTTCGCCCCGCCACACGGATGGACGGCAGACAGATGAACGCCATCTCCAAGCCCGCAATCGGCGGCGGAGCCTATCGGATCGTTGACCACACCTATGACGTGGTCGTGGTGGGCGCGGGCGGTGCGGGGCTGCGCGCCACCTTCGGCATGGGGGCCTCCGGCCTCAAGACCGCCTGCATCACCAAGGTCTTCCCAACCCGCAGCCACACCGTCGCCGCCCAGGGCGGCGTTGGCGCCGCGCTCGGCAATATGGGCGAGGATGACTGGCGCTGGCACATGTACGACACCGTGAAGGGGTCGGACTGGCTGGGTGACCAGGACGCCATCGAATACATGTGCCGCGAGGCGATTCCGGCGATCATCGAGCTGGAACATTACGGCGTTCCGTTCAGCCGCACCGAGGATGGCAAGATCTACCAGCGCCCCTTCGGCGGGCACATGCAGGATTACGGCAAGACGCCGGCGATGCGCGCCTGCGCGGCTGCGGACCGCACCGGCCACGCCATCCTGCACACCCTGTACCAGCAGGCGCTGAAGGCCAATTGCGAGTTCTTTGTCGAATACATCGCGCTCGACCTCATCATGGATGATGAGGGCGTCTGCCGCGGCGTCACCGCCTGGAACCTCGAAGACGGCAGCCTGCATCGCTTCCGCGCGCAGCAGGTGGTGATGGCGACCGGCGGCTATGGCCGCGCCTATTTCTCCTGCACCTCCGCCCATACCTGCACCGGCGATGGCGGCGGCATGATCCTGCGCGCTGGCCTGCCGCTGCAGGATAACGAATTCGTGCAGTTCCACCCGACCGGCATCTATGGCTCGGGCTGCCTGGTGACCGAGGGTGCGCGCGGCGAAGGCGGCTACCTGACGAATTCCGAGGGCGAGCGCTTCATGGAGCGCTATGCGCCGACGGCGAAGGATCTGGCGTCCCGCGACGTCGTCTCCCGCGCCATGTCAGTGGAAATCCGCGAGGGCCGCGGCGTCGGCCCGATGAAGGACCACATCCACCTGCACCTGGAACACCTGGGCGCGGACCTGCTGCATGAGCGCCTGCCGGGCATCTCCGAGACCGCGAAGATTTTCGCGGGCGTGGATGTGACGAAGGAGCCGATCCCGATGCTGCCGACCGTCCATTACAACATGGGCGGCATTCCGACGAACATTCACACCGAGGTCCTGAACCCCACCTCCAAGGACCAGGACCGGGTGGTGCGCGGGCTGATGGCGGTGGGTGAGGCCGCCTGCGTGTCCGTCCACGGCGCCAACCGCCTCGGCACCAATTCGCTGCTCGACCTGGTCGTGTTCGGCCGCGCTGCGGCGCATCGCGCGGCGGAGACCATCAAGCCGGGTGCCAGCCAGGCGCCGCTGCCGCCGGGTGCGGGCGAGTCCAGCTGGGCGCGCTTCGACAAGGTCCGCAATTCGAAGGGCACCTCCACCGTCTCCGACGTCCGCCTGCAGATGCAGCGCACGATGCAGGAGCACGCCGCCGTGTTCCGCACCAGCGAGCTGCTGCGTGAGGGCGTGGCGAAGATGAGCAAGGTCGCCGCCGGCTATGACGACATCAAGATCGCCGACCGCAGCCTGATCTGGAACAGCGACCTGGTCGAGGCGCTGGAACTGGACAACCTGATCGGCAATGCGCTGACCACGATCCATGGCGCGGAAGCGCGCAAGGAAAGCCGCGGCGCCCACGCGCATGAGGATTTCCCGGATCGCGACGATGCGAACTGGATGAAGCACACCCTCGCCTGGGTGGATGACAACCGGAACGTGAAGCTGGACTATCGCGACGTGAAGATGCGCACCCTCACCAACGAGGTCCAGGTCTTCCCGCCCAAGGCGCGCGTGTACTAGGGATCGGATCGAAGACCATGGCCACCTTCACGCTGCCGAAGAACTCGACCATCACGAAGGGCAAGCACTTTCCCGCGCCGGCAGGCGCGACGAAGGTGCGGTCCTTCAAGATCTATCGCTGGGATCCGGATACGGGCGAAAACCCGCGCACGGACACCTTCGACATCGACCTGGACCAGTGCGGGCCGATGGTCCTGGATGCGCTGATCAAGATCAAGAACGAGGTCGACACCACGCTGACCTTCCGGCGTTCGTGCCGGGAGGGCATCTGCGGCTCCTGCGCGATGAACATCGACGGGCTGAACACGCTGGCCTGCCTGAAGCCGATCGAGGATGTGAAGGCCGAGGTCCGCATCCACCCGCTGCCGCATATGCCGGTGGTGAAGGATCTCGTCCCCGACCTGTCCCAGGTCTACGCGCAGTTGCGCAGCGTGGAGCCCTGGCTGAAGGCCGATACCCCTCCGCCGCCGGATGGCGAGCGCCTTCAGTCGAAGGAGGAACGCGCCAAGCTCGACGGGCTGTGGGAATGCATCCTTTGCTTCTGCTGCTCCACCGCCTGCCCGTCCTATTGGTGGAATGGCGACCGCTACCTCGGCCCTGCCGTGCTGCTGCAGGCCTATCGCTGGATCGCGGATAGCCGCGATGAGCACACGGGCGACCGGCTGGATGCGCTGGAAGATCCGTTCAAGCTGTATCGCTGCCACACCATCATGAACTGCACCCGGACCTGCCCGAAGGGGCTGAACCCGGCCCAGGCGATCGGCGACATCAAGAAGATGCTCGCCGAGCGCGTGGTGTGATGCTGACCTTCAATCGCCAGGCGCGCGCTCCGCGCGCAGGGCTCGCCGCATGAGCGGCGGCGGCCCTTCGGCCGCTCGCCCGCCCGTGGCGGGCGCAGGCCAGCCAGATCGGCCGCCGGTGTGACGCCTTTGGCCGCAGCCGCCGCACCATGACCGCCCTGCTTGTCATCGCGCTGTTCTCCACGGCGCTGCTGTTCGGCGGCATGGCTTTCTTCGCTGCGCTGATCGCCCCCATCGTCTTCCGCGTGCTGCCGGGCGAGATGGCTGGGCGCTTCATCCGCAGCGTCTTCCCGCCCTACTATCTGTGGGTGCTCGCCACCTCCGCCGCGGCCTGCGTGGCGCTGTTCCCCCTCTCGAAGACCGACGCCGGCATCATGGCCGCCATTGCGGGCCTGACCGTCTTCCTCCGCCAGGTGCTGATGCCGCGCATCAACGCCCTGTCGGACCAGTTGAAGGCGGGCGATGCCAGTGCCCAGCGCGGCTTTGACACCGGGCACCGCCTTTCCGTCGCGGCCAACCTGCTGCAACTCATCGCTGCGGGAGTCGTGCTCGCGGGTTTCGTCTTCTGAGCCTGCCGCCGCAATAATCCGCACCTTTTCCGCGGCTGCAGGATAGATTAATCCTGGGGTCAGAAGCGGGCCACTCGCCCGCGCGCGCCTACCCCGGGAGGAAGTTCCATGAACCGCCGTGCCATGCTGGGCGCCGCCGCCGCGGCCGCGCCCCTCGCCCTCGCCACGCCCGCCCTTGCCCAGGCCAATCCGGAGGTGCGCTGGCGCGCCGCCTCCTCCTTCCCCCGCGTCTTCGACGTGCTGTACGGCACCTTCGAGAAGATCACCGCCCGCGTTGCCCAGCTGACCGACGGCAAGTTCCGCATACAGACCTTCCCGGCCGGCGAGATCGTCGGCGGCCTGCAGGTGCTCGACGCCGTGCAGGCCGGCACCATCGAGGCCGGGCACACCGCCTCCTACTATTACATCGGCAAGGAACCGGGCTTCGCGCCCTTCACCGCCATGGCCTTCGGCCTGAACACGCGGCAGATGACGTCCTGGTTCCGCTACGGCGGCGGCAACCAGCTCGCGGCGGAATTGTTCAACGAATATAATATCCACGGCATCACGGCGGGCGACACCGGCGCGCAGATGGGCGGCTGGTTCCGCAACGAGATCACCTCCGTCGACCAGCTCCGCGGCCTGAAGTTCCGCATCACCGGCCTGGCCGGGCAGTTGTTCACCCGCCTCGGCGCCGCCCCCACGCTCATTGCCCCCGCCGACATTTATCCCTCGCTGGAGCGCGGCGTGATCGACGCGGCGGAATTCGTCGGCCCGCATGACGATGAGCGTGCCAACTACGTCCGCGTCGCCCGCTTCTACTACGCCCCGGGCTTCTGGGAGCCGGGTGCGCGGCTGCACTTCATGTCCAACATGCGCGCCTGGAACGCCCTGCCGGACCTGTACAAGCACGCCCTGGAAGTGGCCTGCGCCGAGGCGGATGCCGACATGGTCGCGCGCTACGATTTCCTGAACCCTCAGGCGCTGCGCCGCCTGGTCGCTGCCGGCGCACAGCTGCGCTTCTGGCCGCGCCCGGTGCTCGAAGCCGCCTGGAAGGCGAATGAGGAGATGAACGCAGACCTCGCCCGCGGCAACCCACGCTTCGCCAAGATCATGGAAAGCTACGGCCGCTTCCGCACCGAGCAGTTCCAGTGGTTCCGCATCGCCGAGAACAGCTACGACAACTTCGCCTTCTCGGCCGCGCAAACCGTTCGCTGAGGCGATAAAATCCGGGCCATCCCGGGCGGCGCGCCATCGCGGCGCGCCGCCGCCTGCCGTATAGCCAGCGCACACCGACACGGATGATGCGCTGATGGACCTCGGTACGCTGCTGTCTGCCCTGGCCATGGGCGTGGTCGAGGGCGCGACCGAGTTCCTGCCGATCTCCTCCACCGGCCACATGATCCTGCTCGGCGAGCTCATCGGCTTCCAAGGCCCGCCCGGCAAGACTTTCGAAATCAGCATCCAGCTCGGCGCCGTGCTCGCCGTCGTCCTGCTGTTCCGCCACACCCTGTGGCGCCTGGCCACGCTGGCCTGGAAACCCGGGCCGGAACGCTTCTACGCGACCAACCTCATCCTGGCCTTCATCCCCGCGGCCATCCTCGGCGCCACCTTCCACAGCACCATCACCGGCCTGCTGTTCAGCCCCTGGGTGGTCTGCTTCGCGCTGATCATCGGCGGCTTCGCCATCATCGCCATCGAACGTTGGCGGCCCGCACCCAGCATCCACACCGTTCCCCAAATGGGCCCCCTCGCCGCCCTGCTGATCGGCTTCGGCCAGGCCCTGGCGATGATCCCCGGCACCTCCCGCTCCGGCGCCACCATCATCACCGCCCTTCTCGTCGGGGTCGAACGCCGGACGGCTGCCGAATTCAGCTTCGTCCTCGCCATCCCCACCATGTTCGCGGCCACCGCCTACAGCCTCTACAAGGTGCGCGCCGACCTCGACATCGCCGACCTCGGCCAGATCAGCATCGGCTTCATCACCGCCTTCTTCGTCGCCCTGGTGGTGGTGCGCTGGCTGATGAGCGTGATCACCCGCATCGGCTTCACCCCCTTCGGCTACTACCGCATCGCCCTCGGCACCCTCATGCTCGCGTTCCTGATCCTGCGCTGAGAACGGCGCGGTCGGGGGACGGCGCGCTGGTGATTTGCAGGAGGGGCGCTGCCCCTCCCGCACCCTCCCCGCCAGGAGGCAGTGGCCTCCTGGACCTCAGGACCTTTGAGTAGGAAGGGAGAGGGGGCTGGCGGTTGCGTGGATCACGCGGTCGCTCCGGCCCCCTCTCCCTTCCTACTCATGATTCAAGGGTTACAAGGGGCCACTGCCCCTTGGCAGGGGGTGCAGGGGGACAGCGTCCCCCTGCAAACAACCCGCGCCGCCCCCCCAACCACGCCGTCTCGGCGTCAGTTTCCGAACAGGCGTTGCAGGCGGTTGGTTATGTCGGGGAGGGTGAGGCCGGAGGAGGGTGGCGGGGTGCTGCCTTCGGGGACGCGGCTGCGGAAGCGGGTCAGGGCCTCCTGGGTTTGGGTCAGGCGCAGTTCGGCGGGGTCGGCGCGGTCGGATCCGGCGCCGAGGCCGATCATGCGGACCAGGGCGGTGGGGGCGGTGGGCAGTTCGGCGGCGGCGCGGGCGGCGTCTTCGGGTCGGGGGGCGCAGACCAGGCTTCGGCCTTCCAGGGTGCAGGGCAGTTCGAAGTGGCGGTTGGGCGGGAAGCGGAGTTGCGCGGTGCCGGTCATGGCCAGCAGCCCGCGGCCGGCGGATTCAAGGGAAAGGTCGCGCGCGGCGACCACGGGCACCAGGTGTCCGCCGCGGTCCTGCACTTCGAGGACGAGGGAGGATCCGGTGGCGCTTTGCGCCGGTTCCACGGGTTCGCGGTGGCGCAGCAGGCAGTCGGCGCGGTCCGTCATGCGGTCGGCCAGGCAGGACAGGCGCCAGGAGCCGATTTCCTCCGGCACCTGGCCCTGCACGTTCTGCGCGGGTTGCGCGTTGGCGAGGGCGGCGGCGGCCATGAAGGCCGCGAGAGGCAGTGCGATGCGGGTCATGTCGGGCAGATGGGATGAGGGAGGCGGCGGTTCCATGGATCAGGTGCGGTTTCATGATGGCGTGATGGTGCCGGCGCTCGGCCAGGGGACTTGGCGGATGGGTGAGGGCGGGGACCGGCGGGCGGAGGCGGATGCGCTGCGCCTGGGCCTCGATCTCGGCCTGACGCTGGTCGACACGGCGGAGATGTATGGCGATGGCGGGTCGGAGGAGGTGGTGGGCGATGCCATCGCCGGCCGGCGGGATGAGGTTTTCCTGGTCTCCAAGGTCTATCCGCACAATGCGTCCGCCAAGAAGCTGCCGGTGGCGCTGGCGGCAAGCCTGAAGCGGCTGCGGGTGGAGCGGCTGGACCTGTATCTGTTGCACTGGCGCGGCGGGGTGCCGCTGGCGGAGACGGTGCAGGCGATGGAGGCGGCGCGGGCCCGCGGACAGATCGCGCGCTGGGGCGTCTCGAACCTGGATGTGGCGGATTTGCGGGAGTTGGGACCGGCGCTGGCGGATTGCGCGACGGACCAGGTGCTATGGAACCTGGAGGCGCGCGGTGTGGAATTCGACCTGCTGCCCTTCTGCGCGGAGCGGTCGATGCCGGTGATGGCCTATTCCCCAATCGGCCAGGGTGGGGCGCTGCTGCGGCACAGGGCCTTGCGGGCGGTGGCGGCGCGGCACGGCGTGGCGCCGGCGCAGGTGGCGCTGGCCTTCGTGCTGGCGCGGCCCGGGGTGATCGCAATTCCGAAGGCTTCGGACCCCGCGCATCTGCGCGCCAACGTGGCGGCGCGGGATCTGCGGCTGACGGCGGAGGATATTTCGGAATTGAACGCAGCCTTCCCACCGCCGACGCGGAAACAGGGGCTGGAGATGCTCTGAGGATTTTGCTGGTAATGTCCAAATCCGCACATTAAGTTTGGTTTTGGACAGGAGATCGCCATGCGCCTCGCGTCGGCCACGCTCACCGCAGACCGCTTCGCACCCGCCACGCGGCGCCACCTGGGCGCGCCGGGGCTGCGTGCCTTCCTGCACATTGCAGGGCTATGGAAGCTGAGTGAGGTGGAGCGGCTGCGCATTCTCGGCCTGCCGCCGCGCTCGACCTATCATGGCTGGGTACGGGTCGCGGAGGCGGGAGGTGACCTGTCGCTGCCGGTGGATACGCTGACGCGCATTTCCGCGGTGCTCGGCATCCACAAGGCGCTCCGCATCCTGTTCGAGACGGAGGCCGAGGCACTGGCTTGGCTGCGCGGCCCACATGCGGCGTTGCCGTTTGCGGGACAGGCGCCGATGGCGCTGGCGGCCAGCGGCACGCAGGACGGGTTGATGCTGGTGCGGCGCTTCCTGGATGCGGCCCGCGGCGGCCTTTACATACCGCCCAACGAAGCCGATGCAGCCGAGCCCTGGGCAGACGAGGACATCGTTATTGCCTGAGCGACCGGCCGTGAGCGATCGGCCGAGGGTTTCGCCGCCGCGCCCCTGCCACCGCCTCATCCCCTCCCGCTTCCCGCCGGTGCAGGCCTTCGATTTCTGCCGCTCGGCGGAGGATCTGGCGGCGGTGATCGAGCTGGAGGGCTGGACCAACGACCGGCTGGTGGCGGAACGCCTGGCGCGGCTGCCACGGGCGCAATGGGTGTTCGGATCGCCCAACGCCAGCGTCGTGATGGCCGCTTTCCTGCACGCCGTGCCCGGTGGCACGCGCTTCGCGGGACCGGAACTCGGCGCCTGGTACGCCAGCGCCGCCCTGCCCACCGCCATTGCGGAGGTTGCCCACCATCTGCGGCGGGAGGCCGTGGCGACCGGCCGCGCCCTGATGCGCCGCACCTATCGCGCCTACCAGACCACCCTGGCCGGGGACGACTACGTCCGTCTGGAGACGGATCCGGCGCTGCTCGACCCCACCAGCTTCACCGCAGGGCAGGCGTTCGGGGAGGTGCTGCGCGCGGCGGGCGGGGCGGGGATTGTCTATCCCAGCCTGCGGCATCTGGGCGGCACCAATGTCGTGGCCTATCGCCCGCGGGATATCGGCGCGGTGGTCCAGGCGGCGCATTTCGAGGTGACGGCACCGGTCACCGGCCGGGTGGTGGCGCGGCGGCTTACCAGTACCCCGCCATGATCTCCCGCGCCCAATCCGGTTCGCGGATTTCGCCGCGCGGATCGAAGCCGGTCATGTGCGGCTTGATGTCGAAGACCGGGCTGCCCGCGATCGCATCCAGCCCGCGCACCCGCAGCACCAGGCCCTGGGCTGCCAGCAGCGTGCAGGTGGTGACGCCGAGGCGGTTCGGCCGTGGGGCGCCGCGCTGGGCCAGGATGCCCATGCGCGGCCAGTCGGCCCGGCCACGCGGGTGGCGGGCGTTGGCCTCCACCGCGGCGGGGTCCAGCCGGTGGAAGCCGAACACCACCACCACATGGCTGAACTGATCCAGCCCCAGCGCCGCATCCGGGCCCACCACGGAAGCGTCCAGCCGGATCTCGGCCTCCACGCTGTCCCAGGCATCATCCAGCGGTTCCGCCCGGCCGCCATGGACCGTGCCGATCAGGGTCAGCTTCATTGGAAGATCGGCACGGCGGGAATGTCGGGCGTCGGCATCGGGGGCGGCAGGTCGATGATGACGGTGCTCGGGTCGGCGCGCGGGCCGCGGTCCAGCCAGTAGGTCACGGATTGCGGCCAGAAGATCACGATGGCGACCAGCAGAAGCTGCAGGCACAGCCACGGGATGGCGCCCAGGTAGATGTCCCGCGTCAGCACCGATTTCGGCGCCACGCCGCGCAGGTAGAACAGGGCGAAGCCGAAGGGCGGGTGCATGAAGGCGGTCTGCATGTTGATGCAGATCAGCACGCCGAACCAGACCAGGTCGATGCCGAGGTTCTTCGCGACCGGCGCCAGCAGCGGGATGACGATGAAGGCGATCTCGAAAAAGTCGAGGAAGAAGGCCAGGAAGAAGATGAAGATGTTGACGAAGATCAGGAAGCCGGTCTGACCACCCGGCAGCAGCGCCAGCAGATGCTCGATCCAGATGCCGCCATCCACGCCCTGGAACACCAGGGTGAAGATGGTGGCGCCGATCAGGATGAAGATGACCATGCTGGTGATGCGCATGGTGTTGCCCATCGCCTGGCGGATCAGCGGCCAGGTCAGTCGCCGGTTCGCCGCCGCCAGCAGTACGGCGCCGACCACGCCCATGGCGCCGGCCTCGGTGGGGGTTGCCAGGCCGAGGAAGATGGTGCCCAGCACCATGAAGATCAGGCCCATGGACGGGACCATGCCCTTCAGCACCCGCCACCACAGCCGCCAGTCCCGCGGTGCCAGCGCCTCCGGCGGCAGCGGCGGGACCTTGTGCGGCTGGAAGATGGAGACCATCCAGATGAACAGCAGGAACAGGCTGATCTGCATCAGGGACGGGCCGATCGCCCCCGCATACATCTCACCCACCGACTGCCCGAGCTGGTCGGATAGCACGATCAGCACGAGGGAGGGCGGGATCACCTGGGTGATGGTGCCGGATGCGGCGATCACGCCGGTCGCGATCCGCATGTCGTAGCCGTAGCGCATCATGATCGGCAGGCTGATCATGCCCATCGAGATCACGCTGGCCGCCACCGTGCCGGTGATGGCACCCAGGATGGCGCCGACAATGATGACGGCATAGGCCAGCCCGCCCGGCACCTTGCCGAACAGCTGCCCGGTGCCTTCCAGCAGATCCTCCGCCAGCCCGCAGCGTTCCAGCACCGCGCCCATCAGCGTGAAGAACGGAATCGCCAGAAGCAGGTCGTTGGACAGGATGCCGAAGACGCGCAGCGGCAGGTTGAACATCCAGGCTTCCGGGAAGAAGCCAAGCTCGATGGAGATGAAGCCGAAGAACAGCCCGACCGCGGCCAGGGAGAACGCCGCGGGGAAGCCGATCAGCAGGAACACCACCAGCCCGCCGAACATCAGCGGCGGCATGATATCCTCGTGGAGCATCTTTTTCTCAGGCCCTGGATTCTGGTGCGGGAAGGCCGCGGTGCATCACTGATCGGGCCGCGCGTAGGTCGCGAAAAGCTGGCCGCGTGGCAGCTCGATGCCCCGCAGCACGGCCACGCGCTTCACGATCTCCGAAAGCCCCTGCGCGCACATCAGTGCGAAGCCCAGCGGCAGCAGCAGCTTGACCGGCCAGCGGATCAACCCGCCGGGTGAGGACGAAATTTCGTTCCGCACCCAGGCCTCGACGAAGAAGGGCCAGGTCATCCAGGCGAGCAGCGCCATGGCCGGCATCAGGAAGAAGGTCAGGCCAAGGATATCCACCCAGATCCGCCCGCGCTGCCCCAGCGCGCCATAGACCAGATCCACCCGCACATGCTCGTTACGGCGCAGCGTGTAGCTGGCGCCGAGCATGACGATGCCGGCGAAGCAGTACCACTGCACCTCCAGCCAGGCGTTGGAGCCGGCATTCAAGCCGTAGCGCAGGAAGGCATTGCCGGCGCTGACGGTGCAGGCGATCAGGACCAGGTAGTCGGCGATGCGCCCGAAGCCGGTGTTCAGGGCATCGACGCCGCGGCTGAAGGCGAGCAACGGGCCCAAAGGACGCATCCCCACAAGGCTTCGGGTTGTTTCACCCGGTCTCACGGCGCCGAGCCATACCGGGCGCGACGCCGACACACGCCGGTCGCGTTGCTGTAGCGCCGGCGGCAAGGCTTGGAAAGCGCCGGCTTCAGAAGCGGCGAAAATCCGCGCCGCTGCAAGACTTGATGGCCCCACAGCGGGCGAGCCCCTTCTGCCGGCGGGGCCGGGCTTCTAAGGTTCCGGTCAGTGATCCGCTTCCTTCCCCTGCCGTGCTGACGGCGCTCATCCTCACGCTGGCGGGCCTCGGGCTGCTGGCCGCGCTCGCCGTGCCGCTGGCGCGCTTCGCCTGGGCCGGGCTGGCGGTGCATGGCGGCTGCCTGTTGGCCTCCGTCATGCTGGCGGGCAGCGGGCTGGCGGTGCTGCTTTCGGGCGCCCTGCCGGTGCACACGCTGCCGATCGGTGTGCCGGCGCTGGTGGCGGTGGATGCGCTGTCCGCCTGGTTCCTGCTGCTGCTCGGGCTGGCGGGTGCCTGTTCCGCCCTGTTCGGGCTTTCCCACCCCCTGATGGCGCCGCGCCTGCTGGCCGCCTATCCGCTGTTCCTGGCCGGCATGGCGCTGACACTGATGGCGGCCGATGGCTTCACCCTGGTGCTGGGGTTCGAGGCGATGTCCGTCGCCTCCTGGATCCTGGTCGCTGCCGACCATGCGGAGGCGGAGAATCGCCGCGCGGCGCGGCGCTATCTGGCCTTCGCCCTGCTGGGCGGCATCTGCCTGGTGCCGGCGATTGGCCTGCTGGGCGGCGTGGCCGGCGACCTGTCCTTTGCCGGCATCCGCGCCGCGCCGCCGCAGGGCTGGGTGGCGATGGCGGTGCTGGCGCTGGTGGTGGTGGGCGCCGGGGCCAAGGCCGGGCTGGTGCCGCTGCACAATTGGCTGCCGCTCGCCCACCCCGCGGCGCCGAGCCATGTCTCCGCCCTGATGTCGGCCGCCATGACCAAGGTCGCGGTCTATGTGCTGGCCCGGCTGCTGCTGGACCTGTCCGGCCCGGCGCAGCCCTTGTGGTGGGGCGTGCCGCTGCTGGTGCTGGGCGCGGCGTCTGCCGTGCTCGGCGCGCTGCGCGCCAATCTGGAGGAGGACGGCAAGACCCTGCTGGCCTGCTCCACCATCGAGAATATCGGCCTGGTCTGCATTGGCCTCGGCCTGGCTGCCTGTTTCCGCGCGGCCGATCTCGGCGTGCTGGCGGGGCTGGCGGCGGGGGCGGCGCTGCTGCACGCGCTGAACCACGCGATGTTCAAGTCGCTGCTGTTCCTCGGCATGGGGGAGGTGGCGCATGGCGCGGCGTCCCGCAGCCTGGACCGGCTGGGTGGGCTGATCCACGCCATGCCTTGGACCGCCGGCGCGGTGCTGGTGGGGGCCGCGGCGGCGGCCAGCCTGCCGCCGCTGTCGGGCTTCGCCAGCGAATGGCTGCTGTTGCAGGCGCTGCTGGCGGCCTGGCGGGTGGGCGACCTGGCGTTCCAGGTTCTGGGCGTGGCGGTGGTGGCGGCTGCTGCCTTGGCGGCGGCGCTGGCGGCGGCGGCGATGGTGCGGCTGTTCGGCCTGGTCTTCCTCGGCCGGCCGCGCACACCGCGCGCCGCCGGGGCGGTGGATGGGCCGCTGCCGGCGCGGCTGGCGCTGCTGCTGCCGGCCGGGCTGACCATCCTGTTCGGATTGCTGCCGGGAACCTTGCTCGGGCTGGCGGAGGGTGCGGTGCAGGTGCTGGTGCCCTTCGGCGTGGCGGAGCGCAGCGGCTTCGCCATGATGCGCGTGGGCGATGGCGGGGCGCGCTACTGGCCGCTGGCGCTGACCTTGCTGCTGGCGGTGTCGGGGGGTGCCATCTGGTGGCTGGTGCGGCGCCGCGCGCCTGCCGGTGTGGCGCGCGGCCCGGCCTGGGATTGCGGCTTCATGGCCCCGCCGCAGCACCTGCCCTTCGGCGACCCGGTGACCCAGCCCTCCGCCGCCGGCTTCGGCCAGCCGTTGCGGCGCATGCTGGGCGGATCGCTGCTGGCGGCGCGTGAATCCGTGCAGATGGCGCGTCCGGGCGATCCCGGCCCGGCGCGGCTGGAGCACGGCTATGCCGACCCTTCCGAGGCCTGGCTGCTGGCGCCGCTGGCGCGCTGGCGGGATGCGCTGGCGGTGCGGGCCGAGAAGCTGCGCGACCTGCCGCTGACGGCCACGCTGATGCTGCCCTTCGGCACGCTGGTGGCGCTGCTGGCGCTGGCCGCCTGGCTGGAGGCGGGCTGAGATGGAATGGCTCACCGCCAGCCTCACCCAGATCCTGCACCTGGCCCTGGTGCTGGCCGCCGCGCCCTTGGTGGTGGGTGGCATCCGCTGGCTGAAGGCACGGATGCAGGGCCGCATCGGCGCCTCCCCGCTGCAACCGCTGCGAGATTTCTTCAAGCTGCTGCGGAAGCGGCCGGTGCTGGCCGACAATGCAAGCTGGATCAGCCAGGCCGCGCCCTATGCCGGGGCCACTGTCGCATTTGCCGCGCTGGCGCTGGTGCCGAGCTTCGCGCGCGGCATGGCCTTCGCCCCGCTGGCGGATCTGGTGGTGATCGCGGGGCTGCTGGCGGCCGGGCGGGTGGTGCTGGCGCTGGCGGGGATGGATGTCGGCACGGCCTTTGGCGGGCTGGGCGCATCTCGCGAAATGTCCTTCGCGGCGCTGGCCGAACCGGCGCTGCTGCTGGTGGCGCTGGTGCTGGCGATGCTGGCCGGCAGTACCGGGCTGGAGACGATCGGGGCGCTGTTCCAGGAGGGGTCGCTCGGCCTGCGCGTTTCGCTCGGGTTGGCGCTGGTGGCGCTGCTGGCGGTGGCGGTGGCGGAGAATGCGCGGATCCCGGTGGACAATCCCGCCACCCACCTGGAACTGACCATGGTGCATGAGGCGATGATCCTCGAAGCCTCCGGCCGGCATCTGGCGCTGTGGGAGGCCGCGTCGGCGCTGCGGCTGACGCTGTGGCTGGCGCTGATCGCTGCCATCTTCTTCCCCTTCGGCACCGCGCCGGTGGGCTTCGCGCCGCTCGGGTGGGTGGTGGGTCTCGGCGCCTGGGTGGCGAAGATCGCGCTGCTCTGCCTGGCGCTGGCGGCCTTCGAGAGTGCGATCGCCAAGATGCGGGTGTTCCGCGTGCCGGAGTTTCTGGGCGCGGCGCTGCTGCTCGGGTTGCTGGCGGCGCTTCTGCTGTTCCTGTCCACGAGACTCGCGTGATGCGCGACCAGACTGGCTCTAGGCCGCGCCAGCGGCCCGCGCACAGCCCGGCCTCCCCACCGGCACGGCAGCGCGTCGGCGCGAAGGCAAGCGCGCGGAGCGCGCGCCCGCCGTTTGAGGGTCTGAAAAAATCTCATGATGCAGCGCGCCGAAGGCGCTCGGCATCATGACCTTCAGCGATACCGGCTACGACATCGCGCATCTGCTCGGCGGCGGCATCCTGCTGCTGTCCTTCGTGCTGCTGTACCAGCGGCGGCTGGAGGGGGTAATCACGGCCTTTGCCATCCAGGGCGGGCTGCTGGCCGCCGCCGCAGCCTGGCAGGGCTGGGTGCAGGATGAGCCGGGCCTGTATGTCACGGCGCTGCTCGCCTTCGGCGCCAAGGCGCTGCTGATCCCGCTGGCACTGCGGCTGCTGCTGCGCCGGTTGGGGCTGCATCGCACGGTGGAGCCGGCGCTGGGCATCGGGCCTTCGCTGCTGGCGGCCGCCGCGCTGGTCGGGCTTTCGGTGATGGTGGTGCTGCCCGTCACCGCCGGCCAGGCCCAGGCTTTGACACGCGAAAACCTCGCGCTGGCATTGTCGGTCGTACTGCTCGGCATGCTGATGATGATCGGGCGGCGCAACGCCATCAGCCAGGTGATCGGTCTGCTGAGCCTGGAGAACGGCCTGATCCTGGCCGCCATCGGCGTGCGCGGCATGCCGCTGGTGGTGGAGCTTTCCACCGCCGCGCTGGTGCTGATGCTGGCGCTGGTCGCCGGCATCGTGGTGTTCCTGCTGCGCGACCAGCTTTCCACGCTGGATACGCATGTGCTGCACCGGCAGCGGGGCGAGCAGCCATGACCCTGCACCTGGCCTGGATCATCGTGTTCTTCCCCTGGGCCGGGGCCGTGCTGCTGGCCGCGCTGGCGCCGCGTGGTCGCTGGCCCGCGATGGTCAATCTCGGCGTCTCGGGCGTGAGCTGCGCGCTCGCGCTGGCGGTGCTGGCCGCGCCGGAGGGGGTGCAGGGCTGGACGCGGGTGGATGCGGTGAACCAGCCGCTGGTGGCGTTGGCCGGCATCATCGGCCTGGCCGCCGCCGTATTCTCCGCCGCCACGGTGGATGCCGAGCGCTTCGATGGGCTGCGCGCGCGCGCCTATCACGCGGCCTTCCAACTGTTCATGGGCGCGCAATTCCTGGCGCTGCTGTCCGACAATCTCGGCGTCATGTGGGTGGCGATCGAGATCGCGACGCTCGCCTCCGTGCTCATTGTCGCCGTGCACGGCACGCCGGCGGCGATCGAGGCGGCGTGGAAGTTCTTCATGCTCTGCGGGGTCGGCATCGCCCTGGCGCTGTTCGGCACCATCCTGCTGTATCTGGCGGCGCAGCCGGTGGTGGGGCAGGGCGATCCGGGGCTGTCCTGGGGCGCGTTGCGGGCGGTGGCGCAGCAATGCGATCCGGGCCTGCTTTCGCTGGCCTTCGTCTTCCTGATGGTGGGCTATGGCACCAAGGCCGGGCTGGTGCCGCTGCATGCCTGGCTGCCGGATGCCGAGGCCGAGGGGCCGCTGCCGATCACCGCCGTTTTGTCCGGGCTGCTGCTGAATGCGGCGCTGGTCGCGGTGCTGCGAGCCAAGGCGATTGTCGACCTCAATCCGGGGGTGCTGGCGCCGGGGCCGTTGCTGGTTGGCTTCGGCCTGGCCTCCCTGCTGTTGGCTTCCCTCGCGCTGTGGCGGCGGCGGGATGCGCGGCGGTTCTTCGCCTGGAGCAGCATCGAGCATATGGGCCTGTCCGCCATCGCCTTCGGGCTCGGCGCCAACCTTGCGGGCATGCTGCATCTGATGGGGCACACGCTGGTGAAAAGCGCGGTGTTCTTCGGCATAGGCGCCGCGGCGCAGATCAAGGGCAGCCAGAAAATGGCCGATATCGGCGGGCTGGCCACCAGCCATCCGGCGTTGGGCTGGGCGCTGGCGCTCGGCATCGCCGGGCTGGCCGGGCTGCCGCCCTTCTCGCTGTTCGTCTCGGAATTCCGGCTGGGGGCTGCGGCGGCCGCGCTGCAACCCTGGCTGGTGCTGCCGATCGGCATCGGGCTGCTGGTGGCGGGCACGGCGCTGGTGCGGGCGATGCAGGCGCTGTGCCTCGGCCCGCCCACCCCGGATGCGCCCGTGCCGGGGGCGTTTACCCTGCCCGGCGGGTTGTGGTGGGCGGCGGGCCCAGCCTGGGCGCTGCTGGCGCTGGCCGTGATCCTCGGCTTCGCCCTGCCGGCCTGGTTCAACGCCCTGCTCGGCGATGCGGTGAGGCTGCTCGGATGAGCGCCGCCGAGCTGATCCGCCGCGGCCAAAAACTGCCCTGCCGCCCGGTGCCGCGCCACCTGCTGGCGCCGGAGGATTTCGCGCGGCTGCCGGCGGCACTGGTGATGCAGCCCTCCATGGCGCTGCTCTCGCTGTGGGCGGAGCCGGCGATGCTGCACGCGGCCTTCCTGGATGAGGCCGACGGCACGCTGCTACTGGCCAGCACCCCCGCCGGTTCCGGCCACTACCCCGCCTTGTCCACCGCCCGGCCGGGCGCGGTGCGATTCGAGCGGATGATCCGCGACCTCTGGGGGCTGGAGGCTGTCGGGGGGCTGGACCTGCGCGCGTGGCTCGACCATGGCCGCTGGCCGCTGACCCTGCCGATGGCCGCCCGCCCCACCCGCAACGGCGCCCGCCCGGAGCAACCCGATTTCCTGGCCGTCGAGGGCGAGGGCTGGCACCAGATTCCGGTCGGTCCGGTGCATGCCGGCATCATCGAGCCCGGCCATTTCCGCTTCACCGTGCAGGGGGAGCTGGTGGTGCGGCTGGAACAGCGGCTGGGCTACACCCACAAGGGCACGCTCGGCCTGATGTTGGGCAAATCGCCGCGCACCGCGGCGCGTTTCGCCGCACGCATCTCCGGCGACAGCACCGTGGCGCATTCGCTTGCCTTCGCCGAAGCCGCGGAGGCCGCCAGCGGTGCCGCCCCGCCACCCCGCGCCTTGTGGCTGCGGGCGGCGATGCTGGAGCTGGAGCGGCTGGCCAACCACCTGAACGACTGGGGCGCCATCTGCAACGACGCCAGCTTCGCCTGGCTGCACGCGCAATGCGGCCTGCTGCGGGAGGGGCTGTTGCGGGCGCATCTGGACGCCTTCGGCCACCGTCTGATGATGGACCGGGTGATCCCCGGCGGGCTGGCGACGGAACCGCAACCCTCCGGTATCGCCGCCATCCTCGCCGCGCTGGCGGCGGTGGAGTCGGCGCTGCCCGGCCTGGCCTCGATCTATGAGGAGCATGCAAGTCTGCAGGACCGCATGGTCGGCACCGGCGTGCTGGCGCCGGCGCTGGCGGCGGGATTCGGGGTGGGCGGCGTGGTGGGTCGTGCTTCCGGCCGCGATTTTGATGCGCGCGTGGCCTTCCCGAATGGCCCCTTTGCCGGCGGCCCGCCGACCGTGGCTGTGCGGCAGGAAGGCGATGTGGATGCGCGCGTCCGGGTGCGAATGACGGAAATTCCCGAAAGCATCCGCCTGATTCGCCGCATCCTGGCCACCCTGCCCCCCGGCGAGATCCACGCGCCTTTGCCGCAGCGGGGCGGAGAAGGGCTCGCGCTGGTCGAGGGGTTTAGGGGCGAGATCGTCACCTGGATGGCGCTGGACGATGGCGGCCTGATCCGCGCCGTCTTCCCGCGCGACCCGTCCTGGCTGCAATGGCCGTTGCTGGAGGCGGCGATGGAGGGCAACATCGTTGCGGATTTCCCCCTGTGCAACAAGAGCTTCAACTGTTCGTACAGCGGGGTCGATTTGTGATGCACAGCCCGCCGACCCAAGCGCGACACGGCTTCGGCACATGGCGCTGGCGGCCAACGGCCGAGGCCGCGAATGCGGCCCGCGCCCAGACCGACATTGCGGCCGGGCGCACCAGTGCACCGGCGCGAAGGCAAGCCGGCGGATGCCGGCGCCTGCCGTTTGAGGGCACTGTGGATCCCCAGGCCGCGAATGCGGCCCGCGCCCAGACCGTCATCGCGGCCGGGCGCAGCAGCGCACCGGCGCGAAGGCAAGCCGGCGGATGCCGGCGCCCGCCGCTTGAGGGCCTTGAACCATGAGCGGGCGCCATGGCGCCCGCGCGGATCAGGGCGCCACGGGCCTTTTCACCATCACCCTCATCAAGCCCGGCCCCGGCCGCGGCGTGATGGAACACTGGGCCTATGACGACCGCGCCCATGCGCTGGATGAGATCGGCTGGCTCGCGGAACGCGTGGCGCCGGGCACCGAGCTCGTGGTGCGGGACCCGGAGGGCAACGATCTGTTCCGCGTGGCCCGCACCGCATGACCCGCCCCGGCAAGATGCTGTGGCCGAAACTGGCCCGCAACCTGTTCGCCCGCCCGCTGACGGAGCCAGTGCAGGCGCCGCCGGAGGAGGTGGTGCTGGCGCTCGCCCAGAAGCTGGAGGCGACATCCCGCGCCCGGCTCGGCCGCAGCCTGGCGATCCGCCAGGTGGATGCCGGGTCCTGCAATGGCTGCGAGCTGGAAATCCACGCCATGTCCGGCGTGCTGTATGATCTGGAACGGCTCGGCCTGCGCTTCGTCGCCTCCCCCCGCCATGCCGATGTGCTGTTGGTGACCGGCCCGGTCACCCGCAACATGCGGGAGGCGCTGGAGCGCACCCGCGCCGCCGCGGCGGAGCCTTGCTGGGTGGTGGCGGCCGGCGATTGCGCGGTGGATGGCGGCGTCTTCAAGGGTAGCTATGCGGTGGAGGGTGGCGTGGCGCAGGTGCTGCCGGTGGACCTGCTGATCCCCGGCTGCCCGCCCAGCCCGGCGCAGATGCTGGAGGGGCTGCTGGCGCTGATGCAGGCGCAGGGCTGAATCAGGTCACCTTCGCCGGGTCGGTATTCGACCCGCACAGCACCACCGCCACCCGCGCCCCGGCGGGTGGAATGAAGGCGCCGCTGATCAGCGCGGCCAGCGCTGCGGCGCCGCCCGGTTCCGCCACCAGCCGCAGCGCGGACCATAGGCGGCGCTGCGCCTCCGCAATCGCCGCATCCGGCACCAGCACCGCCTGCGCCACATGGTCCCGCGCCACGGCGAAGGACAGTGCGCCGATCTGCTTCGCCCCCAGGCTATCCGCCGCCAAGCCGCCGACCGGGGCCGGCAGCGGGTGGCCGGCGGCCAGCGCGTGGTGCAAAGCGGGGCAGCCCTCCGGCTCCACGCTGATCACCTGCGCGCCTTTATCGGCATACCAGGCGGCAATGCCGCCGATCAGCCCGCCGCCGCCGGTCGCCACCAGCACATGCGTCGCCTCCGGCGCATCCTGCCAAAGCTCCAGCCCGACCGTGCCCTGGCCGGCCAGGATTTCGGGCTGGTCATAGGCATGCACCAGCAGCGCGCCGGTCTCCGCCGCGCGGGCCTCGCTGGCGATGCGGGCTTCGTCATAGGCGCTCCCGATCCGGTGCAGGGTGGCGCCGTAGCTTTCGATGCGGTCGGTCTTGGCGGCGGGGGTGGCCACCGGGCAGAACACCTCCGCCCGATGCCCCAGGGCACGGGCGGCATAGGCCACCGCGGCGCCGTGGTTGCCGCCGGAGGCCGTGACCACGCCCGCTTCCGGCACCGCCACCGACAGCAGGCGGTTGAAGGCGCCGCGCGGCTTGAAGGACCCGGTGGCCTGCAGCAGTTCCAGCTTCAGGATCAGCGGGATCGACAGCCCGAGGTCGGCGCCCTCAAGCCGCATTACCGGGGTGCGGCGGACATAAGGGGCGATGCGGGCGGCGGCGGCCTCGATGGCGGCTTGGCTGGGGTCTGGCATGGGCGGCAGGCTGGCAGCGGGCACCCCGGCTGGCAACCTGGGCGCGCTGAACGGGAGTCCCCTTTTACCCTCGCCACCTTTCTGCCATGGTCCGGCGCCCTGGCAAGGTGAAGTGTCTGTCATGTCACTGCACGGGTCCTGCGTGGCCCTGGATGAGGAAGGCGTTCTGATCCTGGGACCATCAGGCAGCGGCAAATCCGATCTGGTTCTGCGCTTGCTCGGCCGAGGCTGGGCGCTGGTGGCGGATGACCAGGTGGAGCTGGTGGCGGAAGGCGGCACGCTGCGCGCCAGCGCACCGGCGCCGCTGCGCGGCATGCTGGAAATCCGTGGCCTCGGCCTGATGCAGGATTTGCCGGTGGCGGGGCCGGTGCGGCTGCGACTGGCGGTGCGTTTGCTGCCGCCGGAGGCGCCCCTGCCCAGGCTGCCGGAGCCGCAATGCTACAATGCACTCGGCCTGACGGTGCCGCAGATCTCGCTGCGCGGGCTGGAAGCCTCGGCGCCGGACAAGCTGGGTTTCGCACTTGCCATCGCCTGCGGCCGGGCCCGCATGGCGGCCGGGTCCTTGCAGGGCCAGTCCCCGCCATGAGATGCGGCCCCCGCCCGGTGTTGCTGGTGACCGGCCTGTCCGGCGCCGGCAAGGCCAGCATCCTTCGCACGCTGGAGGATCTGGGCTTCGAGACGGTGGACAACCCGCCGTTGCAGATCCTGCCGGAGCTGGTGGCGGATGGCGATGAGCCGCTGGCGATCGGGGTGGACACCCGCTCCCGCGGCTTCGATGCCTCCACCCTGCTGGAGCAGCTGGCCCGGCTGCGCGCGGATCCGGGCATCGCCGCCAATCTGGTTTTCGTCACGGCGGAGGAGCCGGTGCTGCTGCGCCGCTTTTCCGAAACCCGCCGGCGCCATCCGCTGGCGCCCGGTGGCGCGCTGGGCAGCCGGGTGACGGAAGGGATCGCGCGCGAAGCCGCGTTGCTGGCGCCGCTGCGGGATGCGGCGGATTGGGTGGTGGATACCTCCGAGCTGCCGCTGCCGGAGCTGCGCCGGATGATCGAGCGGCGCTTCCAGCCGGAGAATGCGGCGGGGCTGGCGATTGGCATCATCTCCTTCGGCTTCCCCAAGGGGTTGCCGCGGGAGGCTGATCTGGTCTGGGATGTGCGCTTCCTGCGCAACCCGCATTACGACCCGGCGCTGCGGCCGATGACCGGGCGCGATACGCCGATCGCGGACTTTGTCGAGTCCGATCCCACCTTCGCCCCATTCTGGGACCGCATGACCGGGATGATGGAGCTGCTGTTGCCCCGCTATGCGGCAGAGGGGAAGAAGTATTTAACGGTGGCCATCGGCTGCACCGGCGGGCGGCACCGCTCCGTCCTTGTGGCGGAGCGTCTGGCATCCCATCTCGCGTCTCTTGGCTGGCGTGTGGACCTGATCCACCGCGAATTGGCCACCCCCCCTACATCACCGGGAGGGGCATTGGTTGCGGGGCGGGAGGCCCTGTCGCACACATCATGATTGGTCTTGTGCTTGTCACCCACGGCCGTCTCGCCGAGGAATTGCGCCTCGCCATGGAGCATGTGGTGGGTCCGCAGGGCGCCGTCGCGACGGTCTGCATCTATCCCGAGGACAAGCTGGAAGCGCGGCGGGAGGATATTCGCCACTGCATCGCCCGCGTCGACCAGGGCGATGGCGTGGTGGTGCTGACGGATATCCTGGGCGGCACCCCCTCCAACCTGGCCTTCCAGCTGTGCGACCGCCGCACGGTGGAGGTGATTGCCGGGGTGAACCTGCCGCTGCTGGTGAAGCTCGCCAAGATCCGGGGCAGTGAGCCCTTGCCCGAAGCCGTCGCCCATGCCACCGCGGCCGGGCGGAAATACATCGCCAGCGCGGCGGATATGTCGGAGGGCGGGCGGACCATGCCCACCAACGGCTACGCAACGCCCGATGCAGGCCCCAAAAGGGACGATCCATGAACGAATGGCCCGACGAAGCCGGTGAGTCCAAGGCAGGCGCCCAGCCCACCCCTGTTGCGGTGGAGCCCGGCCCCTGTGGCTGCGATGCCTCCGGCGGGCTGGCGATGCGGAAGACGGTCAAGATCGTCAACAGCCGCGGCCTGCACGCCAGGGCGGCGGCCAAGCTGGTGACGGTGGCCGAACGCTTCTCCGCCTGTGTCAACGTCTCCCGCCACGGGCAGTCGGTGCCGGCGTGTTCCATCATGGGGTTGATGATGCTGGGCGCCGGGCAGGGCAGCGACGTGGTGGTGGAAGCCGAGGGCTGGGATGCCAAGGAAGCGCTGGAGGCGATCGTGGGCCTGATGGAGGCCGGCTTCCATGAGGACTAGGATCCGGGGCGTCCAATGAAGGCGGAAAAGCCCGAAGCCCCGAAGCGCGCGCCGCGCCGCATCAAGGAAACCGTGATCCGGGGGATCCCGGTGTCGCAGGGCATCGCCATCGGCGCGGTGTTCGACACCACGGAGCCGCCGGCCGAAGCCCCCCGCCGCAGCATCGCCGAAGCCGCGGTGGACACCGAAAAGCAGCGCCTGGCGGCGGCCGTCACCGCCTCCCGCAAGCAGGTGGCGAAGCTGAAGATGCGCCTCGGCGTGCTGCCGGAGGAAGCGCAGGAAGAACTCGAACCGCTGCTCGACGCCTATGCCATGATGCTGGGCGACAGCCGCCTGATCCGCGGCGCCCGCAAGCGCATCGAATCCGGCCTGCTGGCGGCCGAGACGGCGGTGGCGGATGAGGCGGATGCGATCGCGGACATCATCCTGTCCGCCAAGGATGACGACAAGGCCGGGCTGCGCCGCCGCGCCGGCGAGGTGCGGGAGATCGCCCGCCGCCTGACCCGCAACCTGACCCAGAACCCGTTCCGCAGCTTCAAGGACGTGCCGGAAGGCGCGATCCTGGTGGCGGAGGAAGTGACGCCCGCCGATGCCGCCCTGCTCGACCCCGCCCGCATCGCCGGCGTGGCGACGGAGGAAGGCGGCGCCGATGGCCACACCGCCATCATGCTGCGGGCCTTGGGGATTCCGGCGGTGCTCGGCGTGCATGGGCTGACGGAAGCGGCACGGCGCGGCGACCAGATGGTGCTAGACGGCGCGGCCGGGACCGTCGCGCTGCACCCGACCGCCGCCACCCTGGCCGCGGCCAAGGACCAGGTCGCCGGCTACGCCCGCGAACGCACGCGGCTTGCCAAGCTGCGCCGACTGCCTGCCGTGACCACGGATGGCGAGGCGGTGGAGCTGCTCGCCAACATGGAAATTCCGGCGGAGCTGCCGCTGATCGCCCAGGCCGGCGCCCAGGGCATCGGCCTGTTGCGGACCGAATTCCTGTTCATGAACCGCGAGGATCTGCCGGACGAGGAGGCCCAGATGGCCACCTACGCCCCGATCGTCGAGGCCATGGCCGGCGACCCCGTGACCATCCGCGTGCTCGATTGGGGCGGGGAGAAGGACATGCAGGCGCTGGCGGCGGGGATCGAGCCGCTGCATTCCAGCCCCAACCCGGCGCTCGGCCTGCGCGGCATCCGCATGCTGCTGAAGCGGCCGGAACTGCTGGAGGCGCAATTCGCCGCCATCCTGCGGGTGGCCGGCGCCGCGCCGGACAGCGTGGTGCGGGTGCTGCTGCCGATGGTGACCATCCCCGCCGAGGTGAAGCAGGCGCGCGAAATCTACGAACGCGTCGCCCGCCGCCTGCGCCGGCGCGGGGAGAAGCTGCCGGAAAAGCTGCCCGACCTCGGCGCGATGATCGAGACGCCGGGCGCGGCGCTGGCGGCGGATGCCATCGCGCTCGAGGCCGATTTCTTCGCCATCGGCACCAATGATTTGGCGATGTACACGCTGGCCGTGGATCGCGGCGATGCCGAGGTCAGCCATCTGTACGACCCGCTCCACCCGG
Source organism: Falsiroseomonas sp. E2-1-a4 (assembly GCF_051433165.1). NCBI lineage: Bacteria > Pseudomonadati > Pseudomonadota > Alphaproteobacteria > Acetobacterales > Roseomonadaceae > Falsiroseomonas > Falsiroseomonas sp. E2-1-a4. The sequence continues at coordinate 22,140 of NZ_JBHMFS010000001.1, read as the reverse complement.
CCGTGCTGCGGCTGATGCAGTTCGCCACGGAAGCGGCGCTGCGGCTGCGCATGCCGGTTTCGGTCTGCGGCGAGATGGGCGGCAATCCGCGGCTGGTGCCGCTGCTGCTGGGGCTCGGCATCCGCTGCCTGTCGATGAATGCCAGCGCAATTCCCCGCGTGAAGCAGGCGGTGCGGGCGCTGGATATCGGCGACTGTGCACGGTTCGCCCGGCGCGTCATGGAACAGTCGGATCCCGCCCGGATCCGGGAACTGGTGGACGGGTTTGCCACAGGGGTGACGGAACGCGGCTGAGGACCATGCGCCGGCACCTCACCGCGCCGTGATCGGTCGGCCGCTTTCCTGCCACAGCCGCGCCACCTATCTGCCCCGGCACGCCGGCGGAATGAGCGGGCACCAGGGTTGAAGGACCTGCCGCATGCGCACCATCCGCCGCGCCGCCGTCACCGGCCTCATGGCCGCCTGGCTCGCCCCGCTTTCGGCCTTCGCGGACCCCGGCTGCGCCAGGCCCCGCAGCGTCGAGACCGTGCTGGAGGACCAGCGCGGCCAGCCGGCGAACACGGCCTCGCCGCAGGATGAATTGCGCGAGGCGCGCCGCCGCCTGCTGCGTCGCGACGTCTGAACCCTACCCTCGCCGGAACGCCACCAGCAGGTTGTTCGCCGGCATCGGCATGACCGCCGGGGCGCCGAAGCCCGCCGCTGCCGCGACCTCCGCCACATCCTGCAGCCGCCGCAGGCCCCAGGACGGGTCGCGGGCGCGCAGGCTGGCGTCGAAATCGAGGTTGCTCGGCGCCGTCTCCACCCCCGCCTGGATGTAGGGGCCGTACAGCACCAGCGGGGCGCCGCTGGGCAGGATGCGGGCGGCGCCGTGCAGCAGGCCGAGCGTCGCGGCCCAGGGGGCGATGTGGATCATGTTGATGCACAGCACGGCATCCGCCCGGTCCAGCGGCCAGTGGGCCGCGGCGGCATCCAGTGCCAGGGCGGGCCGGATGTTGGACTGGCCGGCGCACCAGGCATCGATGCTGGCGCGGGCATCGGCTTCCGGGTCGCTCGGCTGCAAGACCAGGCCCGGCAGCGCCTGCGCGAAATGCAGCCCATGCTCGCCGCTGCCGCTGGCCACTTCCAGCACCAGTCCTTCGGGCGGCAGCAGCGGGCGCAGCGCGGCCAGGATCGGGTCCCGGTTACGGGCGGCGGCGGGGGCGAAGCGGCGTGGGTCGCCATCAGGGTTCATCGGGGCCGTTTCCGCCGTGCTGGCGAAGACGTCAACCGGCCCATGTCGCAAACGGTTGCAGCACGTCTTGATATGCCGCGCGCGCAGGTTGCATCCTGTACCCCGAAGCGGGTCGCCAAGACCCGCATGGAGGGGACACAGACATGGTTCGAACCCGTATCGCCGCGGCCGGGATGCTCGCGGCGCTCCTGATCGCGCCGGCCGCCTATGCCCAGCAGGCCCCAGCCGCCGCTCCTGCTCCCGCCTGGGCCAGTGGCCGGGAAGGCAGCGGCATGGCGCCCAACCTGGCGCCGCACGCCCCGCGCCTGACCGTGACGCCGCAGGACCAGCTTCCACTATCCTCCATCCGCCTGCCGCAGGGCTTCACGGCGGAGGTCTATGCCCATGGCATCCCCGGCGCGCGGATGATGGCGGAGGGTCCGAACGGCACCATCTTCGCCGGCAGCCGCACCATCGGCCGGGTCTACGCCATCAGCCGCAATGCGGACGGCACCACCCGCACCCGCACGCTGCTGCAGGGGTTGAGGCAGCCGAACGGGATCGCGGTGCTGGATGGCAATCTGTATGTCGTCGCCATCAACCGGGTGCTGCGCTTCGACAATATCGAGCAGAACCTGGACAATCCCGGCAGTGGCACCGACCTGACCGCCGCCTTCGCCCTGCCGACCGAGGAACATCACGGCTGGAAATTCGTCGCCCCCGGGCCGGATGGGCGGCTGTATATGAATGTCGGCGTGCCGTGCAACGTCTGCGACTTCAACCGCGACACCCACGCCATCTTGGTCTCCTTCAAGCCGGATGGCAGCGATCGCCGGATCGAGGCGCGCGGCATCCGCAACAGCGTCGGCATGGCGCTGCACCCGCAGACGCGGGAGTTGTGGGCCACCAACAATGGCCGCGACTGGGCCGGCAATGACGTGCCGGAGGATTCGCTGCACCGCATCCGCCGCAGCGGCGAGGATCATGGCTTTCCGTTCTGCGTCGGTGACTGGGCCGATCCGGGTGCGCCGGCACAGCGCAATTGCGCCGAATTCGTACAGCCCGCAGCTCTGCTCGGCCCGCATACCGCCGCGCTCGGCATGCGTTTCTACACGGGCACCATGTTCCCCGAGGCCTATCGGAACCAGATCTTCATCGCCCGCCGCGGGTCCTGGAACCGGGAAAGGCTGAGTGGCTTCGACGTGGTCGTGGCGAAGCTGGATGGCGAAGGCCGCGTCACGGCGGTCGAGCCGTTCCTGCAAGGCCTGCGCGATGATGCGAACCAGCGCTTCCTCGGCCGCCCCGTCGATGTGCATGTGATGCGCGACGGGTCGCTGCTGGTGGCCGAAGAACAATATGGCGCGATCTACCGGATTACCTACCGCCAGTGAGTCTTCCCCGCTTCGCCCTGCTGGCGGCCACCCTGGCCGCCAGCGCCTTCACCCCCGCCATTGCCCCCGCCGTCGCACAGGATGCGGCGCGGGGGGGCGCCCTCGCCGAGCAACGTGGTTGCGCAACGTGCCACGGCGCCGCCGGGGTCAGCGAACAGGCACAGATCCCCTCGCTCGCCGGGCAACCGGCGGAGTTCATCACCCTGCAGATGATCCTGTTCCGCGAAAATCTGCGTCAGGCGGAGCCGATGAACGAGCTGTCCCAGGGTCTGGAAGACCAGGCGGTGGAGGATCTGGCCGCGCATTACGCCAGCCTGCCCGCGGCGCCACCCCCAGACCTGGGGACGCGCGATGCGGCGCTGGCGGAGCGTGGGCGGCAGCTTTCGGCACGGCTGAACTGCGGCGTCTGCCACCTGCCGGATTACAGCGGTCGCAACCAGATCCCCCGCATCGCCGGGCAGCGGGAGGATTTCCTGCGCCACACTTTGGCCCAGTACCGGGACGACCAGCGTCGTGGCACCGACACCAACATGAATGCGGTGATGTATGGCGTGTCCAACGACGCCATCGCCGCGCTGGCGCACCATCTGGCGCACCAGCCGGTGCGGCCCGAGTAGCGTGCCGACGCGCGCTGCGGCATGAGGGGGCATGGATGACCTGATCCTCCGCTTCGGCGTCGCGCTGGCCATCGGCCTGCTGGTTGGGCTGGAGCGGGGCTGGCGGGAGCGGGAGGAGGCGGATGGCCGCCGCACCGCCGGCATCCGCACCTATGCCATCTCGGCGCTGCTGGGCGCCGTCTTCGCCGCGTTGGCGGCCAGCCTGGGCTCGGCACTGATCCTGGCCGTCGGCTTCCTCGGCTTCGCCCTGGTCTTCGGCTGGTTCCAGGCGCGGGAGGCGGTGGCGGAAAACAGCCTGAGTGCCACCAGCGCCATCGTCGGCCTGTGCACCTTCGCCCTCGGCGCCCTGGCCGTGGCGGGCGACCAGGGCGCGGCGGCGGCGGGCGGCGCCGCGCTGGCCGCGGTGCTGGCGAGCCGGGAGATGCTGCACCGGGCGGTGAAGCGGCTGTCCTGGGTGGAACTGCGATCGGCGCTGATGCTGGCGGTGATGACCATGATCATCCTGCCGCTGTTGCCGGACCGCACCATCGACCCCTGGGGTGGCCTTAACCCGCGCGAGATCTGGCTCTTCACCGTTCTGACCGCGACCATCTCCTATGTCGCCTACATTGCCGCCCGGATCCTGGGGCCGCGGCGGGGGGTGCTGGCGGGCGGGCTGCTGGGGGCGGTGGTGTCCTCCACCGCCGTCACCGTGGCCCTGGCCCGCAGCGCGGCGGCGGGGGCGGCGAGCCAGCCCTTGGCCGGGGCCGCGGCGCTGGCGGCCATGGTGTCCGTGCTGCGGGTGGTGGGGCTGGTGCTGATCCTGAACCCCGCCGTGCTGCCCGCCATGGCGCCGGCGGCAATCGCTGCGGCGCTGACCTTCGCGATCTGTGGGGGGCTGCTGATCTGGCGCGGCGGCGGCGCTGCGGATGCGGCGGGCCTGGCCCGCAATCCCTTCGACCTGGTGCCCCTGCTGATATTCGCCGCCGGCTTCGCCGTGGTCTCCACCGCCAGCGCCGCGCTGGTCGGCCAATTCGGCGCCGGCAGCCTGCTGGGCAGTTCGGCGTTGTCGGCGGTGTTCGATGTGGATGTCGCGGTGCTGAGCGCGCTGCGGCTGGGGGATTCGATTCCACGGGCCGCCATTGGCCAGGCGGTGCTGGCGGCGTTGGCGGCGAATGCGCTGGGGCGGCTGCTGCTGGCCACCGTCGCCGGGCCGCGCGATTTCGCGCTGCCCCTGGCGGGCGCCACGCTTGCGGCGCTGGTTGCGGGCGGCGCGGCCTTCCTCTTGGTCTAGCGCAGCGCGATGCGGCCCTCCAGCCGAGGCGCCACCTGGCCGAGCGAGCGCAGATGTGCGGCGAAGGCATCCTCCAGCGGCGGGCCTTCGTCATAGGCCTCCAGCGCCTGGTCGCGCAGCATGGCGTAGCCATCGCCGCCGCGACGGATGAAATTGTTGGTGGCCAGCAAATAGTCGGCTTCCGGGTCGATCGGGCCGGGGCGGCGGGCGGTGGTGATGCGGACCTCCCCGATGCGCTGCCCGGCCGGCGCCAGCGGGTTCCAGGTGAAGGCCAGCCCTGCCACCTGCGGAAACCGCCCGCTGCCGGGGGTGGAGACGCCATTCTCCAACGCCGCCAGCAGATCCCGCCCGCGCAGCCGGACGGTGGCCAGCGTGTTGGAAAAGGGCAGCGTGGTCAGCACATCGCCCAGCGTGATGGCGCCGCTGGGCAGGCCGGTGCGGATGCCGCCGGCATTGGTCAGCGCCAGATCCGCCTGGGGCACGGCGCGCAGCAGCGCATCGGCCAGCAGATTGCCCACGGCGCATTCGCCCAGACGGCAGGTGGTGTTCTCCAACCCGCCGGCCGATTGCGCCACGAATTCGGCCCGCATGGCGTGCAGCGGCGCGGCGAATTCCGCCACCACGGCGGCCGTGGCCGGGTCCTCGGGCATCGCCGCCGTGATTTCCTCCGCCCCGCCGCCATGCGCCGCGACGCGACCATCGGCGGCGAGGTCGAGGTCGAGCCGCCCGCGCCAGCGGCCCAGCGCCCCGGCCTGCACGATCCGCACCGAGCGGTCCGCGCCCGCCATCAGCAGTGGCGGGCTGACCAGCGTGTGGGAATGGCCGCCTACGATCACATCGATGCCTGGCACCGCCGCCGCCAGGGCGCGATCCGCCTCCACCCCGCGATGCGACAGCACCACGATGGTGGCGGGGCCGCCGGCGCGGATTTCGGCGATCGCCCGCGCGGCGGCTTCCTCGGCGGCGGTGAAGCGCAGATGGGGGCCGGGAGAGGAGATCTGCGGAATAGTCTCCAGCGTCAGCCCGACCACGCCGATCCGCGCGCGGCCCACCGTGAAGACGGCAAAGGGCGCCACCAGCCCGGCCAGCGACGGCTCCCGCGCCACATCCATGTTGGCTGCCAGCAGCGGCGCGCCGAGGGCGCGGGCGAAACCGGCCAGCGTCGCTGGCCCGCCGTTGAAATCATGGTTGCCGGGCGCCATTGCCTGCACGCCCCATTGCCGCTGCACCGCGGCCTCGGCCAGCCCCTTGTGCCGGGTGTAGAACAGGCTGCCGAGGAACTGGTCCCCCGCATCCAGCGCCAGCACCCCGCGCCCTTCCGCCACCGCCGCGGCGCGCGCCGCGTGAAAACCGGCGACCAGCCTTGCCGCGCCGCCACCACAGGGCGCGCCCGTGCGGCAGGCGGCGCCGGAGGCCTGCGTGCCCTCATGCCGGCTGTGGAAATCATTCAGGTGCAGCAGCGTGACCCGTGCGGTCGCCTGCGCCGCTGGCGCGCGCAGAGCGGGCGCGGCGAGGGCCAAGCTGGTGAGAAGCTGACGGCGGCGGAGCATCGGCTTGTCCCCCCTGTGCAGGACGCGCGCTTAGTGACCGTTTGAAAACACCGGCGGGTCGGTCCCACGGTGCTTTTCCGCCCCTGCTGTGTTGCCGAATTTGCCGATGCAACCAGCATCGGCTGCATCCGGCGCCTTGCAGGGACGAAAAATCACCTGCGGGTCCTCAGCCGCCGGCATTCTCAAACGGTCACGTAGCGGATCGGTCGGCTGCCGTCATGCGGTGTCACGCAGGTATCACGTTACAGGCGGCGCACGGCGATCTGACCGCAACGATCACATTGTTTCGCCCTGTTCGGGTTGCGGGCATGGACGCGGAGGTTGATATCCGCCCTCTTGTTGCCACGCCGCCAGTCGAGACTCCGCCTCGAAATGCAGGTTTATCTCCCGATTGCCGAAATGTCGGTCGATGCCCTGCTGTTGCTGGGCATTGGCTTTGGCGTGGGCTGGCTTTCGGGCCTGTTCGGCGTCGGTGGCGGCTTCCTGCTGACGCCGCTGCTGATCCTCATCGGCATCCCCTCCACTGTCGCGGTCGGCTCCGGTGCCAACCAGACGCTGGGCGCCTCCGTCTCCGGCCTGATTGCGCAATGGCGGCGGGGCAATGTCGATTTCCGGATGGGCGCGGTGCTCATCATCGGTGGATTCTTCGGGTCACTGATCGGCGTGCAATTATTCGCCTGGCTGCGCCGCGCCGGGCAGGTCGATCTGGCGGTGGCCATCTTCTATGTGGTGGTGCTCGGCAGCGTCGGCGCGCTGATGGTGCGCGAGAGCCTGGCCGCCATCCTGCGGCGCAAGCGGGCGCGCCCGGCGCGGCTGCATGAGCATCTCTGGATGCACGGGCTGCCGTTCAAGATGCGGTTCCGCAAGTCGCGGCTCTACATCTCCGTCATCCCGCCGCTCGGCATCGGCTTCGCCATCGGCGTGCTGTCCGCCATCATGGGCGTCGGCGGCGGCTTCATGCTGGTGCCGGCGATGATCTACCTGCTCGGCATGCCGACTGCGGTGGTCATCGGCACATCGCTGTTCCAGGTGGTCTTCGTCACCGCCAACGTCACCTTCCTCCAGGCCATCCAGGTCGGCAGCGTCGATATCGTGCTGACTTTGCTGCTGCTGGCCGGCGGTGTGTCCGGCGCGCAATTTGGCGCGGCCATGGGCACCAAGCTGCGCGGGGAGGAGATGCGCGCGCTGCTCGGCGCGCTGGTGCTGGCCGTGGCACTGTCCCTGCTGTGGGATCTGCTGCGGGTGCCGGAGGCGCTGTTCGTGATCGGCCCGGTTCCATGAAGGGGCTTTGGCTGGCCCTGCTGCTGGCGCTGGCGCCTATTGCTGCGACGCCAGACGCCGCGGCGCAGGATGCCGCGCTGGTGCCGCCCTCCCTGGCCGCCGAGCTTTCGGTCAACCGCGTCGAGGTCACCACCGCCTTCTCCGGCTCCGAGATCCTGGTCTTCGGCGCCACCGAACGCCTGATCGGGCCGGAGGGGGATGAGGTGGTGGTGCTGGTCATCGGGCCCGAAACCGCCGCCATCGTGCGCCAGAAGGTCAGCGTCATGGGCTTCTGGGTGAACGGCGCCTCCGCCCGTTTCAACCGGGTGCCGAGCTATTGGGCGCTCGCCTCCACCCGCCCGGTGCCGGCCATGCTGGACCGGGTGGAACGGGCCGAGCTGCGCCTGGGGCTGGACCAATTGCCGCTGGTGCAGCTTGGCGCGCAGGGGCCGACCTTTCGCCTGGCGCTGGCGGATCTGCAGCAGGAGGCCGGGCTCTGGGTGGACCGGGACCGGCCGATCCAGGTCTCCGGCGGCCGCCTGTTCCACGCCCGGCTGCCGCTGCCGGCGACCGTGGCGCATGGCATCTACCAGGTGCAGGTGATGCTGGTACGCGACCGCCGCGTGGTGGCCCGCCAGGAATTGCGGCTGGACGTGGTCCGCACCGGCACCGCCGCCTGGATCGCCGACATCGCGCGGGAACAGCCGGTGCTGTATGGCATCGCCTGCATTGTCCTGGCGGGCTTGGCCGGCTGGATCGGCAGCGTCGTGTTCCGGCGCGGCTGACCCACCGCGCCCCCGCCGGAGCTTGGGGGAACTGAAGCATGGGTGAGACGGCCGAAGCCGCGCAGGCGCGGCGGGACCGGGTCTTCCTGGTGGTGGTGGATGACAGCGCGGAACGCAGCGTGGCGCTGCGCTACGCGGCGCTGCGCGTGCGCAAATCCGGCGGCCGCATGGCCCTGCTGCGGGTGATCGAGCCCGCGGGCCAGGTGGAATGGGCCGGCGTCGGCGCCATGCTGGCCGAGGAACGGCGGGAGGAGGCGGAGCGTCTGCTCTCCGGCCTGGCGGCGGAGGTGAACGAACTCACCGGCGGCCTGCCGATCCTGCTGATCCGGGAGGGCGATCCGCGGGACGAGCTTCTGGCCCTGCTGGCCGAGGACCCGCGCATTTCCATCCTGGTGCTGGCCAGCGCCACCGGCGGGTCCGGTCCCGGCCCGCTGATCCAAGCGCTGACCGGCCGCTACGCCACCAAGCTGCTGGTGCCGATGACCATCGTGCCCGGCGGCATGACCGACCCCGAGCTGGATCGAGTAACCTAGTCGGTGCCCTCAGACGGCGGGCGCGCGCTTCGCGCGCTTGCCTTCGCGGCATAGGCCGCGGGCGCCGTTTGGCGCCGCGGCCCGCCAAGTGGCGGGCCGCGTTTTCCCCGGCCCCCAGACGCCGGGCGGCCGCGCCGCGGCCCGCTGAAGTGGCGGGCCGCGGTTTCCGGGTCCTCAGACGCCGGGCGACCGCACCGCGACCTTGGCTTGCGGCATAGGCCGCGGGCGCCATTCATCGCGTCGGCCCGCCAGGTTGGCGGGCCGCCTTGGGTGAGGATGCCAAAGAACGGTGCGCAGGTTGCAGCGGCCCCTAAAACGGACCACATAGGTCGGGTATCGCCAGCACCGCGAAAGCGACAAAGATGTTCATCGAGACTGAAGCCACGCCGAACCCCGCCACCTTGAAATTCCTTCCCGGGCGGGATGTCACGGGCAGCCGCGGCACCGCCGACTTCACGGCGGCCGAGGACGCCGTCGGCCGCAGCCCGCTCGCCGCCCGGATCTTCGCCGTCGGCAACGTTGCACGCGTCTTCCTCGGCCAGGATTTCGTCACCGTGACCAAGACGGACGACACCGAATGGCAGATGCTGCGCCCTCGCGTCCTTGGTGCCGTCATGGAGCACTACCTGGCCGGACTGCCGGTGATGGAAGGCGAGGACGCCGCCGCCGAGGATGAGGATTTCGACGCCGAGCACGGCGAGATCGTTGCCCAGATCAAGGAATTGCTCGACACCCGCGTGCGCCCGGCCGTGGCCGGCGATGGCGGCGACATCGTCTTTCGCGGCTTCCGCGAGGGCGTGGTCCGCTTGCACATGCAGGGCGCCTGCGCCGGCTGCCCCTCCTCCCGCGCCACGCTCAAGCACGGGGTGGAGACGATGCTGCGCCACTACGTGCCGGAAGTGCTGCGCGTGGAGCAGGTGGAGGCCTGACGCCCCTCCGTAGCCCGGGCGGTCATTCCGGGCGGCGATGACGACTATCGCGGCGGAGGATTGGCCCGCCGCCGCGCGCTGCCCTATCTCCGCCCCGGCAACAGCCTGACGGAGACACCATGACCGAACGCGTGACGCTCGACGACCAGGCCCTCGACACGCTGTTCCGGGAAGCCCGGACGCAGAATTCGTGGCAGGACCGGCCGGTGCCGGACAGCAAGCTGGAGGAGATGTACAACCTCCTCAAATTCGCACCGACCTCGGCCAATGCGTCCCCGGCCCGCTTCGTGTTCATCCGCACGGATGACGGCAAGGCCCGGTTGAAGCAGGCGCTGTCCCCCGGCAATGTCGAGAAGACCATGACCGCGCCGGTCATCGCCATCGTCGCCCACGACACCGCCTTCTACGACAAGCTGCCCTTCCTGTTCCCGCATGCCGATGCGCGGTCCTGGTTCGCCGGCAACCCGGCCCTGGCGGAGACCACCGCCTTCCGCAACGGCACGCTCCAGGGTGCCTACCTTATCCTGGCCGCGCGCGCGGTGGGCCTCGATGCCGGCCCGATGAGCGGCTTCGACAACGCGAAGGTGGATGAGCTGTTCTTCGCCGGTACGACCTGGAAGTCCAACTTCCTGGTCAATCTCGGCCATGGCGACCCGGCCGGGCTGTTCCCGCGCAGCCCGCGCCTGAGCTTCGACGAGGCAGCCCGCCTCGAGTAGGCGGCATTGGGGCGCCGGTCAGGGCCGGCGCCCTTTGCTTCAGGCCGCCTGGGCGCGGCCGGCGGTCGGGTCCAGCCGGTAGCCGCCGCCCTCCGTCACCAGAAGACGGGCATTGCTCGGGTCCGGCTCGATCTTTTGGCGCAGGCGGTAGATGTGGGTCTCCAGCGTGTGCGTGGTGACGGCGCTGTTGTAGCCCCACACCTCGTTCAGCAGGATCTGCCGCCCAACCGGCCGGCCGCTGGCGCGGTACAGGTATTTCAGGATGGCCGCTTCCTTCTCCGTCAGCCGGATCTTCCGGTTGCGCGCCGCGTCCAGCAGCATCTTGGCGGACGGACGGAAGGTATAGGGGCCGACGCTGAAGACCGCATCCTCGGAATTGTCGAACACCCGCAGTTGCGCACGCAGCCGGGCCATGAGCTCGGAGACGCGGAACGGCTTCGCGATGTAGTCATTGGCGCCGGAATCGAGGCCGCGCACGATATCCTGTTCGCCATCCGCGCCGGTCAGCATCAGGATCGGCATGCGGAGGCCCTGCTTGCGCAGCCGCGCGCAGAGCTCACGGCCATCGCCATCCGGCAGGCCGATATCCAGCACGACGGCGTCGAAGCGCGCATCCTCGGCCGAAAGCCGGGCCAGGGCGTCCGCCGCGGTCCCTGCTTCGGTCGCGGAGAATTCACCGTCATGGGCCAATTGCTCGACCAGCGTCTGCCGCAGGGCATCGTCGTCGTCCACGACGAGGATTGGACGTGGACCGGACATGGTAGCTCCCGTATCTGTGATGCCCCGTGACAACGGACATGGGGCGGATCGGTTTCACGTCTGCGTGCCGTGCCACCAGATTTAGATGGCGGAACGGACCGGTGCCGGCAAGCGACTTTGCACTGGCGAAGGCGTGATCAGCAAGTGTCACGATGTTTGGCCCGGCATTTGTGCTGGTCGGCGCTTGCCCGCCGCTGTTCTGCCGGCGCGATTCGTTTTTCTTGTGGCAGCCCCCCCTTTCAAACGCCTTTGGCGCGCCACATTCGAAACCATCAATGGGCGGCATATGGAACGCCAAAAAATCACATGAGCAGCATGGCACCGATCGTTTCCCAGCGCCCCCAAGGCGCGAATGAAGCCGCCTCGCCCGATGCCCGGGTCTTCGCCCTGCGCGCCGTCCACCGCGCCGCCAGTGAGCTTCGCCGGGGCACGCCGATCCTGCTGAGCGGGCCGGAAGGCACGCTGGTGGTCGCCGCGGCGGAGACCGTCTCGGCACGCGGCCTAAGCGAATTGGCCGCCGCCGCGCGTGGCCCGGCCGTGCTGTTGCTGGCGCCGGTGCGGGCCGCGGCGGTGCTGAACCGCCCGGTGCCGCAGGCGCTCGGCGCGCCGGCGGTCGGCACGGCGTCGGAGATGGGCGTGGTGGCGCTGCGCCTGCCGCCAAGCCTGCTCGACCCGGCCGCGCTGCGGTCCCTGGCCGACCCGACGGCGGAGCGTCTGCTGCCGGAACAGCCGGAACGCACCACAACCCCGCCTCAGGCGCTGCCCGCCATCGCTCTGGCCAAGCTGGCCCGGCTGCTGCCCGCGCTGGTGGTGGCCCCGGCCGCGGAATCCGCCGCGGCGCGGCTGGACCTGCTCTCGGTGCGGGCCGCCGATGTCAGCGGCTACCCCATCGATGCCCCGGCCAGCCTGGCCCGCGTGGCGGAAGCCCGCGTGCCGCTGGAGGATGCGCCGGAGGCCCGGATCATCGCCTTCCGCGCCGCCGATGGCGGGATCGAGCATCTGGCGATCCTGGTCGACAGCACGGCCCCCGGCCCCGCTGGAGACACAGCGGGCGCGCCGCTGGTGCGGGTGCATTCGGAATGCTTCACCGGGGACCTGCTGGGCAGCCTGCGCTGCGATTGCGGCCCGCAGCTTCGTGGCGCCATCCAGCGCATGGCGGCGGACCCGGCGGGTGGCGTGCTGGTGTATCTGGCGCAGGAAGGCCGCGGCATCGGGCTGGTCAACAAGCTGCGCGCCTACACGCTGCAGGACCAGGGGCTCGATACGCTCGATGCCAACCGGGCGCTGGGCTACGGCGCGGATGAGCGGAATTTCTGGGTGGCGGCCGAGATGCTGCGCGCCATCGGCGTGAAGCGCGTGCGGCTGTTGACCAACAACCCGGACAAGCTGGCCGGCCTCGCCGCCTGTGGCATCGAGGTGGAGGGCCGCGAAGCCCATCAGTTCGAGGGCAATGGCGTGAATGACGGCTACCTTGAGACCAAGGCCCGCCGCATGGGCCACATGCTGACCTGATCGGCCGGCCCTGATCCTGGCATGCCGGTTGCTCCACCCGGCACGGATAGCCAGGAGCCGGATGCATGGAAACCGCCGCGACACGCGCCACAGCCGAGATCCTGCCTCGCCTGGGGCCCGACGAGCATGTGCCGACCCCCGGCACGCTCAGCTTCGATGAGGTGCTGCGCGCCCTGAACCCGCTGCATCATCTGCCGGTGGTGGGCAGCATCTACCGGGCGGCGACCGGGGAGACTCTCAGCCCGGCCCTGCGTGTGCTGGGGGCGGCGGCCCTCGGCGGGCCGATCGGCATGCTCTCCACCGCCATCTTCGCCGCCATCGAGGAATTCACCGCGCCGCCCGCCGCCACGCCTGGAACCGCGTTGGCCCGCCGCCGCGACGGGTCGCGGGGGCCGGCGGCTTAGGGCATCCTAGCCGCTTGCCGGGCGGGGATACGGGAATGGATGATACGGGCTGGGCCTTGGCGACGGCGGATGGCCAGTTCCGCTACCAGGGGCGGATCCTGCGCTGCGCCCTCGGCAAGGGCGGCGTGGTGCCGCCGGTGCGCAAGCAGGAAGGCGATGCCGCCACCCCGGCCGCCCGCATGCCGTTGCGCCGCCTGCTGTACCGCGCCGACCGCGGCCCGCCGCCCGCCTGCGCCGTGCCGGTGGAGCCGCTGGCGCCGCAGGATGGCTGGTGCGACGACACGGGCGACCGCGCCTATAACCGCCCTGTCCGCCTGCCCTTCGACGGTCGGCATGAAGTGCTGTGGCGCAGTGATGCGGTGTACGACCTGATCGGCATCCTCGGCTGGAACGATGCGCCGGTGGAGCGCGGTCGCGGCAGTGCCATCTTCCTGCATCTGGCCCGCCCGGACTACGCGCCGACCGAGGGCTGCGTGGCGCTGTCCCTGCCGGATCTGCGCCAGGTGCTGGCGGCGGGGCTGCGCGGGGTGGAGGTTCGGCCGGCAGTCTGACGATGGACGGCAACGAACGGCGCCGCTGCGCTTTGTGTAGGGGAAACCCACCACGGAGATCTGCATGCGGCGCTTGTCGATGATCGGAGCGGCGGCGCTGGGCGCCTGCGGGCTGGCGCTGCCGGCCGTCGCGGAGTCCCCCTCGCGGGACCGAAGCTGGTTCGCCACCGCCTATCATGGCCAGTGGATGAAGCCGCGCGGCTTCATCGGCGGCGGCTTCGAGCCCGAGGACAGCCAGTTCACCTCCCTCGCGCTGAGCCGGGTGCTGGTGCCGGAGCTGCGGATGGACCTGCCGGTGGTCGGCCGGCTGCTGGATGGCGCCTCAATCGAGCTGGAAGGACAGTTCGGCTGGCATACGGGCCTGCAGCGTCATGGCGAGGCGACCCTGGCGCTGGCCCTGCGGTCCCGCGAGATCACCCTCGCCGGGCCGTGGCGGATGAATCTGGCGGTGGCGGAGGGCCTGTCCTACGCCCTGTCCCGCCCGACCTATGAGGGGGTGGTGAACAACCAGCAGCCGCGCAAATTCATGAACTACCTGGCTTTCGAGGCGGAGTTCAGCCACGCGGCTCTGCCGCAGCTGACCCTGGTGCCGCGGCTGCACCACCGCTCCGGCATCTTCGGCGTCATCGCGCCGCAGGGAAGCGGTTCGGACTTCTTCGGCCTCGGGCTGCGCCTGGCGCTGCAGTAGCCCGTATCAGCCGGAGCGGCGCCGCATCAGCCGCACCGTCTCGCGCAGATCCAGCCCGCGCAGGATCTGCGCGGCGCCGAAATAGGTCACCAGCCCCGCCGCGACCAAGCCGGCCAGCGCCAGGAAGCGCGCCAGCGTGCCGGTCTGCGGGAACAGCGCCAGGTTCAGCACCAGCAGCACGCCGCCCATTACCAGCGCGGCCGCCAGCAGCCGAGGCACCCGCCGGCGCAGGCGGCGATCCAGCACGAGCTGCCGGCGGCGGATCAGCAACACACCCAGCACCGCCACATTCACCCAGGCCGCGATGGAGGTCGCCAGCGCGATGCCGACATGCGCCAGGACCGGAATCAGCGCCAGGTTCAGCGCCAGGTTCAGCGCGACGATACCGATGCCCACCTTCACCGGCGTGGCCGTGTCGCCGCGTGCGAAAAAACCCGGGGTCAGCGCCTTCACCAGCACGAAGGCCGGCAGGCCGAAGGCGCCGGCCACCAGGGCGGCCGCCGTGGCATCCGTCGCGCGGCTGTCGAACAACCCGCGCTCGAACAGGGTGGCGATGATCGGCCAGGCGGTGACGGCGATGGCAACCGCCGCCGGCAGGGCCAGGGCCAGCGACAATTCCAGCGCGCGGTTCTGGCTCTGGTGTGCCGCCAGCCGCCGCCCGGTGCGAAGCTGCCGCGCCAGCAGCGGCAGCAGCGCCGTGCCGATCGCCGCGCCGATCACGCCAAGAGGCAATTGTGCCACCCGGTCCGCATAATACAGGTAGCTGACCGCCCCTGCCGGCAGCAGGGAGGCCAGCACCACATCGATCGCCAGGTTGAGCTGCGTGACCCCGGCGCCGAACAGCCCCGGCACCATCCGCTTCAGAACCGCCTTCACATCCGGCGTCATGCGCGGACGCGACAGCGGATTGATCACCATGCCCGCCATCCGCACCGCCACCAGCAGCAGCGCCAACTGCGCGATGCCGGACGCCGCGACACCCCAGGCCAGCGCATGCCCCGGCGTCGCCACATAGGGCGTCAGCCCCAGCAGCGCCGCCATGGCGATCACGTTGAACAGCACCGGCGCGGCGGCCGCGGCGGCAAACCGGTTCATCCCGTTCAGCACGCCGGAGACCAGGGCGGCCAGGCAGATGAACAGCAGATAAGGGAAGGTGATCCGCGTCAGCTCGATGGCCAGCGCCAGCCTTTCCCCGGAAAACCCCGGCGCCAGCACGAACAGGACCTGCGGCATGAAGACGATGCCGAGGATCACCAGACAGGCCAGCCAGATGGACATCAGCCCGGCCAGCGAATTGGCCAGGGCGCGCGCCTTGGCCGGGCCATCCAGGGCGAAACTGCCGGCGAAGGCCGGCACGAAGGCGGCGTTGAAGGCGCCCTCGCCGAACAGCCGGCGGAACAGGTTGGGCAGCTTCAGCGCGATTAAGAAGGCATCCGCCACGGGCCCGGCGCCGAGGCGGGCGGCGATCAGCATATCCCGGGCGAAGCCGAGGATGCGGCTCGCCATGGTCCAGCCGCCGACTGTGAAGACGCTACGTAGCATTCACCCTGTGTAGGCCGGAACCGGGCGCGCGGAAATCAGGCGACAGGGCTGCCGTGCCGTGGCGGCTTAAGACAATTTTTGCGCAGCGCTGCGAAGATGCGCGGAGATGTCCAATAAACCTTCCGATCGACCCAGGGCTCCCCTGCTTCCGGTGCTGCTGCTGGGGCTGGCGACGGCCGGCCTCGGCCTGGCGCAGGCCCAGCCGCGGGCCGGCCAGCCGCTCGCGCTGGTGTTCGGCCACGGCGTGGCGGAAGGCGCCGCGCTGCTGCGGGTGCTGGCGGAACCCGGCTGGGACCCGATCACGATCCGTCGGCTCGGCCCGCTGACCGTGGCGCTGGTCGCGCCCAACACCATTCCCGCCAGCACCGAATCCGGCGCCTGGCTGGTCGTGCCCGCCTATGGCCGCGCGCCCTGCACCGGCGCGGGCCCTTTTGTCCTCCCTGGAAAATCAAACTGATGAACCTGGATCATATCCGCCGCAGCAGTGGACGGGCCCTGCTGGCGCTTCTCATCGGACTCGCCGCCATCGCCGCGCCGGTGGCCTGGCTCTCGGGCGGCGAAAGCCTCGAGATCTGGGGCGGCTGCGGGCTCGCCACGCTGGCGGCGCTCGCGGCGCTTGGCGTCGGGCTGCGCGATGTGGCGGCGCCGGTGGCCCGGCAGATGATCGCGGTGGCGCTGATGGTGCAGGTCTCCGTGCTGGTCTGGGCGGTGGCACCCTGGCTGCGGACCGACATGCATATGGCCTATTTCGCGGGCCTGGCCGTGCTGACCGGGTTGGTGGATCGCCGCGCGATCGTGCTGGCCGCCGTCACCGTCGCGCTGCACCACACCGTGCTGAATGAACTGGCCCCGATGGCGGTCTTCGGCGGCGAGGGCACGCTGGGCCGCGTGGCGCTGCATACCGGCATCCTGGTGGCGGAAGCGGCGGCGCTACTGATGCTGCTGACCCATCTGGAACGCGCCGCCGCCGCCGCCTCCGCCGCCCAGGCCGAGACCGAGGCCGCCCGGCAGCGGGAGGAAGCGGAACGGGCGCGGAAGGAGGCCGAGAAAGCCGCCTCCGCCCGCCTGGCGCAGGACGGGCGCATCGCCCTGGCCGGCCAGGTGGAGGGTGAGATCGGTGGCTGCAGCAGCCAGCTCACCCTCGCCGCGCGCGACCTCGGCACGGCGGCGGACAGCCTGACCCAGGCCGCCCGCACCGGCACGGAAGCGGCCCAGGCCGCGGCCTCCGCCACCACCGAAGCGGCGATGGATGTGCAGACCGTGGCCTCGGCGGCGGAGGAGTTGGCCGCCTCGGTGCAGGAAGTGACGCGCCAGGTGGCCAGCGCCGCCGGCGTGGCCCGCGCCGCGGCGGACCGCGCCCGCAACACGGACCGCATCGTCACGGGCCTGTCGGAAGGCGCCGGCCGCATTCGGGAGGTGGTGCGCCTGATCGGCGCCATCGCAAGCCAGACCAACCTGCTGGCGCTGAACGCCACGATCGAGGCGGCCCGCGCCGGGGAGGCCGGGAAGGGCTTCGCGGTGGTGGCAGGCGAGGTGAAGGCGCTGGCCGCCCAGACTGCCCAGGCGACCGAGGAAATCGGCCGCCAGGCCGGCGGCATCGAGACGGCGACGGGGGAGGCGGTCAACGCCATCCGCGGCATCGTGGAGGTGGTGGCGGAGCTGGAGAATGTGTCCACCGCCATGGCCGCCGCGGTCGAGGAACAGGGCAGCGCCACCCAGGAAATCGCCCGCACCGCGCAGCGCGTGGCGCAAAGCACCGAACGCGCCTCGGGCGCTGTCGGCCATGCGGAAAGCGCCATCGGCGCCACGGCCAAGGCGGTCGAACAACTCGAATCCACCGCCCGCACGCTGGATTCCAGCGCCGATTCCCTGCGCAACTCGCTCCAGGCCACGGTGGCGGGGCTGCGGGCCGCCTGAACGGCGCCGGACGGCGCGGCCCGGACGGCGCGGCCCGGACGGAGCGGCCCGGACGGAGCGGCTGGGGCTTCAAGTCCTTGCCGCGCCCCATCGGGGCGCTTAGGTGAAGGTCAGCACGCCGACCCCACTCTGCGAGTCAGAACACCCGATCCATGAGCGATACCCAGGACACGCCGAATCCCGCCGATACCGGCGCGACCGAAGCCCATGCCGAGCCGAGCAGCCCCGAAACCGCGACAGCGCCGACCGACGCGGAACGCATCGCCGCGCTGGAAGCCGAACTCGGCCAGATGCGCGACAAATGGCTGCGCGCGGAAGCGGATATGCAGAACCTGCGTACCCGCACCAAGCGCGAGATCGAGGATGCGCGCCTCTACGCCGTGCAGAAATTCGCGCGCGACGTGGTGGAAACCGCCGAGAACCTGCGCCGCGGCGTGGATAGCCTTCCGCCGGCCGCCGAGGATGAGGCCGAAATTCTCGGCAAGCTCCGCGGCGGCTTCGAAGGCGTCGAACGCGCCTTCGTGACCATGCTGGAACGCCACGGCATCGCCAAGCTGGACCCCCAGGGCAAAGCCTTCGACCCGGAACTGCACCAGGCCATGGCCGAACAACCGGCCCCCGAAGGCACCGAACCCGGCACCGTCATCCAGGCCTGGACCCCGGCCTGGACCCTGCACGGCCGGCTTCTGAAGCCGGCGATGGTGGTGGTGGCGGGGAAGTAGGCGGCGCTGTTGCGCGGCTGATTCACGAGGGGCGTTGCCCCTCGCGCTCCCCGCCAGCTGGCTCGCCCTCTGGACATCCTTGAAGGGACAGGTTGGAGGAGGGGCATGCGGTCCCGCTCCATCCGCGGTCGCGCCGGCCCCTCCTCCAACCTGTCCCTTCAAGGCATGGGTTCAAAGGGCCAAAGCCCTTTGTGGGGGGTGCCGGGGGGCAAAGCCCCCTGGCAATCACAGGCGCTACTTCGCCTGCTTCCGCCGCCGCCGCCGCATCCGGATCCAGACCAGGCCGGCGACCACGGGGACCAGGGCAGCCAGGATGATGTCGAGGCGCAGTGTGCCCCAGGGCAGGGGTTTCAGCGCGTAGCCGGCGAGTGACAGCACGTAGTAGCTGATGCCGGCGACGGAGAGGCCTTCGACGGTTTCCTGCAGGCGGAGCTGGGCGCGGCCGGTCTCCGCCATGGCGGCGAGCAGTTTCTGGGTCTGTGCTTCCTGCGCCACGGCGACGCGGGCGCGCAGCAGGTCCACGGCGCGGCCGCAGCGGACGGACAGGGCGGAGATGCGGGCGCCGGTGGCCTGGATGGTGGCCAGCGCCGGGTCCAGCCGGCGTTCCAGGTATTCGGTGAGGGTGGGCAGGCCGTGCAACCGTTCCTCCCGCAGCACCTGAAGGCGGCGGCCGACCAGGGCGTGGTAGGCGTTGGCGGCGGAAAAGCGGTCCGCCGTGGCATTGGCGATCTGTTCGATGCCGGTCGCGAGTTCGGAGAGTTCCTCCAGCGCCGCCCGTTCCGCCTCCAACTCGGCGAGGCCGGTCAGGCGTTCGGACAGCGTGGCCAGGCGGTCCGAGGCGCGGGCGAGTTCGCCCGAGGCGGCGCGGGCGGGCGGCAGGGCCAGCAGGGCGAACAGCCGGTAGGTCTCGATCTCCCACAGCGCCTGGGCCAGGCGGCCGGCGAGTGCGGGGGTCAGGCCGTGGTCCTGCAACAGGATGCGGGTGAAGCCGTCTGGGCCGAGGCGGAAATCGGTCCAGGCGGTGGCGGTGGCGCCGGAGAGGCTGGCGCCGGCCAGGCCATCGGGCGCGAAGCAGCCCGGGGGCGGGGCTTCATCCTCGCCGGCGGTGGGGAGCACGGCGATATGCGCGGCGACCAGGGTGTGGCCGGGCAGGGCGGCCAGCCAGTCCGTCGGCACCGCGGCGATGGCGGTGAAGGCGAAGGGGTCTTCCGGGTGGTCGGACAGGCCGGGGCGCAGGAAGGTCCAGCCATCGAATTCGGTATGGCGTTCGTAGCGCACGCGGAAGGCGCCGAAATCCGCCATGACGAAATCCGACCCTGGCGCCGGCGGGGTCACGCCATAGCGGCGGCAGAGCGCGGCGAGATGCGCCACCCCGGCGCCGCGTTCGCCGCCGGCCTCCCCGGACAGGGCCAGTCGGCTGATCGCCACCGGCGTCTGCAACGGCAGCGGCGGGCGGGCATGGAGTTCGCCCGTCAGCACGTCGCGCTGCGGGTGGGGGGGGAGGTGCTGGATCATCTCGTCCACGAAGCTTACCGGTGCGACGCCGCCACGAATACGGGAATTGCGAGTCTTTCCAAGGCCCGGGCAATGCGCGGGTCTTGTCCATGCCGCCCTGCCTGAATACATGACGGTCACGCGGCGAGGCAGGGCGTCCCTGTCACCGCCGCCTTTTCACCCACCCCGCATCCGTTACGGATCAGGGGGCGGGAACGGTGCCGCAAGGGCCGTACCCGTCCGCCGCACAGGAGAGACACTCGGATGAGCAAGGTCATCGGCATCGACCTCGGCACCACCAATTCCTGCGTCGCCATCATGGAAGGCAAGGACGTCAGGGTTATTGAGAATGCGGAGGGCGCGCGTACCACCCCCTCCATGGTCGCCTTCACCAAGAATGGCGAGCGTCTGGTCGGCCAATCCGCCAAGCGCCAGGCGGTCACCAACCCGACCAACACGCTGTATGCCGTGAAGCGCCTGATCGGCCGTCGCTTCGACGACCCGATGGTGAACAAGGACAAGGGCCTGGTGCCCTACACCATCACCCGCGCCGCCAATGGCGATGCCTGGGTCGAGGCCGACGGCAAGTCCTACGCGCCGCAGCAGATCAGCGCGAACATCCTCACCAAGATGAAGGAAACCGCCGAGGCCTATCTCGGTGAGAAGGTCACGCAGGCGGTCATCACCGTCCCGGCCTACTTCAACGACGCCCAGCGCCAGGCGACCAAGGAAGCCGGCGCGATTGCCGGCCTCGAAGTGCTGCGCATCATCAACGAGCCGACGGCCGCGGCGCTGGCCTATGGCATGGACCAGAAGAAGGGCGGCACCATCGCGGTGTACGACCTCGGCGGCGGCACCTTCGACGTCTCGATCCTCGAGATCGGCGACGGCGTGTTCGAGGTGAAGTCCACCAACGGCGACACCTTCCTGGGCGGCGAGGACTTTGACGCGCGGGTGATCGACTACCTGGCGGATGAGTTCAAGAAGGAGCAGGGCATCGACCTGCGCGGCGACAAGCTCGCCCTGCAGCGCCTGAAGGAAGCCGCCGAGAAGGCAAAGATCGAGCTGTCCAGCTCGAAGCAAACCGAGGTGAACCTGCCCTTCATCACCGCCGACGCCTCCGGGCCGAAGCACCTGGTGATGCAGCTCAGCCGCGCGAAGCTGGAAGCGCTGGTCGATGACCTGATCACCAAGACCTTGGAGCCCTGCAAGCAGGCGCTGAAGGATGCGCAGGTCACCGCGGGCGAAATTGACGAAGTCATTCTCGTCGGCGGCATGACGCGCATGCCGAAGGTCATCGAATTGGTGAAGCAGTTCTTCGGCAAGGAGCCCGCGCGCAACGTCAACCCGGATGAGGTCGTCGCCATCGGCGCCGCGATCCAGGGCGGCGTGCTGAAGGGCGACGTCAAGGACGTGCTGCTGCTGGACGTGACGCCGCTGTCGCTCGGCATCGAGACGCTGGGTGGCGTGTTCACCCGCCTGATCGACCGCAACACGACGATCCCGACCAAGAAGAGCCAGGTCTTCTCGACGGCCGATGACAACCAGTCCGCGGTCACCATCAAGGTGTTCCAGGGTGAGCGCGAGATGGCGTCGGACAACAAGCTGCTTGGCCAGTTCGACCTGACCGGGCTGCCGCCGGCCCCGCGTGGCGTGCCGCAGGTGGAGGTGACCTTCGACATCGACGCCAACGGCATCGTCAGTGTCTCCGCCAAGGATAAGGCGACGGGCAAGGAGCAGCAGGTCCGCATCCAGGCCAAGTCCGGCCTGTCGGATGCCGACATCGAGCGGATGGTGCGGGACGCCGAGGCGAATGCCGAGGCCGACAAGCAGCGGCGCGCGGCGGTCGAGGCCCGCAACGGCCTGGATGCGCTGGTGCATTCCACCGAGAAGACGATCCGCGAAAACGGCGAGAAGATCCCGGCCGCCGAGAAGGCCGAGGTCGAATCCGCCATCGCCGCGGCGCGCACCGCGATGGAAGGCCAGGATGTCGAGGCCATCACCAAGGCCAATGAGACCCTGTCCCAGGCCGCGATGAAGATGGGCGAGTCGCTGTACAAGGCGCAGGCAGCGGAAGCCGGCGCCGCGGAAGGTGGCGCACCGGGTGGCAATCCGGGCGGCAACCCCGACGACAAGGTGGTGGACGCCGAGTTCGAGGAAGTCGACCCGACCAAGAAAAAGCCCTCCTGATACGGGCTTTTTCCGGCTCTGACTGAGCGGCGGGGGGGGGGGGGGGGAAGAGGGGGGGGGGGGGGGGGTGAAAAAAAAACAACAAAAAAAAAAAACGA